>CAMOIE010000047.1 GCA_946615905.1 uncultured Treponema sp. | reverse complement strand
CAATCACGCCTGCAAAAAGATATTCTTATCTCGTCGGGGAAAACGAACCCTGCGCGACGGCTTATCAGCAACTATTTCCGATTTTTGAAAATGATTCTTCCGATGTCACACTTGACGAATTGGAAGAGGCTTTCAGTGTCGAGAGAGTTACGAAAGAATTCTTTGACAAGTACGCGGAAAAATTTTATCAAGTCAAAGAGTATCTGGAAAATAATCTTGAGTTCAAGACCGAATCAGAAACTCACGGCTTTACCGCTGAGCAATTTGCAAAGAAACTTCTGGGGCAGATTGTATTCCTGTACTTCCTGCAGAAAAAAGGCTGGCTCGGCGTTGAAAAAGATTCCGCATGGGGTACAGGTTCGCCCAACTTTATGCGAAAAATTTTTCAAGACAATGAACCTACAGGAAAAAATTTCTTTGATGAGGTTTTGGAACCGCTTTTTTATACTGCACTGAATGTCGATAGAAGTCGCCGAAATGACTTGTATCCGCAACTGAATTTGCGCATTCCATTTTTGAACGGCGGACTTTTTGAGGAGCTGGACAATTACGACTGGCAAAAGAATAACTTTTCTATTCCCAATGAATTCTTTTCCAACGAAGTCGAAAAAGGTCGCGACTCCGACGGGATTCTTGATATTTTCGACAGATACAACTTCACAATCAACGAGGACGAGCCGACCGAGCGCGAAGTTGCCATTGACCCTGAGATGTTGGGGAAAGTTTTTGAAAATCTCCTTGACTCCGGCACGAGGAAATCTAAGGGCGCGTTCTATACTCCGCGTGAAATTGTCCACTACATGTGCCGTGAAACACTGATAAGCTATCTCGTCGAGAAAAGCAAAATTCCTGAAGATGCAATCAGAAATTTCATTTTGTATGGCGACTATTTCAAAGACTCCGACATTGCCAATTTCGCTGAACATCGCGACTTGCAGATTGCTGACGAAATTTTTTCTCCCGCGCAAAATGTCAATCGCCTCGCCGAACTAGATAAATTTTTGCAAGCCGTCAAGGTCGCTGATTTGGCTGTCGGTTCCGGAGCGTTCCTTCTCGGTATGCTAAACGAAATTACCAAAGCCCGCGAAGTTCTGACGACTTACTTAAACTTCAGCAAAGTCGAAAAGCTTGAGCGCAGTCTGTATGATTTGAAACTGGAGACGATAAAAAATTCTATCTTCGCCTGTGACATAGAACCCAGCGCGGTTGACATTGCGAAGCTCCGCTTGTGGCTCACGATTGTTATTGACGACGAACCGACTGCCGACAAAAATTCTTTCAAGCCCAAGCCTTTACCCAATCTTGACTGTGTACTGGTCAAGAGAAATTGTAACAACGAGTGCTAAAAATAACGTTTCTGAAAAGGTGTCATGTAATCGTTGAAAGAATGAGGGCGAACATGATTGTAAAAAACATACGCAAATTCTTCTACCGATTTGTATAATTGCTCCTTGGAATGGAACTCAAAAAGATATATAAATTCGGTCTTTAAAGTATTAAAGAAGCGTTCCATGGGAGAATTGTCGTAAGGACAGCCCGCTTTGCTCATGCTCTGAATTATTCCGACCGAGGAGCAAAAAGAGGTGAATTCCCTTGAGGTAAATTGCGAGCCTTGATCCGAATGCAAAATCAATCCGGAGATTTTTTTCGGCTGACGCCGTAACGCGTCTTTTAAAGTACGAATAGCCAAAGAAGTCGTCATTTTGTTGTCGGTTATGCTTGCCACAACACTCCTGTCATACAAATCAATTATCGTGCAGTTATAGTGCAAAGAGCCGTCAGCCAGATAAAGATAAGTAAAGTCGGTAGCCCATTTTTTATTTTTGCCCTCGGTCGTAAAATCTCTTTGCAACAAATCGGGAAAAATTTTGTGCGGAGAGGACTTTTGGTATGCGGGCTTCTTACGGCGAACGACGGCTCGAAGGTGCAGGTCGCCATTCATGTATTTTTGTACAGTAGGCAGACTCAAATTGATATGCCGTCGTTGAAGATATATCTTCATTTTTCTGTATCCGTCGACGCCGTTGTGCGAGTGGTAAATTTCTTCGATTTGGGCAAGTATGTGTGATTTTTCCAACCGGTGTTTTGCCTTGCGCTGTTTCAAGAAATTGTAGAAGGCATTGGGATAGACATTGCATTTTTCGAGTAACCAGCGTAATCCAAATGCCCCTTTGTTTGCCATGATGAATTGATAGATTTCTACTTTATTTCCTTTGCAAAGAATGCCGCTGCTTTTTTTAGGAACGAATTTTCCTTTTCGAGCTCTTGAAGTTGCTTTTTCAGGCGATGAATCTCCTTCATAGTGTCCAAATCATTTTGAGCTGAGGGATTGAATTGGCATTCTTTGCTGAAATTACGACACCACTTGGAAATACTTGCTTTGGAGACCCCGTATTCGGCGACGAGACTTTTATAAGTGCGCCCTTCTTGGATGTGAAGGCGTACTATTTTCTCGCGAAATTCTTCGTTGTACATTTGTGGCATTTTTCTTCTCCTTTCATTTAGCCACTTTCGTTACAACTTTACTTTACCACAACACTGCAATATAATTTGCGGCAACAGTCTGATTGACGAGTTCGAGGGCGTCGCTCTGATTAAGCACAGCAAGGTTTTGAACAACATGGCGGAGGCAAAAGGACAAGGGTTACTCCTGCAAGAGGAA
>CAMOIE010000046.1 GCA_946615905.1 uncultured Treponema sp. | reverse complement strand
GAAATTAATCGCAATAACTTTTTCATAAACATCTCCTTTTTTATGAAAACTTTTTATTATCTCTAACAGAGACTTCAAAGTAGTTTAAGTTTGAACACAGAGAAAAACATGCGTGTTCTACTCATTTTCTGTAAAAAAAATAAGATTTTTCTTGCTTTTCTTACATTTTTCTTTTAAAAATAGAGATTATGGAGAAATTAATTTATATTTTTGAGTCAGAGCCGATTGTCATGGAAGGAATCTGTTCCTGGCTCTCCTCACGGAAGGATTTTACAATTCGAGGCAAGGCAAGTTCAGTCGAAGAAGCAATTGAGCTCATAAATTATGCAAACATCGAAGAAGGCGAAAGGGCCGTTGCAATCGTCGGAATCAATTTCCGTAAACTCGGTGAGCTCAAAAACGAAAACGGCATGAGAATTCTTTCGGCAATCAAAAATTCCGGTCTTAATATAAAAAGTCTTGTCTTCACTGACTTGGACAGAGGAAGTTTTGTACTCAAAGCAATTTCCGAAAAGTATGGAGCTGCGGGGTTCATCTCAAAAACCGCCGAAAAGCACATTCTGCTCGAAGCAATTGATTCTCTTATGTCTGGCGAAACTTACATTCAGCCATACCTTCAGGAACAAGCGGACGAAATCAAAACAATTTACAAGCGATTCACAAGACGCGAGCGGGTTGTCTTCGATAATATTCAGGGCGGTCTCTCAAATCTGGACATTGCCAAAAAACTCGGTCTCTCTGTGCGCACAATCGAAAACCATATCGCGCATATTTACAACAAGGCAAAAGTCTGCGCAAGAAATGAACTATTATTAAAAATAGGCACTGGGGGGGGGGCAGATGTATAGTACTTTTAAGAAGTGGATTTGTATTGCGAAGAAGGATTTTAAAATGGTACAAAGATTGCCGTGTCTAGCACGGCAATGACACACGACTGTCATTATCGGGCTTGACCCGATAATCGTGCTTATTTCACAGCCGCAAAACCATTTTCCAAGTCAGCGATGATGTCATCAACATGCTCGGTGCCGATTGAAAGACGGATTGTGCTCTGAGTGATTCCCTGGTCAGCAAGTTCGGCTTCCGTGAGCTGAGAATGAGTTGTTGTGGCCGGGTGAATTACAAGCGATTTAACGTCCGCAACGTTTGCGAGCAGGCTGAAAATCTTGAGGTTGTCGATGAAAGCCCATGCAGCATCCTTTCCGCCCTTAATCTCGAACGTAAAGATTGAGGCACCTCCATTCGGGAAATACTTCTGGTAAAGAGCATGGTCTGGATGGTCAGCGAGCGACGGATGATTAACCTTCTGAACTTTCGGATGATTCTTCAAGAATTCAACGACTTTCTTAGTGTTCTCAACGTGCCGATCAAGCCGGAGTGACAAAGTTTCAACGCCCTGCAAAAGAAGGAATGCATTGAACGGGCTGATTGTCGCGCCCTGGTCTCGGAGCAGAATTGCACGGATATAAGTTACAAAAGCGGCAGGTCCAACAGCATCCGCAAAAGAAATTCCGTGATAGCTTGGATTTGGCGCCGCAATCGGAGCATATTTTCCGCTCTTTTTCCAGTCAAATTTGCCAGAATCCACGATAATTCCGCCCAAAGTCGTTCCGTGTCCGCCCAGAAATTTTGTCGCTGAGTGAACAACGATGTCCGCTCCATGCTCAATCGGGCGAATCAAGTACGGTGTTCCAAAAGTGTTGTCGATTACGAGCGGAAGACCGTGCTTGTGTGCAATTTCAGCAATTTTATCGATGTCCGGGATGTCGGAGTTTGGATTGCCCAAAGTTTCAAGATAAACTGCTTTTGTGTTCGGTTTGATTGCTGATTCAACTTCCGAAAGATTGTGAGCATCCACGAAAGTTGTTTCAATTCCGTAGCCTTTCAAAGTGTGAGCGAGCAAGTTGTATGTGCCACCATAGATTGTTTTCTGCGCAACGATGTGGTCTCCGGCCTGAGCCAGTGCCTCAATCGTGTATGTGATTGCAGCCGCACCCGAAGCAACCGCAAGAGCCGCAACGCCGCCTTCCAAAGCCGCAACTCTCTTTTCAAGCACGTCCTGTGTTGAATTTGTCAAGCGACCATAAATATTTCCGGCATCTGCCAAACCAAATCGATCCGCCGCATGTTTTGAATTGTGGAAAACATACGAAGTTGTCTGATAAATAGGAACTGCACGTGCGTCCGTTGCCGGATCTGCCTGTTCCTGTCCAACGTGAAGCTGTAATGTCTCGAAATGAAGTTTATTTGCCATAATTTTTCTCCTTTTGGCCTCAAGGAGGGGAAAGCCTTCCCCTGCGCGTCCACTTCGTTGGCCGCTACCCCTTCTGCGGGGTAGGGAAACGGTCGCCGTTAGGCGAACAAACTCGTGAGACGAGTTTGTAGACGAGTCTCGGTGAAGGCTATGCCTGAACCGCCCCCCGCAACGCCCTTTTTTTAATTCCTACTAAGCTAGTAGGTATCTATAATATACATTCTATTACCTACTATGTCAATGGGTAGCGAGCCGTTTTCGAAGAAAAAAAACTTCCAATGGAAGTTTTTAGGCGAGTCTCGGTAAAGGCTATGCCTGAACCGCGGAAGGGAGCCGTTTTCGAAGAAAAAAAAGGGGGTGTCCAAAAAGTTCAAAAACTGTCATTTTCGGGCTTGACCCGAAAATCTATTTGCTTATAATGCAATAGATTGCCGTGTCGAGCATGGCAATGACATATACTTATTAGACATCCCCTTTTAGGCGAGTCTCGACGAAGGCTACGCCTAAGTCGCGGAAGGGAGTCGATTTTCAAAAAAAAGCCGCCCCATGCATTAAGGAGCGGCTTAGTTATGATTCTTTTATACCCTGAACTGGTCAATCTGACCGCCAATTTCCTGAATTGAATCTTCCATTTGATTTGC
>CAMOIE010000045.1 GCA_946615905.1 uncultured Treponema sp. | reverse complement strand
TTCATCTTTCCGTATTTGCAGTCCGGCACTTTTAGGACAAGGTCTGCAATATCCACCGCATGGTCGCCGATTCGCTCCATGTCTGTAATCATCTTGAGTGCGGCTGTAATATGACGCAGATCCGCGGCTACCGGCTGCTGCTGGAGCAAAAGCTTCAGGCAGAGGCTTTCAATTTCCCGCTCCATCTCGTTTATCGCCTCGTCGTTCTTTGCAACCTCGCGCGCTGCATCCACATCCCGTCCCATCAAAGCAATCATGGAACTCTCAATGGCAATTTCAATCATCTTTCCCATGCTGATAATTAAGCTGTTCAATTTCCGCAGTTCTTTCTCATATCTTTCACGCATATTTTCCTCCGTTATACAAAGGCGCTTTCCACCGCTCAGCCGAATCTTCCGGTGATATAGTCTTCCGTCTTTTTCATTTTAGGCCTGCTGAAAAGCTGCTGGGTTTCGCCTTCCTCAATAATTTCTCCAAGCAGGAAGAAAACCGTCCTGTCGCTGATTCTGACCGCCTGCTGCATGTTGTGAGTTACAATCACGACGGTGTATTTTTCCTTGAGCTTCAAAAGGCAGTCTTCAATTTTTGATGTGGAAATCGGGTCAAGGGCACTTGTCGGCTCGTCCAGCAGAAGTACGTCCGGTTGAAGTGCAAGAGCACGGGCAATGCACAATCTCTGCTGCTGACCGCCACTAAGTTCCAGAGCGTTTTTTTTCAGCTTGTCCTTAAGCTCTTCCCAGATGGCAGCATTCCGCAAGGCTTCTTCTACAATCTGGTCAAGCCTGGCCCGTTTTTTGATTCCGTGAGTCCTGGGGCCGTAGGCAATGTTGTCGTAAATGCTCATGGGAAAAGGATTAGGCTTCTGGAAAACCATGCCCACATTTTTCCGCAGAAGGTTCACATCGATTTTCGGGTCAAGAATGTTGCAGGAATTAAGCTTGTTCAGCCGCTCCTTTTTTCCGTCCTTCAACTCAATCAGTTCCTCCTGCCGCAGAAAAATCTCCCCCGTGATGCGGCATCCCTGAACAAAATCGTTCATGCGGTTTATGGATTTTAGCAAAGTAGATTTTCCACAGCCGCTTGGCCCGATAAACGAGGTAATCTGCTTTTCCCTGATTTCAAGATTTATGTTTTTGAGGGCGTGGAAATCCCCGTAGTATAAATCCAGATTTTGAATTCTGATTTTTTCATTTGCTTCCATTTTTTCCTCCCATCTTCCCCGCCGCAAAGTCCGCCAGCGCGTTTATCCCCGCCACCATCACAAGCAGCACGACCGCGGTGGCAAAGGCTTCTCCAGTGTGAAGCCCCTCGGAACTGAGCACATACATGTGAATTGCCAGAGTCCGCCCCGAGCCAAAAAGATTCTGGGGAATTTGGGCGACCGTTCCGGCTGTGTAAATCAAGGCTGCAGTCTCTCCAACGACACGCCCCGACGCAAGAATTATTCCGCTAAAAATTCCAGGAAGTGCGGATGGCAAGACAACCTTATAAACCGTGCGTAATTTTCCGGCTCCAAGGCCAAAGCTTCCTTCTCGTAAAGTCAAAGGAACAGCAAGCAGGGCTTCTTCCGTCGTCCGCATGATTGTCGGTAAAATCATGATTGCCACCGTTGCCGCTCCTCCCAAAAGTGAATAGCCCCAGTGCAAAAATCCTACAAAAAGCAGCATCCCAAAAAGGCCGTATATAATGGAAGGAATGCCGGTTAAAGTTTCAGCTGTCATTCGGACTAGCTTTACAAATCGCTTGCCTTTTCTTGCATATTCTACAAGATAGATTGCACTTCCAATCCCCAGCGGGCAGGTAATCAAAAGCGCAAGCAGCGTCATTACCAGAGTATTTACCAAAGCCGGAATTACCGAGCAGTTTTCTGAAGTGTATTCCCGGCTGAAAAGGCTCGGCGACAAATAAGGAAGTCCTTTTACAAGAATGTATCCAATCATAAAAAGCAGGAGAAGCAATGTAATGCCGGCAGAAAAATAAACTGCGATTCTTACAAAAGGGGCGCCTGCCCCTCGCTCCAGTCTCCTCACTCGGCAAGCCTCGCTCCGGTGTCTTTCGCTACCCCCTCTAGCGGGCTCAAACGCCGCCCGCAACGCCTGCTCTCTTTTTCCAATCATACAGGCCCCCTGTTTTTTACAAGATTAAAAGTAAGATTTATCAGAAGGATAAAGGCAAAGAGAACCACGCCTGTTGCAATCAGGGCTTCCCTGTGCAAATCTGCGGCATAGCCCATTTCAATTACGATGTTTGCCGTAAGAGTCCGCACTCCCTTCAAAATTGAATCTGGAAGGCGGACTTGATTTCCCGCGACCATAATCACCGCCATGGTTTCTCCAATTGCCCGTCCGATTCCCAAAATGACACCTGCCATAATCCCGCTTTTTGCGGCAGGAACTACAATGGAAAATACGCTCCGTTCATGACTTGCCCCCAAAGCCCTTGCGCCCTCGTAATAATTTTGAGGAACTGCATTCAGAGAACTTTCTGAAACGCTTACGATTGTAGGCAGAATCATCATGGCAAGCAAAAGAGATGCTGACAAAATTGAAGAGCCGTTTCCGCCAAAAATGTCGCGCACAAAGGGCACGATAATCATCAGCGCAAAAAATCCGTAGACAACGCTGGGAATTCCTGCCAAAAGATTTATGGCCGATTTTAATATTTTATGCAGCCATGCAGGACAAAACTTTGAGAGAAAAACGGAAGTCATAAGTCCTACCGGAAGCCCGATTATCAGTGCCCCTGCGGTAACATAAAGGCTTCCCACAATCATCGGGAAAATGCCGTAAAGATTGTTTGCGGGCTTCCATTTTGTGCCTAAGAGAAAGTCTGCAAAACCGATTTTATGTATTGCAGGCAGTCCATTGACAAACAGGAAAAGACAGATAAGAAGGACGGAGAAAATGCTGAATATTGAGCAGAGAAGAAAAAGATATTTGAAAAGATTCTCTTTTACTTTCATAAGAACTCCAGAGGGG
>CAMOIE010000044.1 GCA_946615905.1 uncultured Treponema sp. | reverse complement strand
GCAACCAAGCCTCGCTCCGCGAGTCTTGTCCCCAAGGGGTCACTATCCCTAACGCAGAATCACAATTACAAATGCGTCGGTCCGTTCTCGACACAATAACCTTCTTTATAATCCCCTTTATTTGAGCAGACAACCCTTATGTTCGATGCAACAACATTAAAAACTTGTTCATTAAATTTGACATACCTATAATTCACTGATGGAACCTTGAAATCATGGGAGGAATAACAGGTGCACTTGGAAGCCTCTTGCACATTTACATAAGAAATAAACAGAGTATCATCTACAAAATCTAAAGCTACATCAGCGGAAACGTCACAATAATCTAAAGCGTAAAGAGTCAAGTCAAAGCAACCTCTGCAATCGCCTAAATAAACAGCTGAATGTTCATCATAACCAACAATTAGCGACGAAATCATCTTCTCAATATCCGACGAACTGGATGAGGAAGCGTCCGCACACTTTCCAAGAACCACCGAAGTATATAGCGTTGGGTTCTTTTCTTCCGCCGAACTGGATGCGGAATCATTGCACCCGATAAGAAGTTCCAAAGAGATAACAATAAAAAAAAGAATTTTTATTTTCATAGGTCTTTATCAAAAAACACCGTTTTCATTAAACAATCCGCCCATCAAACCGGAAGACATCGCGTTTTTAACAGTTAACGTATCCGAGACATCAACTTTTGGAATAGGGAATTTACAAGTAATTTTTTCTACACGCAATTCAGCATTTTGGGGCATCGCAACCACTTGAACGTCCTTGTAGAATCCTGCCTTATCAATTTCTGCAGTAAAAACAAGCAAACGACCATCTTTGTCAGCGTCATAATCTTCGTTTGAAGGAGCGTTCACAAGTGTCTGATAACTTCCTTCAAATGGATAGAAGTTTATAGTCTGAGCAGGATACCCTTCGCAAGGGACTCCGTTGCAGAAAGCCCTAAAAATTAGACCAAACCAAGAAGTGTCGGCACCGCTGCACGGAGATTTCTCAAGCCGCATTACGCGGCCTTTTGGGCTGTTGCCAATGGCAAGAATGTCATATCCATTGCCAACATGTTCAAAAACAGGATACGCGGGAGTACGAACCTTGAACTCACCATAGGTAAATTCTCCCAGTTCCATCTTGAAGCGAGAATCTTCTTCGGGTGCAGACGAATTATCATCCGCACACCCGACAAGGAACAACAGGACCGCTAGAAGAAATATTCGAACTACAGGCAGATGCTTCATATTATAAAAATAACTTATTTTCAACGCCCTATCACCTCTTGTTCTTGGGTAACTTTACTTCATATTCCACGGCTTTCACGTCGCTATCCCTTACGTACCTGACAACACCCGAACGGTTAGGCAAGTGCCGTTCCTTGAATCTTTCGTATTGTTCGCGAATAATATAGTCTGCACGGCGGCTGTAATTGGCAATGATAAGCGCCGAATCCAGACGGGTCTGGTCGATATGCTTGCCAAGATTTTCGTAAATCCATTTATCGATTTTACTTAATGGGCGATGCATAACCACCGTTTCAGGGCGGTAATAACGGCTACGGTCTCTATTCAGAATCATATCGAATCGGCGAGTCAAGAACGAAAGGCCGTAATACTCCTTTTCGGAATACAGCTGTCTATACAAAAGAAAATGCACCGTATCGGCATAGTGCATGCTTTCGTCTATCAGCGGCGGAATAGAATCAAATTCACCATTTTCCAAATGGGTTAAAATTTTCTTTTTCAGGCTCAAATTTTTATTTATAGGAAGCGGGCCGCCAACCTGAAAAGGGACAAACGCCAAAGAATCCCCAAATGAGTCGCTGACGGACAATAATTCCTTCTTCGTAAGCGCGGGAGTCCAGCCGTCATCAAAGAAAATGCGGTTTCCTGTAGGCCCTGGAAGAAAAAAATCCTTTTCAAATAATGCAACGGCAGAATCTGATTTCGCAGAATCGATTTCCGCAGATGCTCCCCGATAAAGGAACTTAAAAAATGTCTTGCGTTTTTCTTCAGGTGATGGAGCAATCCATTTTTTCGTTTCGACATCATATTTCTGTTTAACGTCAATCACCATATGCAGCAGAAAACATTGTGAACCGAATCCTGTAGAAATTTCGTTATAATCTTCAAAAGTTTCCTGCGTCTCTAACGATGCCTTGGCGACATTCGCTTTATATTCCTGTTTTTTATCATTACACCATTTCGCAAACGACTCGGAATATTCTGGAAAAACATCTTCGATATCCTTGTCAAGAATCTTTTTCTTGACGATAGAGCCAAAAACTGGTGCGTTCTGCGATGCGTCTTGCACAGTATTCAGCCTAGTCTTTGCTCTTGGGTAGAACTTTTTCGCATACTTGACAAAGCTATCTTCACGCTTCTGGGATTGAGCCATCTTTTTCTGAGCTTCTTCGTCGTTATCATAGAACCAGACTGAAGTCATTCCGCAAATACTGCGGTTGCCCCGGTGGTTGCTTTCATGGGCAAAAGCTAGACCTGCAAGCAAAAGGATTACGGAAACAGGAAGCGACAGACATTTCATAAACGACTTTTTTATCAAATTATTTAAATTTCGTTGTCATGTCAAGTGTATCGCCACGGCCATATTCGTCGCGATACACCAACTTCCAAGAAATAGTCGTATCGCGAAAAGACTTTGGCGTATTGTTGTATAGAACATATTGTATTCGTTTGGGTTCATTAGGCAATCACCATGCGTCGCTCGTATAAGGCGCCCAAGATACACGAAGACGCACTCCAGATTATCAAGGATGTTGCCGGTACGCAGCTGGACGCCGAACTCGTCAAGTATTTCTTGATAATCCCCAAAGAAAGACTCTTTGGCTCTGTCCAGTCATTCTGTACGGCTACGGAAACGCTGCGGACCGCCGAACGGTCATTTCAGCGTAAAAACATCGGTCATGCAGCCGAAAAACAGTTTTGGAAGGGCTTACGGATTGAGGATTTTTTGCTAGCCGGGCACAAGTGTACAGTTTAGCCCGACAGAGCCAACGACTTTTCGCACACAGTGTATAACAATTGAAACCCCGCCTTTTTATGCATGTAGGTGGAGGGAGGAAAGATGAGTGAAGATAAATGGCCGAAATCGGTCCCAAATCCACAAATTAACGGTCAAATGTATTGCATTTGCATTGAAAATGAATTAGATTTGTATAATTTGAATCACTCGGACTGGATATCACTACGGCTATTAGACTTTTCTTGAAGCAG
>CAMOIE010000043.1 GCA_946615905.1 uncultured Treponema sp. | reverse complement strand
AGTGACCTACAATGTGAGCGTAAGCGACACCGGCGAGCTTACCGTTGGCTCTCCTAAGGTAGTCTACAGCGTAACTGTCGCAGGCGGAATCGAGCACGGCACTGTCACAGCAAAACCAGCCTCTGCGGTCGCGGGAGAGACGGTAACGCTCACCGTAACGCCGGATACTGGTTATGCAGGGTCAATCGCAATTAAGAATGCAAGCGATGAGGACATTTCTTCTTCGGTATCCCTCTCGCAGGATTCAGAAGACACCACAAAGTGGACGTTCACCATGCCGGAAGGCACTGTGACGGTAAGCGCGATATTTGAGGACACAACACCTTTCGATGACACGCTTAAAACAGGCGAACAGATTAATGGGATACTAAAATACAGTCTGAGTAGCTCTGCCAAGAAGTTTAAAAGGAGCAGCACGAGAAATGCTTCTGCCACTGAGTATCTTGACACAAACAAAAAAATCCCGGTCTGGTATGATTCAATCAGCGAAACCATTTACTACTACATTCCTGCCAGCTGCACTTCCTTGAAGATGAACGAAAACAGTTCATATATGTTCAGTGAGATGAAGTATTTGACTTCTATTGAAATAAACGGCTTTGACACGAGCAAAGTCACGAATATGGACAGTATGTTCTACAATTGTTCTGCTCTTAAAAGCCTTGACCTGAGCAGTTTTGATACGACTGCTGTTACAAATATGGGGGTAATGTTTTATGGCTGTACTGCTCTTGAAAGCCTTGATCTGGGCGACAGTTTTGACACGAGCAATGTTAAAACGATGGATGGTATGTTCAGTAACTGTACTGCTCTTGAAAGCCTTGACATAAGCAGTTTTAATACGAGTTCCGTTACAAATATGTATGGAATGTTCAGAGACTGTACTGCTCTTAAAAGCCTTGTCCTGAACAGTTTTGACACGAGCAAAGTCACAAATATGAATTACATGTTCTATGGCTGTACTGCTCTTGAAAGCCTTGACCTGAGCAGTTTTAATACAAGTTCCGTTACAAGTATGTATGAAATGTTCGAGAGATGTACTGCTCTTGAAAGCCTTGACCTGAGCAGTTTTAATACGAGTTCCGTTACAAATATGCATGGAATGTTCTTGGAATGCTCTTCTCTTAAAACAATTTATGCTTCAGACACATTTGTAACTACCAATGTCAATTCAGGTGAGTATTGTTTTTTGGGCTGCACGAGCCTTGTAGGCGAGTCTGGCACGACTTACGATGAAAACAACAAGACTTCTGCCACCTACGCCCGCATCGACGGCGGCACGGATGCTCCCGGCTACTTTACGGCAAAGGCAACGACTATCGGAACCAAAAGCAAGCCGGACGCAGTGGGCGACATCGTCTTCAACGACGGCTCCGCTACCCCTTACACGGCAGACCTCACCCTTACCGCCGAGCAGAAGGCGGCGGCAATAGCGGTCATCTTCTACGCTGGAAGTGCAAGCGACAAGCTCGGAGCAAAAACGCTTGGCGTGGGGCTTGTGCAGGGGACGAACCTGATGTGGGCTAAAACCGGTACGACCGGCAACACCAATGAGATAACGGACCTGTCGGCTACGAAAACGAGCGGAAGCCTTGCCGGCGATGCCGTGTTCAGCGAAGATGTAGCAAATGACGGAAGCGGAAGTCTTGATAAATTGAAGGGGGCAGTCTCGGACTACAGCGAGGCGAACTACCCCGCATGGGCATGGATTGAGGGATACGCAGCGACCGCGAATCTTACTGGAACATCATACGAGAGCGGATGGTACATGCCGAGCATAGGGGAGCTGTGCGCCCTTTGGAAGGCCAGGAATGATGTGAACAACAGCATGCAAAAGACTGGTGGTACACAAACGTCTGCTACTTCTTATTTTTCGTCCAGTCAGAAAGCAAACGAGAACAATTTCGCGTGGGGCATCATTTTTGAGTCGGTGAGCAGTTTCAGTGCGGGCACTATCGGCGGCATCTACAAGCACGATTCGTTTTCGGTCTGCGCTGTCCGGGCTTTTAGCGGCGCGGATGCTCCAAAGGCAACGGCTATCGGAACAAAAGCCAAGCCGGACGCAGTGGGCGACATCGTCTTCAACGACGGCTCTGCTACCCCTTACACGGCAGACCTTACCCTTACCGAGGAGCAGAAAGCAAAAGCGGTCGCCGTCATTTTCTACGCTGGAAGTGCAAGCGACACGCTCGGAGCGAAAACACTCGGCGTGGGGCTTGTGCAGGGGGAGAACCTTGCATGGGCGCAAACCGATACGAACGGCTACACCAATAAGATAACGACCCTGCTGGCTACGAAAACGAGCGGAAGCAATGCCGACGATGCCACGTTCAGCGGAAACGGAGCAAATGACGGAAGCGGAAGCCTTGCGAAATTGAAGGGGGCAGTCTCGGACTATAGCGAGGCGAACTACCCCGCATGGGCATGGATTGAGGGATACGCAGCGACCGCGAATCTTACTGGAACATCATACGAGAGCTTATGGTACATGCCGAGCATAGGGGAGGTGTGCGCCCTTCACAAGGCAAAGGCTGTCGTGAACAATAGTATACAAAAGATTGGTGGTACACAAATATCTGCTAAATGGTATTGGTCGTCCAGTCAGGACGCATCCGCCGACATCAATGCGTGGGACGTCCCTTTAGGGTCGGTGGGCGGTTTCAATTCGGGCTTTCTCGGCCAAGGCTGGAAGTCCGATATGGTTTCGGTCTGCGCTGTCCGGGCTTTCAACTAGCGCAACGAAGTGGAGCGGATTTGACTATTAAATTTTTAGCCCGATTTTTCGGGGTATGAGGCCGCAGGTCTTCTTGCGGTCTCTTGTTGGGAAGCCCCGGCTTCCCTGCATGAAAACAAACTTTTACGGAGGAAATCTATGCGTAAAATTATACTTCTGCTCGCGGCAGGGCTGCTCCTGCTTGCGGGCTGCAGCGACATTGTTCAGCAGGAGAATGACTCGGACTCATCCTCTGGCGGCGCGGCGGGGGCCTTCCTGCGCGTGACTGCGGAGACGGAGGGCTTTGCCGCGCAGGCGAAGGAGGCTTCGGCGAGGACGGCCCTGCCGACAATTGACGAAAGTGCGGTGACGGACTCGTTCACCTACACGCTCAAAGGAACAAAAGAGGGCGGAAGCGAAGAGACGCTCGTCTCCGGCGTGAGCCTTGCGAAACTCAAAGAGTCACTGATTCCCGTGACGACAGGCAAATGGAGCTTCACGCTCAAGGCCGAGAAAGACGGCACGGTCTTTACCGGGACGCTTTCCGACAAGACCATAACGACTGGAGACAATGAGCTGTCCTTCACCATTTCCTGGGACGAAAGCAAGCTGAGCGGAACCGGCTCGCTCGCTTTCAGCCTTGACTGGTCAAAGGCGGGCCTGAACTCCGTGGAGGAGGCGGCCGGAACGCTCTTTGCCTACGACCCGGACACCGGCACGGAGACTGCGACAGCTTACACAGAGTCAAGCGACGGAATCACGCTGGACAAGGTTGCACACACCGTAACCTACAGCCTCAGCAATGTGCCCGCGGGCGTGTACATGATAAAAATCTCCTTCTACTCGGACGCAGAAAAGACGAGCCTCGCGGGCACCTGGCGTGAGCTTGCCGTCATCACCGG
>CAMOIE010000042.1 GCA_946615905.1 uncultured Treponema sp. | reverse complement strand
GTTGCTGTTGAACTTGCAAAACTCGGACGAACAATCTTAATCGACGCCGACCCTCAGGGAAATACCACAGACTGGATGAACCTTCCAAAACTGGAATATGAACTCTCTGACGTTCTTTCAGACAAATGCACAATCAAAGACGTAATTCAGCCAACACAAGTCGAAAATCTTTTTATCATTCCTACAGCCGGAATCGACGGCGGACTCAGAACATATCAGGAAACAATCGCCCAGAAAGAGCAGTTCAAGCTGGCACAGCTTAAGAACGAACTTTCTGCCGCTTTTGACTACTGCGTAATCGATACTTCCCCGGCCTTTGGCGCTCTTGAAGAAAGCTGCTTTATTGCCAGCGACGAAGTAATCAACGTTCTTAAACTTGACCGCTTCAGCTACGACGGACTCAAAAACTTCAAGACAAACCTGGAGGCAATGAAGAGGCGCTACGACAACTGCTATGGCGTAAGCGTAAAGGGCAAACCCTTCCTTCAAAAATTGATTCTGAATGAAAACAACAACGCCATTGCCCAGTGCCGTGACCTTGTAGCCCAGTATAAGGCACTGGAGCCCAGCGGCTACAAGATTTTCGTCATTCCGACAGATACCGGCTTTAGAAAAGCCCAGACAACTTCAGTACCGGTGCAGGCAATGGCAGGAACCAAAAAAGAAACCCTTTCCTCTCTTTCTGAAATCGCAGAGGCCTTAAAGTAGGCTAGGGCAGTTTTTAGGAGATAGAACAATGCAGAAAGTACAGCCAGCTAAAAACACTTTTGACATGGATTTTTTGAATGCTTTTGATAAGCCAATCGGAGGAGCAGCATCAACAGCGACTTCTCCAACGGCCAGCCAACCTGTAAAAATCGAAACAAAGGCAGAGCCTGTTACGGAAATAGATCCGACATCAAGCATGGAAGATGAATTCGATTCTTCAGAAATCAGCATAGAAGACGAGATTCCGGTTTCCAGGGCAATCAAGGCAACACAGATTGTTGTCCGCACGACAGAAAAGGAGCGAGAAGCCTTAAAGTCATATTTTATGAAGCACGGAGTGTCCCTTTCAAAGGGAATCAAGATTGCAATCAAATATCTTGAGCAGCAGGAGAAAAAAGGACTTGTTCATTTCTCTGATATAGGTCTTTACTAGGAGCACAAAATCCATGGACGAAAACAAAAACAACTTGCCGGAGACCTCCAAAAAGGGAAACATCAAAAACGCTGATGACAAGAGCAAATTCTTCAGTTTTCCAAACAGTCCGGCCTCAAACACAATGATTAATGTGGTAAGCCATGCCGGAAATCTTGAAACATTTGCCAACCGACTTGAAAGCAACAGTCACTCAAGCCAGCTGGAATTCTTCACGCCCCCGGACGGAACCCAGAAAAATTTAAGCCAGCGGGTAAAATATTCAACCGACAACACAGAAACGACGATTCACCTTGATAACATCGACCTTTTTACCAAGGCAAACAAACCTCTCAAAAAAATCCTCACATACACGCTGGTAAAACTCAGCAAGGAAAATGTCACGGAAAATCTTTCCCAGGACATCAGCATAAAATTTCCTCTGGAGGACTTCGTTGACCTGGGCTGCTACAAGACCCTGAGAACCGCACGGCAGGCATTCAATCAGGCAAAAAATCCTCTCACCAGCATAAAAATTGAGGGCATTGTCCGGGATAAAAAAGACATGAAACAGATTACAGACAGCGGAATCGAAGTTCTCTTCACCGGCGCCCACATCAAAAACGGAATCGTCGAAATCTTCCTGAACAAGCGAATAAACTGGGAAGTCTTTGCCCTTCAATATTTCTCAATCCTGCCAAAGACATATTTCTCCCTTTCCGACAACGCGGCCGACACTCTGCTCAACATAGTCATGCTGGCTCGAAAACGCCTTAACGACATCGGAAAAAACGGCTTCTTCAACATGAGCTTTAAAACCATGCAGCAAATTCTGGATTTGCCGGACGAAAAACTCACAAAAAACCCCGGACGAGACATCAAGGAGCCAATCCTCAATGCAATCTCAGAAATCTCGCAAATGGAAAACGGAGACATTGTCATCGAGCCGATTTTCAACTCGAACGGAAACATCATAGAATTTCTTGAGGAAGGCTACGCAAAAATTTCCCTTCACAACGAATACCTGGAATATTTTGATGACCTTGCAAAAACAAAGAAAAACAAGATTGAAAGCACCATTAAAAAAAGGGAAGAGATTGCAGAGCGTGCAAAAGTCAAGGTTCTGGCCAGTAAGCTGGAGAGAGAGGTAAAAGACTGAAAGGAATAATCTGCGTGGAAAAATGATTTTCTATTGAAGAAAAGTCATATTTTACGTGGAAAATCCTTGCAAAATTCCTAAAAAAAGTCATATTTTACGTGGGAAAAAGGCATTTTCTGCCATCAAAAAGTTATATTTTGAGTGGGAAAATGCCTTAAAAATTCAAAAAATTGCAGTCAGAAAGGCTAAAAAATTCTTCATGTAGAAACGAATGAAGGAGGTCAGGAATTCATGGCAAAAAGTCATATTTTACGTGGGAAAATTTGGAATTCTTAAGGCTGAAAAAAGGCAATAATCCTGTAAAAAGCCTTAGTTTTTTAAATTTTCCGTCTCATTTTATTGATTTTTTTCGCCTTTTATTCTGTCCCGGGAAAAATTCAGGCCAAAATTCAGCAAAATTATGATGAAAATGACACAAAAACAAGCCTTACAGAGGTAAAAATTGTCATATTTTGCGTGGGAAAATTCAGCATAAAGTCATAAATTGCGTGGAAAATGTTATATTTTAGGTGGAATTTGGACTATTTTAGGTGGAATTTGTTATATTTTGCGTGGAAATGCAGATGTGCTAAATTCTTGTAGATTATAGAATTAGATAAAGTAGAAAAATCCTAAGAGCTTATATATAGCTTTTAAAGAGCTATATTAAATTTAGAGGCTGACATATTGAATATATGTCATAGCCGTTATAACTTAGCATTAAGAAAAAATTAGTTCTATTGGGTTTTGGGTGGGGACCAGATGAATCCAGAAGAAGCTAAGGAATATGCCAAGACGAATCTCAAGGCATATCTTAACGCTAAAGGTATCAGCACATCAACAAATTTCTCATGTTTAAATCCAGCTCATGAAGACAAGCATCCGAGTATGTCTTTTGATTCAAAACGCAACAGATGCCATTGTTTTTCATGTGGTGTAGATTATGACATTTTTGACCTTGTAAGCCTTGAAACTGGATTAAGCGGCAAAGATCTTTTTGAACATGTTTACAAAATGTTCGACATCAGTGTTGACTTGGGCGGGAAAAGCCGTAAATCAGCTTCTGCCAAGGATAGCATAGGCACTTCTTCAAAATTCATTCCTCAACCAGAATCAGCGGCGAAGCCTGCAACTAAAATTGACATAAACAAAAAGTCTCAGAACGAAAATCGGGAAAACCTTACGGAGTTTTTCGAAAAGTGTCATGCAGCAGTTGAAAAAACTGATTACTGGAAAAAGCGGGGACTCTCTAAAGCTACGGTTGATGCATACAATCTTGGCTACTGGGAAGAAAAACGCCGCTTTGTAATTCCTACAGGAGATTTCAGCTACAATGCACGGGCAACCTGGGAGGCTGACAAAAAAGAGCGCTACCTAAAACCGAAAGGACAGTTTGAGCTCTTTAACTTAAAAGCTATTCCACTTGCTGAGCAGCCAGTTTTTGTTGTGGAAGGGGAGTTTGATGCCCTAAGCATCATTGAAGCCGGAGGAATTGCTGTAGCTTTGGGTTCCAGCAGTAACTTACGCTTTATTGAGTTCTTAAAATCAAACAGACCAAAGTATCCGCTGATCCTGGCACTGGATAATGACGAAGCGGGTAGGGCAGGGGAAGCAAAGCTTTCTGAAGAACTTACAAAGATTCAGATAGACTTTGTAGAGGCCGACATTACTTTTGGATTCAAGGATGCCAATGAAGCCTTGGTTGGAGACAGGGACACCTTTGTTCAGTCAGTTTTGAATGCAAAAAATAATGTTCTTAATCTGCTGGAAGAAAAGCGGCAAAAGGAGGAAGAGGCTTATTATCAGACCTCTGCAGTAAACGGACTTGGCGACTTTATTGCGGATATTGAAAGACGGCAGAACAAGGATTGTGTTTCTACTGGTTTTGAAAACCTTGATGAAATCTTAGACGGAGGATTCTATCCGGGTCTTTACATCA
>CAMOIE010000041.1 GCA_946615905.1 uncultured Treponema sp. | reverse complement strand
CTGGCTGCTTGATTTAAGGGGTGTTTGGGGACTGCACTAATATTGACTATTTCACCGCGTCCTCAAGCATAATCGTGTAGAATTCCAGATATGCGATTGTGTAGATTTGTTTCAGCTCATCGTCAAGCTCTGTGAACAGGATGTCCTCGCCGAGGACTTTTCCGGGGTGACGCTCAGCGAAGAGACGGGCGAATTCAAGCTTTCCGGCCTCCACGTCTTTTTCCGTGAAATCTTCCGGCACCTTGAATTCCTTGAAGTGGGTGACAAGGTAGTCCAGCATGTTGGGGAAAATGTCCTTGTCGGCTGAAAACCTTTTCTCAAGATAGTCTGCGATGTAATGGATGCTCTCATCGCGCTGGGTCTTGTAAATCTTATTCTGTGTGATGTATGAAAAAAATGATGAAACGACAAGCGTGACAAATGTAAAGGCCGCGAACATCAGCGTGAATTTAAAAGTGAGTCGCCGGTTTTTCATAAATCTCTCCGTTATATTCAATTATAACAGAATGATATTCAAAACGCAAAAAAAATTTCTATAAAAATATATGGTCAGTTGTTTTTTTTATATGGGCGGTTCCGCCGCAGGTTTCGACATAGGGAGCGTTGAGAAAATGCGAAAGCGTTTTTAGCGACTCTCCGAAGCAGCTGTGCTGCATAGGGCTCAACCACCGCGTCGGCCGGGCTTTCCATGGCTCCGGCGACTAGCCGCGCCTCGGTGCTGCCGCACTTGCTCCGCAACCATTCCAATCCCTACCGCAGTAGAGCTTTTCGGCATTCTGAGTACCGGTTCGACTACGTGCTTCACATCACTACCTCAGTTTGAATGGTGGTTGCATCCACATGGTTGAATCATAGGCTTTTTCTATAAGCAAATATAAAAAAATAAGATTATGCAATTACCTATTATTTTACTATGATTTATCCATAAAATTAAGAACCAAAAGTGAGAGGTGAGCTCATGGAAAGTATTACTATAAGTCAGGAAGGTTCCCATGCCCCTGCACCGACCCCCTGTCCGGAAACGGACGAATCTATTGAAACATTTTGTACCCACGGATTTACCCCGCGTGAACCTGAAACAGGAGCCTTGAGCCCTTCAATCGTGCTGTCATCAACTTTCGCCCATCCGGAACTAGGCCTTTCATCAGGCTTTGACTACAGCCGGGGACTCAACCCGACCCGGCTGGAGCTTGAGCGCACCCTTGCGACCCTTGAAAACTGCCCTTATGCCCTTGCCTTTTCCTCTGGGATGGCGGCAATCTCAACCTGGGTAAAGCAGTTTGTGCCCGGCAACCATGTGATGGTGAGCGAGGATTTGTACGGCGGAACATGGCGGCTTTTTTCTGTCTACGAACGCTACGGAATTCATTTTGACTATGTTGACACTACGAATCTTGACAGTGTGAAAAAGGCAATCCAATTAGAAACAAAGGCCATATTTATAGAAACCCCCTCCAACCCAATGATGGAAATCACTGACATTTCGGGCTGCGCAGCCTTGATTCATGAAAACGGGGGAAAGCTCTGCGTTGACAACACCTTTTTGTCGCCATATTTACAGAACCCGGCGGATTTCGGGGCTGACCAAATCATCCACTCAGGAACGAAATTTCTTGGCGGTCACCACGATGTCATTGGAGGATTTTTAGCCTACAAAACAAAAGAGGAAGATGATTTTTTCCGCCTGCAGGCGATGAGCGAGGGGGCTGCCCTGTCACCTTTTGACTCCTGGCTCCTGCTCCGAGGAATAAAGACCCTTCCTGTCAGGATGGAAAAATCTTGTCAGACCGCACTCTTTCTTGCGGAGGAACTTCAAAAAATTCCGGGGATTGAGCAAGTCTTTTACCCAGGTCTTGCAGAGAAAAATCAGCTAGAAATACAAAAAAGACAGGCCCGCGGTTTTGGCGCGATGATTTCATTCTACGTGGATGATGAGGCAAAAGTTCCCAAAATACTCAAAAAATTCCGCCTGATTCAGTTTGCGGAAAGCCTTGGCGGAGTCCAATCCCTAATAACGTACCCAATTACGCAAACCCACAATGCGATTCCAGAATCCCTGCGGCAAAAATCCGGCGTAAACGGCAAGTTGCTCCGTCTCAGCGTTGGACTCGAAAAGGCTACCGAACTTTTAGAAGACTTGAAGCGGGCTTTGGAGTCGTAGCCCTTATAGATTTTACCTATAAGCAATTATAAGAACATTGTATTTCACAAAAAAAAATAAAAATTATATATATCTATTACCTATAGAATTACTAGGTAATAGATATATAAGCCGTTAAAACCTGGCTATTGGAAGGAGTAAATTATGGCAGAAGATATTTTTGCATGCGGAATCGCAGGGCACAGAAAAAAAATTGCACAAGACAATGCATATACGGACGAGCTTGCGCAAAAATTCGCAGGGGAAGTTGGTGTTCCACCGCGTCCTTTTGAGACTAAGGATGAACAGAACGAGCGGGGCGTTTTTGTCCGGCAGGCCAACTATTTCACGCAGAAATTCGGAACAAAAGAAGGCGAGTTGAAGGCGGAGTCCGGCCGCTACAGAATCTACTGGGCGCACGGCTGCCACTGGTCAAACCGTCCTGTAATAGTCCGCGACATCCTTGGTCTTGAGGACGTTATCTCTGACATAGCCACAACTCATTCAGGCGAGACTAATGTTTACGGGCACGGCTTTGCCGACAAACCTGATTACAAAGATCCTGTGACCGGGGCTTATTTTCTGTCGGAATTCTACAAGAACGCCGACCCGAATTTCCACGGGCGGGCAACAACGCCGACTCTTGTTGATGTCAGGGAGAAAAAGGCGGTCAACTCTGACTACCACAGGCTTTCTAATTATATAGAAGTTTTTTTCTATCCATTCCAGAAAACTGACATAGACTTGTACCCCAAAAAGTACCGCAGGGAAATCGACGAGTTCAACGACTGGCTTTTCCCCCACATCAACAACGGTCACTACAGGATGGCCTTTGCCCAGTCGCTGACCGGCTACAAGGAAGACTATGAGGATTTTTACGCTTCGCTCGACCTGATTGAAAAACGCCTTGAGAAGAACCGCTTTTTGTTCGGTGACTACATCACTGACGCGGACGTGCGAGCCTACGTCACATTCGTACGCTGGGAGACTGCCTACTACCACAACCTGGGGCCTCAGAAAAAACGCCTTTCTGAGTACGAGAACATCTGGGGATATGTGAAGGAACTGTATGCGATTCCGGCCTTCCGCCGCTATACGGTAACGCTCTTTCACCTGCACAAGGATGACCAGGCTATTGGTCTGGGGCTTAGCACAAACTATGCTCGCATAATAGAGCCTCAGATTAATTATGATGAAGAATGGAAGAGTGACGGTAGCCGGGCAAAACTTTCCCGTACGCCGGACGAACTTTACCTGCGTCACCCCAAGGGAGAGAAGCCTGAGGATTATTATTCAGATATTTCTGTTTCACGATGGAATTCTCCGAACAAGGAGGACCGCGACCCGACCAACTACTACCCGGAATATGACGCGAGCGTGAACACAGTAGATTTGACAAAATAAAAAGGGGGCGTTGCGGGGGATTTCCCCCGCTAGAAAGGGTAGGACGCAACGAAGTGCGGCCGCAGGGGAAGACCTTCCCCCCTCAAAAAGATTGACCTGACGAAATAGGAGAAAATATTATGAAAAATAAAATCACAGGAATTTTAACACTTGCGGCTCTTACCGCTGTATTCACGGCGGGCTGCTCAAAGAAAGAAAATCCGGTTGCAGGCGGAAAGACTATTGTCAAGGCTGTTACCACGGCAAGGGTTGCGCCGTATACTTTTATCGATGAGGCTGGAAATGTGACAGGAAGCGACATTGAGATTGTCCGAGCCATTTTTGACCGGCTTCCACAGTATGAGCTTAAGCTTGAGGTTGGAGATGCCTTGCAGGGAGTCTTGAGCGGTCAGTATGATTTTGCCGTGAACAACTACGGCTATGCCGAAAAACGCGCAGAATCCTATTATTACTCATATCCATACAAAGTGGGCTATGACGTGTACATTCAGCGGAAGGGAGACAGGCCAATCATCTCTCTTTCTGACCTTGCCGCGCGAAAGTACAAGACTGAGGTGGGGCCGGGTTCATTCAAGGCGATTGCTCTTGAGCGGTGGAATGAGACTCATCCTGACGAGCAGATAAGCCTGATTTATTCTGACGCGAATTTCCAGGTGAAATTTCAGAACATTGTTGACGGGAAGTCCGATGTGGCGATTGACGACGGCCCTATTTTCAAGACCCTGATTCCCAAGTTCGGGCTGGAAGACAAGCTTGTGCCTAATCCCCTCAGTGCCTCTGACCGTGATTTCTTTATAAACGGCAAGGACTCAACAGGCTCCTACCTCCTTTTTACAAAAGATTCCAAAGGTCTTGCCCTCAGAAACGAAATCAATGTCATCATCAAGCAGCTGAAAAAGGACGGAACTCTCTCAAAAATCACGACCAAGTATTTTGAGCGGGACACAAGTCCGGCTGATGAAAAATTCGAGAAAACCCTGAATTAGGACTTTCTGTTCACCTGGTCTGGATTCAAAAACTTGCAGGCCGGGTCTGCCTGATATTTTAAAAAAAAAGGACTTGCTTATGATTTTAATTAAAAATGCGAATGTTTTTGACGGAAAGAACAGCACTCTCAGAAAAAATGTGAATGTCATAATAAAGGACAATCTTGTTGATGCGATTGAAGAAGGAGAGCTTTCCACTGGGAATTTTGAGACGGTAATCGATGCCGGCGGAAAGACCCTTATGCCTGGCTTGACTGACTCCCACGTTCACATAGCTACGGCATCGAATATCCGTGGCGGAGCGCGTCTTGACGAACAGGTGGTTCATGGGGTCAGGACTGCCCATGATATGCTGATGAGAGGCTTTACATCAGTCTGAAAAGATACAATAAAAGTGCAGTCGAAAATACCCCGAAAATAAGAAATGCGA
>CAMOIE010000040.1 GCA_946615905.1 uncultured Treponema sp. | reverse complement strand
CAATCATCGTAAACTGTAACCCTGAGACTGTTTCTACTGACTATGACACTTCTGATAAGCTCTACTTTGAACCGGTTACAACAGAAGACGTTCTTCAGATTTACGAGAAGGAAAAGCCGTTCGGTGTTATCGTTCAGTTTGGTGGACAGACTCCGCTTAACATTGCCCGCGAGCTTCAGGAAAACGGTGTAAACATCCTGGGTACAAGCATCGACTCTATCGACATTGCAGAAGACCGCGACCTCTTCCGCCACATGATGGAAAAATTGGAAATCCCGATGCCGGAAAGCGGAATGGCAATTGACTTTAATGAAGCCAAGGCCTGCGCAGATAAGATTGGCTACCCTATCATGATTCGTCCTTCGTTCGTTCTTGGCGGACGCGGAATGGAAGTAATTTATGATGAAGCAACTTTGAAAGAATATGTTGAAAAGGCAGTTGGTGTAACACCGGACCGTCCACTTTTGATTGACCGCTTCTTGAAGAATGCCCTTGAATGTGAAGCTGATGCTTTGGCTGACTCAACACACGTTTACATCCCGGCTGTTATGGAGCATGTTGAGCTTGCGGGTATTCACTCTGGTGACTCAGCTTGTGTAATTCCTCCAGTTTCGATTCCAGCTGATAACCTTGCAACAATCAAAGAATATACAAAGAAGATTGCAGAAAGCCTTCACGTTTGCGGTTTGATGAACATGCAGTACGCAATCGAAGATGGAAAGGTTTATGTAATTGAGGCTAACCCTCGTGCTTCGCGCACAGTTCCTCTCGTATCTAAAGTTTGTGACACACAGATGGCTCGCCTTGCAACAAGAATGATGCTTGGAGAATCTCTCGAATCACTCGGCCTCAAAGACAAGAAGATTCCTTACTACGGAGCAAAAGAAGCCGTATTGCCATGGGCTCGCTTCCCTGGAGTTGACCCAATCCTCGGACCTGAAATGCGCTCAACTGGTGAAGTTCTTGGTCTTGCTGAAAACTTCCCACTGGCATTCTACAAGTCACAGGAAGCCGCTGGTTCGGAGCTTCCGCACGCTCCTGCTGCATGGGAGAACAAGAAGGTTCTTATTTCCCTCAGCAACAAGGAAGGCCAGAAAGATCAGGTTCTTGAAATTGGAAAAACTTTGAAGAACCTCGGATTCACACTTGTCGGCACTCAGGGCACCGCAGACTTCTACAACGCAAACGGAATCAAATGCGACGTTGTAAACAAGATTGGTGCCGGCCGCCCGGACGTTGTGGATTTGATTATGAACAAGGAAGTTTGTCTTGTAATCAACACACCAAAAGCAAAACGCAACTATGCTGAGGACAGGAAGACGATACGCAAGGCTTGTTTGAAGTACAAGGTATCTTACATCACTACAATTGCCGGGGCACTTGCAGCAGTAAAGGGAATTGAAGCTGTAAAGAACGGTAATGGTGGTGAAGGTGGAGTAAAGTCGCTGCAGGAATACCACAGCTTAATTAAATAATTGCCACACGGATTGAAAACGGCTAACACCGTTTCTATCTGCGTTGGTTGAGGCTCTCGAACCCCACCCAAAAACAAAAGAGCCTTGTCGTGCAATGTGCGCAAGGCTCTTTTTTGTTACCAAAAACTAACTCAATTTCTACCGAATCGTTTCAATCACGCCGTCAAGTGCTTTTTCAATGATTGAATCGCTCAATTTGCTGACTTTTTCTAAAAGACGATTTTTATCAACATGTACGAGTAAATGCGGTTGCGTTACCGAATCTTTTGGCAAGCCTGTCAGTTCTTTTGAAAGAAACACATTGTTGGGAAGTTCCGCGTAAACGGTGTTCGTCGTCAAAGGAAGCACAACCACCGTCCGAAGATTGCTTTCGTTTAAGACATCGTTTTGCAAAATGATTACAGGACGGCGGAATCCGACCTCGCTTCCGAACGGCATGCCGAAATCAACCCACCATATCTCACCACGAGTCATTTTTCAAAGCCTCCCTCACGCTCTCCAAGCCAGCATCACAATACTGCATTTGTTCCGAAACGGGGATTTTTTCAAGCACGGCGTTTATTTTTTCAACCTCAGTTTTGTCTGTCGGTTTTGCCTGCGCCTGTGGAAGCGATTTCACGAGAAATGTGATGAGTTCTATCCGCTCTGGCACATCAAGCAACACGGCTTGTTGTGCGAAAGTCTGAAATTCCGCATACGACATGACTGCCTCCTTTTGGATTTATTATACCGCATTTTCGCGGAATTTACATTAAGTTTTTACTTTATTGACACGATTTTCGCCGACTTTGCGCTTGGGCGGACAACAAATTTTTGTAAGGTGGCGGAAATTCCTTTTGGACGAGCAACACGGCTCGCGTTTTGACAGAAATTCCACTTAGACGGCAAAAACGCCGTTATTTTTCAGAAACTCATTTCATTGAAAAGCTATTCTCTTAGCAGAATCTTTCGCCCACATCTTTTATCGTTTTCACAACTTCATCGCAGAGCGTATTCACGAACAAATTTGAAATCGTGTTCCCGCTGTTTTCATTGTCCGCAGTAAAAAATGCGGAAACGGGAACGCCAAAAAAGGTGGCGAACCGTGCCAAAGTTTCGGGCGAAACCCATTTTTTGCAGTTTTCGATGTCGTTTATAAAGGTAAAAGCCATTTGTATTTCGTTCGCAAGTTTTAGCTGTGAAAGACCTTTCTGTTTCCGTAATTTTTTGAGATTTTCCGCGAAAATCGCGCGGACTTCCATTTCTTTCATAATGATACTACTCCATTGGCTTTTTAGTTATTACACCA
The DNA here is from genome assembly GCA_946615905.1 of uncultured Treponema sp. Lineage (GTDB taxonomy): Bacteria > Spirochaetota > Spirochaetia > Treponematales > Treponemataceae > Treponema_D. The sequence goes on along the minus strand of CAMOIE010000040.1, from coordinate 4,046 downwards.
ATAGATTGATTTTTTAACAAAAGTTTGATAGAGTTGTGCTGTATATCACTGATAGCGGATATTTTCGTCCGCGCGAAATTTTTGCCTAGTGTACACTAGGCAAAAATTAGATATTTGGAGGATTTTTTGAAACAAAACTTTTTCAAAATACTTGGACTTAAAGCGGTTCTGCCCGTATTTTTGTTAATTCTATGTTCCTGCACGGACAGGAATCAGATGAACTTCTACAAAGCCTGCGCCAACAACGATGTAGAAACTTGCAAGGCAATTCTTGAAAAACATCCTGACATTCCTATGAATGTACTTCAAATGACAAGCTGGGATCCGCCAATACAATCATGGCTGGAAGAAAACAAGCCGCAGTATTATCCGAGTGACGGAAGCGCAAGCCAAAAGCTTAACAACCTCGGCAATCTGAAAACCGTTACGAGAATTACGGTTATTTGTGATTCCGTTGATGTGCTTTCATTTTTGCTTGAAAGTGGGAAAATCGATAACACTGATTTAAATGATGGTCTTTCATTAGCCGTTCAAAACGGCAGAACGAAAATTGCAGAACTTCTCTTGAAAAACGGTGCGAATCCAAACGGAATAATCGAAGATGAAGTTGCGTATGATGAATCCTATCTGAATTATTCAATCAACAAGAAAAACGAAGATATTGCGAAGATTCTGATTGAGTATGGCGCAGATGTGAACTATGAGGACAAACTCCACAAAGATTTGACATCATCCATAACCACCTATGAGGAAAAAACAACGCCATTACATACTGCCGCCGCATGGGGAGAAAAAGAAATCTGCGAACTTCTGCTCGCACGCGGTGCAAATTTGAATGCCGTGACAACATTCGGAATGACACCTTTAATGTACGCGGCGGATTCCGAATATACCGATATTATGAAAATCCTGTTACAAAACGGGGCAGATCAAAACATAAAAGACAATTTAGGGCAAACGGTGCTGGAAAGAGCCATCACATTCAAGAAAAATAAAGCAGTGGAAGTCCTTTTAGGTCTTGACGAATACGAAGAATGGAGTGCCGCAAGAATTCAGTTAATGGGACTTGAAAATATCGGGAAAAAAGTGTGTGTGCGGAACGCAAAAGTGACTATGTTTTGGGTTATGGATCTCATTTATCTGACTGTCGATGGCAATTCATTGCCATCAAGATATGAAAAACGAGATTCTCAACTTAATATAAATCTTGCAGAAACAGTCCTTTCTCTGAATGAAAAATATAATGCAAATTCAAATAGCGGATATGCAGATTATTATGGTTATATCGAGAATTTTGGACAAACTGCAATCTTGCATATAACGCACATTTTGGAAAAATAACAACTATGTGTGAAACTGTGTTTTCATTTTTCAAGGATTTGTTTTTTCCTGCATTTATTGCTTACATCACCGCAAAATTGACATTACAGAATTATAAAAGTAAGGCAGTTTTCAAGAGGCAGAAAAAACTATATCTCAAATTCTTGGATGTTCTGTTTTTGCTCAAAAAAGAACCGTTTCAGCAATTCAGCGAAAAAACTATGTCGAACTTGGAAACGATGCAGGCAGAATTCAGCATTTATGCAAGCAAAAAATGCCGAAAAGATTTTTCAAAAGTTACCGAGAAGATTCGGAAAATGCACGATGATTTTTTGGAAAACAGAGACCCGAATGAGGACGAAATCGTAGACGGCGATTTAACTTCGGCAATTTCTTTGCAAGAATCCTATGATTCATACAAAGACAAGCATAAAATGGAAATCGCTGAACTTGAAAATCAGATATACAAGGCTACAAAAAACATTCAAAAAAGTCTGGGCATAAGGTAGGAAGCAAACATGAAAAAACATTTTCTTATTGCGTTGATATTGTTGTTCTCCTTTTCTCTTGTCTTTTCAGAAGAATGGAAAACTGTCCGCGAAAAGAAAACCGCAAGGCAGTACATAGAACTTGCTGAAAGCGACACGGAACTTTGCACACTCGCGGCGGCGACGACTTACAGCGACGGAACGGTGATTTTTTATTGCCATGCGGGAATCCGCGACAAGCAGAATCTTCTGAATGTGTATGAGAATCTTGCGTTGAACCTTGACATAAATCCGAATGAAAGCGTCGTGGAAAATGCGTCCGGGCAAATTAACAATTTACGGCACAGCGGTGTAATCAAACTGATAAAATTCGACACAGAGCCGCCAGTTTATTCCGACGGATATATTCTACAGAAAAGTCATGTCTATTGCGATTCGTGGATTGACAAGCCTTTGGAAGATGCGTTGAAGAAATATTCAAGGGCAATTCCGGGGGTGTTGCGGGGGTGCGGTTCAGGCACAACCTTCACCGAGACTCGACTAAAAACTTGCCTCGCAAGTTTTTTCGCCTACGGCGACCGTCTCCCTACCCCGCAGAGGGGGTAGCGGACAAGACCGCAACGAAGTGAGGACTTGGGAGCGAGGGGGAGACTTTCCCCCACCTGCTGAAATGTTTTCCACAATCCAGTATACTTTCCGCAGAAAAATGATAATAGAAACAGAACGGCTTTTTCTTCGCCAGATGACGCTGGAAGATACGGACACGCTGGCCCTTGTTTTGAGTGACCCGGATTCGATGAAGTTTTATCCCCATCCTTTTTCACGCGAAGAAGTTGAAAACTGGATACAATGGAATCTTGATAATTACGAGAAATACGGATTCGGGCTTTGGGCTGTCTGTCTTAAAGAAAGTGGCGAAATGATTGGCGACTGTGGAATTACCATGCAACAGGTTGAAAAAGAGTTCTTCCCGGAAATCGGTTATCATTTAAGAAAAGAATTCCGGAAAAAAGGATATGCGACTGAGGCGGCAAAGGCCTGCGCGGAATTTGCAAAAAATCGTGGCATGAAAAAAATTATTTCATATATGAAGTCTGACAATCTTCCTAGTCGTCATGTGGCAGAAGGCACTGGCATGAAGTTTATAAAAGCCTTTACGAAGACGGTTATGGGAAAGCTTGTTGAAGATGAAGTGCTTTATATGATGGATTTGTAGAAGGCTTGCCCGGAAGTTTGACATCATCCCCTACCCTACTATAAAATATACCCATGAAAATCGCAGCTACGTATGAAAAAGGCACTGGAAATGTCTTCCAGCATTTTGGAAAAACTCAGTATTTTAAGATTTATGAAATTGAAGACGGAAAAATCCTTTCTTCGGAAGTAATTGATAACGGTGGAAACGGACACCATGCACTCCCACCATATTTAAAGAGTCTCGGAGTAGAGACTTTGATTCTCGGAAACCGCGGACAGGGAGCAATCGATGCAATTGCGGCTTCCGGACTCAAAGAAATCCCAGGAATTACAGGCCCCGCCGATGAAGCCGCCAGCCTTTTTGCCAAAGGTGAGCTTAAAGGCAATTTTGACGCGAAGTGTGACCATCACCACGGCGAGCATCATGAGCATTAATTGACATGCTTGCCATCTACCGCAAAATTCACTATATTTAACTCGTAAAGCATAACGCACAGAAGTCTATTTCCAACGCTAACAATTTCTTTTTTAGTATGTGCGTTTAATTATAGTTTTTGGCTATTTCCAGAAACTTTTACTTCTTATTTTTTATTTTCTTTACCGCAATACGGGCTTGATGTTGGACTGGCGCCGAAAATCGAAACAAAACGAGGAAAGGTATGGAAAATTCTCACGCTCAGAACAAACTCAAACTGTTTGAAAACAAAAAAATCCGTTATGTATGGAATGCCGAAGAAGAAGAATGGTATTTCTCGGTTATTGATGTTGTGGAAGTGCTTTCGGGAAGTCAGAATCCACGGCGGTATTGGAGCGACTTGAAAATCAAGTTAGTCAAAGAAGGAAGTGAGTTGTACGATAAAATCGTACAACTGAAATTACCGGCAGCGGATGGAAAAAATTACAAGACCGATGTTCTTTCTACAAAAAATGTGCTGCGTTTAATACAGTCAATCCCTTCTCCAAAGGCTGAGCCCTTCAAGATGTGGCTTGCTCAGGTTGGAAATGACAGGCTTGAAGAATATGCTGACCCTGAAAAGGCGA
>CAMOIE010000039.1 GCA_946615905.1 uncultured Treponema sp. | reverse complement strand
GTTCCCGCATTTAATTGAACTTTGCCATTTACACAGATTTTTGGATAGGGTCAAGAAATCGGTGGTTGAGCGTGTCGAAACCGCTATGTTTTTAGAACGCCAGTTCGTGTAAAAGCGGACTGGCGTTTTTATTTGCCTTTCTTCATAACATTTACTACAGACTTCACTGCGGACAATTCATCTTTTTCTAATTTTGTCATATCTTGGGCGATTCTATAGATTTCTACTGGTAAAGATTTCCTTTGAAGTGCTTCAATATTTGATTTTGAATTAAATCCGTTTATCAAAAAATCTACGCTAACATCTAATGCTTTTGCTAATTTTAATGCCTTATCTGCCGGTGGCATGGAACCTTTCGTTTTTAGATAATTGCTTATAGTCCCGGCATTTATGTCAGTAATGACTGCCAACTGCATTGTGGTCAAATTCTTGCAGAACATAGCTTCTTTTAAATTTTCGTTGAAACTCATATTTGTATAATAGAAACTTTTTACTAGTTATGACGGCATACTAGACAGATATGCCTATAACTTTTATAATTAGTATTTAAGACTAGTGATAAAATTAAGTAAGTAATTTTTACCTACTTGATTAAAGAAAATACGAACAAAGGGGAAAATAATGGCTTTGATTCAAAATTTCAATGTAGAAGAAAAAGGAACTGTTTATAAAATTTTGGGTAATAATGCACCCGAAGATATGGAAATCACAGTTTATATGGAAAATGGTAGATACAGGGCGACTTCAAATTATGCTAAAAAGCCAAAAAATTCTGCTTTTAATGAATGGGAACCGAGTAGCATGGCATTTTCTACCGAGCAGGAAGCCCTTGAAAATATCCTAAAATATTTTGACACTGCTGAAGGTACTTTTGTAAAAATCGAGTAGGAGTAAGAAAATGAAACTTGATAAATTTTTTGCATTGTTTTTTAGATTTTTTCTCTTTTTCATAGTTGGTTGCAAAGAAGAAAGTATAATTGGAATGTCATATTCATGTTATGAATCTGAAGATGAAGATTTTGATTGTTTTTTATTATTAACTTTTAATCAGAATGGAACCTATACAGCTAGCAATGATATTGTTTCTTCTGGTAAATTTGAATTCGACAAGCAGAATAATAAAATCGATTTGTATGACGAAGATGAGTTATCTATGGTTGGACATCTTTCTGCAGATGGAAAGATACTAACATTAAATCGTATAGATGATGAAGATGATAAAATTGTACTTAATCAGGAAATTATTGAAAAGGAAGTTGTTGGGCATTCATTTTTAGTAAATTCCCATGGGCTTATTTCGCGTATCATTTTTCATGAAAACTTCACCTATGATTCTTATGCAGGTAAATCCAGTGATGCAGAATTGCAGCAGATGCCCTCTTCTAGATATACATTCGACAGAAAGCATCGAAAAATACTTTTGTTCGATAAAGACAATTCCCCATTATTTTGGGGTGAATTTTCGGCAGACTGGAAAACTCTGAATGTCTATGAAACTGATTATAGTGATTTTAAGAATGCGGCTTTTATTAGGGAAGATTCGGGTAAAAATGGCAAAGGAACTACATATATTTCAAGCGATGACAACAAATTGACAAAGAAATCTATTGAAGTTTGTGGACTAACCTTTGATTCAACGCCAGCTGATTTAATTCTGCTATATCCAGATGCAGGTGTTTTGCCTCTTAGTGATTACGGTGGAAAAAAATATATGGTGCAAGATGTAGATGGATTTGACGGAATAGAATTCGCTTTTTTCAACGATGTATTACTTTGGATTGAAAAATATAAAAGCAAAGGTGATGATACCGGAAGCATAGTTCAAAAAGAAGTTAGAAATTTGACAGAAAAGTATGGCAAACCAGAGCTTGAGGAAATTAGTTATTATTCGATTTACGAAGATGCAAATAAGAATGAAAGAGAGTATCGTTGGTGGGAAAGCAATGAAATTTCTATTAATATAAAGTATTCATGGTATTCTGGTACATCATATGGTGGAAAATGGTCAGAAGAATGCTCTATAGAATATAGGGGTATTGGGGAAATTTATACCGAAAATAGCAAAACTGCTTGGCATTAATTGCAACATTTACCAATATTTTTATTGTTTTAGAGTATAAGTAGATAAACTGTATACGGGCGGGCTGGGCGGGTTATAACAAAGAAATTGCGAAGCAATTTTACCATTCATCGGGGCGTTGGTCGCAATCCGCTTCGCGACTTGGCTTGGGAGCGAGGGGGTACTGGCAACGAGCACGAATGTGCGAAGTTTCAAGCCGACTTCCCCCACCTCAATCATCCCTTATGCCGCTTCTCCGACGCACACACAGCCTTTTGCATTTTCGTCATCGCGGATGATTTGACCAACCGACGGAGCCGAAATGCAGCCGGACGCAGGATTTTTTATGCTCACCACGGGAGTCGTTATCGTCGCCTGGACTTCCGACTTTTCAAAGGCAAGGTCTGTGTCTATCATCTGGCAGTCAATGAGCTTGAGTCCCTTGCAGTAGCACAGCGGCTGCGTTCCGATTATCGTGCAGTGGTCAAAGGTGACGTTCTCGCAGTACCAGGCGAGGTATTCGCCCTTGACCACGCAGTTTTTTACGGTGACGTTCTTTGCGTGCCAGAAGGCGTCCTTTGTGTCAAAGTTGCAATTTTCAAAAACAGAATCGGTGATGTACTGGAATGAATATTTTCCCTTGAAGGTGACGCCGCTAAAATCAAGACGGTCGCTCCTCATCATAAAGTATTCGCTTTCGGCGGTTGAGTTTTTCATAACCAAGCCGCGCGTTGACCAGCCGAATTCCGGACTTATGATGTCAGAGTTTTCGATAGAAACATTTGAGCATTCTCGCAACGCCTTGATTCCGTGCATCTTGAGAGATGTGATTTTTACGCCGTCGTCGTACCAAAGGGCTGCACGGCATTTGTCCGTCATCTCGCCGCCATTGATGATAAGGTTCGTGTTGTGCCAGAACGGATAGCGCAGGTTGTAGAAGTTGTCGATTGCGGTGATTCCGCTCGTTTCCTTGAACGCCGACTCTCCGTCTGCAGGGCCGTCAAAGCGGCAGTTCTGCACCGTAAGATTTTTGCGTCCGTAAAGCGCGCGCTCTTCGTCAAATGTCTGGTTCTGAATGAGTTCGTTTGTCATGGGTTCCTCCAAATTATTTTGCATACCGAATCAAGATGAGCTTGTTGCCCCAATAGTCTAGGACTGGATTTTCTGCGACTGCTTTTGTGAAGGCGGCGGTATTTCCTTTTAGGTCGAATGTGCCGACTTTGGTGAAGTTGCCCTTGATTTGTGCGTCGCGGTAAAAGAGCATGATGCGGTTTGGCGCGGAATAGTAGACTTCGCCGGCCTTTTGGCTTGTGACGGGTTTTGCGTTGTCGTCAAACTTGTAGCGGCTTGGGATGTCGTAGAACTGAAAATATTCCCAGTTGGTGTAGTTGTCAAAGTCGTAGATGGGAAGGTTCCGTCCTGCATCCGTGATACTCCTTGCAAGCTGAATGGCTGTGGAATTATTTTCGAGTGTGAGCGTGTAGACAGGCCCGCTGTTTCCGAACTGAACGTTCACCTTTGGAAGTTTTGTGTTCTGCGCGAAAAGTGTTACTGTAGCAAATGCTACGGCCAAAATTGCCAATGCGTGCTTGATTGATTTCATTCTTGTTTTCTCCTTAAATCTGTTCGATTTCCTTTATCAAAAAATCAATGCAGTAGAGTTTTTCTTTTGCCGCGTGGATTTTTTCAAGCTCGCCCATTCTGAATTTTCTTATCAGATTGAGCGCGCATTCCTTGTGTCCTTGGGCAAAAGATTTTTCTACGCATGAGATTTCTTCTTGATTCATGCCGAGTTCATTTAGGCACTCGGCAAGATTCTCTTTGCTTTGCATAATCAAAATATAGCGGAGACTGGGCGGAATTACAAATTGTATTTATTTATGAGAATGTATGCCTCGTGCGCATACTTGCGCACAGGTATAATAAATTTCAAATTACGCAAACGGAGCGTAGCGACGTATGCATGGAAAGCATAGAAAAAGTTTATTTACAAAATATCAAAATTCTGATAAAATATTGCTAAGAGGTGAAGAAATGATAGCAATCCGCCCTGTTTCCGACTTGCGGAACAAATATACAGAAATTGAGAACTTGGTCACGCAAAATCATCAGCCGGTGTTCCTCACGAAAAACGGCTATGGCACGATGGTAGTTCTGAGCATTGACCAATATTCCGCCCTCACTGATAAAATTGAAATGAAACTTGACGAAGCCGACGCTTTTGCAAAATCAACCGATGTCCGCTACGGAGCAAAAGAAGTTTTTGATAGGGCAAGAGTCCGAATTGGAAAATAAAAACTACAAACTTTCGATTCTCCCGCTTTTTGAAGAAGACTTGAACGGAATCGTTGATTATATTTCGGGAACTCTCAAAAATCCGCAGGCAGCGAGCAATCTTGTAGATGCCGTTGAAAAGGCAATTTACGAGCGCTTGCCCGATGCCGAGTCTTTCAAAGTCTATGAATCTACTAAACAGCGAGAGCATGATTATTACACTATCCAAGTCAAAAATTACACGATTTTCTATGTCGTGATTGATGATGTTATGGAAGTCCGCCGAATTATTTATTCACGAAGGGATATGGATAGTTTGATTTGAGAGGTAGATTAAAATGAAAGACGCAATCAAAAAAATGGAAAGTAGTATGTCGGCAGAATCCGTAAAAAGGGCGCACATTCGCGCGGAACAGGAAATTATGACAATCCGTCTTGCCCAACTTCGTGAAGAACAGAACATAAAGCAAAGCGAGATGTCAAATTTCAGTCAGGCTTCAGTCTCAAAAATCGAACGCCGAAAAGACATAAAGATTTCCACCCTGATTGATTATCTCGACAGTCCAGGTATGGGACTTGAAATCATCACTTATCCGAAAGTTGCCGCAACAAGCACAAAAGAAAAGGTATTGCTGAAGGTGTAAAAGTATTTCTTTTCAAAGGAATTATTATTAAATTGAAATGAAGGAGCGTATAAAATATGGCCACAGGTGATTATGTTAATACAACAGTAAACGACATTATTAGAAACTTTATTAACAGGAATACTTTTTTACCTGCAATACAAAGAGAATATGTGTGGGGAACTTATGAAATTTGTAAATTATTTGACTCGCTTATGTGTGGCTACCCTATTAGTTCATTTTTATTTTGGAAAATTAGGGAAGAAGATAAAAAGAAATGGACTGCTTATGAATTTATAAAAGATTATGATAGAGAATCTCCTCATAATAGTGAAGCAAACTTAGACGGAATAAACAATGATTTATATCTTGTATTAGATGGCCAACAACGAATGACATCATTATATATCGGACTAAAAGGTTCATTTTCATTTTTTCATTACAGGAAGAGAAAGGAGTTTTTAGCTTTAGATTTATTAAAAAAGCCTTCTAAAGAAATAAATCCAGATGAATTACAATATGGCTTTGAATTTATTGAAGAAAAAGATTTTGATGATGCTGAGCATTGTTGGTATAAAGTTGGTGATATATTAAATTATGAAAAACCGAGGGAAGCTAGACAAGCCATTTCTAATAAAACTTCAAAGTTCACAAATGAACAGCAAGAAGTCATAGAAAATAATTTGGAAGATTTACATAATATGGTTCATACAACTCGATGTATAAATTATTACGATGAAAAAACTGATGATTATGATAAAGTTGTTGAAATCTTTGTAAGAACAAATACAGGTGGTATTAAGCTAGAATATAGCGATATTCTTTTATCAACAGCAACCGCTAAATGGAAAAATCTAAATGCTCGTGAAGAAATCTATAATTTTACAGATGATATAAATAAAATAGGAAATGGATATCGTTTTGGTAAAGATTTCGTAATGAAAGCTGCAATGTATTTAACGGAAGGACTACCTATACAATATAAAGTAAGTTCTTTTACAAAAGAAAACTTGGAAAAGATAGAAAACAATTGGGATAATATAAAACAAAGCCTTTCAGAGACTGTATCATTGTTAAGTAACTTTGGATTCAATGATAAAAATATTGTTTCAAAAAATGCAGTATTACCAATAGCCTTTTATATAAATAATAAAAATGTAAAAAACTTTGTTAATTCATCAGATAAAAAATTGGTGAATATAAAAAACAAAATACAAAAATGGTTTGTATTAAATACAATTCGGAATGTTTTTGGAAGTTCCTCGGATACAACCTTAAAGCAATGTCAGGAAATACTTATTCAGTTTAAAAACTTGGATTTTCCATATGTAGAACTTAACAATAAATTATCAGTAGCATCAGAGTTAAGTGAATCTGAAATAGAAAACTATTTAAAAGTAACTTATGGGACAAAGTATAGTTACTTGCTTTTAAGCCTTTTATATCCAGATAGGGATTGGTCTGATAAAAAATATGCAGAAGACCATATATTTCCAAAATCTGAGTTTACTAGACCAAAACTTGCTAAACGAGGATATTCAGAAGAAAAAATCCAAAATTATTTGAATACCTATAATACCATAGTAAACTTAGAACTTCTCGAAGAAAACGAAAACAAATCAAAAAATGCAATAGGATTTGATGAGTGGATAAAAACTAGAGATTCAAATTTTAAGAAACGTCATTTGATTCCGGAATTGGAAACCTATGATTTTGATCATTTCTTGAAATTTTCAGCAGCACGAGAGAAAATGCTAAAAGAAAGATATTCTGATTTTTCTTTAAAATAAGTTCATTGAGAACCACAAAAGGAATTGTTTGATATATGGACATACGTGTACTACGCTACTTTTTAGCAGTGGCAGAAGAAGAATCATTTTCACGTGCGGCGGAGGTTGTGTTTACCACACAGCCGAATTTGTCGCGGCAGATGGCGGAACTTGAAAACGAAATCGGGAAGCCGCTTTTTGTGCGGGAGAGCCGAAGGGTAACACTCACCGAAGAGGGAATGTTTTTGCGCAAGCGTGCCGAGGAAATCGTTGCCCTTTTTGAAAAGACTCAAGGCGAACTACAAAACTTTGACTCGACTGCAAGCGGCACTGTCTACATCGGGGCGGCAGAAACGGACGCAATGCACTTTGTTGGAAAGGCAATCAAGAACCTTGCGGAGAAATGCCCAGACATCAACTACAGGATAATCTCCGGCAGTGCGGAAATGATTGGCGAACAGTTAGAAAAGGGTCTGATAGACTTTGCCCTGATGTGCGATCCAGCCCAAATCGAAAAATACGAATACAAAAAACTTCCCATATCGGACTACTGGGGCGTAATAATGCAACCGGCTGCTCCACTTGCAAAAAAGCAATTCATCACACCAAGCGACCTGTTGGGAAAGCCCCTTATGCTTAGCGGGCAGGAACACCGTGACACGCAGTTTTCGTCATGGTTTGGGAAGGATTTGAAATCTCTAAATGTCCGAATCCGCTACAACCTTGCCACGACTCCCGCCATGCTCGCGGAAGAAGGAGTTGGCTACTGCATCACCTTTGCAAACCTCATAAACATCAAAGGCCGTAACCTCGTTTTCCGCCCGCTAAAGCCCAAAGTTGAAACGCCGCTTTATTTGGTCTGGCGCAAGTATCAGATTTTTACAAAGGCAGCCAAGCGTTTTTTAGACGAGTTTAACAGGGTGATAGAGAAAAATTCTCCTATCTAATCTCTACCAGTCGATAATTCCGCTTGCCGCAGCCTAGGTTTTCCGCGTACTCAAGCACTTTCACCTGATGGGCTTCTTCCCACTCGGTGCGAGTTTTCTCATCGGGGGCTGTCTGGAGCAAAAAATCCACCGAACACTGGTCGAGTGCAACCGGGTCTGTGGATGCGAGGATGCCAATATTGCCGGTGTTTTTTGTTCCGTGGCATGAACATTCGGGCGCAAAGTCGTCAATCACGTTGATGAAAGCCCAGTTCTTCTTGTAGTCGAGGACGGCTCGGAGCGTGTCGGCAAAGGATTTTTCCAAAACATCGGGCTTTGTGTCGTGGTAGTGGTCTGCGTCCGTGCCGCCTGAGTGAATCAGGCATTTTCCGCTTTTGCTTGCGAGGCAGAGCGTCACGTTTTTAATCGCGCCGTCAAGGGCTGACAGCGAGTGCATACGGAACTTGAAGACCGAAACAAGCGTGTCGTATTCGTCAAAGTGCGCACCTGTGCGGGCGTATTTTAGAAGGTAGCCGTTTTTCACCGGCATGTCGATGTCGCCCTTTTCGTCCAAAAATTGAATTTTTCCTACCTTGTCGAATCCGTGCTTTTTCGCGTGTGCAAGGTTCAGCTTTGAAGTCCAGCGATTGGCGGAAAGCCCGCACGAGTCAAACATGGTGCCGTCGGTCACCTTGATTAAGTCGGTGAGAAGTTCTGGCTTTAGGGCATCTTCGGTAGGACCTCCGAAAGAGATTTTTAGCCCTACTTTGCCAGTGCGCTTTTGGCTCAATGCGTTGTACACTTTCATCAAGCCTTGTGGCGAAATGTCGCGCGTAAAGTAGACGACTGGAGCGGAGTTGTCGTTCGTGGCGTGAGAGAGATTTTGTGTTGATTGCGCGGACAAGATTCCGAGTGAGAGAGCGAGCATTATAATAGAAGAAAGTGATTTTTTCATACGCTAGAGCCTCCACTTTTGATTTTAACGGAGAGAACGGAATATTACCAATGATTTGTTTTTATGGGGAAATATAAATAAAAGGAATAGCTTATTTTGGGGAAGTGGGTGGGGGTATGTTTCAAAAAAAATACGACCGCCCTAAAAAAGGCGGTGACCCTGTAAAATTTTCTGTGTAAATGGCTAACAAATATGTTACTCTTAAGGAG
>CAMOIE010000038.1 GCA_946615905.1 uncultured Treponema sp. | reverse complement strand
TGTAACTTTTTCGTCAACCTTGTATGAAACGTTGAACATGTCCCACAAGCCTGTGTAGTTCTTGTGGTTCTGAGTAACGCCGTCTGTCTTAAAAGGTGCGTTTGCATCGATTCCAACCCAGCTTGACAGGTTGTGCATTGTAGTGAATGACAAGTTGTCTGTGAGCTGGAAGCGGAGACGGAAGTCAACTGCGTACTCCATTTCCTTTCCGTGCTGTGTATCTGTACCGATAACAAAAGTTGAGACTGTTGATCCGTCATTAGCGAACAACTGGATTCCGCCCCGTTTTTTTCCGTCACTTCCGGCAATACCACCTGCTGAGCCGATTTTGCTCATGACGTCGGCTGTAACACCGGCTGTCAAAGAAAGCTGGTCGTCATCGTAGTGGCCGTAGGCACCAACTGAGTATGAGCCGTACTGGGGATTGCGGACGATTACGTCAACGGCAATCTGGTCCATAGAGTAGGCTACCTCACCGGCAAATCCGGACTTAATGTCCCAGTAATTGATTCTGTGATTAGCGTCGTATCCGGCCTGGTCTTTGATTGTGTCGCTGCTTCTGTATTTAGATACACCAGATGAGAATCCCGGTTTTGTTACGGCACCTTTTACCAGGAGCTTTCCTGCGCCCAGGTCGAAAGTTTTGTCGACTACAACGGCCAATTTTCCGTATGTGATGTTGTCGGCATCCTCACCGATTGTCGCATAGTCTGGGTTTACAACGCCAAGCTTGTAAAGCTCAAAGTCTTTACCGTCAAGGTCGCCCTTGTCTTTTGTAACGCGGTTCGTAAAGCGGGAAGTAAAAGAGCCAGCAGTTACCTTTGTGCTGCCCCATTTCATCCAGCCGTAGTATTCGTCCATTGTAAGGTTCTGTGTATTTGCACCAGAAAAATCTGAGTCCCAGTCGATGTGGGCACCGCAGATATCATTGGAAATTTCGGCAGAAACGCAGTCCGTATGCTCAGATGTCTGCAAGTCTACTTTGTTGCTGCCATTTTTTTTACCAAAGTAATTTTTGCCGGTATAAGAAAAACTTATGTCAGCAAATGCAGTTCCCGCGAGCAGAGATGCCGCAAGAGCCGCGCCTATGATTTTTTTCATAAAAAATCCTCCTGTTTTTTACGGGGGCATTCCGAACCAAGGTTTAAATTGCATAACATTTTGTCTAGGTCCGTATAGGCCTTGGAAAATCTCGCATTTACCGCATTCATCGCAGATGTGGAATATTTCGCATTTGTTACGAGTCGGAAAAGTCCAAGGTTGGCTTGTGCAAAAAATCGGATTTTATGATAAAATTCATTGTGTATGGCAGGTTCAGGCTCTTCAAATTATTCTCCTCAAATGAAGTTGCGCTCGCGTCAAATCCAAAAGCAGACGCAAAGTCAAAAAATGAGCCAAAAGCAGATTATGTCTCTGAGTCTTTTGGCGATGAGCAGTCAGGACTTGCGGGAAGCGGCTTACGAAGAGACTCTGAAAAATCCGGCTTTGGAGATTGCCTCAGATTCCTTTGAGAGCGGGGCGGAAAGAGCTAGTGAACGATATAGATTCTCTGACAACACGAGAATTTCCTCCGTCTCCTATTCCGGTCAGCAGGCAAGCGACAATTTTCAGGAAGCCCTTGAGGCTGCCAGCGATGACCGGGAGTCACTGCAGGACAATTTGAGGCATCAGTTTTTGTCGGAAAGGCATTCTGCGGCGGAAGAATCGCTCGGAGTCAAGCTGATTGGCAATTTGGACTCAAACGGATTTCATATTCTTGCCCCTGAATCTCTGATTGACGAAAAGTCTGGCGAGGACGCAAAGACTCTTGAAAAATGTCTCTCTGACATTCAGCGGCTCGACCCTGTTGGAACCTGCGTAAAAAATGTCACGGAAAGTCTCTTTGTCCAAGCGAAAATCCGAGGAGACGCGCCAAAAGCAGCCCTTTTTATTCTTGACGGCCATTTTGACTTTTTGAATCCGCCTGTCGCTGAGAAAATCTTGAAAAAAATCAGCTCGTATTTTAAGGAGCGGGATTCCCTGATTTTTGCGGGTGAAAAAGAAAAGTCGGATTTGGAGAAATTGAAAAAGTCGCCATTTACCCTCCACGATGTTGAGGAAGCTCTTGCCTTTATTCGGACGCTAGACCCCCGGCCTGCCAGAAATTTTTCTTCTTCCGTAGTGAATTATGTTTCGCCCGACGTTTACGTTGAGAAAATCCCGCTTTTGCCCGATGACGACAATCCGAACGTGATTCCATACTCCGAAAACGTTGGATTTTTAGTCCGTCCGGCAAAAGAAGATTCGCTGAGACTTGCCGTTGCCAGAGACTTTAAGAATTTGGCTGACGACCGCTCAAGAGTCAGGGTTTCAACTGAGGAGTCAGAAAAAAAACGCGCGGAACACAAATTCGCCGCTGACTCCGTGCGCAAGGCCGAGGAATTCATTGAGAGCGTGAAATTCAGAGAGTCGACAGTTTTGCGGGCTGCGGTTGAAATCGTAAATGAGCAGACTGAATTTTTTGCCAAAGGCCCGAGATTTTTAAAACCCCTGCGCCAAAAGGACTTGGCTGAAAAGTTGGAACTTAGCGAGTCAACGATTTCCCGCGCGGCCACCGGAAAATACTTGCAGTGCGAGTGGGGACTTTTTAATTTAGGATATTTTTTTACGAATGCGGTTCAAACTTCCGCGGCAAATCCCCTTTCATCAAAAGAGAGCGTGAAAGAAGAAATTCGCCTGATTTTGCAAGCCCAAAAGCCCGGTGAAAAAACTCTTTCCGACCAGAAGATTTCAGACTTGCTAGCCCAAAAAGGAATCAAAGTCGCCCGCCGCACCGTTGCAAAATACCGGGGCGAGCTGAACATTGACTCCTCGTATGGCCGTTAGTTTTTCTTCAATCCCGCCTTGTTGACGATGAAAATTCCGATGGAAACCAAAATCAGAGAAATAAGCGTGACAAGGCCTGTCTGGCTCTGCTCGTGGAGGAAAATCGCAGAGAGAAGGACTGAGAAAATCGGGTTGGAGAAGCCGAAAATCACTACGCGGGAAACAGGGTTGTTGGCAAGCAAAAGTCCGTAGAGAGTGTATGCACAGGCTGAGATAAATACCAAGTAGAACATCAACAATGCAGAATATGGTGTGACTGCTGCCAAATGACCGCCAAGCGCAAGTCCCGCAATGATCAGAACCGCCCCACCGAACACGAACTGCCATCCTGACAAAAGAACCGTGTCCTCATCCTTTGAGAAAATTTTAATCAAGCAGGAAGAAAATCCGTAGGCAATTGAAGAGAGTGCCACAAAGCCTTCTCCGTTCCATGCAAAGCCCGCAGTGTCAGACTTTCCGATGACGTTGATTAAAACTACTCCGGAAAATCCGATTACGCAGCCGATTATTTTTGCGGGAGTGAGCTTTTCCTGGTGGAAAATCAGGGCCGCAATCAAAAGAGAGGCAAAAACGTTCGTCGCCAGCATGATTCCAGATTTTACGCCAGAAGCATGGGCAAGTCCGCCGTAGAAAAAGAAATACTGCAAGACAGTCTGGAATAGGGCGAGAATCGAGATTTTTCTGACGGCCGCAAGTGAGCGGGGAACCAAAATGCGTTTCTGCACGATAGAGCCGAGTATTTCCGTGAAAATTCCGGCCAAAAAGAAGCGGATTCCGGCGAACAGTAAAATTGACGGAGTGTCGCCAGACTGAATCTCAAAGAGGGCGTAGCCGGTTTTGATTGCCGGAGTTGCAGAGCCCCAGAGAAAGTTGCAGAAGAGGGCACCAAAAATGACTACCCAGATGTTTGACAAAAATGATTTTTTTTCTGTTTTTTCTGTAGAATTAATTGTGTTCATAATCGACTATTATACTTCATTCTGTGGATAAAGCAAATGGCTACTATTCCCGCCGTGATTCCGCAAAGTCCGTTTGAAATCAGCATGGCGATTCCGACCGCCGTTGTTCCGAGATTTGTGAAAGTCATCATAAGCCAGAGTGATGGGATTCTGTAGATAAAGAGGCGGATTAAGTCTAGTACCATCGCGATTTTTGTCTTTCCGAATCCGTAGAGCAGTCCCATGACGGATGCGTTTATCGAAATCAGCAGGGCGTCGAGACGTTCATAAGTGTAGATTTTGTCGATTTCCGAGGCGAAAAAGGCGTTACCCTTTGCAAAAAGCCCGATTATCGACTCCTTGAAGATTCCAGTCAGCGTGAAAAAAATCAGCGCAAATGTAAAATTGACCGCAAGAGACCGATAGAAAATCGAAAGGGCGCGTTTTACATTCTGATTTCCAAGATTTTGACTGATTAGGGAAGCTTCTCCTTCTTGCACCCCGGACATGGGATTTGTCGAAAGTCCGCCTAGCCTGTTTGAAACTCCAAGGGCACCGACCACGATTGACCCCATCGAAGCGCACATCGAGTTGACGATGACTTTTCCGAACGAAAAGATGAATTTTTCAAGAAAAACTGGGAGTCCCAGGGCTGTGAGAGGTCTGTAAAATGTCCATTTGAAGGAGCTGGCTCTTATTGAGATTCTGAATGGATTTGATTTTTTTGTAAGGCTTATGACGGCAATTACGGTCACGATCAAATGGGCGAGAATCGTTGCGGCTGGCAAAAGCATCATCGCGGAATGCAAGTCGAGCAGTCCGGAATCTAACATGCGGATTGCAAAAATGTTTCCCAGCGTTTTTACCGCGAGGACAAGGATGTTGCACCACATGATGATCTTTGTGTTTCCGCGTGACTTTTGGGTCGTAAAATAAATCGAGTTTATGAACTGGAAGATTATCGCTGTGATGTCCAGCATAAAGTAAAATGTCCCGGCTCCGATTAAGTCATCGGGCATACGCAAAAGCTTTAAAAATGGATATGCGAATGGAATTGCGAGGGCAAGAATTCCTCCGCCGAGAAAAATCGCCGTAAAAAAGAGGGTTGAAATCTGCGAACGGGTTTTCTCAAAGTCACCTGCCCCGTATGAGCGGCTGATTAAAATAGAGCCAGCGAGGGCAAGACCCGAACCGACTGCGGTCAGCATGGACTCAATTTGCGCGATGAATGAAACCGTGGAAATGACTCCCGCGCTCATGTTCGCAGCAATCAAAGTGTCAATCAGCTGGAAAATCTGTCCGAGAGTATGGTAAAAAACAAGGGGAGCTGAGATTTGCAGAAGAATTTTCAATGGTGAGGCCGTAAGAATCCTGTGACGGCGTTCTGCTTCTTTTTCGTCAAGCACTGGTGATTTGATTTGACTTTGCATGGCTTTATGATAGAATGATTTTTGGTAAAATTCTGTACATTTTTTGCTTAAAGTTATAATTTTTGTGCAATTTTTGACTATGTTGTGAATGGAGACGATGGACTTCTATGCTTTCTGAACCGGACGATTACAGGCTGACTTCAACTGGGACTGGGCTTTCGCTGATAAAAAAGTCCAAGGCGATTACCAATCCCAAACGGCATTTTCATCCATGGTGGGAAATCCTATATATATACAGCGGGGAGCGGACTTTTTTTTATGCGAACCGAACGCTACACATCACCGAGGGTACTTTTCTCTGCATCGCACCGGGAATCTTGCACAGGGCGGTAAATCCCGCCGGGGAAGTCTGCGGACTTTACAACGTCTTTTTTGCCGATGACGGAAACTCACTTTCCCAAAATGACGGGCGATACTCCCTTGTCCGACCCATTCTTGAAAGCCTGAATCCCTGCATTCCTCTGACGGCAGAAAATCACCGGCAAGTCGCAGTGCTTTTTTCACAGCTTGGAAAAGAATTACTTTCAAAAAATCTGGGCTACGGGGCGGTGGCTTGGGCAAAAATTATCGAGATTCTCACACTGGCCGCCCGGCAAAAGGCTCAGAGTCCCGGAAAAATCCTCCTTCCTGACGAGGCGACCGACCCAAAAACCGCCGCCGTCTTGGACTATCTAAACGCGAATTACACGTGCGAGCTGACTTTGGAAGCCGTTGCCCGGAGATTCAATGTTTCTCCCGCCCACTTGAGCCGCCTTTTCAAAAAAACGACCCACTTCAATTTTGTCGAATACGTCAATTCTCTGCGGATTTCAAAGGCCTGCCGTCTTCTGACTTCGACACAGGATTCCGTGCTGAACATAGCCCTTGCCTGCGGATTCGGCTCCGTCACCCAGTTCGGACGTTGTTTCAAAGAACTGACCGGCACAAGTCCGCTCAAATATAGAAAACAGTAACTTGTGAAAATCCCCTTTTCGCTCTAAAATATCTTAATATGAAATTAAAAAACGTTGCCTCGTCCGTAAATGCCATACTTTCCGCTCCATGGAAGTCTTTCCGGGCAAAAATGCCGCTTGCTTCCTTTATAACTGGAAGACTTTTGACAATGCTTGTAATGCTTTTTGTTCTCGGCTGGGCACTTTTCGGCCTCATGGAGCTTGCCCCCGGCGACATCGTTGACCAGATGGTTCAGCAGCAGCTTATGAGCCAGTCAAGCGGAATGAGCGGTATGACTAGCGGGGCTTCTTCAGAAAAAGACAATGTTTATTCACAGGAGCAGCTTGCCCAACTTCGTGCGGAGATGGGACTCGACCAGCCCTTTACGATTCAGTATTTCAAATGGCTTGGCAGGGTTGTTCTTCACGGCGACTTGGGCGTTTCATTGATTTCAAAGGCTCCGGTCTCCTTTTTAATCGGCTCCAGAATCGTCAATTCCCTCGTTTTGAATTTGATTTCACTTGTTTTTATCACGCTTTTTTCATTTTTACTTGGCGTTTATTTTTCTAGCAAGGCCGGAACGAGGGTAGATCTTGCGGCGACTTTTTTCGCCCTTTTTTTTCACGCCTTTCCAGGAATCCTACTTTTGATTTTATTGCAGCTTTTCGCCTCAGCCACGGGACTTTTTCCGGTGACAGGCTACCCGGACTTTCCGTTTTCCTCCGCCCCTGTAAAATTCACTTTTTCCTACGTCCACCACATTTTTCTCCCCCTTCTGGCTTCATTCCTAGGCGGAATCGGCGGAACCATGCGGATGATCCGCTCCACGATGCTCGATCAGATGGGAATGCCTTACATAATGGCTCTTCGGGCCAGGGGAATCAGCGAGCGGCGGGTTTATTTGAACCACGCTTTCCGCAACACATTGAACCCATACATCACCGGCAGCGCAAATCTTCTGGCCAGTCTTTTTTCTGGCTCCCTTGTTTTGGAAATCATTTTTTCCTATCCTGGAATCGGCCGCCTTATGTATGACGCGGTTATGCAGCAGGACGTGAATTTGGTTTTGGCCAACAATATGTTTATCTCCGCCCTTGTTTTGGCAGGAATGGCGATTTCTGACATCCTCCTTGCCATCGTTGACCCGCGAATTCGCTACGGGAAGGAGGCCTAGAAAATGAAGCGTCTTTTGAACTATCTAAAAACAAGGCCTCTAGCAGTTCTTTCTATTGTTCTGCTGCTCGTTCTCTACTTCTGTATGATTTTCGCGGAATTCATAGCCCCTTACACGCCGACAAAAATTTTCGAGGAAGACTCCTTTCATCCTGCGAACTTGGAGCTGACCTCCAGGGGGCTTAAAATCCGTGAGTGCCGGGTTTTGAATCCTGTCACTTTCAAGTACGCGAAAGTCAAAGGTCTTGAGCATGATTTTTCATTTTTTGTCCACGGGGAAGAATACAAAATCTTCGGGCTGATAAAATGCGACCGCCACCTTTTCGGCTGCAAGGCTGACCAGACTGGAGAATCCTATCCGGTCTTTTTGTTCAGCGCGGACAACCTCGGACGTGACCTTTTCAGCCGCATAATTTACGGGTCCAGAATCTCCCTGACAATCGGATTTGTTGCCTCCGCGATTTCCCTGATTCTCGCCATTTTGCTCGGAGGACTTGCAGGCTACTACGGCGGCATGACCGACTCAGTAATCATGCGTTTCTCTGAATTTTTCATGCTGATTCCGGGTCTTTACTTGATTCTCTTTTTGCGCTCGCTTTTAAATTCAAAAATGGACTCCGGCACTTCCTACATGATAATCACGGTGATTTTGTCATTGGTCGGCTGGCCGGGTTCAGCCCGCACATTGCGAGGAATGATTCACTCAATCAAACGCGAGGAATTCGTTCAGGATGCCGCTCTCGAAGGAATCCCCTCCCCTGTGATAATTTTTTTCCAGATAATACCGCAAATCGCAAGCCTTTTGATTGTCTCCACGACACTTGCGATTCCGGGTTTTATCATGAGCGAGACGACGCTTTCCTACCTTGGCTTAGGCATCGCAGATCCGGCGGTGAGCTGGGGCAGTCTGATAAACCGAGACATCTCAACCCTCTCGAACCTCAAGAATTTTCCCTGGCTTTTAACACCAGTCTGGCTGCTTTTGGCCGTGACCCTTGCCTTTAACTTTTTGGGCGACGCCCTCCGAGACTATTTTGACCCCTATCATGCGGTTTTCCCGACATGGAAAAAGAAAAGGGCGCTACCCGCCCTTCGTTCGGGTCGGGTCATTCGCACTTCCGCTACCGCTCCATTCGCGGCCAAGCCCGCGAACGCCTCCGGCGGTGCTACTCCCCCTAGCGCAGTCAGCAATGGTACGTTCCTCTCCATTCAAAATCTTCGCGTTTCGTTCACTGTGCAGCGGGGGGCAAGTCAGACCATAATTAAAGCCGTCCGGGGAGTCTCATTCAGCATGAAAAAGGGCGAAATCCTCGGAGTCGTAGGTGAATCCGGCTCTGGAAAATCCGTGACGACCCAGACGATTCCCGCCCTTCACCCGGCAAACGCCTCAATCAGCGGAAAAATCTTTTTCGATGGTACTGAATTAACCGCCCTGAGCCAAAAAGAAATCCGCGCATTCCGTGGAAAAAGAATAGCCTGCATTTTTCAGGAGCCAGGCCGCTCCTTTGACCCCTTGCAGAACATTGGCTCGGTATTTTTTGAGGCCTTCAAAAATTCTGACGCTAAAATCACCCGCGAGGAAGCGGACAAAAAAACAGTCAAACTTCTCAGCGAAGTCGGTCTGCCAGACCCGGAAAAGCGGCTGAAATCTTTTCCCCACCAGTTTTCAGGCGGCCAGTTGCAGAGAATCGGTATCGCTCTTGCCCTTGCCCAGGACTGCGAGCTTTTGATTGCGGACGAACCTACGACAGCCCTTGACGTTACGATTCAAGCCCAGATTGTCGGACTTCTTGCGGATTTACGGAAATCACGCGGACTTTCGATTATTTTCATCAGCCACAACATAAATCTTGTCGCAGGCCTTTGCGACAGAATAATCGTCATGTACGGCGGCCTTATCATGGAAGAAGGCGAGTCCTCCCAAATTATGGAAAATCCCCGCCACCCCTACACAAAAGCCCTGCTGGCCTCTTCCCCGAAATTCGGAAGCCACTATTCGACAGAAAAACTGGCCTCAATTCCCGGCCGTGTGACCGACCCGGTAAATCCAGAGTCAGGCTGCCCGTTCGCCCCGCGATGCAAGTTCGTAAGCGAAGAATGTAAAAACTCGGCGTATTCTTGCCCGTACACACTGTAAAAAAAAGCGACTTTCCTCAACTCCCTGTCCTGTCGAACCAAGCATCCCTGTCATGTCGGGCGCAAAATTCATCTGCATTGCCGCCTTCCGCAGTTCGGTCACCCTCATTCGTCCGCTTACGCTCCCGAACTC
>CAMOIE010000037.1 GCA_946615905.1 uncultured Treponema sp. | reverse complement strand
CTCGCATTTCTTATTTTCGGGGTATTTTCGACTGCACTTTTATTGTATCTTTTCATATCGACCGCGTGAAGCACCTTGTCAACAAATGAATATATTTCATCCAGTTCCTTGTTCTTGCTGGTATTTACAAGCACATCAACCTCATCCGCCGTGATGTCTAAAAAAATCCTCATGCCGGTTCCTCCCAAAATTTAGCGATGCCACAATGATAAGAGGAATTGGCCTCGTAAAAAATCACATTTCAAAGCGAATTTGTTGCAATTTCCGCCAAAAATGTTGCGTTTCGGGAAGTTTTTGCCTCCCTACTCTGAAATCAATCCGTATTTTCTGTTCACCTCCCTTTCATAGGCTTCTTTCCCTGCCAGATATTCAGGATTTGAGGCCATTTGCAATTTCTGTATGAAAGTAAGGTCTGACCGGTAGTTCAAAATTTCCTCATCGTATTTTCGCCTGTCATCTTCGGAAAGCGCATACAGCCGTTTTTGGAAATCAACTTTTTCCTGATTCTTGAAATAGTTCCTGTCTAGCCCGCATTTCGGGCAAGTATAAGGATTTTCAGAGCCACGGAATTCTGTCTTGCAGCATGGGCATGTTTTCATATCTTTTTTAATTTTCAGTTGCTTTTCTCTTTCTGCCTCCTTGTATCGCTTGAACATTTCGATGAACGAAGTTCTCTTTGATTCCGAGTAAAAATACCCGTCAAAGTTGGTCTTGCACTTAGGTTTTAGGACATAGACTGCAAATGAAATGAAGTCCTCAAAGTCTGTCTTGCTGATTTCTGGTATAACCATGTCATAATAGTCAGCAGAAAAATCGGGCTTATAGCCTAAAATTTTATTATAGGTGTCAAGAAAAACTGCTGCTGGGCTTTTTTTCGTCTGTTTTTTTGCGGTTTCTGGCGAGTTATTAGCAGAAGTTTTTAAAATATACTTAGTTAAATTCTTAGTGGGTGTCAGATATGGGGTGGTTACTGGTGTCACAGAGGGGGTACTTGGTTTCTCACATGGGCTAGTTTGTGATGTCTCAAAAGGGGTACTTTCCGCATGGAAGTTTTGCTCTGCTAGTGTCTGCTGTGGGGTAGTTTTGCGCTTGTCTTCTTCTTTTGCTAGTATCACAGAAGGGGTAGCTCTTGAGTGGACGGTATAGTATGAGTTTGTTTTCCCCTTCACCACTTCGTTCTTTACGACAAGTCCTTTTTCTATGAGCCGGTTCAATGACTTTGTGACGGAATCCGTTTTCTTGAAGCATGACCAGAATAGAAGGTTGTTTAGGCTTCCAGTGTAGACCGACTTTCCGTCGTATGAGTGCCGCTCGATTTTCGCAAGTATGAGTATTTCTTGCGTGTTGAGTCCGTAGCCGAACATCCATGGCTTTACCTGTATTGAGTCGGTTTTCTTCACTTTTCTTGAATCAGGTTCTGGGAAGTCTTCCTTTGTGCGGGAAATGGTGCTATAATAGCGGTTGTTGTGATGGGTGTCCTGTGCCTTTATTCTTGTGATGATTTTTTTCTCACAGAGAGATTCTATGGCACGGAGAACGGAGGATTTGCTTGCGCCTGTTATCATCTCGAACTGGCTTATGCTTGTGTCGCAGAAATTGTCGCCAGAAGAAAAGCCGTGTATAGTTCCGAAGATAATAAGCTCCACGGGGGAAAGTCCTAGCGCGTACATTCCCGCCGATATTTGAGCGTAAAAATCCTTGTAATGTTGCTTCTCCCCGAAGCCACTTTTTGTCGAGTTCAATTTTCCCCACCCGAAAATTAACTTGCAACATATTAGCACGGATTTTTTTTTCCAGTTTTTTTAGGGAAATTCAAGCCTATTTGAGCGTTGGTAAGTATTAGCAAGTATTGGGAAGTCTTAACAAGTATTGATTTTTATTTTTCCTAATATTTCTTTGTATTATAAAAAGATATAAAATTTCAAACGACTAGCAGAACCTATCTAACGACTTTTAAGACCTAGATGACGACCAGCAAGACCTACTTTGCGACTTTCAGTACCTAGTTTGCGACTTTTTCAACCTACCATGACGGGCTTTCTTTGTTAGAAATACTCGTCATCCTATATGCCTCTGTCGGAAATCCAAGCGACTAACAGAACCTACTTAACGACTTTCAGCACCTACTTCCGCGACTAGCAGAACCTACCTTGTCATGTTCTTTTAATTCTTGCTTTCTTAAATTTAAAAATGAATTTCCAAAATAAAATTTGGATTGCTTTATAAATTTATATATTATAAAGAATTAGTGTTTTGATACTACGACTAACAGAACCTATCTAGCGACCAGCAAGACCTACCTTACGACTAACAGAACCTACTAGGCGTAAAAAATCATGTGTTTTCAGCACTTCTTTAGTCTTCAGTTTTTGCTCCGAAAAAATCGAGCATAGGTTGTGTTTCTTCGTTCGGTATCTGATTCTTTAGTTTCAGGTTAGGGTAGTCCTTCAGCTCAAAGTACAGGAGCCGCTCCTTCCATTCGTCAAATGAAACGCTGTATTTTGAGATGTCTTCATCGGAGAGCTGCGTTTTTTTTGCATTCGTGAAGTGCCATTTTGAGACCACGCCTAAATCCATGAGCGCGTCAAGAGTCTTTTCTAGCGGCTCTATGCACTTCTGGCGGTAGTGTTTTCCTCTGTTTCTTTCTTCCTCGAATGTCGGGATTTCAGGGGTATATTCAAGCAAGGCAGAGATGCTGATGTAGTTTTTGTCGGTCTTTCTTTTTGCCTTGAATTGGTTTATGTTGTAATGCTCGGCAAGTTTTTTTCCTATGTAGTAGATGTTCTTGTTTTTTGCTGAAAGCAGAATCGGGAGCGGATATGCCATAATTTGACTGTGGACGAGGTATCGTGCGAATGAAAGGGCTATATGGAAGTGGGCATAGTCCCGAATTTCGCCGTCGGGCTTTGCGTCTATCACGCGGATTGCCATTTTTTCCGTCACCTTGCGGAATGTTACTTCCCCCGTTACCTTGTTTTTTCTTGGAGCCATGCGCTTTGTTTCTGCCACCATGCGCATATTGAACAGGGTTTCAAGGTCTTTCTTCATTTCTTTTACGGCCTGGTTCTTGTCCGAAAGCCCGCGTGAGTTCATGTAGGTTTCAACAGGGAGCTTGCAGTCAAGGAATTTTGTGAGCGATTCATCGCTTGCATTGTGAGGGAGTTTTTCAGTGAGGTAAATCGTTATTACGTCCATTAGCTGGGAACTGGCAAGGGAAAGCTCGTTTTCTGCAGGATTTGTGAGGATTACGCTTCCCTCTGTCTTTCCGGCGAGGTCGTAGGTCGCCGATTTGTCGGTCAGTTTTGTCGGCTTTGTCTTTTTGCTGATTGCCGTTGCCGAGTTTGTGACCGTTCCTTGATAGAATTTTTTGTATTTTCCCTCGACTTCATCAAGAGTGATGTCTTTTTTGGTTTCTGTGCTTTTTGCTCTTGCCATGACTCCCCTACCCTATCGAAGTCTCATCAAATCGTTTTCGCGGATTCCGGACTTCGTGACTTCAATTCTTTCCGTCTTGTTCTGATAGAAAACATAGTCAAGGCACATTCTTAATCCCATTGACATGGAAAGACCTTTTGACCCGAACCATGATTTGTATTTATCGAAGTCCTCGATTGGAAGGTTGAACGTTACGAGCTGGTCTTTCCTTTCCTTTTTTTTTGGAGATGCGTCATCTGTCTTTGTAGAAGTTGTGTGCGTTTCTGTTTTTGCGTTTTCATGCTCGGCTATGATGTTCAGTGCGTCGAACTGACCTGAAAGAGCTTCGGTTGCCTTTTCTGTCTCTGATTTTCGTTCCATTAGTTTTGCCATGATATTTTCCTTGCCTTAATTCTAATCGTAATTTTATCCATTGATGATGTCTGAGGCGATTTCTTCAAGGACTTTTTTTGTTTCCGATTTTGTTCCATTCATTGCTTGAATAAGCTTTTTGTTTGCCTTTGATTTTTCAAAGATAGTGTCGATTGGAACGATGTATTTTTTGAAGTTGATTTGCTCGATTTTCTTTAACATTTCCTTTTGTATGGAAGTGCGCAGGTCCTTGCAGTTGAAGATGTATTTCTTGAATTCCGGCTTTGAGTCTCCGTCCTTCAGTTTTTCAAGAAGAATGTAGAAGTCTTTTATTCCTTCCACTGAAAAAGTGTCGATTTTTAGGACTGGAATAACTTCGTCCGAGGCGAGAAGGAATTTTTTGTCCAGGGTAGTGTAAGAGGGCGGCATATCAATGAGCACATAATCCATTTTGCAGGCTTCAAGCAGTTTCATAAGATTTTTGATGACATTCCGATTTTCTTCTGCCCCTGCCTGTGTCGTAGCCCAAATGTCAAGGCGGCAGCCTTCGGAGAGTTTTTTGTTTGGAAGGATGTAGAGGTTCTCGTATTTTGTTTCGTGAATGACGCGCTTTAGCATTTCCGTGTCTTTTGCGTTGAAAAGGTAATCTGCAAGTTCATAGTCAACCTTGTCGCAAAAAAGGGTAGTGAGATTTGCCTGTGAATCTCCGTCAATCATCATTACTTTTTTTCCAGCGGATATTAGTTCCCCTGCAATTGCCGCAGTAAGCGTTGTTTTACCGACGCCGCCTTTATGATTGTAGATGCTTATGGTCTTCATGTTGTCCTCCCGATTTATTATGATTTTCACTATAACAGAAGATTTGAAGGTTGTCAAACAATTTTGTAACATTTTATAATAAAATTATATAATAATTATATGAATATTTATATAAATAATAAATAAAAATTTTATAAGATATATAAAAAAATATTGTATTGATATATAGAAAATTTAGACGCACGAGGATTGATTTTGAGAGGCTTTTTTGGAAAATTTGATAAATATGTCGATTGAGGATGAAAGTCGATTTTAGGGGCGTTTTTGGGCGTTTTGAGAGATTTTAAAAATTTTGTATTTTTTATTTGTTTATTGATACTTTGAAAATGATGATTAGTTTAAAGATACGATACTGTCAGAGAGGTAAATATAAAAATCTTATGATGCAATAGCGATGGTATCGAGAAACTTTTATATAAAATGTAAATAGAATATTATAAAGTTGTTGATAAATTATATATATAAATATATAAAGTATATATAAAAATATAATAAAATAATAAATTTTCTTATTACACTTGTTTTTGAGTTACTTAAAAAGTCAAAAGATTTTGATGATGTGCTTTCTCTCTTACTGCTGTTGTCTTTGAGGCTAAAAGCAAGTAAAAAAATTGCTGACCGAAATCTTATCTAATTTCTTTTTCACATTTCTCCCCCTCTACCCAATACTCCTTCATCCCAAACCCCGCTGCAATAACAGCCGCTTCCCCGCCATCGCGATGAAGCAAACCCTGCCGCCAGTATTCCAAGTGTCCGTCGCAAGGGCGTTCTACGGCGGGCTGGGTGAGGGGAGTGCCATTGCGGTCAAATGAGTCGCCGTCAAGGTAGCCGTGACGGAAGCGCAGTAGGACTTCGTTTCCGTCTTTGTCCTTTCCGACCCGCAATCCTTCGGCAGGATTTCCGTTTTCATCGGTCGAGGTTACGGCGATTCCATCGCCTTTGTAAAAGAGCGAGAGCGTTTCTGTCATACAAGTCTCCGTGCGATTTCCGAAGTGATTTTGTTCGTTGTTCGAATCATCACCAGGCTTCCCTGATGCCACCATTCCTCCCAGTTCCCCCAGTCACAGATTACGGCGGGACCGTTTTCGCGGTGGAGAAGCCCATTCTCAAAGTATTCGGCATCACCAAAATCCGTGCGGTAGGCGGGAACAATTAGACCTTCTGAATCCCTTCGGTTCTGCAAAAGCCCGTGTCTAAAATTCACAGTTTCGGTAATGGTGGTTTCGTCTCCGTTCCGGATTATTTTTCTCTGGATTGAGAATTCCCCGTGGCAGGGATTCGTCGTTTTGTCGTCAAAAATCGACACGCCCTGATATTTCAGGTTCTTGGCGCGAGATTTCCTTGTGTCATTCGTCTTGATTTCGTAGACATTCGTCATTTGGTTTTCCTCCAGTTTATTTAGATTTGCGGTGATTGAGCCTGTCGAAACCACCGAGTTTTTGTAATGGTCATTTCGTGTGAAGCTGCGGAACGCTCAGGCTCAATGACCGCTAGTTGCTCAACCATCGATGGAATCTGCTTCCGTTCCGGCATCAATTATCGCCTCAAGTTCCGGCTGCAAGTTGATACATTCCGTGACGGAGGATTTTATTACTCCGCAAAGAAAGTCCTTTGTCGTCTGGCTGACGAATTTCAAGTCTTTCGCAATGGCGCTGATTAACCCCGCATTCACGGGAACCTTCACAAAAATATTTTTGTCATTTGACATTGCTTATCCTCCTCGTATGGCTTCTTCTGTTTCTGCCGTTTCCGGCAAAAGCCCGTATTTTTTGTCCAAAGCGGCTTTGAGTTCCGCTTTTTTGCTATTTTCTTTTTCCCTTTCTGCCAGCGGCATCACAAGAACCTTTGCCATGCCGATGTTGAAATATCTCTCTGAGGGACATGGCGTACAGATAACATTTGAACCTGTCGGTGAAATCACATCAGTCCGTGATGAAATAGTCAACCACTTGTATTTTGAGTATTGGGACGGACGGCAGTGGCTGGAAATCAAATCCTCGCCTTCAATAGGTGGGCTAAAAAAGATTGATAATGTGGTTTATTTGAAGGGACCGGCAGATATTCAGCCATGCACGGTAAATAATACCGAAGGTTTGTTTATTCGTGCGATACTCACGGATATTCCAGAAAACTATAATTCTCTTGTCGTAAGGAAAGTCACGCTGAAAAGCGTTTTCTTCGGAGATGGATTCATACCAGATTTTTGCGTGTCAAATTCAAACGGAGTGTATTCAGCTGTTGACATGAACAGTTCCTTCATGCTGTTCTCGGAAAACCCTTCCTTCAACGAGATGTTCTATATTGCGACAGATGAAATACTGAAGAATACGGGGGCGCTTGTTAAGATTCTTTTTGCCTTCAGTGAACTGTATGTTCCGGAGACGGAGAATGAAAGTGCTTTGTTTGCATATGAATACTGGAACGGAAAGGATTGGATAAAGCTTGAGACTGAGAAAAATGAGTTTGTTGACGGAACTTTCGGCTTCAAGCAGAGCGGAACTGTAAGCTTCAAAATCCCCGCAGATTTGACGAAAGTTTCTGTCAATAATGAGGAGCATTTGTGGCTGAGAATTCGGCTGATTACGAAAGATTTTGCCGTCGGGGGAAGTTATGTTCAGAATGAGAAAGGCACATGGGAGTGGCATTTTGGCTCAAAGGTACAGTCCCCTTTACTGAATAAGATAAGGATAATGTATAATGCGTCGGTTCAATTTCCGGAGAACCTTTATGCATGCAGCAATTTCAGATGGCTTGACCTGTCAGATTTGACCAAGGAAAGTGACGGCGAAATTAAACTTTTTGATATAGAAAAAGAAACTCTCCCTGCCCTGTATCTTGGGTTTAGCAATGCAATATCTGAGGGCGCTTTTTCTGTTTATTTCAGGATGGATGAGACTGGAAGGGCGAAGAAAACTAAAAATACGGATTTGGACTTCCTAAATATTTCGGTAGAAAAAGAGGCATATCGGCGGGGAGTAAGTCTTGAGTGGCAATGCTGGACAGAAAAAGGCTGGGTGAAGCTTGACGCAAGTGATTTTACCGACAGTTTTCATGAATCAGGTTTTGTCAATTTTATCATCCCCAAGGAAATGAAATCGACCTCATTTTTTGACAAGCAAGGTTTTTGGATTAGATGCGTAAAATTGAACGGAAGTTTTGAAAAAGTTCCCGTCATAAAATCTGTCATCATAAATTCTGTTTATGCGGCGAATCAGGATACTTATAGGGATGAAATTCTTGGGTCTGCAAACGGTGCTCCAAAGCAGATATGCAGCGTGTCGCATCCCGATTTACTGCCGGGGATTAAATTGTCAGTTGATGAAAATTCTATTCCAAGCAACAACGAGCTCAAGATTATGAAAAACGAGGGGATAGAATGTCCTTACAAGGAAACGGGTGATGGTATTTGGGTCACATATAGGGAAGTCCCTAATTTTTACAATTCAACTCCGTTTTCACGACACTTCGTCGTTGACTATTCGACGGGGCAGATTATGTTTGGTGATGGCATTCATGGCATAAACCCTCCGAAGGGGAAATTTAACATCCGTGCCGAGGAATACAAGGTTGGTGGTGGCGAAAAAGGAAATGTCGCGGCTCATAAGATTCAGTTTATGACGCAAAGTGTTCCTTATATCGCGGGATGTGACAATCCGTTCGCTTCTGAGGGTGGATGTGATATGGAGAGCATAGACAGCTTGAAGTCGAGGGCTGCCGGCGTATTCAAGAGCCTGAACAGGGCTGTCACCGCTGACGACTTTCAGTGGTTGAGCAGGGAGGCATCAAGTTCGGTCGGAAGGGCATATTGCCCTAGAAAAAAGACAAAGAACGGAGAAATAAAGACAATAATAATTCCCGAAATCGCTTCTGGCAATACTTATGAGACAAAGCTCATTCCTTCAAGGGAGCTGCTGAGGAGGGTGAGCAAATATCTTGACGACAGAAAGATTGTCGGAAATATGATTGTAGTTTCCGCTCCCAGTTACAGGGACTTTTACATTAAAATCATGCTTGAATTCAAGAGCAATGTGTTTGATTTCGAGTCTGAAAAACAGAAGATAAAGGAAAACCTTGTTTTGTATTTTCACTCTCTCGTAGGTGACAAGGGAAAAGGGTGGGAATTTGGAAAAAGCGTTACGGTCGGAGCAGTTTTAAAGCAGCTTGAAAAGATAGATTCGATTTTGTCCGTGGCAGAGACACAGATATTTGATATTGATGCGAATGTTTCGGTTGATGAGCTTGCCCTGCGGGAGGATGAACTTCCTTATCTAAGTTCGGTCACGATTGTTGAAAAAGGAAGATAATATATGAATCAGTCAGAAATTATTTGTGGAATATATGAATCGGTTGCGGAAAACGCGGGGCGAATAAAAATATCCGATGCAGTTAAAATTGATGTTTTTGTGGATGATTTGTGTCAATGTATGTCTGACAGGAGCGGGCAGCGAATTATCGTGGACGAGATGCAGTATGAACAACCCGCCATGTATGAGATGTGCATAGGAATTGCAATGAAGGGTAAAAAATTGTCCGATGTTCTGAAGGCATACGGATCTATTGCAGTTCATTTTAAGGATAATCCATCTGTTGACATAAGCGATTGGAAGTGGCACGGCTGCTCCGCAGATAAAATTTACCTTGAGCCTGTTATAAGGTCTGTTGATTTGGATAAAAAGAGTTTCGATGGGGAATTCCATAATTTTGAACTTTTGTATAAGATAGATTTTGGTTTGAATTCGCAGAAACCGAACGAATTTAAGCGTGTTGAGAGACGTGACATTCGAGGCTATGTGAAAAAATAGGAGGACAAGGATGGCAAGTTCAAAAAAAATACGGTATCGAAAAAGAATTTATTCAATCAGTATTGTTTCAGGAAATAAGATTTTATGGGATAGATGATCCCTTTTTTGATTCTTTAGTAATCCAATCTAATATTTATGATGAAGAACTTGAAAGATACATACAACATAAACGCCTTATTGCGCCAAAACCAGTTTTTTTATATAGAAACGACTCATCAACAGGTGCTGGGCAAATTTTCGCAGAAACAGCTATTGAAGCTATAAATTATTTTGAAGGAAAAAATATATATGACAAAGATTCTAACAACGACATGAAATATATTTGGAATCGTTTACATTATGAAAAAGACTTTAATATTGATACAGTAGGTGCTGTTCTTGCATTGAAAAAAAAAGAATTGCAAGAACGTGCTTTCAAAAAACAGGAAGAAAAATACCATACAATCTTTGATTATAGCAGACATAATTTATTGAAGGTTTACAACGGATTCAATGATATAGCAGAGAAATATGCAACTGTTACAGAAAAATATTATAAGGCATTCGAGGAATATAATGGACATTAAGAGAATTCTGAGAAAGTTTTATAGATTTGCATATTTGTCAGGGGTATTAACTTTAGTGCTCGTGGTGGTTGTGTTCTTAATAATAGCAGATGCAAGTCTCTACGAGAACCGTGAAAAACATCCTTCTCCATATGATAAAGAAGTTTCAAACTTATTCATTGATTGTAACCTTGTGAATCCAAAAAGCATAATAGCTTCTTATCAGCAGATATGGGAAATATTAAAATCAGTAAAAAAAGTAAAGCGATTTATAGGTTGCCAAATTAATTTTGATGAAAATGGCGAGATTTATTCTTATCAGTTCTATTTTGACATAAAACCAAGAGGCAAATTTTTTGGAATTCTTTTTGTCAATGTCGGTACAGGAGTTATTGAGGGATTTTATGGAATTTCAGCATACGAAGAATACACGCATTTTTGGTTTTATTTAACAGAGCCTAGTCTGTTTGGTCACGATGAAATAACAGAGAATGTTTTTAAAGATAGGATTTCAGATATGAATAAAAAAATAAAAGAAAATCCCAAAAATATCAGAACAATTTATGTTGGACGAGACAAAATAGAATTTCGATTTCAGAATGAGGAAGATTCTGAATATGAGACCCTGTAAAATTTTCTGTGTAAATGGCTAACAAATATGTTACTCTTAAGGAGG
>CAMOIE010000036.1 GCA_946615905.1 uncultured Treponema sp. | reverse complement strand
ATATTATTTGACGGGCGTGTTCCCGCATTTAATTGAACTTTGCCATTTACACAGAAAATTTTACAGGGTCAATTACAGAGCAAATTGGAATTTACATTCACTGCTAGTTAATTTTCTCTTAAAAATCCGCTACCATAGCTGCCTGTATGACTCTGTGATTTTCCCCTGCTTCGTGCTATAATCATCTTGTGGCGGACAATCTATTTCGAAAAATATCTCCGGCGGCGAGAAAATCCATAACAATAGCTGTCGCTGTTTTTTGCCTTTCTTT
Organism: uncultured Treponema sp.; assembly: GCA_946615905.1. Classification (GTDB taxonomy): domain Bacteria; phylum Spirochaetota; class Spirochaetia; order Treponematales; family Treponemataceae; genus Treponema_D. The sequence continues at coordinate 14,838 of CAMOIE010000036.1, read as the reverse complement.
TTTACTTTTCTATCCTTTTTTGTCGGAAGCGGGTGATGAAAGTTTTCACCGCTTCTTGTATATTCCCCCTCTTTGTTTTTTCCTTTTATATTTTCTTCTGACTCTCAACTTCAGCAAAAAAAGCAACGGCAAGCTCTATCTGCTTTTTTGCCTGATTTCATCTTCCATATTGTCAGCTGTAGTTTTTACGGGGCTCATGCTGGGCTACAGACCCGACTTTTATCCTAATCCCGACTTACAGGATTTCCTTTATCTATTTTCCTTTGTTTTCATTCTTTTTAATTTTGTACTTGCTCTAGTAAATACTGCACGGCAACATGAATCTTTTGAGGGGGCTGCCAATTATTTTTCTGAGCGCCAGGCTGACTTGGATAGGCTAGCTCTATACTTGGAAAACTATGATGTGGTTGGAGTCAACGGGACATGGGGGAGTGGCAAATCATATTTGATCGGGCTTTTGTCACAGAAAAACCAATACAATATAATCGTCATAGACTTGCTTTCTTGTCGCCTTGAGGATATGCAGCTTTATATTGTAAGGCAAATCACACGGCTGCTTAGCAAGAATCGTATTTTCAGCGAAAGTTCTCCAAAATTGAACAAGATTCTTAAAAATGATGATTTGTTTTACGGTCTGGCGGCTCTTCTGTATCCCAATGACCAGGAATACTCAGATGCGCTAAAAAGCTTGCAGGGTGAAGTTGCAAAACTCGATAAACCGATTGTAATTGTTTTTGAGGATTTGGACCGGCTCAATGAGTCTGACAAAATCTACAGGATTTTTGATATCGCAGAAAAGCTTGCCTGCAAGAATATAAAGATTGTCTATCAGTATTCTCAGACCAGATTGTCTGAAATCGACAGGAACTTCACAAGTGACTTTCTTGAAAAATATATCCCATATACTGTAAATCTCAGTGTCATTTCCTTCTCGTCAATTTTATCAGTCTTGATGGAGAAAAAATCATCTGAGCTGATTGCCAGGGCTGTCGAAACTGGGCTTTTAACAAGCAAAGATTTTGACTTTTTCAATCAGGAAGTTGATTTGAACGGAATCCTTCCAACCTATTACTCCCATGATTTTGCGGGAAGACTGACTGTAAATCCTCCTTCAATCCGCAAAGTCCAGATTTTCTTGAATGAGCTTATTCCTGCAATCGAAAGACTCAGCGGAGAGCTTGCCCAAAGAAAAGAAGCCCAATTGCCGGTGAAAAAATCTCATTTGCTTACGTCAGAAAATCAATGGAAGAAAAAAGGACTCTTTGACGGAATAGATGTCAGCGTTTCTTCCAATCCTGTGCGGCCGATTGATAAAAATAATCTTGAAGACTATGACTCCTCCGACTGGAAGAAAATCGCGATTATCTTTTATTATATCAAGCATTTTGAGCATGACATATATGTTTTGCTGGCTGAAAATGAGCCTGTCGAAAAGTCTATAAAGATAAAATACAAGGATGAGGACTATTCGTTGGACGACTTCCTTGCTTTGACACGGGAAGTCCGACATGACGATGAAAAAGAGTCTGATAGTGCTTCCAGGACCCATGATTTTGGAAGCATTCAAAATCAAAAAAGTAAAAAAACTGAATTCATGATTCAGCCAGAAGAGATTGAGCGGGTTTACGCAGACGAGGAAAACTCAAAAAGACTGATTTTGCTGCTTATGCTAGGGTTTCAATTCGAGGCCTATGTCGCTAGAGACAATGAGACTTCGATTGTCCAGAGAAAAGAGCATAATGAGAAGATTGACAGACTGCTTTGGAAATTGCTCTCTAGTTCTACGGATTTATACACGGATTATGAGCGGATTGTGAATATATTTGATGCCAAGTTTTTTGCAAAAGAAAATAGCCTGAAAGAAATTCCGTCTGTGATAAATGAAATTGCCGGTGCCGTCCACCTTTCAGAAGTTGAATATAAGGAATATGAGTCGAATCCTTGGCTTTTGATTTTCAAAGCTTTTTGCGCGACAGTCCCAGGCCGCGAGAATGAAATTTGGAGGAATCTGATAGATTCTTATTTTGAAGTTGCGGCGGAGACTGGCATAGATTTGAAGCTGCTCAAAGTCTTGCAGCATTGCAATATAAATACACGCGAAAGGCTTTTTTATGTGATTGACAAATTTGACAAGCTGAATGTCCTGGAGAATCTCAGCCGCTATCCTGTTTATGCAAAATTCTTGTATGTTTATTTTGGCGCCCTGGTGGATTTTAAGCTGATTTCAAACACTGAGATAAAAAGGACTTTGCTTTCTCTTAATCCCGGAATCAGCTCTTGGAATGAAATTGTTAAGGAAAGCGTTTTTAAACTTGTAGAGGATGAACTGGCTGAAAAGAAAAAGAAATTCGCGACTTTTGCGTCTGTGGCAAAGAACTTTGATATAGTTAGCGATTTTGTTGAGCAAAACAAAAAAATCATTGATTTCGGGGTGAATGCAGATGCCCCTGCCGATGACTTTAACAGGCGGGTCCGTATAATCAGCGAGAATCAGGAAAAACTGGATGAACTTCGGAATCTTTTCAAAAACAAAGATGACAAAATTGGCTTCGGAAATTTTCAGAAGATTCTTGATGACGAGTACAAAAAAGAGACGATTTCCCTTGATGATATAGAAACTTTGCTAGACGAATATCAGCGTTCGCAGGTGATTAAAATCTCTCCTAATGCTTTCAAGAACTTTTGACTGAAAAAATCACTTTAGAACATGGTAGAAAGCTGTCTTGAAAAAAAAATATAAATTATCTATCTTGGATTTCATGGATAGACATATTCTGCACGAATCGTCTTTAGCATCAGGGGGACTTCCGCCGCTATTTACGGGAGACACAGTTTCCTCTAGACGTGTCATTTATCAACCGTCCCATTTCGCCACCCAGAACCTTTTCTATCTACAGGAAACAGGCTTTCTCACCGCCTTGAAGCCCCATACATCTTCCCGCAAGAATCTCTCTTCCTACCTCTTTTTCGTCGTTGTTTCTGGTTCTGGTAGTCTGGAATACATGGGCAAGACATACAATATGAGTGTCGGAGACTGCGCCTTTATAGACTGTCACAATGAATATGCGCAAAGCTCTTCTGCTGATGATTTGTGGTCGCTTAAGTGGGTTCATTTCAATGGAAGTTCGATGGGCGGCATTTACGCAAAATACCTTGAACGCGGTGGCGAGCCGTGTTTTACTCAAAATATTGAGAATTTGCGGAAGTCTGAGAAATCTACGGGAGAAACTTTTACATCGATTCTTGACTCCATCCTTGAAATTGTCTCTTCTTCATCCTACTTACGTGACATGAAAATAAATGAATGTCTGTCGGCTCTTTTAACGCTCTTGATGGCCTACTCTTGGAATCCAGATAAGTCTAGAAACAGCAGGATAAGGACCGTTAGTGTTGCGGATGTTCGTAATTTTATTGACTCTAATTTTGCAGATGAAATCTCTCTTGAATCTGTCGCCAGGCATTTTAATATCAATAAGTCATATCTCCTACGTATTTTTAAGGAAGATACAGGCCTTACAATAAACAATTACATCCTCTTACAAAGAATACTGAAAGCAAAAGCCGATCTCCGCTTTACAGGTAAAACTCTGGAAGTCATTGCCCAAAGTTCAGGATTCAGCGATGCTAATTACTTTATTCGCATGTTCAAAAAGGTTGAAGGTATCACACCTGGGGAATACAGAAAACTGTGGTAAAAGTCAATATTGTCCTACTTTTGGTTGATATTATCTGATTTAATTTAATTCATTAAAAACTATGATACTTCTAGGTTTCGAAATTCTCGCAGATTAAGGTGTCAGACCTGTTGCTCTTGCTTGTCATATTGGCCATCCGTGTAATCTGTGGGAGATAACGCTAGCTCAGGAGACAAAAAATGAAAAAAGCCCTTATTACAGGTATTACTGGTCAGGACGGCTCGTACTTAGCAGAGTTCCTGCTTGAAAAAGGTTATGAAGTTCATGGTATTATCCGCCGCTCTTCATCTTTCAACACAGGCCGTATAGAACACCTCTATCTTGAAGACGCAGTTGAAGATATGCACAAAAAACGCAATGTTTATCTGCATTACGGAGACATGACAGACTCTGAATCAATTATCCGCATTATCCGCGAAATCCAGCCTGATGAAATCTACAATCTGGCTGCACAGTCGCATGTTCAGGTATCTTTTGAGGTTCCTGAATTTACAGCAGATTGTGACGCTACTGGTGTCCTCCGTATCTTGGAAGCTGTCCACTTCCTCGGAATGGAAAAGAAGTGCCGCATTTATCAGGCGTCCACGTCTGAGCTTTTTGGAAAAGTGCAGGAAGTTCCGCAGAAAGAGACAACTCCTTTTTATCCACGCTCACCTTATGCCGTTGCAAAGATGTACGGCTTTTGGATTATGAAGAATTACAGAGAGTCTTATGGAATGTTCTGCTCAAATGGAATTCTTTTCAACCATGAATCAGAAAGACGGGGCGAAACATTTGTAACACGAAAAATTACTTTGGCGGCCAGCCGAATTGCAAAAGGCTTGCAGAAGCGACTTTATCTTGGTAATTTGAATTCTCTCCGCGACTGGGGCTATGCAAAGGACTATGTTGAATGCATGTGGCTTATCCTCCAGCAGGACAAGCCGGATGACTTCGTTGTTGCAACCGGCGAGCAGCATTCTGTCCGCGAGTTCTGCATCGAGGCCTTTAAGGAAGCGGGAATCGAACTTGAATTCAAGGGTGAGGGGGTAAACGAAAAGGGCTATAACAAGGCGACAGGCGAATGCTTGATAGAGGTTGACCCGAAATATTTCCGTCCGGCAGAGGTTGAGACCCTCCTCGGAGACCCGACCAAGGCGAAGAAAGTTCTTGGTTGGAACCCCACAAAGACAACTTTCAAGGAACTTGTTCACTTAATGATGCAGCACGACTTGAAATATGTGGAAGCCGAAAGGATAATCCACCAAAGATAATTGAGGCATAAAAATGGAAAAGAACAGCAAAATATACGTTGCAGGACACCGAGGATTGGTTGGCGGGGCGATTTTCCGCAATTTGCAGGCTAAGGGTTATACGAATCTCATTACACGCACTCACTCAGAACTTGATTTGTGCAATCAGGCGGCTGTAAATGCATTCTTTGAGGCTGAAAAGCCGGAATACGTTTTTCTTGCCGCGGCACACGTTGGCGGAATTGGAATCAACTCTGAGCATCCTGCCAAATTCATTTATGAAAATATGATGATTGGTTTTAACGTTGTTGAGGCTAGTCGTCAGCACGGCGTAAAGAAGCTGATGAACCTCGGCTCGACTTGTATTTACCCAAAGATGGCTCCGCAGCCCTTGGAAGAAAAATCACTTTTGACCGGTAGCCTAGAACCTACAAACGATGCATACGCTATGGCAAAAATCTCTGTGATAAAACTCTGCCAAAAATACAACTTTGAATACGGAACAAATTATTTGAGCGTTATGCCTACGAACCTCTATGGTCCTGGCGACAACTACGACTTGGCAGGAAGTCACGTCCTTCCGGCAATGATTCGCAAATTCGATGATGCAAAAAAATCTGGAAAAGACGAAGTCGTCCTTTGGGGCGATGGATCTCCTCTCCGCGAGTTTTTGTATTCGGAAGACTTGGCGGATGCTGTAGTTTATCTTATGGAGAATGTCGATGCTCCTGCAATGCTTCCTGAAAGTTTCGTGAACGTCGGAACTGGAAAAGAACTTACAATCAAGCAGCTTGCTGAAATAGTGCGTGACACAGTTTATGCTGGAACAGGCAGAACTTGTAAAATCACTTGGGATACAAGTAAGCCGAACGGCACACCTCGAAAACTATGTGATGTTTCAAAACTCAAAGCTTTGGGTTGGGAAGCAAAGATGGACTTTAAGAAAGGTGTTGAATTGTCATACAAAGACTACCTTTCTGGCGGTGGAAATCTGACTAAAAGGCACTGAGTTCGTTTCTTAGGGACTTGAATGTATGAATAATGTTTATTTTTGCTCTTTTGCTTCTACTGATATAAAGCCTGCTCTTAAGCGAATTGTACGTCAGGCAAAGGAATTTAGAATTTTTAAAAAGTGCTTTGCATACACTGAAAAAAATCTTCCTGAATACGCAAAAAAAAGGGTTGACCAAATAATCGAAAAGACAGGAAAACGAAGGGGTTTCGGCTATTGGTCATGGAAACCTGCCTGTATTTTGGATGCGATGTCTAAAATCCCTGATGGTTCAATTCTCTTTTACAGTGACGCAGGAAGTCATTTGAATGTAAAAGGCAAAGATAAATTTCTTGAGCTTATTGATTCTATGAAACGGTATGATGTTTGGGCGATAAAGCTACAAGATGAATTGCCAGACTTACAATGGGCTAAAATGGACTCGGTAATGTTGCTTGGCAACGCTGAAAATCCTCTTTTGAAAAGTGGGCAGATAGAGGGAGGAACTTTTTTATTGAAGAAAAATAGCAGTACATTAAAATTTCTATCGAAATGGAACAGTATGATGGCTGTTGAAAATTTACACTATTTTGACGATTCTCCATCGGTAAGTCCGAATGCACCGGATTTTAAGGAAAACAGGCACGACCAGACTGTTGTAAGTCTTCTTCTCAAAAATTCCAACGAAGACGAACTTTTATGGTATACTTCTGATATATATAATTTTTATCCAAAAGATGACAAAAGTTGGTCTGCACTTGAAAACACCTCTCCTATACTGCGCAAACGGGACAAGCCTAAACAGCGAGGAATCTTAAAAAAAATAAAACGATTCATTACTGAAAGAATTAGACCCTAAAAATGAAAGTCTCTGCCGTTTATTGCTTCTAAGGGGATTTTTCTCTTCTATTGTGAAATCCTCAATTTTTCTGTATAATAAATAGACTTTAATTTAGGAAATAATCATGCCACAATCTTTGGAAAAAATGCGCAATATCGGCATCATGGCTCATATTGATGCCGGAAAAACTACAACAACAGAAAGAATCCTTTACTATTCAGGAAAAATTCACAAAATCGGAGAAATTGACGACGGCGCTGCGACCATGGACTTTATGAAGCAGGAGCAGGAGAGGGGAATCACAATCGCCTCTGCCGCCATCACGACATCATGGAAGGGCTTCCAGATTAACATTATCGACACTCCCGGCCACGTTGACTTTACAGCCGAGGTTGAGCGTTCCCTCCGTGTCCTTGACGGCGCGGTGGCTGTCCTCTGCGCTGTTGACGGCGTTCAGCCCCAGACCGAGACAGTCTGGAAGCAGGCCGATGAGTTCAACGTTCCCCGCATCATTTTCGTAAACAAAATGGACAGAATCGGAGCTGATTTCTTCTATTCAATCAACGATGTCCGCGAGAAATTCGGGGCAAACACAATCGCTCTGCAGATTCCGATCGGCCAGGGCGAGGACTTTGAGGGCTTGATTGACCTCATGACCATGAAAGAGTTGCGATGGAATCCAGAGGACGACGGTGAGACTTGGACTGAATCAGAGATTTCCGCCGACCGCATTGACGAGGCGAAAAAATGGCGGGAAAAGCTCATTGACGATGTTGCCTCCGGTGACGATGATTTGGCCGAGCTTTACCTTGACGGTCAGGAAATCACGAACGAGCAGCTCAAGGCTGCAATCCGCAAGGGTACGATTAACCGAACTTTTGTCCCCTGCTTTTTAGGCTCCGCCCGCCGCAATCAGGGGGTCCAGCCTTTAATCGATGCCGTAATCGACTACCTTCCTTCCCCGGAGGACGTTCCGCCTGTCCAGGGAATCCGCGTGAAGAAAGACACTGAGGAAAAGGTCGAGGTTCCATGCAAGGCGACTGGAATGCCCCTTGGCCTTGTATTTAAAATCCAGTATGACAAGGAGATGGGGGCAATCGCCTTTGTCCGCGTCTACTCAGGAAAATTCACGGCCGGAAGCCAGATTCTGAACGTCGGCAAAAAGAAGCGCGAGAGAATCAACCGCATTCTCCGTGTCAACGCCAAGAATATGGAGCAGACAGACTCTGTCTCTGCCGGTGACATCGCGGTTTTTGTTGGCTTAAAGCTGGCCCAGACAGGCGACACTTTGGGAACCGAGGGGCTTCCAGTTCTTCTTGAGTCTGTGAGATTCCCGGAGCCGGTAATCTCTATCGCAATCGAGCCTGAGACATTGAGCGACAAGGACAAACTTACTGAGACTTTGGCAATCATGAGCCGCGAGGATCCGACTTTCACCAGCCACGAGGACGCTGAGACAGGCCAGCTCATTATCTCCGGCATGGGAGAGCTTCACCTTGACGTTCTCGTGACCCGCATGAAGGACGACTTCGGCGTAAAGGCGAATGTCGGTGCGCCGCAGGTAACATACCGCGAGTCAGTCTCTGCCGCCGCCGAGACCACATCATCATGGAGCAAGGTTCTTGCGGGCAAGGAAAATGCCGCGGGCCTTACGGTCAAGATAGAGCCGGCGGAGCAGGGGGCTGGAAATTCTTATGCCTGCACTGCGAAAGTATCTGAAATTCCTGAGGAAATTCTTGCCGCAGTCGAGTCTGGAATCAAAAATTCTCTCGACTCAGGAATCCAGTACGGCTATCCATGTACGGACACTAAAGTCACAGTCACAAATATCGACTACAACGAGCTTACGGGAACGACCTTTGCCTTCGAGGCTTGCGCCGCCCAGGCATTTGACGAAGTGGCAAACAAGGCAAGCCCGATAATTTTGGAGCCGGTCATGAACGTTGACATCTCCTGTCCAAAGGAGTTTGTAGGCGATGCCATGAGCCAGATTACCCAGCGTGGAGGAATGATTTCTGGCGAGGATTCCAAGGCCTCCGGAGAAATTATACATGCGTCCGCCCCGATGGCGAAGATGTTCGGATTCTCTACGAACCTCCGCTCTGCCACACAGGGACGGGCTTCTTTCAGTATGGAATTCAGTCATTTCCAGAAAAAGCAGGGGGGCTTGGGGGCATAAATGACAGGAGTCTTTTCAGTTCTTTTCCTTGCTGAATTGATAGTTCTCTCTGGAATGCAAATTTTTTACCGTAGGCGCAATAGGACTGTCGTCACGAAGAAAATTCGTCACGCATCTGTTTGCGCTCTTGCGGGGCTTCTGTCTGTTTTTGTACTTTTTTTGTTTTTGTTGGTTGATGGAAAGCTTGATTTTGAAGAACTTGCTTACGAAAATCTGCAAAATATTTTTGAGGCTTACACCTTCTTTTTTGTGGATTTAACTTTGCTTTCTGTTCTTTCAATGTCAATCGAATATACTGGGGCATCGACACTTGTTACGAAAATCTTCTTGCGTTTTTTCTTTGTCCTTTTATGTCTTGACGGTCTTTTGCCACTGTCAGGAAGCGTTTTGCCTTTTGAGGCCCTTGCTACTGATTCTCTTCCGCCTTTTTTTGTCCACAGGACTTTTGTTTTGTTCCTTTGCGTCTGCATTATTGTGGTGCTTTCAGTTCGAGCTACCCGGGGACCTTTCTTTTATTCTGAAAAATATATAGTTCCTTCTGTTTTTGTCACCGCTACGACGATAGTATTTGAATTTGTCATTTATAAAATTAAGAATCCTGTTTACAGCCTGTCAATTCACGTAATCCTCTTTGCATTGATTCCTGCCTTGTTCTTCTACCTTTTGGAATTTTACAGGCCGTTTTTCATGCGGGCACATATCGAAAAATTGGTCTTTGAGGAACTTGGGACTCCCGTAATTCTTTTTGACAACGACAGTCTCTTGACTTTATATAATTCCGAGGCTAGAAAGCTCTTTTCGCTCGATTCCCATTATATTAACAAGATGAATATTTCTGGATTTTTGCGGCGGGCAACAGGCAGTCAGTTTAGGGAAAGGTCTACATCTACGGTGGAAGAGGTGACTCTTACATCTCCTTCCGGCGTTACGATGGTTTATAAACTTGACTATATCCGTCTCAAGAATTTTCGGGGCAAGCCTATCGGAACCTTGATGCTTTTCCACAATATCACGGAATTGAAAAAACTTTACGATATTATGGAACATACAGCCATGACCAATACCCTGACAGGGCTTGCCAGCAAGACTTTGCTCCAGAAAAAAATCATCGAAATCAATCTTTACAGAAAATTTCCCTGCTCTGTTGCAGTGTGCAATATAAACGGTCTTCGACTCATAAATGAAGGTTTTGGAGAAGACACCGGAAAAGCTGTGATTATGCATGTCGCTGAAACCTTGCGTGAGCAGCTTAGGGCATCGGATTTTTGTGCCTATGATGATGAAAATTTTGTAATCATAATGTCAGGCACAAACGAAAAAGAATGTGAGGACGTAATAAAGAGAATTTCCGCCCTGTTAAACAGTGACAAGACCTTTAATTTTGATATTTCATTTGTTTACGGTTCTGCAACTCGGCAGACTCCTGACACTGACATGCAGATTGCTGTCTCCCAGGCGTATGCGGCCATGCTCAAGAGTAAAATGCTCGGCTCAAGTGTAATTCACGAGTCGATTATTGAGTCCCTTCAAAAGGCTCTCCGCGCCAGCAGTTTTGAGACAGAGCAGCATTCTGTGCGCGTAAGTGATTTGTCAATGAAATTGGCCGACCGACTCGACCTTTCTGCAGAGGAAAAACACCGTCTTGCGCTTTTGGCCCTCTTTCACGATATAGGAAAGCTTTCTGTTCCTGCCGCCATTTTAGGAAAGCCGTCTGCCTTGTCGGAATCTGAGCAGCATATTATGCAGATGCATGTCATCAACGGATTTACGATTGCGACAAGTTCAAAGGAACTTTCTCCGATTGCAAACGATATATTGTGCCACCATGAGCATTGGGACGGTTCCGGTTATCCGAACGGCCACAAGGGGGAGAAAATTCCTTTCCTTTCCCGTATCGTTGCTGTTGTGGATGCCTTTGACGTTATGACCCATGACCGCCCTTGGCAGAAGGCTATGTCTTCTGAGTCTGCGATTGAGGAAATCATCAATAAGTCCGGCAGCCAGTTTGACCCTGCCGTTGTAGATCTTTTTGTGGAAGTGATGAAAAAGTGAATTTATTTTTATTTTTTCGCCTTTTTGCTATTGACAATTTATTACGAAGTGATTAATATACAGAACATCACGCGGGGATGGTGGAATTGGTAGACACGCCAGCTTGAGGTGCTGGTGGCGCAAGCTGTGCCTGTTCAAGTCAGGTTCTCCGCAGCTAAGGGATTAGTGGTTTATCCGCTAATCCCTTTTTTTTGTCCAGTTCTGATTTGTGCAATTTTTGTGCTTTTCCGGCCAATATTTTTTTTCTTTTTCCGTTGAACAGTAAGTCCTATTTTCGTATAATAAAAACATATTATAATCCCTTGGAGGCCAATAATGGCAAAGGTAGAACTTAGAGGAGTCGGCAAAATCTACGACGGAAACGTCCGTGCTGTCGAAAACTCAAACATCACAATTGAAGACCGCGAATTCTGCGTATTCGTAGGTCCCTCTGGCTGCGGTAAGTCAACAACTCTCCGCATGATTGCAGGTCTCGAAGATATCACTGAAGGTGAGCTTCTTATTGACGGCGAAATCATGAACGATGTTCCGCCGAAAGACCGCAATATCGCTATGGTATTCCAGAACTACGCTCTGTATCCCCACATGACAGTATTTGATAACATGGCTTTCGGTCTTAAAATCCGCAAGACTGACAAGGCTGAAATCCAGCGCCGTGTTGATGAGGCTGCCCGTATCCTTGACTTGACTCAGTATCTTGAGCGTAAACCGAAGGCTCTTTCCGGCGGTCAGCGCCAGCGTGTTGCTGTAGGACGTGCTATCGTCCGCAACCCCAAGGTTTTCTTGTTCGATGAACCTCTTTCAAACCTTGACGCTAAACTCCGTGTTACAATGCGCGGTGAGATTTCTGACTTGCACAACCGCTTGCAGGCCACAATGATTTACGTTACCCACGACCAGATTGAGGCCATGACAATGGGTACAAAAATCGTCGTCATGAGAGACGGAAAAATCCAGCAGATTGGTACACCTCTCGGACTTTACAATCACCCGATTAACAAGTTCGTCGCGGGCTTTATTGGTACACCGCCGATGAACTTCCTGACTGTAAAAATCGTGGAGAAGGGCGGAGCGATTATCGCTGATGAAGGTTCTTTCACTCTCGAACCCACAGCTGAACAGCAGAAATCTCTCAAAGCTTTCGTTGGTAAAGAAGTTTTCTTCGGAGTTCGCCCTGAAGATCTCAACTATGAGAAAACTCCTGCTGCAAAGAACAACATGCAGATGAAAGTAAGCAACAAGGAGCCTCTTGGAGCTGAAACCCACGTATTCCTCCAGTCAAAGGGTCAGAACATTGTTGCAAAGGTTTCTCCTGAAACAGACTTCCAGCTCGGTGACACTGTGAACTTCACACCGAATATGGAGAAGTGCAAATTCTTCTCAAAAGAAGATGAAAAGAACATCTGCGAAGAGATTCAGGATACTTGGACAGCAATTAAAGCTGACAACTAAGTTTTTGAATTAGAATCTACAATATCTAGCCTTGTATAAACCGGACTGAGTTTCAGTCCGGTTTTTTTTACATTTCTTTATCCTGGTCTGTACACGATTTTTCAAAAAGTTTATACTATTAGCAGTTTTGCAATCTATAAAGTGTACTAAAAAATGTACTAATTTTGTCGAATTTTTTTAATCAGGATTTTATGGAATACCAATCATTAAATTTAGACGAAAAGTTGAAGCAGGGGCTTCAAGAAGCCGGTTATGTGACATGTACTCCGGTTCAGGAAGAGGTTTTGGGCGTTTCCCTTGACGGAAGCGATTTGTACGTCCAGTCCCAGACTGGAACTGGAAAGACCGCAGCTTATCTGGTGACGATTTTGCAGCAGATGCTCGCCCGCGATGCCGGCTCCGGTAAAAAAGCTCTTGTGATGGTTCCGACCAGAGAGCTTGCCGTTCAGGTTGAGGAGGAGGCCGAAAAGCTCGGAAAATACTCCGGACTTAAATTCGCCTCATTTTACGGGGGAGTCGGCTATGAGAAGCAGGTTGCCTCTCTAAAAAAGGGCGTTGACATCATAATCGGAACTCCAGGCCGCCTGATTGATTTGCACGAGGGCCGTCAGCTGGATTTGAGCCAGGTTGCCTTTTTGGTGATTGACGAGGCTGACCGCATGTTCGACATGGGCTTTTACCCCGACCTGCGGAAAATCATCAAATTCCTGCCTGCTTCCGGTGCGGACAGCCGGCAGACCATGCTTTTCTCTGCTACTCTTAATTCTTACGTGAAAAATCTTGCCTGGGAATACACGAAGGATGCCAAGGAAGTCACGATTGAGGCTGAGAACATCACTGTCGATGAGATTGACCAGGAGCTTTTGCACGTCTCAAGCGATGACAAGGTTCGCCTTTTGGTCGGAGTCATAAACAAGGAAAAACCGGCTTCATTGATGATTTTCTGCAACACGAAAAACATGTGCGAAGTCCTCTCCAAACGCCTTGAGATCAACGGAATCAAGTCTGAGTTCATAATTGGCGACTTGCCCCAGTCAAAGAGACTTAAGATTATGGACGACTTCAAGGCCGGAAAGATAAATTGCCTTGTCGCCACGGATGTCGCTGCCCGCGGAATTGACGTGAACGATTTGGCGATGGTCATAAACTTTGACCTGCCGAACGAGGCTGAGAACTACGTCCACAGAATCGGACGCACCGCCAGGGCAGGAAAATCAGGTAAAGCCTATACTTTCTGCTCTGAGCAGGATGTTTATTCCCTTGTGCCGATTGAGCGTTACATAGAAAAATCAATCCCCGCCCGTGTCGCCGTTGAGGAGGACTTGGGCGAGGACAAGTCAGCCGGAACTTATATCAAGACTGGAAACTGGCGCGAGGATGACAGGGGCGGCAGCCGTGACGGAAGAAAAGGCGGACGGCGGTCTGCTGGCGAGAGACGCGGACGGCCGGAAGGCAGAAAGTCTGAGAGAAGTGAAAAAGGCGGAAAGACAGCCGCAAGAAAAGGCCGCTCCTCTGCAAAATCTGCAGGAGGTGAAAAAGTCCGCGCCACAAAAGAGGACTTGAGCAAGATGGCAGGTCTTTCATTCGAGGAGAGAATGAAGCTCTACAAGGAAAAGTACGCTACATCAACTTCTTCTCCGGCTGCAAAGAGCGGAAAAAATTATTCTTCTGCGAAAAAATCCGGCGGAAAGAAGAACGTTAAAAATGGCGGTAAAAACTTTGGCAAAAAGCCTGCCAAAGCTCCGGTCAAGGCTCCTGCGAAAAAGACAGGATTCTTTGGGGCAATCAAGGCTTTGTTTTCAAAGCGTTAGCGATGTGGAGGGGCGCCAGTTCCCAACAAAAAAGTCCTGGAGACTTTTTTGTTGGGAATGAGCCGCGGTAGACGGCGAACCCCGCAACGTAGCGACCGCCTGATGGCGGGAACGCCATAATATATAGACAGTCGATTTTTATAAACAATATTAACGGAGTAAAAATGATTACAGTTTCAGACGTCAGCTTGCATTTCAGCGAAAAACCTCTTTTTAAGGACGTGAACCTTAAATTCACGCCCGGCAACTGCTACGGAATCATCGGTGCCAACGGCGCGGGAAAATCCACATTTTTGAAAGTCCTCTCAGGAGAAATTGAGCATGACACAGGCGAGATTTCAATTACGACTGGAGAGCGCATGGCCGTCTTGAAGCAGGACCACTTCGCCTTTGACAATTTTTCTGTAAAGGACACCGTGATGCAGGGCTTCCCGAAGCTTTACGAGTGCGCAAAGGCCCGTGACGAGATTTACGCCAAGGCTGACTTTACCGAAGAGGACGGAGTTAAGGCTTCTGAACTTGAGGGACAGTTCGGAGAGCTTGGCGGATACGAGGCTGAGAACCAGATTGAGCAGATGCTTTCAG
>CAMOIE010000035.1 GCA_946615905.1 uncultured Treponema sp. | reverse complement strand
AGGATGCGCACAGGCTGGAGCAGCGGAGTTCGGGAGCGTAAGCGGACGAATGAGGTTGACCGAACTGCGGAAGGCGGCAAGGCAGATGAATTTTGCGCCCGAAAAAAAATCTTCGGCTTTAAGATTTTCTTATGAATTTGGCGGATATGTGCTATAATTTTCTCCATGGCGAAAGAAAAGGACAAGAAGAAAGCCTCCCCCGGCAAGAGCCTGACAGAGCAGAAAACTCTTGCCTCCGGCGATTTCTCAATGAATTCACCTCTGGCTGAAAATCTTGGCTCAACTGATGAGGCCTGCGAATTTGACGACAACCCCGATGTCCGCTGCGAGGAGGCCATGAACGCCGAGAGCGGGGAAAATTCCTGCATTGCCAGAATCGGCCGCTACCAGGTTCTTGGTGTCCTTGCCCGTGGAGGTATGGGAACTGTCTACCGTGGAATCCACCCGGATTTGAAAAGACCTGTCGTCCTAAAAAAGCTCTCGGCCGCCCACGACAAGCGCTCTCTCGAACAGTTCGAGCGGGAGGCTCAGATTCTCGTAGATTTGCAGGGATCCAACATTGTCCGTTTTTTTGACTATTTTGTCGAAAACGGAACGCCGTACATCGTTGAGGAATTCATTGACGGAATGTCCGTCGACCGTCTGCTTGAGAGGCAGGGGGCGTTAAGCCCTCAGGTTGCAAGCTACATCTGTATCTGCGTGGCCAGGGCCTTGAGCTACGCCCATTCAAAGAACGTGATTCACCGGGACGTAAAGCCTGGAAACATACTGATTTCATCTCAGGGGGAAGTAAAGCTCACGGACTTCGGAATCTCCATGGACTCCTCGTTGTCAACATCCCTCTCAGGCTACCTTGACCAGACCACAGGAATCAAGACCGGAACTTTAGCCTACATGTCGCCTGAGCAGATGATGAACTCCGCCCTTGTTGACCGAAGGTCAGACATTTTTTCGCTCGGTCTCATGTTCTATGAGATGCTGACCGGTCAGAAATTCTACAAGTTTGACTCGTCCACGGTCTCATTTGACGAGATTATCAGGCTCCACATTGAGTCGGTGAAGCTTTTGACCCGTCGGATTCCAAGAAGACTGGCCTCGATAATCAAAAAAATGGTGAACATGGTTCTATCCAAGCGATTCCAGTCCATGGATCTGGTTTTGAGCCGACTTTCCGCCTACATTGCCCGCTACGACCTGCACGAACTGGAACTTTCTCTGGGACAGATGATGTACACGGAGAAGTACAAGGAGCCTCGCTACCACAAGCGCAGAAACATACCCTTTTTGTGCGCGGCGATTTTGATAGCCTTTCTTGGTGTCCAGAGCCTGACTTCGGTTTTGCGCTACAACAATATTCTTGAGCGGACGATTTTATGCCGCCAGTATACAAAGGTCATGACAAGTTTTATCAACCCTGCTTATGAGGGCGGGGATCTGGAATTTTTCCGTGTGACCGGCTACGGCATGGAGGAGATAAAAAACGCCTACCGCAAGATAACGGAGTCGCCAGAGACTTTGGACAACCCCTACGCAGTGACAAGAAAACTCTACACGATTCCTGTTTACCTGCGACCTGGCCGCTACAGGGTGAGGCTCACGGCTGGCTCCCGCGTACACTGGCAGACATTCACTGTCAGAAAAGACACCCTGCTGCTTTCTTTTCAGGGCAAGCTGACCGCGGATGACCTCAACGTGCCTGTCAAATTCAAATTCACAATCACTGACGCGAGGACGGCCCAGGACATAACCGACAGATGCGAATTTTTCTTCCGCTGGAACAACAGCTGGTTCAATTATCTGGACATCCCTGAAGATGAGTTCAAAAACGGCTTTCATGCGATTAACGCCCCTATACGGATTACCAGCCCAGGCTACAAGGAGGAGGAGATGATGCTTGCCTTGGACTGGTACCAGAATTTCGTCTACATCGACTTTACCCTTGAGCCGTTGAATTAAATAGAAGAAATCGTTAGAATGACAGAAATTTCTTATCATAAAAGTTAAGGACATTTCTATTTATGAAAAACAAGTTTATCTTCTTCGGCTCAGTTTTTATTCTGATTCTTTCCGTAATTACGTTCATTTTCTTTGGAACCGGAACTGAACTTCTCCAGGCTATGGGTATGGGCGGTAAAAATACGGTTTGGGGAACCTACAAGGGAAAGAAAATTTTGATGGAACCTGGCACACTTTTTGCTCGCTACTACGAGCAGTACGAAAACAATTATAAGAGCAATGGGCAGGAACTCAATGACTACGTTCGCTACTATATTTATTCAAGTGCCTTCTCTTCTGCCGTTCAGGAAACTGTCTTCCGCGAGGCTGTAAAAGAATCTGGCTACGAGCCGACTCCTGAAATGGTTGCCCGCAAGGTTCTGCCTTTCTACACTATGCCTGATGGAAAATTTTCAAGCGATTATTACAACATGATTCCAGCTGCTGAGCGTGAGTATATTCAGGACAACATAACTTTGACTGGCCGCTACACATCTGACCTTACTGGCGGAGATTCAGTCGGAGGAAAGCCTCTTTTCGGACTCAAGACTTCAAAAGATGAGGTGGAATTTATCAAGTCCATGGGAGATGAAAAACATGCCTTTGATATGGCCGCCTTCAAACTTGACTCTTATCCGGAGTCTGAGGTTGCCGCTTATGCAAAGGAAAATGCAGCCCTTTTTGATTCTTATAAACTTTCAGCGGTTACGGTTCTTGACGAAGCGAAGGCAAAGTCAATTTTGAACCAGCTCAAGAACAAGGAAATCACTTTTGAGGACGCAGTTTCCCAGTATTCAGAGAAGAACTACACTGAAAGCTCTGGAAAAATTACTGCCGCCCACAAATATCAGTTGCAGAAAATCATTCCTGACGAAAAAAATCAGGAAGCCGTTTTTGCCTTGACGAAGGACTCTTATTCAGAGGTGATTTCGACTTCTGTTGGATATACGATTTTCCGCTGTGACGGAGAGAAGTCTTCCGCTGATGTGGCAGATTCTGCTCTTGTCGCCCTCGTTCGCCAATATATCGAAGAGAATGAGTCTGGCCGCATTGAGGACTACTTCGTTGAGGCTGGAAAAGCCCTTGCCCGTGACGCAGCCCTTTCTTCTTTTGATGATGCCTGCAAAAACGCTGGCGTAGAGAATATCGCTGTTCCGGCATTCGCATTGAACTACGGTTCTGTTTCTGTGATTTCTTCAATTCCTGAAATCGAGCAACTTGCCGAAGTGGGAACAAACGAGAATTTCTTGCAGAAAGCCTTTGCACTTAAGGAAGGTGAGATTTCTGAGCCGATTTCTGTTGGCGATTATGTCATTGTTCTTAAAATGACTGGAATCGAAAAGGCTGATACGGACGAATCTAAGACTGAGGCCATTGAAAGCGATATTTCTGGCTACGACCAGTCTGCCGCATATTATACCCTCTTCCATTCTGGAGATGTCGTAAACAATGTTTCTTCTGTCTATTCAGAGATGCTCAGACAGCAGAATGCAAGCAAATAGCTTTTAAGGAATTTTCATTTGGAAAATCAAATGCCCTGTCTGGTTGATACCGGGCGGGGCTTTTCTCTTTCATACAAAGGGCGTTTTCTCTATTCTAAATATGCGCCGGATAAGGCCGTTGTTCAAGCTGTAAAATCCTTGAGACTTCTTCCCGGAACCCTGATTGTTGCCTCTTCACCCTGCTTGTGGTACGGACTGTCGGAGCTTGAGGAAATCCTGCCGCCTAAATGCTTTATTCTTGCCCTTGAGGCTGACAAAAATCTCTATGAATTTGCAAAGGCTGAATTTGACAAAATCCAAAGGGAAAAAGCCTATAAAAATGTCCTCTTATTGCCCCCGGAAGAAATTTCAAATCTGACTCAGCTGATTTTACATTCTGGTCGCTACGAGAATTCTGACTTCCCGCAAGTCTTTGACTTTAAGCGGGCGATTTACTTTGATTTTTCCGGCGGGTCTGCTTTTTTCAAGGATTTTTATTTGCAGGCGGCCGCAGCGGCTGAGGAAGCAATCTCATCTTTTTGGAAAAACCGCCTGACCCTAATAAAATTCGGCCGTCTTTACGCCAGAAACCTCTTTAAGAATTTGCGATTTTCTTCTATTTATGATGATTTTGCCGGCCGCCTTTTGGACTTAAAATATCTTTTGCATACGGTTGAAAAGCCGATTTTGATTTTCGGGGCGGGGGAGAGCGCGGAAGAAAGTGTCGCTGACTTGAAGGGCTTAAAGCAAAATGACTTTTTTATCCTGGCCGTGGACGCTGCCCTGCCTTTTTTGAGAACTTGCGGAGTGAAAGTTGACGGTCTTGTAGCCCTTGAAAGCCAGCTTGCGATTCAAAAAGCCTACATCGGGAATTTAGAAGAAGACTTTATCTTGTTCGCGGATTTATGCTCGCGTCCGGCGGTCGCCCGGCAGGCCGGAAAGTACCTTTCTTTTTTTATGTCTGATTATGCTCCCGCAAAATATTTAAAGGGTTTGGTGCAAAAAGAAATCCTGCCGCCGATTCTTCCGCCTTTGGGAAGCGTGGGGCTTGCGGCCGTATTTTTGGCTCTGAATTTGCGCCGTGACTCAAGCGTCCCTGTTTTTTTTACTGGAATGGATTTTTCATTTTCTGCGGGAAAAAGCCATGCGAAGGGGAGTCCCCATAACCTTGCCCGCCTGATTGCATCTGACAGGCTGAATCCTGCGGAAGTTTATTCTTTCGGTGATAATATTTTTCCTGCGACAGGGAAGGGCGGAAAGTTCGTTTACACGGCTAAAAATCTTGCGGGCTATGCCGCCCAGTTTGCCCGGACTTTCGCGGGAAGCCGGAATTTGTTTGACCTTGGAAAATCCGGCCTTGATTTGGGATTTCCGGCTGCCAGCTTGCAAAGCGTTAGCGACTGTAAGGGGCGCGGAGCGCTTGCCGGAGGCAATGAGAACACCGAAACCCTGAAAGCCGCGACCCGCCTGTGGCGGGGAACGCCCGAAAAGCAAAGGAATGACAGAATCTGCGGATATTTTGAAAATGAACTTTCCATGCTGCGGTACGTAAAAGCCCTGCTCATAAATGGAAAATCCGCCCAAAAAGACAAAAGTCTCGACCTTTCTGACGAAATCGCCTCGATTTTAGCCCCCCGCGACTACCTTTACCTGCATTTTCCCGACGGATACGCGCCGAATTTTGGAGATTTAGGATTTTTAAAAAGAGTCCGCAGCGAAATCGATTTTTTTATCAAAGATTTTCAGTAAAAATTTGCGAAATCTGGATTTCGGGCTTATAATCTTTTCATAACTTTTAAATAATTCATTATATGGAGGATTTATGAAAAAGATTTTATTTGCCGCCGCCGGGCTTTTGTGTGCCGCTGCTTTTTTGACAGGCTGCTCAAAAAAGACTGAGACTCTCGTTGTTTACGGTTCCTGCGAGGAAGAGTACCTTTCCGCCGTTACCGCAAAATTTCAGGAAAAAACAGGAATCGAAACTTCCTACCAGCGTCTTTCGACCGGTGAGGTTTTGACAAAAATCGCTGAGGAGAACGGCAATCCTTCCGCTGACGTTTGGTATGGTGGTACGACAGACCCATACAACGAAGCCGCATTGAAAGGTCTTTTGCAGCCTTATGAGGCGAAAAACGCTGACCACATCATCGCCCCTCAGTTCAAGGACAAGGGAAACAACTGGTTCGGAATCTACCGTGGTGTTCTCGGCTTCTTCTGGAATAAGGAAGAGATTGCCCGCCTTGGAATAGAGCCTCCGAAAGACTGGGACGACTTGCTCAAACCTGAATACAAGGGACTGATTTCATTTGCGAACCCCAACACTGCCGGAACTGGAAAATTGATTGTTAACACAATGGTTCAGCTCAAAGGCCACGATGCAGCCATGGAATACTTTAAGCAGCTCGACAAGAACATCGTCCAGTACACAAAATCAGGCTCCGGCCCGTCAAAAATGGTTCCGACCGGTGAAATCGTTATCGGAATCGGATTCTTGCATGATGTCGTTTATCAGATTGTTGACAACGGCTATAACAACATCGGAATGACAGCTCCTGCTTCTGGAACATCTTATGAAATCGGTGCGACCGCAATCTTCAAGGGAGCGAAAAACCTTGACTCCGCAAAGAAATTCATCGAATTCGCCCTTTCTCCTGAGTGCGTAAACTTGGCTCAGAAAAACGGCTCTTACCAGTTCTTGGTTTTGGACAACGCCGCTCCTGTAAAGGCTGCCTTGGACGCAGGTTTGGATAAAATCGAGACGATGAACTATGACTTTGAGGATGCAAAGGTTCATACGGCACAGTATGTTCAGGACTTCTTCGCTGTTATCAACGCAGATGACCGCGTGAAGGCTAAATAAAGTTCCTTTTCTCCCACAGGTTGGCACTGATTTGCGCAGATGATTTTTTTTGTCTGTAAAAATCTGCCCGCGCCTGTGGGAGCCTTCTTTTTGCGTGCTGTTTCATTTTTTTATCAACCAAGGATTTCATGAATAATTCACAAAGTAAAGCATTAGACAGAAAAAAACTATTTGCAGACCCGATTTTGGTAACAGCCATCATCGGAATATTCTTATTTCTATTTCTCTTCATTTTATATCCGCTTGCGATATTGCTTGTGGATTCGGTTTTTGAGGATTCAAAAATCACTTTCAACGTCTTTATCCGCATTTTCAAAATGGCGGGATTTAGACAGGCGATTTGCAATACTCTGGAGCTTGGCTTTGTCTCTGGAATTCTTGCCACGGCTATCGGCTTTTTGTTCGCATACGTGGATGCATACGTGAAAGTCGGCTCCAGATTCGTGCGGGGACTTTTCAAGGTGGTTTCCATGCTGCCGGTAGTCTCTCCGCCATTTGTTCTTTCACTTTCGGCGATTATGCTTTTCGGACGCACGGGAATGATTACCCGCCACGTTTTCAATCTGTCAACCTCAGCCCTTTACGGTCTTCCGGGAATCTGCCTTGTCCAGACGCTGACTTTCTTCCCGGTCTGCTACCTGATGCTCAAAGGACTTTTAAAGAATATAGACCCTTCACTTGAGGAGGCCGCCCGCAACATGGGGGCTTCCCGCTGGAAGGTTTTCACGGATGTCACACTTCCTCTTTTGCTTCCTGGCTTGGGAAACGCGTTTTTGGTCACTTTCATCGAGTCAGTCGCAGACTTTGCCAACCCGATGATTATCGGCGGAAACTTTGACACTTTGGCCACTTCAATTTACTTGCAGCTGACCGGTGCCTACGACAAGTCCGGTGCGACTGCGATGGCCGTCACTTTGCTTACCGTCTCAATGGGACTCTTCCTTTTGGAAAAATACTGGCTTGAAAGAAAATCTGTCGCCACACTGACAGGAAAAGCCAGCCGTGAGCGCGCCCAGATTGAGGACAAGTCTGTAAGAATTCCTTTGGAAACTCTCTGCATTTTGATTTCGATTTTCGTAATCACTTTGTACATTTTGGTTTTCTTCGGCTCCCTCTTTAAGATTTGGGGGCGCGATTTCCATCTCTCGCTCAAATGGTACCAGTACGTCTTCAAAAACCGGGGCTGGCGTGTCTTTACCGACTCTATTTTCCTTTCATTGATTGCCTCCCCGATTACCGGACTTCTTTCCATGATAATCGCTTATCTGGTCGTAAAGAGAAAGTTCGCAGGAAAGGGCTTGATGGAATTCGCCGCAATGCTGGCAATGGCTGTTCCTGGAACTGTTCTCGGCGTCGGCTTTATCCGGGGCTTTAACTCCGGTCTTTTCCACACGGGAATTATGCGGGGACTTTACGGAACTGGGGCGATTCTCGTTCTTGTCTTTATTGTCCGCTCGCTGCCGATTGGAACCCGAAGTGGAATTGCGGCCTTGAGGCAGATTGACAAGTCAATTGAGGAGTCGGCCTACGATTTGGGAGCTGACTCATTCAAGGTTTTTACGTCCGTCACGCTGCCGCTGATTAAAGACTCATTCTTCTCCGGCCTTGTCACGACTTTCGTCCGATCGATTACGGCTATTTCTGCGATTATCCTGCTTGTCACTCCGTCTTTCGTATTGATTACGGTGCGAATCAACGAGCATGCGGAAAAGGGCAACTACGGAATCGCCTGCGCTTATGCGACGATTCTGATTGTAATCACCTACGGCGCGATTATGATTATGAACCTGCTGACCGGAAAATTCGGAAGAAGCAAAGCGATAAAAAAGTGAATAATTTTTAGGGGAAAAGCCTTTCCCCTGGTCGGCACTTCGTTGCCTCCACACCCCATTCTGCGGGGACACCCCGCAACGCCCCGTCGGCGAAGGATAATTTTATGGCAAAAGAACAGAAAGGCGTTAAGCTTGAAAACATAACTAAAATTTACAAGGACTATAAGACAGGCTCTGATTTTGCGGCGGTTGACCATATCAATCTGGACATCGCGCCCGGCTCCTTTGTGACTCTCTTGGGACCTTCCGGTTGCGGAAAGACTACGACCCTCCGTATGATTGCGGGCTTTGAATCTCCGAGCGACGGTGAAATCTATATCGGAAGTCAGGCAATCAACGAGCTTACGCCGAACAAGCGCGATACGGCCATGGTCTTCCAGTCTTATGCCCTGCTTCCGCACTACAATGTCTTTGACAACGTGGCTTACGGTCTTAAAATCCGCAAAATGCCAAAAGAGCAAATCCGAGAGAAAGTCATGGCGATGCTTGATTTGGTGGAGCTGACCGGCATGGAAGGCAGAATGACCAACCAGCTTTCTGGAGGTCAGCAGCAGCGAGTTGCCCTTGCCCGTGCCTTGGTTGTGGAGCCGTCAGTCTTGCTTTTTGACGAGCCTCTTTCAAACCTTGACGCAAAGCTCCGCGTCACGATGCGAACTGAAATCCGCAAGATTCAACAGAAGGTCGGAATCACGGCCGTTTACGTCACCCACGACCAGAGCGAGGCCATGGCGATTTCTGACAAAATCATCATTATGAACAAGGGAAAAATCGCCCAAATGGGAACTCCTCAGGAAGTCTACTATCAGCCGCAGAACGACTTTGTTGCTGACTTTATCGGCGAGGTCAACTTTCTTGAAGGCAGCGTGACTGGCGTTTCCGACAAAAAACTTACGGTCTCTGTGGCCGGAAAGGAGATTTCAGCAGAATCATTCGGCAACTTGAAGGCCGGTGACTCCTGCAAAATCGTCCTCCGCCCGGAATCCGTCACTTTGGCTGACTCAGGCGACTTTAAGTGCAAGGTCCTTCTTTCAACCTTTATGGGTTCCTACCAATATTATCAGGCAGACTTTAACGGCAAGATGATAAAAATCACCGAGTATAATCCGCGCGGTCGGAAAATCTACAAGGCCGGGGATGAGGCATATCTGGCCTTTGACGCAAGCAACCTTCACGTGCTGTAGGAATCTACGCATTTGATTGAAGGGGCTGTCTCAAAAGTATAAAACACGGTGGTTGAGCTTGTTGGGGCGAAGCCCGCAACCACCATATATAGTGCGAGAGGTCATTTCGAAAGGCTCAATGACCACACACCCTGAACTTGTTGGACAGCCCCTTTTTTTACGTCTTGTCTGTTATACTACTTTAATATTTTATTGACAAAACGCACCGGTGAATTAAAATATACGTATGCCGCCTAACGAGAAATACGCGCTTTCTGCGCTAGACGCGTACATGAACCGCATGTACAAAATCATCGTGATTCTCATCCCCTCATTTTGTCTTTGCGCAAGCTCCAGTATCATCATTTTTTACGCTCTGGGAATTTTTCCGAGCCTTAATTTTCCGCTTCTGCTGGCCTTTGGCGCGTCCGACTTAGTTTATCTTGCCATTGGCATTTTCTTCGCGAAAACAGGCTTCACGACTGACGGCGTTGTGAAGGCTTCCAAGCTAAAGCAGGCCAAAATAACTATGGCGGTGATAATCACAATCCAGTGGAACGCTATTTCATACATTTTTCCCTTCCGTGATTTCTGGGCTTTCGCCGCCTTTTTCGTGATAATCTTCGTCCTCTTTTTTGACAAAAAACTTGTCTTTTGGCAGACGCTGGCAATCCTCGCCTCTGTGGTCGTCTCGTGGTTTTTGAACGGCGACCTCCTTCTTCCTGTCCGAGACGAGTATTTTATTGCCAACATGCTCTACCGCGTCATAAACTTTGTGCTCCTGCTCGGAACAATCAATCTGATTACATACCTCGGCGGAAAGTGCCTTGTCGAGGAGCTTGAAAAATACGCAAACTACGACACGCTCACCCGTCTTTTGAACCGCAAGAGCATGAACGCCTACCTTGACGAGGCCTACAGTCAGGCCTGCAAAAACAAGGCAGATTTCTGTATTTTGATGATTGACATTGATGACTTTAAAAAAGTGAATGACACATACGGTCACGACTGCGGCGATGAAGTGCTGAAATATGTCGCGACCACGGTAAGCTGCGGCGTGAAAAAGCAGGATAATGTCTTCCGCTGGGGCGGCGAGGAGATTCTGACTCTCTTGCGGGCCAACAAGGCTCAGGCTATGTCAGCGGCGGAAAGAATCAGGTTGTCGGGAAACTTGCGGAAAGTTAGCGTCTTTTAGTCTTCTTTCTCTTTCAAAACCGCAAGGAAGGCGGACTGTGGCAACTCCACATTTCCGACCATCTTCATGCGTTTTTTGCCTTCCTTCTGTTTTTCGAGCAGCTTTCTCTTTCTCGTGATGTCACCGCCGTAACATTTTGCAAGAACATCCTTGCGCACCGGGTTGACTGTCTCACGGGCGATAATCTGGCTTCCGATTGCACCTTGAATCGCAACCTTGAACTGCTGGCGGGCAATCTCGCCTTTAAGCCTCTCGCAAACCTGTCTTGCTCGGTCAACAGCCTCAGGCCTGAATGCCAAAAATGAGAGCGCGTCAACAGGCTTGCTGTTCAAAAGGACATCGACTTTGACCAAATCTGTCTGGCGGAGGTCAATAACCTCGTAGTCAAAGGAGGCGTAGCCGCGTGAATAGGACTTTAGCTTGTCGTAAAAGTCGAAGAGGACTTCCGCAAGCGGCATCTCATAAGTCAGCTCTACTCGCTTTTCATCGAGGTACTGCATGTTTGTCTGCATTCCTCGTTTTTCGGTGCAGAGCTGCATTATGGAGCCGATGTATTCGCTCGGTGTGATGATTGAAGCCTTGATATACGGCTCTTTTGCTTCCTTTACCCGGCCTTCTGGAAATTCAGTCGGATTGTCCACGGTGATCACTTCTCCGTTCGTGAGTGTCACCTGATAGCGGACTGACGGAGCAGTGAAAATTACCGCCTGATCGTAGTCCCTCTCAAGGCGTTCCTGGATGATTTCCAAATGGAGGAGTCCCAAAAATCCGCAGCGGAAGCCGTTTCCAAGAGCTATTGAATTGTCCTTTTCATAGACCAGGGAAGCGTCGTTGAGCTTGAGCTTTTCCATCGCGTCCTTCAGCTCTTCATAGTCGTTGGAGTCCATCGGGTAAATTGAGGAGAATACAACGGGCTTTACTTCCTTGAATCCGGCAAGCGGGGCAGGGGCGGGATTTTCCGCCAAAGTCACTGTGTCCCCGACGCGGACATCAGAAACGGTCTTTACACCAGCGATTATGTAGCCGACATCCCCGGCCTCCAGAATTCCTGTCTCCTCGTACTTGATTTTAAATACGCCGATTTTCTCGACCTTGTAGTCCTCGTTTGAAGACATAAAGCGGATTGTGTCTCCGGTCTTTATCGTTCCTTCCATCATGCGGATGTGGATTACGACTCCCCGGTACTCGTCGTAGTGGCAGTCAAAAATCAAAGCCTGGGCGGGAGCTTTCGGGTCGCCTTGCGGGGCGGGGAATTTTGTGACGATTGCCTCAAGCAGGTCGTCAACCCCCTCTCCTGTCTTTGCTGAAACCAAAACCGCGTCCTCTGAGTCCAGACCTAAATCGTGGTCGATTTCTTTTTTAACGGTCGGAATGTCTGCTGAGGGCAGGTCGATTTTGTTTATTACCGGGACAATCTCCAAATCATGCTCCATGGCCATGTAGAGATTGGAGACTGTTTGGCTTTCAACACCCTGACTCGCGTCAACCAAAAGCAGCGCACCCTCACAAGAGGCGATTGCGCGTGAAACCTCATAGGAAAAGTCAACGTGGCCGGGCGTGTCGACAAAGTTCAGCTCGTAGTCGTGGCCGTCCTTTGCGTGGTAGGGAATCGTGACAGCCTGGCTTTTAATCGTGATTCCCCGCTCGCGCTCGATGTCCATGTTGTCGAGAATCTGGTTTTTCATCTGTCGGTCGTCGATAATCTTGGCCTTTTGAATTAGGCGGTCAGAGAGGGTCGATTTTCCGTGGTCAATGTGTGCGACTATGCAAAAATTCCGTTTGTACTTGTTTTCCGTCATAAAAATTCCTAAAAATAGTATGGGCTGTCCAGCTGGGCGCCGATTGCTATACTCATATCGAGATAGCCTTTCTTCCGATTTTTAGTTTCAACCTGCGTGTAAATAATCGACTTGTCATCGTTGAATTCAACCGCACGGACTGTAACAGGGTCGCTTTCGGAAAAACCTGATTCATCTGCAACTGAACCTCGCAAAATTTTTATAATTCGATATTTTTTGTTGTAGGCAGTCGAAACATGAACTAGCTTCATTCCATAAATCGGAATAAAAGAATTTGAAAGAACGTCATGGGTGTAAACCGCATAGCCGGGATTTTCTGGCCGTTCTGCCAGATAAATCGCACAAGATTTCTTTTCGTCCCCCCGCTTGTATTCAATTTTTACAATTGACTGCGGACGCAACTTCATCATTGTGTTCTGCATGTCTTCCAAAGTCGTGATTTTTTGCCCATTTATCGCAGTGAGTACATCATTTTCAATGAGACCTGCCCGGCTAGCAGAGCCTCCCGGCATGATATACTGGACTTCAAGTCCAACGTTCTGCCGCATTTCTTTTTTTGTGTGACCGAAGGAGGCAAGCCAGGGGTGAGTCACTTTTCCTCCGTTGAAAAGGGCAGGAAGCTCCGCCTTTAGATATTCAACTGGAATTGCGAAGTTCAATCCTTCGTACTGGAGCATTCCGGCAAAGACAATCGCCTGGACGTTCCCGTTTTCATCGATACAGGGGCCGCCGGAATTTCCCTGGTTTACCGCCGCGTCAATCTGCATGACGTCACCGAGAGAGAAGAGCTTTCTGTCCGTTGCCGAGACGATTCCGCTTGTGAGGGTCCGCTCAAGTCCGATTGGGGAACCGATTGCGTAAATTCTGTCGCCAGTGTCCAAGTCTGCGGAAGAACCAAGCTTAAAAACATAAGGGGCATCGACTTCGACTTTCAAAAGAGCTAGGTCGATTAAAGGATCCCAGCCTACGACTTTTGCAGGAATTCTTGTGTCAGAGTCCTGGGCCAATTTTACGTAAGCCTTGGAATACTTTTCTGATTTTTTGTCGACAACATCGGCGATTACGTGGTGGTTTGTCACCAGATATCCGTCTTTTGAGATAAAAAATCCAGAGCCGAGAACCCGATCTGCGTAACCTACTCCGTTTTCGACTTTTACCCCCCTGTCGACCCAAACCGTTACAGTTCCTTCGATATATGATGAAACCTTGTTTTTTGCGCTTGTCCCGTCATTTGTGACCGGAATTGCTTTCATGTAAAGCTTCTCCAGTTCTGCGGCAGACTTTTCCAATCCTTTTACATCTGCGACACCCAAATTTTCAAGGGAGGAATAAATTCTGGCCGCATTGAACCAGTCTTCGTTTTTCAAGGCCTCTTTGTATTCTTCAATTGACTTTTCCGAATATTTTTTTATTGTTTCGGCATCGTTCAAAATTGACGACCGCCATAGGGCCAGAATCGTGTTTTTTTCGCCGATTTCATCGATTCGTTTTACTTCGTTGTCAAAAGCCTCTCTTTCTGTATAGTCAGGCTGGACGAAAACTTCCTCTGGCTGCTGTATCGTATTGCAGGAGGAAAAGATTAACATCAGCACTGCTGAAAGGACTGCTGTTTTTTTTGTATTTTTTTTCATTTTGATATTATATCTTCCTGTTCAGAAAGCATTTCTCCAAAAATCATTTTTTCAATTCTGATGGCAATCATTCTTTTTTTGCCGTTTGCAACTAATATAGAAACACCTTGCCTTGTATTTTGGTTAACGGCTTCCTCAACTTTTTTTTCATCACTTGCATCGCCTGCCGGACCTATCCAGTAAAATTTTCCGGATTTAGATTTTGAAATTCCGAACGTCATCCCAGCCCCATTTATGGAAACAGGAATCCCATTTTCACTTGAAACCGTGATTACGATTTTTGAAAGTGGCTGGTGAAAAATCGCGTCTTCCCTTAGGATTCCGTCGCTCTGAGCCGGCTTTTTTACGTAGCGAGTGTCCCAGTTGCCGTCACCATCGCTGTCCCATGATGAAATTCTTCCGCCTGCGGTCGTGTATTCCTCTGTAAATTCGGGAATAGTGTCGCCGTTCGCATCGATTTGAATCATTTTGACGTAGAAACCTGTATTTCCGGCGGGAAGGCCAAAAAGATTTGCCACAATCTGTTTTTCGTCACCATCAGAAAGAACGTTTTGCCTGCCGCTTGGGTCTCGGCCGTAGATTTCAATTGTCTCAAACTGACCGTCTCCATCTCGGTCAACCATCCGGCTTTCTGGCAGTCCGTTTTTGAACGTGGCCTGGGCATAAACCTTGTCACCTTGCAGGTAGCGGGCGCTTTGTGCCTGTCCGTTCACGATGATTACCTTTATCATGGCTCCAGGTCTTTCTTCCGTTGGAATCTCATAGGATGTCGAGGCTCGTATCAATTGCTCGCCGTCCAGATCTGGAACTAGAGGTGGAACTTCAGGAAAGAAAAGATCCAGTCCCAAAGATGATTTTACAATTTGGTTTGCTTTTATTGAAAAAGGGGACCATGAGAAATTTTCTGAGGCAAGGTTGAATGTAAGCCTAGGAATCGTCTTGTTACCGTCCCCCCTGGTGTAAACAGCCTGTGCCAATGTTGGCCAGGAGTCGTAAATTAATTTTGTGGTTCCTCCGTCAAGTTCCACGGAAAGGGGCACGCCAAAGTCGCAGTCAGAAACCCAGTCGTTCTCATCGTCCTGATTGCCATCGTATTCAATATGCTTGGGGCGGCCGCGATTGTAGGTCACAGTCAGATTTGGGACTAGGTCGCCGTCTGTGTCAGCGGTGATGACTCCATTGTAGGCGTTCAGATAATCGTAAAGCTCTTTTTTAGTTTTCTCGCCTGTAACCAAAGGAACAAAAGCGTCCAAAACGGCTTTGTCAATCTGCTTGTCGGCGTAGGAATAAAAATAGTCAAGTGCGGTCTCTTCTTTTATAAGACCTTCCTCCAAAGCGGCCTGGGCTAAAAGCGGGGCGGTGTGATTGCGGGCGCGGAAGGATTTTAAAAGTCTGGTCTTTTCCTCCCCCTCTGTGAACAAAATTGAGTAAAGCTCCAGCTCCCCGTCCAAATTGCGTGATTTTGCGAGGGCAAGGCGGAGGGCTTTTGCGATTGATTTTACGAGGGCTTCTGAGTCTGGAGTCTCCGTGATTTTACCGCCGGATTTTAATGCATATTCATAAGAATAGAAAAGCTGGGCGAAACGCTGGTCGTCCGGGTAGATTCTTCTCGCCGAGTTGACTTTTTCGCGGGCTTTTTGGATTGAGTCAAATGTTCCGCCGTTGTAAAAGGCTTTTATCCTGATGTACTCGGCATCTGCGGAGTATAAGAAAGGCTCGTTGTCCAAAATCTGTACGGCGGTCTCAAACTGGCGGGTTGAGCAGAGTATGTCGGCGTATAGGATGCGGGCGGAGTCCTTGTTGTAGTCCACCCAGTCGCCTTCTGTAAGTGACTTTATGACCATCGGCAGAACGGAAGCCTTTGAGGAGCCGAGGGCGGACTCTGAGACAGCCTTGATGTACCAAAGGTCAGCGATTTTGTCATCATAGGCAAGACCCAGCTCTGTCTGTGATTTCGCCTCTTTCCACTGCTTTTGCGAGGCGTAGGATTTTGCCAGACGCAGGCAGCGGACGGCGGTGTTCCTGTTTGTTTTTGCCGCTGACTGCGCGCTTAAAAGGGAGCTTGGAAGAATGAAAACTGAAAACAAAAAAATTGAAAGTTTTCGGGCGATTTTTGTCATAAGGATACCTTTCTACAATTATATCCGTTTTTTCCACAAAAAAAAAGCCCCGGCCAGCAAATCAGAATTCAAAAAATTGAATCAGAATTGCTTCCGGGGTTCAGTTACTCGCTGCTTTTGCTTAGCGGGCGGGAGCTACAGTTACGAGAACTGCGTCTTCCGGTGTGAGGACTGTGATTTTTTTGTCAAATCCGATGTTCTTTACAAGGAATTTGTCGCCGATCTCGACTTTTGAGACATCGATGACCAGGCGCTCAGGCAAGTCGCAAGGAAGACACTTGACTTTGACTTCGGGAAGGTGTTTGACCATGAAGCCGCCCTTGAGTACGCCGGCAGCTGTTCCCTTGTACTGGACTTTGAATGTACGGACAACGGGCTTTTTGTTTGATACAACAAAGAAGTCTGCGTGAAGTACAGAATCAGTGATGATGTCGTATTCTGTGTCGCGGATGAAAGCATCGTAAGATTTTCCGTCAACTTTGAGGGTAATCAAAGTTGTCTTTGTGATTGAGCGCCAGATTTTGTTGAAAGCGACTGAATCTACGTCGAGGGAAGTTGCCTTTCCTGCTTCATCATACATAACGGCGGGAATGCGGCCGTTAGCGCGGAGTTTTCTGCAAACCTTCTTTCCTGTCTCATTTCGAACATTTGCATCAAGAACACATTTATCCATTTGAGGACTCCTAAAAAATATAAATGGCAGTACAGACGCGTCTTTGACGGCTGTCGGTTGCCTATGCTGGGACGACAGGATTCGAACCTGTGGAATGACGGCACCAAAAGCCGTTGTCTTACCGCTTGACGAC
>CAMOIE010000034.1 GCA_946615905.1 uncultured Treponema sp. | reverse complement strand
TCGCATTTCTTATTTTCGGGGTATTTTCGACTGCACTTTTATTGTATCTTTTCACGGTAAAGTCTTTCAACATAGCATACGCATACTTTCTCGCGCCCACCCCGGAGCCGCCGCACATGTACTATGCCATAATCAGTCTGCGGGAGAGCAAAGAAATCAACGGAAAGCCCTGCCTCCTTCTCTGCGACGATGTTATGAAGCCTGTCGATGAGCATTCCCTCATGTGGGAGGCCTGGAACAGCTGTAAAGCCCCGTCCGGCTACGACACTTACGATGACCAGTACGGAAAGACCTACGCATTCTACACGCCTCTTTTAATAGACGGTAAAAAGCTCGGAGTCATCGGGGTCGAGGTGGAAATTGCGAAGATAAACCGGGGAATTCTTCTGGCCACAGTCAGGCAGGTTCTGACGGTGGCGACAGTCCTCATCTTCTTTATGCTTATGCTTCTATCGTTTATCCGAAGACACTACATCCGAAAGCTGATAAAACTGCGGAATATAATCGAAGAATACTCACATGAAAAAAATCCGGAAGTCGCAAACAGATTGCTGGCGGAAGTCACGAACAAGGACGAAATCTCTATGATTATGTCAAAATTCGCGGACATGATTTTGGAGCTTAATCAGTACATGCAAAGCCTTATCAAAACAAGAGCGGACTTGCAGCATTCCCGAAAGAAAGCTGTGGAGCTGAACGAGCTTGCAATGACAGACCCGCTGACAGGAATCCGCAATAAAAACGGCTACGACAAGGAAGTCCAGAAAATCGAGTGGGAAATCTCTGGCGGAATCAATGAGTTCGGAGTCGCGATGGTTGACTTGAATTTCTTGAAAAAAATCAACGACACATTCGGTCACGACAAGGGGAATATCGCGATTATCACCCTCTCAAAAATCGTCTGCAATACTTTCGAGCATTCCCCGGTTTTCAGAATCGGAGGAGACGAATTCGTCGTGATTTTGAAGGAGCGTGACCTTGCGAAAGTCGACGAGCTTGTCGCGGACTTCAACAATACGATTCAGGACATTCAGGAGAACCCGAACCTCGAATACTGGGAGAAGACCTCTGCTGCAATCGGCTACTCAGTCTTTGACCCGAAAATCGACAGCGCATACGATAACGTCTTCAAGCGGGCCGACTCGTTGATGTACAAAAACAAAAAGGCCATGAAAGCCGTCCGGGAAGCGTAGAGATATTAGGCCTTAATTTCGACTTTTATAAAAAAGCCACGCGGATTGGTTCGCGACTACGCCGCTCACTTTTTTTGAGAAAATTCTCCTCTGCCCCCCCCACACCAAAACCTGTGAAATTTTCACCATTTGATGAAAAAGTTATAGAAGAAATCATCAAAACTTGCCTGAAGAATATACGGGCATTTGGAACGGATGAGAACTCACGCGCCTATGCGTGGGTGGACTGCAACAAAGCTTTTTACAGCACCTAACGATACGAGCAACAAATTGGTACGAATTTTTTAGTATCGATGGCTACGAATTGTTTACAGAAAAAGAACTACAGTCAGCAATTGAAATTACAGAAGAGCAGTACAAGTGGCACTTGAGGCAGGGACTGCGATAGGGGCTGGAGCAGCGCGCAGCGGCCACCGCAAGCGAACGAATGTGAGTGCGGAGGCTGAGGGTTACCGAACTGTGCAAGACCCGCCCCCGACGCAAGCGGGGGATCGCCCCGAATAACAGTATTTTCAAAACAATCGAATTTCAGTAGAATTATCTGCATGGAAAGCACGCTCAATAAAATCCTGACCTGCATTCTCGCGGCAATCGCGCTGGCAATAATTCTGGTAAGTGCAGTCGCATTCGCATCAAAAAAAGCTGTTCTTGGCTACGGACTGCGGCGGGAAGACCCGAATCCGACAAAAATCACCGAGGAGCTTAAAAAAGAGCGCAAGTCGGCCTACAACGAAATCGGACAGATTCGCGCCTCTTCCAAAAATGACGAGAACGACAATCATTCCGTAATCATTCTGACCCCCTGGCTTGAATATCCTGAGGGGGACACGGCTTTCTATCAGGAGATGGACACAAAGCTCCGGTCAATCAAATCGATTTTCGTATCATATTTCGCCCGCTACACAAAGGCGGAGCTTCTTGCAAAGGGCGAGAACCGGATAAAAACAGAGCTTTTGGACGAAATCAACGCGACTTTGGCTCTCGGTCAGGCCGGGGCGATTTACTTCAACGACTACCTCTTTTTGAACTGATTTGTCTGAAAAAATCTGCAACAAAAGGACTTTTTCGTGGTCTAACAAGGGCAGACAGTTAAAATTCTGGAGGTTTTTATGAACGTTACAAGCCCTGCGGCACAGGTCATCATCTCAATAATCCCGATTGTTGGAATTTTCATCGCCGGAGTGGTCGCTTTTTTCTCGCTTCTCTGGCATCACCACGAGGTCAAGCAGCAGATCAAGGCCGGAATCTACAAGAAGGAGCAGTTCAATTACAAAGCCTACGCCCTGCTGATCGGTCTTCTGCTGACTGGAATCGGACTTGTTCTTTCTATATATTTTTATTTTTTCGACGGACCTTCCCCTGCCCTGCTGGGAGGCCTTATCCCCTTTATCTGCGGCGTCTGCGTCCTGCTTTTCTACGCCCTGAACCCTGACTTCAAGAAAAAAAATGTCGGCTGAGAAAAAGTCAGGCGGAATCAGCCGGATTGAGAAAATCATTGTCCAAAAACGTGACGAGTCTCTTGTAAAGTCTACGCTTGCGGGGGACTCCAAATCCTTCACAAAGCTGATGAGGCTTTACATGAAAAGGGTCACGGCAATCGGCATGAATTTTTTCAAAAACCAGACTGAATGCGATGACTTTGTTCAAGATGTCTTTATAAAGGCCTACACGGGCCTCAAAAATTTCAAGGGGGCTTCCTCCTTCTCAACCTGGCTGGTAAAAATCGCATACACGACTGCGGTAAATGCCTTCAATAAAAACAAAAAGTTCCTGCCCCTGGCCGACGAGGAGCTTTTAGTCTCAAAGGACTTCACGCCGGAGGAAGAGCAAATCCAGAGGCTGACTATTCAGGCCGTGCGGGAAAGCGTCAAAAATCTGCCGGAAAATTATTCTGTCTGCATAGAGCTGTATTTTTTCCATGATTTTTCTTACGAGGAAATCGCGGAAATCACAGGCTTTCCGATGAACACACTGAAATCCCATATTTTCAGGGCGAAAAAGCTGCTTCGGGAAAAATTAAGGAGCTATTATGAACATTAAAATTTGCGAATCAAAAATGGACGAATATCTCTCGCTCGACAAGGGTGAACACATTCCGCTCAGCCTGACCTGGCATCTTTTGACTTGCAAAAAATGCCGCACGAACGTCCGTCTTTTGAGCAAGGCTGAAAAACTCGCCGCCCGCCCCCTCTCAATTGAAAGCCCCGTCTCCGACGAGAAAATCAGCGCAATCATAAAAGACGCGGCTCCCGGCTGGGACGAGAAATACGCCCGCCCGGTCTCCATGACAAAATGGATTGTCTGCGGACTTTTGACTTTATGCTTTATGCTCTCCTTCCGCCTAGTCGCAAAAATCGCCGGTGGCTTGGCAGTACAAGAAGCCTACTATCTGGTCTTTGCCGGAGTCGTGACCGCCTACAGCGCGATTTTCGTCGGCACAAACCTGGACTTTTTCATAAAAAAGATGGAAGGAAAGATTTAAGAGTGTAAAAAGCTATTTTTCATGGTATAATAAGGCTCATGAAAAAAGTGATTCTGTTTTTCGCCGCAGCCTTGAGCGCGGCATCCCTTTTCGCCCGCAAGTCGTTTTTTGACGACTACGTTTGCCGAGCATGGACATCGTTCGGGAGCCTGACCGGAACGACCGCCACTGATATAATCCAGACTTCTGACGGCTACATCAACATAGGAACCTACGAGGGTCTTGTCCGATTTGACGGAGTTGACTTTTCAATCTTAAGGAAAAGCCGCAAGAACACTTTCACATTCGCCTCCGCCCGCACGATTTTCGAGGACTCCGACGGCAACCTCTGGGTCGGCTCCAACGACGAGGGCGTGCAGAGAATCTCCCCAAATGAGGAAAAGAAAAATCTCACCTTCACGACCGCCAACGGACTTCCAAACAATTCAGTCCGCGCCTTTGCCGAAGACCATCATAAAAACATCTGGGTCGGAACGGCTGACGGAATCGCGATGATTTCTCCGGATGGAAAAATCTCAATCCCAAAAATCGAAAAAGGCTCCGCCGCCAGCGGAATAATCGCCATCCAGCTTTACTGCGACACCGCCGGTAGAATATGGCTTGTCACAAACGGCAGAAACGGAATCTTTGTATATATGGACGGGGCTTTCAGGTCACTTTCGGAGCTTGAGCAGTTCGAGCCGTATTCGGTGACTTCAGTCGGCCAGGACTTGAACGGCAACTTCTGGCTTGCCCTCGCTGAGAAGGGAATCGTAAGGCTCAACAACGGAAAGGCAAAGAGAATCGAAAGCGGAACGAAAATTGACAGGATTCCGACAAAAGCGATTTTCGCCGAGAAAAACGGAACCCTCTGGTTCGGAACAGAGCAGGGCATCGCCGCCTACACTGAGGGAAAATTCTACGATTACACAGCTGAGAATCCTCTTGCGACAGCCACAGTCAACAGGATTCTAGGCGACCGTGAGGGCTGCGTATGGTTTGCGACAGACCGCAACGGAATCATAAAGATGAACCACGGAAAATTCGTCTCCGAGAAAACCGACTGCACGGTCAACGCGATTGCCCAGGACAAGGAAGGCCTTATATGGCTCGGAACTGACAAGGGGCTTTTGTGCAAGACTGACGACGGGGAGAACATAGAGAATGACCTTACCCGCCATCTTGACGGAATAAGAATCCGCCACGTTGGAAGCGCCAAAAACGGGGACATTTTAGTCTGCTGCTACAAAAAGCCGGGAATAGTCCGCTGGAGCAAGAGAAGCGGAGAAATCAAGAGCTGGTCAAGGGACGACGGAATCTCAGGCGACAAAACCCGTGTCGTAATCGAGGACAGGGGTGGAAATCTCTGGGCCGGAACGACGACAGGCCTTAGCGTAATCAGGCCGGACGGGAAGATAAGCAACTACGGAAAGGAAGCCGGAATGGACAACGAGTACGTGATGTGCATCTACGAGGACAAAAAAGGCTTGATTTGGGTCGGAACCGACGGTGGCGGAGTCTACATTTTCAAAGACGGAAAGATAATCGAAAAACTCACAAGCACGACAGGTCTTGCCGGAAACGTAATCTTCAAAATCTGCCAGGACCCTTCCGACGGCTACTGGATTTGCACGGGCAACGGAATCTCAAAGTACGACTCATTCGAGGCGGGAAAGGGCCAGGCCTACAACTGCTCTAACCTGACCGCCGACATGGGCTTAGGAACCGACTCGATTTTCCAAGTGATTTTTGACGGAACTGGCCACATCTGGATGACCAGCAACCACGGAATCGCGTCAACATCCTTTTTCTCTATGAACGCAGCCGCCGCCGGAACAATCGACAAAGCAGAGGTGAAATTCTACAATACGAACGACGGACTTTCTGACAACGGCGTGACATCCACCTCCCTCAGTCTCTGCGACAAATACGGCCGCCTCTGGTTCACGCTGACTGACGGCTACTCAGTCTACGACCCTGTGAAGACAAAGGAAAATCCTGTCTCCCCACTTGTGAGAATCGAAAAAGTCATAATCGACGACACCGAGCAAAAGGACTTGTCTGTCCCGCTGATTTTAAAGGCCGGGACAAAGAGAATCGTCATCTCCTACACAGGACTTAGCTTCGCCTCCCCTGAGCGCCTGCTTTTTATGCACAAACTCAGCGGCTTTGAGGAGAACTTCACAAGTCCGGCATCCGGCAGGGCAGTCTCCTACACGAACTTGAAGCCCGGTAAATACACATTCCTGCTCAACGCGGTGAACGACGAGGGTCTGGCATCTGAAAGTCCGGCCGAACTCACGCTGATTCAAGAGCCCTTCTTCTACCAGATGATTTCATTCTGGATTTTCGTGGCGGTTATAGTCATCGGCGCAATCTTCCTGATTTTCCGAGTGAGGATGAGGGTAATCCAGCTTGAGAACATCCGCCTTGAGGGACTCGTAAAGGAGCGGACGGCAAGCCTTGAAAAAGAAAAGGAAAAATCCGACGGACTTCTAAAGGCTATTCTTCCGGTGAAAATCGCGGACAGGCTCAAGGAAAGCGGAGTCAAGACAATCGGTGAGAATTTCCAGTCGGCCAGCATTCTTTTCACGGACATCGTGAATTTCACGACAATTTCGTCAGGTCACACGGCCAAGGAAATCGTCACATCGCTTAACGACCTTTTCAGCCGCTTTGACGAGAGGGCTAAAAATCTCGGAATCGAAAAAATCAAAACAATCGGAGACTCCTACATGGCGGCCTGCGGAATCCCGGAGAAAAAAGAAAATCACGCCGCAATCATGCTGGACTTCGCGCGGGGAATCTACATCGACCTCGCCGAATACAACAGGACGGCCTCGATTCCATTCAAAATCAGGGTCGGAATCAACTGCGGGCCGGTCGTCGCGGGAATCATCGGAACGACAAAATTCATCTACGATGTCTGGGGAAACACGGTCAACGTCGCAAGCCGCATGGAGTCTGTCTGCACGCCGGGGGCAATCCGGGTCACTCAGGCGGTAAAGAACGAAACCGAGACCCACAAAGTAAAAAACGTCACTTTCTCAGCCCCAATCGAGTGCGACATCAAGGGCAAGGGCAAAATGACGACTTATGAGGTAATCAACAATTAATAATGGTTAGGGGGAAAGCCTTCCCCCTGGCCTCAGCCTGCGTCTTCGGCACACCCCCATCTCCTAAGGGGAAACCCCTTAAAATCCCCCTTCTGCAACCACAACCCATAGTGGCAAATGTCATTTCGATGCTTCGACAGGCTCAGCAACCGCAGGCTCACTGACCGCATTCACTCCGCCAAAAAACAATACTCTGTGGTGGCGCCGTATAGATTGTCGTAGCGGACGTTGGTCAAGTCCCACTTGTTTCGGATTGCGAAGAATGACCTGCTGCGCACCAGGTAGACTACCGGGCACTGCTCAAGGAAAATCTCCTGATACTCATTCCAAAGGGGGGCTGCCTTTTCCTTGTCGGAAATGCAGGCGGCCTCGTGGTAAAGCTCGTCAACCCTTGCCTCCCATTCTGTCGCGGGACTTTTTTGCAGGGGATTCCACAGGTGCAAATTTCCGCTGCTCACCCAGACGTTGCTTCCCTGGGTCGGAAAGAGCGATCCGCCGTTAAGGCCGATTATCATGGTCTGCCAGTCAAAGGTGGACATAAGCTGCTCTACAAGCCGTTGAAAGTCAGTCTGTCGGACGTTCACCGTGATTCCCTCTTTTTTGCATTCATCAACGATAATCTGCGCGATGTCAGAGACAACAGGATTATTCGAGACAACCGTCAGGTCAAAGACAACCGGACTTCCGTTTGTATCATACAAAAATCCGTCGTCACGCCTTGTAAAGCCGATTGACTCCAAAAGTTTTCTCGCCTTCTCATGGCTGTAGCGGTATTTCAATATCAGATTTTCGTTGTAATACTTGTTTATTTTTGGAAAAAAGTAGTAGGTCGGCTCGGCAAGTCCCCGGTAGGTCTGCCGGATAATCCGCTCCCGGTTCAAAAGGCAGGACATAGCCTGACGGAATTCCTTTTTTGTGAACCATGAGTAAAATGCCTCGTCCTTGTTCTTTGGATTCTGGTTGAATGACCAAAAAGAAGCCGACATGGAGCCTTCCGCGTTGAAGACAGAGTAGCCTGAATTTCCCTTTTTCCGCCCGTTGTCAGCTGAGGCAAGCAGGGAGTCAACCTTGTCAGGAGAGGGAGAATAAGCCTCAAGTTTGCCCTCGTTGAACAAGAGGTTAGCAGTGTTGGGGTCGCCCACAATCTGCACAAGACGGGTCTGCGGGTAGTAGTGGCTCTCGCCATTTGAGTCTTTTTCCCAATAGTCAGGGTTCCGCTCGTACAAAAGCCTTTGGCCGGGAGTATATTCGACCAAAAAGTAAGGTCCGCATGATGGAATCAATTTTGGGTCGCTTGAGACGTTCAGGAATTTTTTGACTCCCTCAGCCCCGCCCTCTTCCTTAGCCTTTTTGTACAAAAAAGAGGGGGCAAGAGTCATGTTGGTCGAAAGCAGAGGCTCCGCGACCGCACGGGGAAAATGAAAGTAAAAAGACTTGTCGTCAATTTTGGTTATGGTGATTCTCTCGCTCTCTCCGCTTGAATTTTCCATATACTGCGCGTTGTATGCGGATGAGGCGCAGTCTTCGTCTCCTTGAATTTCGTCATACCACCAGATTACATCGTCACTGGTCACGGGAACGCGGGGCTTTGCGTTATTGTAGTAGGACCAGTACAAGTCTGAGCGCAAAGTGTATTTTATGTCCTGGCTTCCGTCATCGTTCTCCCGGATTTCAAAGGAGGCCGCGAAGGGAACCCAGTCTCGGGAATTCAAGTCGTAGTCGGCAAGGTATGACGACAGGGGGGCAAGGACTCCGTTTGTCTCAGCGTCCTGCTCGGCAATCAGCAGGTTGAATGACTTTGGGTCGCCAGAAATCGAGGCGTTCCAGACTCCGCCGACCTTTCCCGGAACAAAATTATTGTCAGTCCGGGGCCGGGTCAGAGTGCGGGAGATTATGTCGTTTGAAAGGGAAACCTTTGCAGCTTCAATCTCCTCTAATGTCATCTCAGGAGTTTTTACGCATGATGACAAAAGGGCTGTGAAAATCAGGCACAAGGGAAGGAAAATTCTTTTTTGCATAACGTCATATTACAATGAAAAAGGAAAAATTAACAACGAAAATTCTTGCGGTCAGCTTAAAATATGATAAAATTAAAAGTGAAAAAATAGTCTCTGATTTTTAAAATTATATTGACAAATGCACATTGTATAGTGAATAATTCTTATATATATATATATATATATGGCATAATCGGAGATGAGAGACAGATGAACAGGAAATCTTCCATAAAAGAAATGCTCATCCAGACGGCAATTTCCATAGTCGTCATGCTGCTTATACTCATGTCCACAGCCTTAGCCAGAATAAAATTCGACGGCGAATTTCTAGGCCTCGCATTAAACTACTCAAGCCTGAACGGAATTCTGACCCAAATCGCCATGATTATGATTATGGTCATGCGGGTGAACTTCAAAAGGTCAAAGCACCTCTGCCAGTTTCTCACCCTCTTCTACCTGTTGATTTCATGCACCTCCATGATTTTAAGCCGGTCCCTTCTTCCGATTCCGGGCGTAACTACTGCAATCGGATTTTTCATAATTCTCGAAATCACTGACCGCCACATGATAAAGATTCAGAAAAGCGAGGACATGCTTGCGGTCCAGGCCTACAGCGACTATCTTACCGGACTTCCGAACCGGCGGTCTCTTGTAAAAAGACTCGATGAATATATATCGGAAGAAAGCGATTTTGCCCTTGCGATTATGGAAATCGGCAACTTCAAGGCAATCAACGACATGTTGGGTCACGAGGCCGGAGACCAGGTCTTGCTGGCAATAGCAAAGTCCATGCAGGAGTTGAAGAATGAGAAGTCCCACTTTTTCCGCATGGACGGGGCTGAGTTCGCGGTCATCATAGAAAATCCCGCCTCCAACGAGGAAATCATCTCAATCTTAAAGCTGGCGGCAGGAATCATCCAGAACGCGATTACCTCGGCCGACAAAAAATTCTTCGCAAAAATCAACTCTGGAATCTCACTCTCACGTGACGGCAACAGCGCGGACAAGCTTCTCTCATCTGCTGACATGGCCATGTTCAACGCCCGCCAAAGCCCAGAGCACATCTGCTTTTTCAGCACGGAGATGGCGGACAGGCTCACAAAAGCCACAGAGACAAACTCCATGATCCGGGACAGCATAAAGGACGAGTCCTTTTTCGCAGTCTACCAGCCCCAGTTCTGCGCGAGGACAAAAAAGCTGCGCGGTTTCGAGGCTCTTGTCAGAATGCGGGGAAAGGACGGCAATATCGTAAGCCCAGGGCTTTTCATTCCGGCGGCAGAGCGTTCAAGCCAGATTGTCGACATCGACACGCTTGTCCTGAAAAACACGCTCAAAAACTTCAAGGAAATAATCAAGAACGGGCATCCGGATTTAGTTCTTTCTGTGAACATGTCGGTCGCCCACATCGCAAGCGCGAATTTCGTTGAGAAAATCATAAAAATAGTCCATGAGGCTGACTTTCCGACAAAAAATCTGGAGCTTGAGGTCACTGAGTCTGTCATGATTCACTCCGTGGATGATGTAATCAAAAAACTCAACGCCATCAGAGCCGAGGGAATTCAAATCGCACTAGACGACTTCGGCACCGGCTACGCCTCCCTGTCCTACCTCAAGAACCTCCCGATTGACCTTTTGAAAATCGACAAGACCTTTGTAGACGACATCGCCCAGTCCTCTGAGGCATCAGATTTCGTTAACGCTATAATCTCACTCGGACACATCATGCACTTCGATGTAATCGCGGAAGGAGTCGAGGAGCTTACCCAGCTTGAGATTCTCAAAGTTCTCGGCTGCGACCTGATTCAGGGCTTTATCTGGGGAAAGCCTCTTGAGTTGGAAAAAGCCATCCAGCTGGTCGAAGAGAACTAGCCTCTTTCTTTTTTACTAATAACTTAATTTTAATTGAAATTAAAAGAAAACTGCCTTAAACTTTATATAAGTTATTTTAAATCTGTATAAAACTTTATCACTGTTTTCCTATAGATATGGAGGCTTTATGAGTATTCGGGCAAAAATGATCACCAGTAACATTGGTGTCGTTCTTTTTTCAGTTCTGCTAGTCGCGATTCCAGTTCTTCTGATGATGAGAGGTCTTATCATGGAAGAGACCAACGAATCTGCTGATGACAAGGTTGTGATGACCTGCAACGATATGAAGCTTTTCCTTGAGAAGCCGACTAACTTGGTAAATGCCGTTGACCAGTATGCGACGACAAATCAAGCCTCCGGCCGCCAGCAGATGGAATCCTTCTTTGAGGCCTTGCTCTCAGGCGAAACCGGTTTCAGCGAACTTTACTATGCGAACACAGTCCCAGTAAAAGACGGCGGTTTCTTCTATTCAAACGACCACTGGAATCCCCCTGCGGACTACGACCAGACGACCCGCGCATGGTTCAGAGACGCAATCTCAAGCTCCGGACTTCACATAACCCCCTTCATGGACATGGTGACAGGAAAACCAGTCGCAGCCATGAGCCGCCGCGTAAAAATCGGTGATATTGTAAACGGTGTTGTCTCAATCGACATCAAGCTCGACAATCTCACAGACAGAATCGCAGACGTGAAGCTCTCAAAATCCGGCGAGTCATTTATCCTCACCTCGGACGGAACTTACCTCACAAATAAAGACTCTGGTAAAATCCTGAAAGACAATTTCTTCAGCGAGTACGGACTTAACGCATACACAGCAAACTTCGATGGTGGCAAAACTTTCATCGTGCTTGACGCAAAAGGCCGCTACCTTGCAGGGCGCAAAATCTCCGATGAGTCCGGCTGGATATTCGTGACGACAGGCCCCTCAACAGAGCTTTTCACCCAGCTCATTCAGTCGATGACAACAATCATCATCTTGGCAGTCATCACGATAGTCGCGGCGGCATTGATTGCCTTTGCACTCGCCCACTCAATCGTAAAACCGGTTTCTGTCGTAGACAAGACAATCAACGGAATCGCTTCCGGTGAGGCTGACTTGCGCAAGAGAATCGACATCCATTCAAATGATGAGATCGGCAGCCTTGTAAATGGATTCAACTTATTCACGGAAAAGCTCCATACAATCATCAAGGATGTCAAGAGCGCGAAAGAAACACTCGCCTCCGGCGGAATCAAGCTTCAAGAGGCAGCCCAGGACACAGGCTCCTCAATCGCGGAGATTCTCGCCAACATCGAAAGCATGGGCAACCAGATTACAAACCAGGCCAATTCAGTCGAACAGACGGCCGGTTCTGTAAACGAAATCGCATCAAACATCCAGTCTCTCGAACACATGATTGAGAACCAGTCTTCCGGCGTAACTCAGGCTTCCGCCGCAGTCGAGGAGATGATTGGAAACATCGCATCCGTAAACCAGTCGGTCGACAAAATGGCCTCTTCGTTCGAAGAGCTTTCAACCCACGCCCAGAACGGTTCCCAGAAGCAGGACGATGTTAACGCCCGTATCGAGCAGATTGAGGCCCAGTCACAGATGTTGCAGGAAGCCAACGCCGCGATTTCCGCAATCGCCGAGCAGACAAACCTCTTGGCTATGAACGCTGCAATCGAGGCAGCCCACGCCGGTGAGGCGGGAAAAGGATTCTCAGTTGTCGCTGACGAAATCAGAAAGCTCTCTGAGACTTCTACAGCCCAGTCAAGGACAATCGGCGACCAGCTCAACAACATCAAGGATTCAATCGGCTCCGTTGTATCAGCTTCTGCTGAGTCAAGCATGGCATTCCGTGTTGTCGCCGACAAAATCAAGGAGACTGACCAGCTCGTCCGCCAGATTAAGGCCGCTATGGAAGAGCAGAACGAGGGATCCCGCCAGATTACGGAAGCCCTCCATTCTATGAACGACTCCACAAGCGAAGTCCGCACAGCTTCCGCAGAGATGACCGAAGGCAACAAGGCAATTCTTGAGGAAGTCCGCCACATGCAGGACGCGGCCGGTGAGATGAAGACCTCAATGCAGGAAATGTCAATCGGTGCGAAGAAAATCAACGAGACCGGTGTTTACTTGAACGAGGTTTCAAGCCAGATGGAAATTGCAATCGACGCAATCGGAAACCAAATCGACTTGTTCCAAGTCTGATAGCAATAGCAATTCTCTCTTTCCCCTGCCCGTCTT
This sequence comes from uncultured Treponema sp., assembly GCA_946615905.1. Taxonomy (GTDB): domain Bacteria; phylum Spirochaetota; class Spirochaetia; order Treponematales; family Treponemataceae; genus Treponema_D. The sequence goes on along the minus strand of CAMOIE010000034.1, from coordinate 7,166 downwards.
TTTGGCTGGCGGGGGATTTTTTTTACCCGGCAATTTTGCTATAATCTTTTTTATGATTAAGATTGAATTGGAAAACAAAGAGCTTTTGGCTCACTTGAATAAAATCGAAAAGGACGGCATGACCCTTTTTGTCATGGCTGACGGACAGTTTCGCGGAGCATTTTTGAACGGAACGCGGCTCATAAACCAGATGAGGGCGCAGCATCGGCTCGGAATACTGGAAACGATGATATTAGGTCAGGCCATGCTCTGCGGCGCGCTGATGATTCCGACGATGAAAGGAAGGGAGCATTTGACCTACCGCTGCGACACGAACGGGCCTGCGGCAGGATTTTCTGTCGAGGCTGACTCCGCCGGCTGGGTTCGCGGCTGCCTTTTCCAGAACCATATTCCTCTTGAAAAGCCCCTTGAGAGCTGGGATTTGTCGCCATTTTTCGGAGAGGGAACTGTGACAGTCACCCGCATGGGCGAGGGAATGAAGGCTCCTCAAGTCGGAACAACAGAAATCGTCTATAAAAATATCGCAAAAGACTTGGCCTGGTATTTTTCCCAGTCAGAGCAGATTCACACGGCATTCAACACTTCGATTCAGTTCGACAAAAATGGAAATGTAATCGGGGCGGGAGGAATGTTCTTGCAGCATGTTCCGGGGGCCGGAGGAAAGTCAAAGATTTCCGCACAGACCGAGAATTCCGGCACAGAGGACAAAAAAGAAGCCGAGGACAGACTGATTCAAAAAGTCGAGAACGCATTCACTGCAATGCCGTCAATCGGCCAGTGGTTCGCGGACGGCGGTAACATGGAAGATGTAGTCTACGGACTTTTCCGCGAATTCAAGCCAACTGCTGTCCTTGAGCGCGATGTGATTTTTGACTGCCCCTGCTCGGCTGAATATTTTGCAGACCATATACGACACCTTCCAAAGGCGGAGCTTGAGGACATAATCAACCGTGACCCGGACCCGCTTGAAGTCACATGCCACAACTGCGGCTCGGTCTACAAAATCTCAAAGGAAATGCTGAGAAAATAGCAATAAGGGCACCTGTTGCTAGTCTACTTGATTTCCACGAGCCGATAATTCCGTGAGCCAAAGCCGATTTTTTCTGCGTGTTCAAGCGTGTGGATTCCGTTTCGGCTTTCGATTCGTTCTATTAGGCTTCCAGAGTCTTGTGCCTTGTAGACCAAATCGACACAGGCTTGGTCGAGCGCAACCGGATCGAGGCTCGCCAAAATGCCGATGTCGTGCATGTCAGGTTCTTCGGGATTTGCATCGCAGTCGCAGTCAACGGAAAGGCGGTTCATCACGTTCACGCAGACGATTCCTTTTCCGCCGTTCATATAATCGCATACCGACTTCGCCGCCTCCGCCATCGACTCCAAAAACTCATCTTGCGGACAGTGAGTCCAACTCGTCACGCTCCGCCCCGCCGAGTGAATGTTCAACTTTCCAGATTTTTTCACGCTCATTCCAGACGCAAATCCAATCGAGAGATTTTTGATTGCACCGCCAAAACCGCCCATTGCGTGACCTTTAAAATGCGAAAGAATCAGGTAGGTCTGGTAGTCCTTAAAATGCGAGCCAACGTAGTTTTCCTTCAGCCGAACTCCCCCCTTCACGGGGAGCGTCATGTAGCCGTCCGCGTCCTGCAAATCGAATCCGTTCGCAACATCCAAAAATCCGTGGTCTTTGGCGATTTTCATGTGGTTTACGTTGTTGCTTCGAGAGCCACCGTAAGCCGTGTTGCATTCGACGATTGTAGCGTTAAGTTCGTCTTTCACGAGATTTTTAATCAGCGCAGGGCGGAGGTAGTTCGTGTTTTCGCTCTCCCCCGTGCTGACCTTCACGCCGGTCTTTCCGCTCGCCTTGTAGCCAGTCGCACGGTAAACTTTGACCAAGGCTTCTGGCGTTATGTCGCGGATAAAATAGACGACCGGCACGGAGCTGGTTGCGGGCGTTGCCCCGACAGGCTCAACCACCGTACTTGCCGAAACTTCGTGTGATTTGTAGGAGGCAGCCTTTGTGTTCGGTTTTGCGGGCAAAAGTCCGCTTGCGAAAATTGAAAGCAAGATAATAGAAGAAAGTGTTTTTTTCATAGCGTTATTTCCTTACTGACAAAAGTAAATCCACGTTCCCGCTTCCCAGAACTGAAAGCAGGCTTTCCCGCGTTGCGCCAGCGATGTGACCGAGTTTTGTAAAGCTCCAAGAATTTGTGTCGTAGTAAAGTGTAATCTGATTCCCCTGATACAAAATAAGGTCGCCGGGCTTTGTGGTGATTTGAGTGTCGGTGCGCGGAAGGCTTTGCGGCAAGTTTCCGACTTTTTCAAACGAACCGTAGTCGTGAGCCGGGATTGTTACGTCGCCCTTTTGCAAAAGTTCCACGAGGGCGGCAGCCGATTTGTTTTGTTCAAGAGTGACAGTCCACGTCGTTCGTTCGCTTGAAGCTTCGCTGCGAATAGCGGTGAGGTAAATGCTTGAGATTTCGTTCACAGTTTTTTCCTCCTGGGTGTTTGTAGAGTCTGAACTTCCGCCTGCAAAACTTTGACAGGAAAGAAGTAAAAATGCCGTAAAAACAAAAAAAATCTTTTTCATGCAGTCTCCTATTCTGGGCGTGCCCGCCGTGCCTGGCAGGCACGGCGGGCGGGCTTTGCGCGGTTCCGCCTATCGGCTTCATTGCTCCACTAAGTTCCGCAACGGCTCCACCGCCGCCGCTACAATCCCTCACGCTTTTCAACCTATTCAAATATACAGCAAAACCGCTGCTATTACCAATTCAAAATGTTTACCCACAGTCGAAGGGCAACATGCTCAATTTTCTATCACTTTTATCACCCGCGCGAGTTTTGTCATCTGGGGCGGTCTGCATCAGAAAATCAACCGAACACTGGTCGAGCGCAGCGCGGAGAGCGTCGGCAAAAGATTTTTCCAAAACATCGGGCTTTGTGGCGTGAGAGAGATTTTGTGTTGATTGAGCGGACAGGATTCCGACCGAGAGAGCGAGCACTATAATAGAAGAAAGTGATTTTTTCATACGCTAGAACCTCCACGGTTTATTTTAGCGGAGAAGGTGTGATATTACCAATGATTTATTTTTATGAAGAAGTATGCTCTTGAGGAATAATATAATTTACAGTTCGGCGACAAAGACTTTTATGGAGGCCTATAAATGAAGAAAAGTTTTCTGCCGCGTAAAGCCTTTCACGAAAAGATTGACTTCATGCAAATTCAAAATTAAAATTATATGAAATGAAACATAATCCTAATTTCTGCACAACAAAATATCGCTCGATGCTGCTCAGCGCAACCTTTACCATGGCGGTTGTCTATCTCATGCTTCTGTGTGACAATATCATCGCAGGACTTATTCTCGGGACAAATGGTGTTGCGGCCATCAACCTTGTAACGCCGCTCATCGGAATCACAACCTTTCTTTCGCTGTGCGTTTCTAGCGGAATGGGCATTATTTATGGTCGTGCGATTGGTGCTGCGGACAGAAAGCGTGCAGACCAAATTTATAGTCTTGGCGTAATCGCTACAGCCGTGATTGCTGTCATCATACCGTTGCTGCTTATCGTATTTAAGAATACCTATTTCAGCATGACCGGTGCGCAAGGGGTAATTTTAGACCTTGCAAAAGAATATTATTTTCTTCTTCCACTCGATGCGTTTTTAACTATTTTGTGCAACTATATTGAACAAGCTATATTCTCTGACGGCGATGAAGAACTTGAAGCATTGAGCTATGTGGTGCAAATCGGCGGCAATATCGTACTTTCAATCTTCCTTGCAAAATGGCTCGGTATACGAGGAATCATGTTGGGAACTGTCATCGGTAACGCGCTTGCATTCGTGATTCTTTCCCTTCATTTTTTCAAAAAATCCAACATATTGCGTTTTATCAAGTATTTTTCATGGAAAGATTTAGGGGAATGTATAAAATACAGCATCGTAGACGCCATCACCTATCCGCTCTGGGGTATCACGGATTTCGTTTTAATCACCTATATCAGCAGGTGTTATGACGAAAAATACCTTGTCGTGCTCGCTGTCGTATTCTCGCTTGTTGAATTGGCTGTCATCTTTGACGGAATCGGTACCGCAATCCAGCCCCTGCTCAGCGTCTATTTTGGTGAGGAAAATCCCCTTATGGTGCGTCGTCTTGTCAAAGCGGCAATCAAAACCGCTATAGTCGAAGGAATTGTCGCAACAGGAATCATAATTGCGTTTGCTCCTTGGTTTGCGCGCCTGTTCGGTATCAACGAGGTCGGATTAGATACAGGGGGGGTACGCAGTTGCCGCAATCCGAATCGTCGCTTCAACTTTTGTCTTCTCAGCTCTTTTTATGCTGGAGACATCCTATTATCTCTACACTGACCACATCTTATTCTCTGTTTTATCAATCTGCCTAAAAGACGGAGTCCTTTGTACTTTTCTTCCGATTTTGTGTTCAAGGCTGTTCGGCGTACAGGGGCTTTGGCTCGGTTTTGCGCTCGCACCGGTCGTCGGACTCCCACTTTCCATGCTCTTATTGCGTCTCCGTGTGGGGAAAAATAGCTTCCCCTGGCTTTTAGGCGACATGGACAAGGAAATCGAGATTTTTGACAGAAAACTCTCGCCCACCGTAGGAGCAGAGATGTCAGAAACAATCGAAAATTTACTTCTATCTCACGGCTATCAACAAAAAACAGCAATGCGCGCAGGTCTTTTTGCAGAAGAAGTTACCAGCGTTCTTTGCGAAAGAAATGCAAAGGAGAAGCAGAAGAATGTATTGGTTGAATATTCGACCTTATTTGAAAAAGACAATGTAAGTCTTATAATGCGTGATTCTGGTACGATTTTTGACATCACGGATCCGGATTTGGAAATAAAAGGGCTTTCGAGCTTTGTGCTAAACGCGCTTTTGAACGCACAGAAGGACAAGGATTATATTCCGACGACCGGCTACAACAGAAACATCATCAGATTGCGCTTTAGGCTTGACGAAGGAGAAGAATAATTATGACTTCTGCCCCGCAGGTAGCCCCTTCTTCCTACGAATCTTGTCTTTCGCGTTTTGAAAAATCGGCAAGCGAGTTTCCAGAAAAATTAGCCGTCGTAAGTTCTCGCGCTAAGTTGACCTATCGCGAACTGGACAGTGCGGCAAATAAAGTCTCTTGTGCGCTCAGAGCCTTGAATGTGCGGAGAGAAGAGCCTGTTATGATGCTTTTTGAGCGGAGTATTTTCTACTATGCGGCGAACATCGGCGTGATGAAGGCGGGGGCGGCCTTTCTCCCCGTGTCGCCAGAAAATCCAGATGAAAGGCTTTTATTCATGATGAAAGATTCTGCCGTGCGCCTCGTTTTTACCGACCGAAAGACAAAAAAAGCAAAATCCTCGTTTTTTAATAAGCTTTGCAAACAAGACAGCGCACAAAAAAACATGAAAGTCCTTGTGCTGGAGGATGTGCTTTCTTCAACTGTGGAATCGCAAAGTGAATCTGTTTTTCTCCCGCCGGAACGCCTTGCATACGTCATTTATACATCGGGCAGCACGGGGCGGCCTAAAGGCGTTTTAATCGAACACGGAAGCTTTGCAAACTTCATTTTTCCTCATCCAGAAAATATTGAAAGCCGTTCGATGGTCGAAAACGCAGACACATTTCTTGCAATCGCAGATTTTTCATTTGACTTTGCAATCCTAGAAGAATTTATTCCGCTCTCCACAGAAAAGACAGTCGTGCTTGCAGACGAGGAAGAAATCCTAAATCCGCCGCGTTTGGCTCGCCTTGCGCTTTCCCATCATGTGGACTGTCTTTCTGGAACGCCAAGTTACCTTTCTGCCTTGCTTTCTTTTTCTGAGTGTAGGGAATTTCTTAAAAAAATAAAAATCTTTAACATCGGTGCGGAACCTTTTACAGTCGCCTTGTACAAAAAGCTCCGTGCGGTAAATCCTTCTGCCATAATCGTAAACGCATACGGCCCTACAGAAGCGGCGATGAGCTGCACGGCAAAAATCTTAACGGACGCGGACGATATTTCCATTGGAACGCCGACAGCCAACACTGAACTTTTTGTAATCGACGAAAACGGAAACGAAGTGCCCAAAGGCGAAAAGGGTGAACTTTTGATTTGCGGACTCTGCGTTGGGCGCGGCTACCAAAACCCTAACGAAAAAATGGCCGCCGCTTTCACAACATTCCGCGGATTGAAGGCTTATCATTCAGGCGATTTAGCACGGGTTAACGAAGCAGGCGAATTGGAACTGTTCGGTCGTATTGACAATCAGGTGAAAGTGCATAACCGCCGCGTGGAACTTGAAGAAGTTGAAAGTGTTGTTTCTGAATGCCCTGATGTTCAAGAGTGTGCGGCGGCGGTAAGCGAGAGCTGTCGGCTGCTCCTTTTTTACACGGCGATGGCGGAAAAAAAGGCGAAAGAGACGAAAGAAACGATTGTACAGAAATGGGCAAAAAATCACCTGATCCCTTACATGGTTCCCGACCGTTTTATTTGTGTAAAAGAGATTCCGCACAATGTAAACTGGAAAATTGACCGAAAAAAACTTTTGACGCTTGTTCCTCAAGAAAACGCCCAGACGAGCGGGTCTGCGGTCGCGGGCACGGACACTGAACGCCGCGTTCTTTCTATTGTATAGTCAGTATTCGAAGATGCAGAGGTCAGGCTTGAAAGCGACCTTTTGGAACTTGGCGCGACATCGTTTGATTTTATCAGTCTTATCGGACTTTTTTCAAAAAAAATGGACGTTTCGTTTTCGTTCGCCGAATTGAGAAAACACACCGCACTTTTGAGCCTTGTTTCCCTTGTTGAAGAAAAATCCGCCCACTTGCCACACGACATCGCTTCCACCGAAGTGAAAGAGCCAATACGAGCAAATCCGCAACAGACGGTCTATTTTAACGAGTGGAACGAATACAACTCAATTGATGAAGTTCTGCAGGCAATGCTCAAGTTAGAAAAAAATATCGATGTAGACCGTCTTGTTTCATCAATAAAAAAGGCGGCGGACATTCATTCTGGCATTTTCGCGCGCTTTGAGGAAAAAGACGGAGATGTGTACCTGCTTCCACCCTCAAAAAAGGAAATTCTTGTAGAGGTTTTCGAGCTTAAAGAAAAAGAACTGCAATCAGTTTTAGAGCCGCTTACCCAATCGCTCATGAAACCTCAAGACGACT
>CAMOIE010000033.1 GCA_946615905.1 uncultured Treponema sp. | reverse complement strand
GAGTCTCGGGGAAAACTGTGTTTTCCCCGGCCGCCGGCTTTTTTCTTTTATCTCTGCAGGGCTGTCCCATGATATGGGGCAGCCCTTGCTGTTTTAAATCCCCGCGCCTCTGCCGCCGGGGCTCTCCCGCGCGGGCGGATGGGGCGGATTGTGTCATCTGGACGGACGCGCCACGGCGCGGAGGGTTGCCGCAAGGCAAGTGCCGGAGGCACCGCGCGTGAGCAAGCCCGGAGGTGACGCTCGCACTCTCTCTTGCGCCCTTAGGGGGAAAAAAACGACAGACTTTTATGTCAAAGAAAGTCTTTCTGTATTGACTGAGACAAGATATTTTGTTATCATACATAAAGTTTTTATATGGGGGTATCTCCTTTGGCAGGAAAAAAATCATCTGCAGAAAAAAGATTTGCGCAGAGTGAAGTCCGCAGACTTCACAACAAAGCTATCAAAACGGAATGCCGCACTTATGCCAAGCAGTTTGTAAAAGCTGTTCAGGATAAGGACGAAAAAGTTGCACAGGAAAAACTTAAGACTTTGGTTTCTAAGCTTGATTCTGCCCGCAGCAAGGGTGTTCTTAAGCGCAATGCTGTTTCTCGCAAAAAGTCCCGCATGATGAAACTCTACAACGTTTCATTTGGAACTGCTGCGGAAGCAAAATAAGTCAGACTGAGTGTCTGTAAAATCCCGGGGCGCAGTACGCGTTGCCGGGAAATTTTTTCTAAAAGCGGTGAGGTTGAGTCAATTTATGGAATCGAAAAAAATTACAAAATATGATTTAATTGAAGCCGTTTACCAGCATTCAGCTTTTGAGAAGCGGGATGTGCAGAAAATCGTTGACCAGCTTTTGGAGGAGTTAAAATCAACTCTGAAAAATGGGGCGACGATTGAACTCCGTGGATTCGGAACTTTTGAGCCTCGACTGCGCAAGGGACGCTCAAAGGCTCGCAATCCGAAGACAGGGGAGCAGGTTACTGTGGCTCCTCACTATATCGTGGCTTTCCGCTCCGGTCAGGAATTGAAAAAGGCTGTTTGGGAGCTTCCTGTAGACGGAGAAAAATAGTTTTCCATTTTGAAATGCTTAAAAAACAGTTTTTATTGCTTTTAACCGCCTGTTTTTTCTTTTTTTTCGCCCATCCAAATTTTATCCTTGTAAAAGGCTTTGCCCCTGCAGGATTTTTAGTTTATTTCCCTGTTTTGCTTTTAGTTGACTCCCTTTCTGTAAAAAAATCGCTAATTTTTGGCTCTTTGTACGGATTTTTCTCTTATTTTCTTTTTTGCTTTTGGCTTTTAAAATATTGTGCCCCGGCATATTTTGCAGTCTGCATCATGTACGCGTTTTTCAATGCGCTTTTGTTTTTGCTGATTAGAATCCTTTTTAATTTTTTTGATGGAAAGTCCTATGGAACTTCTTATAGATTTCTTTTGGCTTCCCCGCTGATTCTCCTCTATGAGTTTTTGAAGACCCTTGGAATTTTCGGCTTTAACTACGGAATCTCAGCCTACAGTCAGTGGCAGAATATTGCGCTCGTTCAAACGGCCTCTGTCGGCGGAATTTGGGGAGTCAGCCTGATTTTGATTCTGTTTTCCGCTTTGCTGGCCTCTTTTTGGACCGATTTTTTCAATCCTGCCTCCGGACGGAAAAATGGATTTTTTAAGAGAAATCTTATTTTTGCAGGAATCTATTTTGTCCTGCTTGCGCTTTATATCGCAATTCCTCTGTCCGCCTCCCGTAATGTGGAAAATCGAAAATCTGTGAAGCTAGCCCTGATTCAGCCGAATTCCTCGCCGTGGAAAGATGGCTTTGACGAGTACAAAAAAGAAGTTGAAAAACTCGAGGCTTTGACTGATTCAGCTCTGGCCTCCCACCCGGAGGCGCAGATTGTCGTCTGGCCGGAAACTGCGGTCGTTGTCGACATCTGCCGCCACTATAGATCCGCCAAAAGTCCTGAAAGACACGCCTTGGTCCGGGAGCTTTTGGATTACATGCAAAGTAAAAATGTCTCTTTTGTGCTTGGAAATAATTATTCGTCAGAAGCCGGCGGAAAACTGAGGACTTTTAACAGCGTCTTTCTTTTTAAAAAGGATTCTGATTTTATTCCGCCGCGCCCTGAGATTTACTCAAAAATCAAGCTTGTCCCCTTGAGCGAGTCAATCTCCTTTTTGCCTGACTCAAAAATCAAGAGATGGATTATGAAGTCCTTGGACACTCACGAATGGACGGCCGGAAGCGAATACAAGGTCTTTGAGGTCGGCGATTTTTCTTTTTGCACGCCTGTCTGCTTTGAGGACACTTTCGAAAATCCTGTCGGAAAAATGGCGGAGAGGGGGGCGGGGGCGATAATCTCACTGTCAAACGACTCTTGGTCGAATTCCCTTGCCTGCCAGTACCAGCACCTGTCCATGTCGGTTTTCAGGTCAGCGGAAAATAGAATTCCGTCCGCAAGATGCACAGCGTCCGGACAGACGGCTTTTATTTCGAGAAGCGGCAAAGTCATTTCAGAGCTGGAGCCTTTTACGGAAGGATATTTATTCGGCTCTCTTGAATATTGAAAAATAATGGAAAATGGGGTAGAGTGTCTTTCATGGAAGCCAACGAAGAAAACAAGGAAAATCTTGAGACTCAGGAAGCGGCCGAAGCCGTCAAACAGAAGAAAAATCTTACGGTTTTAGGCTCCGAGACAGAATTTGACGGAAAACTTTCTTTTACAGACACACTTGTAATCACCGGGAAATTCCACGGGACGATTCAGTCTACGGGAGAGCTTGAGATTGAAAAGTCTGCCGTCTGCGATGTTGACTCAATCACCTCGAATTCCATCGTGGTCTCAGGAAAAGTCAGCGGCAATTTGTACGCCAAGGACAGAATTGAAATGTGTTCCGGCTCTATTGTGTCCGGTGACATCGAGACAGCCCGCTTGCGCATCGCTGACAACGTTGATTTCGACGGTTCCGTAAAAATGCTGGACAATGTTCCGACTGAAAATCTATTCACATCTGCATCCGAGGAATTCAAAAAGTCTCTGATTGTAAAGTCAGACGACCCGCGATAAGTATAAAATGAGAGCGACTTTTGCAAAAATCTATCTGGAGAATTTCCGCCATAATTTAAGGGAAATCAAAAAAAATCTGGAGCCTGGGGTAAAATCCTGCATCGCGGTGAAGGCTGACTCTTACGGGCACGGCTCTGTCCCCTGCTCAAAAATCTGCGAGGAAGAAGGCGTTGATTTTCTGGCGGTCGCTACGGTTGACGAGGGAGTGGAGCTGCGGATAGCCGGAATAAAGCTTCCGATTTTGGTTTTGAGCGTTTTTCAAAAAGAAGAGGCAGATGATGCCGTAAAGGCGGATTTGACCCCCCTTGTCTTTGACTTTGAATATATCGACGCTCTTGCCGCCTCCTGTAAAAAAATCGGAAAAAAAGATTTCCCGGTCCATATAGCGGTAGACTCCGGTATGGGAAGAATCGGCTGCTACCCTGAAGATGCAGGAAAAATCGCCCGCAAGATTGTGGAGACCGGCTTTTTGAAGGTCGGTGGAATCTGCACTCATTTTGCCGCCTCCGACTCAGATTTTGAGGAAGACAGAAAATACACCGAAATGCAGTTTGAGCGTTTTTGCCAGGCTGTGGAGAATGTGCGAAAAGAGGGAATAGACCCCGGAATCCGCCACTGCTGTAATTCTGCCGCCACGCTCGATAAAAAAGAATATCACTTAGACATGTGCAGGTCTGGAATCACCGCATACGGCTATTATCCAGACGGACTTGACCGAAAGTATTTTGAGAAGACTGGAAATCCTGTCGACTTAAAACCCGTGATGGCCTTGGTGTCAAAAATTGTCTGCGTCCGTCCGTTTAAGAAGGGAATGTCTGTCTCCTACGGCCACACGTGGACAGCTGCTGAGGATACAACTCTCGGAGTCCTTCCGATTGGATATGCTGACGGACTTTTCCGCCGTTTTGCAGACGGACTGAATGTCGCGGTTGACGGCAAAAATTATCCCCTGCGCGGGCGGATTTGCATGGATCAGTGCATGATTGATTTGGGAAAGAAAGGTTCAGAGTCCGACTTCCGCTGGAAGGAAGCCGTGATTTTCGGACCTGAAGAGTCAGGAGCCTTGCAGACTGCCCAGGACTTGGCTGACAAGACAGGGACAATTTCCTACGAGATAACTTCCGCGTTGACAAAGCGGGTTAAAAGAGTCTACATTGAGGGCTGAATGACTTTTTTCACCTCAGAGACCAAATAGAAAGACCCTGTCACAAGCAGAAGGGCTGAGTCCTCCTCCGCTTTTTTTAACGCCTGTAAAATCGCAGTTTTAAAGTCCTCATTTGAGTCAAAGGAAAGTCCCGCCTTGGAAAATGCTTTTTCCGTTCTATATAAGTCTGACTGCTTTACTTCTCCCGGACGGGTAAGGGTGATTTTGCTGAATCGGTCTTTAAATAGGGGGGCTATATCCTCAACATCCTTGTCCTTTGCGCAGGCGAAGAGAAGGTGGGCTTTTTGATTTTCGAAAATTTTATTGAAAGTCTGCATTGTAAAGTTGACTGAGTTTACGGTGTGCGCTCCGTCTAAAATCAGGGCGGGAATATTTTTGTCAGCCTGATGTTTTTTGATGATTTCAAAGCGGCCGGACAAAAATGCCTTTGAAAGTCCCCGCTCGATTTCCTCTTCCGTGATTTGGGGAAGGGCGATTTTCACCGCGCATGAAGCCAGAGCTGCGTTCCATGCCTGAAAGTCCCCCGGCATTTTTAGCGTGGTCTGAATCTGCCTTTTGAACAAAGGTGAGTCAAAATTGACTTTCATTGCCGCAGAGCTTTCATTTTTGTCTTGATTGAAGGGGATGTATTCGCTTTTGACAGAGTTGATTAAGTCCTCGATTTTGTAAAGCCTTGCGTTTTTTTCCTCTGCGATTTTTTCAAAAACAGCCATCACAGAGTCTTTTTGCCTGGAAACGATGACAGGCAGCCCTTCTTTTATGATTCCCCCTTTTTCCGCCGCGATTTTTTCCACTGTGTCGCCTAAAAATTCTGTGTGTTCCAGCTCGATTGTGTTTATCACGGAAATCAGGGGCTTTATCACGTTTGTAGCGTCGAGGCGGCCGCCTAAACCGACTTCAAAAACAGAATAGTCAACGTCCGCGCTCTTAAAGCATAAGAATGCGTAGAGGGTGACAAGCTCAAACCATGTCAGCGGTCTGCCCTCGGGAAGCTCTTTTTGCGGAATGGATGATATCGTGTTTTTCAGCTCTTCCCCGGCTTTTTGGTAAATCTCCGCCGGAAACTTTCCGTGCGCGCTGCCAATCCGCTCAGTAAAGTCGATTATGTGGGGGGAGGTGTACAGGCCACTTTTGAAACCTGCTTCCTCCAGAATAGATGCAATCATGACAGAAACAGACCCTTTTCCCTTGGAGCCTGCGACGTGAAATGCCGGGGCGGAATTCTGAGGCTGCCCCAATTTTCCGCAGAGGAATTCCATGGTGTCCAGCCAGAAAATATTTTTTTGCGGGAGCTTTTCAAAGTTCAGGTAGGAATCCAGCCAGTCTAAGAGGCTTGAAATGTATGAGTCTGTCATGAGGGGGATTATAATGAGGTCATAGAAAAAATTCAATTTTCCCGCTTTTTGCTCTTTTTTTTTACTTTTATAAAAGATAATATTACAAAATGTTTATTGACAATAACTTTGATACAATGTAATATCATAAGCGTAAAGAAAAACACGGCTTAGAAGGCCGGACGGAGGTTTTTATGACAATTTATGATTATTCAATTTGCAAGCCCAACGGTGAGAGCGTTTCACTTTCTGAATTCAAGGGAAAGGTTCTTTTGATTGTAAATACTGCGACAGGCTGCGGTTTTACCCCTCATTATAAGGATCTTGAGTCCATGTACGAAAAATATCATGACAAGGGACTTGAGATTATCGACATCCCCTGCAATCAGTTTGCAGGACAGACTCCGGGTACCGATGAAGAGATTCACGAGTTCTGCACGCTCAAATACAACACACAGTTCCCCCAGTATAAAAAATCAGATGTGAACGGGGAGAATGAGCTGGAGCTTTTCACATACTTGAAAAGTCAGAAGGGCTTTGCAGGATTTGGCAGCGGAGTGAAGGCCGGACTTATGAAGGCTATGCTCAAAAAAATCGACCCTGATTACGAGTCAAAGCCTGACATCAAGTGGAATTTCACAAAGTTTCTCGTTTCCCGCGAGGGTGAGGTCCTTGAGCGCTTTGAGCCGACTTTCCCGATGAAGGATTTGGCAAAAAAAGTCGAGGCTGCCCTCTAATCTTTCTGGCGGCGGAGTGCTTTCTTTTTTTTGCTCGCCTGTTACGCACTTCGCTGCCGCTCGAAACTGTAATTAAAGTTAAAAAATCCTAAATTTTCTGCTCGGAATAATCCTAAATAAAAACGCTTTATTTATGTTTTCTTTTTTCTCCGCGAGATAAAATAGATGTTATAAATATTTTTTTGTTTCGAGAGAAGGATATGAATAAGAGAGCTGTAAGAATTTGCATTATCGCACCTATTGCGCTTGCGGTATTGGCCTTTACCGCTTTTATTCCGCGAAAAATTTTCCGAAGAAGCACGGACAAGCGGCTCAGGGACATGGCCTACACGAAGATTCTTGAGATGGAAAACGGCCTTTTGCCTGAGAAAAAAATCGCCCTGCAAATGGCTGAGTCTCCAGCAATCGTCGACTACATGAAAAATCCTGACGATGAGGATGTCCGGGATTTGGCCTTCCGCGACTTTCACACCTTTCAAGATTCCTTCAGTTCTCACCGCACATTCTGGATTTCTGACAAAGATTTGAAATATTACTCCAACATGGAGTTCATCTATGATTTGGACAAAAAAGATCCGGGCAACGCCTGGTACCAGGCGACTCTCGATGCGGACTTGCCATTTCAGTTCTATGTTGATTATGACATTGGGCTTAAAAAGACTTTTATGTGGATAAACGTCCTTGTTTACGATGAGTACCGCAAGGTTGTCGGCATAACCGGCACTGGAGTAGAGTTGTCTGATTTCGTTCAGGACATGTACCGCACTCTTGAAGGCGGAGTTACGATGTATATGTACAATGCTGCCGGTGAAATCTCCGCGTCAAAAAATCTGCAGCACCTTGAGGACAAGACCAAAATCACGGCTGAAATGCCAGAACTCGACGGACAGAAACTTTTCCCGGATTCTCCGACAATTGTTTCGACAAGAAGCGGAGAATATGTCATTGCCCCGGTCTCCACGTTAGGCTGGCATCTCGTCCTCTTCATTCCCTTTACGCCCAAAGATTTTTTCTCAAATGCGGCTCTTGCCGTGGCAATCGTGATTGTCCTCTTCTTTATTCTTTTTGTCATCTACACTATGCACAACCTCTTTTTGCCGCTGAATGAAGTCCGGGCGACTGTCGAGAACATCGCTTCTGGTGACGCTGATTTGACAAAACGCCTTAACACGAATATCAACACGCCCTTCAAGTCCATTCACGCGATTGTAAACGGCTTCAACACTTTTATTGAGAACTTGCAGGCCAGTATGCAGGGCTTGAAAATCTCGGATGCCCAGCTTGACGATGTTTCTGCGGACATGAAGTCCAGTGTTGCGGTTGTCTCTGACTCAATGACCCATATCAGGGAGAGCATCGGAAGCGTTCAGGGGCAGATTGAAAGCCAGACCGAGGGATTTTCACAGACGGCGGCGGTAATTCAAAAAGTCGATGAGAATATCTCAACCCTTAATACAATGATTGATTCTCAGGGAAAAAGCATTCAGGACTCTTCATCGGCGATAAGTTCCTTGGTAAAGAACATAGAGGCTATCAGAGGCTCCATGGAGCAGATGGGGGATGCCTTCTCACTGCTTGACGGAGAGGCCCAGGGGGGCATGACCAAGCAGGAGAGGGTGAACGAGCGTATTTCCCAGATTGAGGACCAGTCCAAAATGTTGCAGGAGGCTAATTCTGCCATAGCCTCGATTGCGGGGCAGACTAATTTGCTTGCTATGAATGCGGCCATTGAGGCGGCCCATGCGGGAGAGTCAGGAAAGGGCTTTGCCGTCGTAGCTGATGAAATCAGAAAGCTTTCAGAGACTTCCAGCGCCCAGTCAAAGACAATCGGCAATCAGCTGAAAAATATTCAAGAAAGCATTGCGGAAATCGTCTCTGCCTCAAGGGAGTCAAGCGTGGCTTTTGCAGGAGTTTCAAAGAGAATTCACGAGACTGATATTTTGGTCCGCTCTGTTCGCGGCACCCTTGAGGAGCAGTCGCAAGGCTCTCGCAGCGTCATGACTTGTCTCGGTGACATGGACAAAAACGCTGATTCCGTGCGGGAGGCCTCCGCCCAGATGGCAAGGGGCAGCAAACGTGTTCTTGAGGAGATGAAACTGCTGCAGGAAAGCGTGAAGAACGTTCGTGACAGCATGGATGCAATGTCTCAGAACGCTGAGACTGTCGCCAAAAACGGGGCAGCCCTTGATGACAGCGTAGCCCGCATGGATGAGTGTGTCTACAATCTGGGAGTTGAGATTAACCGGTTCAACACCGAAGACTGACACGGCTTGCGCAAGGTAGGGAGCCGGTCGCCGAAGGCGAACAAGCTCACGAGGTGAGCTTGTAGACGAGTCTCGGAAAAATATGTGATTTTTCCGCATCTTGCCCGACCCGCCGCACGGCGGGATGCCCTCTTTTGCACCCCTTATAAGTTTTTCTTGACAAAAGCGAAAAACATTTACTATAATGTGGATATAAATTAAATTTACCCTTGATGGGATTTTATTTTTTATTAGGATTTTTTTTAGCACTTCTTAAAAATTAAAAAACGCACAAAAATGCTTAACATTCAATTAAAATCGGTGGGTCAGAATGTCTGATTCATCCGGCAAAATAATCTATTGTACTCTATTATACTCAGGAGAATTAAATGGCCTTTATTAAACGCCGTTCCTCAGACCAGCCTCAGGGAGAAGATGGTCAAAAACAGTTGGATTTGGACATCCAGCCTGAATCTTATGAAAGTGCACCTTCTGCTCCGGAAGAAGAGCCTTCTAATCCTACAATTCCGGAAGATTTGGATTCAAATGACACAACAGAAGAGAAAAAACGCGTTTTCCTCCGTCCGAGAAAGAGAACTGTAAGAGCCGTGAAAGCTGAAAATACAGAGAATACTGAAAATGTTCCTGCGGAAGAAAATAATTTTGCCCCAGCAGAAGAAAAGTCCGAGGACCAGGAAAATCCTACAGCTGATTCTGCGGAAGCCTCAAATGGGGAGAATTCTTCTTTTGACCAGAATCAGGCTTCTGGAGAAAATCGCCCTGTGGAAGGTGGACAGAATCCTGCGGAAGCCGGAGAGACTTCTGAAGGTGGCTACCACAGAACTTACAGCCGCGAGGGCTACCAGAGAAGAAGCCCTTGGAACAACCGCCGCAATAATTACAACAACAACTACAATAACGGAAACCAGCGTGGTGGATATCAGAACCGCCGCTACAACAACCGTTATAACAATGCCGCCCGTGAGGCTGCCCGCGATGCCGCCGTTGAGGCCGCCCAGATTATCGAGAATCCTGAGGAATACGAGTCAAAGCCCCGGCTTTTAATCAACGACCTCACAAAGATGTCGATGCCGGAACTTCGCGACATGGCCCGCCAGTACGGATATCCAGAGGAAGAGTTGCCCTCGATGAAAAAGCAGGACTTGATTTTCGTCATTTTGAAGGCTCACACAGAGCACGGCGGAATCATCTTCGCATCCGGCGCACTGGAAATCCTTCCCGACGGCTACGGATTTTTGCGCAGCCCCCAGAACTCATACCTGCCAGGTCCTGACGACATTTATATCTCACCGAGCCAGATTCGTCTCTTCAACCTCAAGACCGGTGACACGATTTACGGGCAGATTCGCAGTCCAAAGCAGGAGGAGCGTTTCTTCGCCCTTTTGAGAATTGAGACCGTGAACTTTGACGAGCCTCGCGTGGCCCAGACCCGCGTTCCTTTTGAGAACTTGACGCCCTTGTACCCCCAGAACAAATTCACCCTGGAGACAGTCTCAACCGAATACTCAACCCGCGTGGTCGATTTGTTCGCTCCGATTGGAAAAGGCCAGCGTCTTTTGATTGTCGCACCTCCAAAAGCCGGTAAGACGATTTTGATGCAGAAAATTGCCAATGCGATTACGGCCAACAACCCTGAGGTTTATCTTATTGTCCTTTTGATTGACGAGCGTCCTGAGGAAGTTACCGAGATGGAGAGGTCAATCAAGGCTGAGGTTATTTCATCAACTTTCGACGAGCAGGCTACCCGCCATGTTCAGGTTGCCGAGATGGTTCTTGAGAAGGCAAAGCGTCTTGTCGAGCACAAGCGGGATGTCGTAATTTTCTTGGATTCAATTACTCGCCTTGCCCGCGCATACAACCAGACTGTCCCGACATCAGGAAAAGTTCTTTCCGGTGGTGTAGACTCCAACGCCCTGCACAAGCCCAAGAGATTCTTCGGTGCGGCGCGCAACGTGGAGGAGGGCGGCTCCCTTACTATTATCTCGACGGCCTTGATTGAGACAGGAAGCCGCATGGACGAGGTTATCTTTGAGGAGTTCAAGGGAACAGGAAACTCTGAGATCGACCTCGACAGAAAGCTTGCCGAGCGGCGGCTTTTCCCGGCTATCAACATCAAAAAATCTGGAACCCGCAAGGAGGAGCTTCTTCTTGACGAGGCGACTCTGCAAAAGCTCTGGGTTCTCCGCAAGGTCATCAGCCCCATGGAGGACGCGGAAATCATGGAGTTGATTTTGAACCAGATGCACAAGTCAAAGAACAACGATGCATTCTTGGCCATGATGAACACAGGAAGCGCGGCCCAGTGATGCAGGTCTTATAAAACATAAATATTTTACTTATTTGACTATAAAAAGCAGTCCGTGATTTTTCCGGACTGCTTTTTTTGTTTTTTTGTGTTTTTTTTACCGAAACAGGTGTAAAATATTAAGGTAAATTGAAGAATAGAAGAAATCTGCATATTTTGAGTTACGGGGAAGCAAGATGGAAAACGCTATGACCAAAGAATACCGCCGCACAGTCCTTGTCGTCGATGACGAGGAAGTTAACCGCGAGATGCTGGGTGAAATCCTCTCAACTGAATACGATGTTATACATGCGGTCGATGGAAAAGAGGCCTTGTCAAAAATCGAACAGGCTAAGGATACTCTCTCTCTTGTCCTTCTGGATTTGCTGATGCCGAATATCGATGGCTATTCGGTTCTTTTAAAAATGCAGGAAAACGAGGACTTGCGGAAAATCCCGGTCATAGTTCTTACTTCCGAAAAATCAGCCGAGGTAAAGAGCCTTCAGATGGGGGCTGCGGACTTCCTTTCAAAACCCTACGATTTGCCGGAGCTGATTCTTGCCCGCGTAAAGCACTCTATAACACTTTTTGAGGACAACAAGCTGATTAAGGCCACGGAGACTGACTCTCTTACAGGCCTTTACAATAAGGAATTTTTTCTAGAATACTGTCTCCAGTACGACAAGATGAACGCCGGCAAGCAGATGGATGCTGTCGTCATAAATTTTAACCGTTTCCACCTGCTCAATGAACTTTACGGCCGGGAATATGGGGATAAAATTCTAAAGGCTATGGCTGACCAAATAAGGACTCTTGTTGCGGAAGACTCCGGGCTTGCCTGTCGCTACAGCGGGGATTCCTTCTACCTTTATAAGGTCCACCATTGGAATTTGGACATCATCGTTGACAGGATAAAGTTCGGGCTTTCAAAATTGCTTCAAAGTTCGGAAATCTGGTTCAGAATCGGGGTCTATAACGATTTGGACAAGTCTATTTCTATTGAGCAGAAGTTTGCCAGGGCCCAGCAGGCTTGCAATTCAATCCGCGATAATCCAGGCTCTTCTTTTGTCGTCTATGATATGGCGATGCACAAAAAGTCTCTTTTTACTAGAAGGCTTTTGCGGGAATTTGACAAGGCTATTAAGGAAAAACAGTTCAAGGTTTTTTACCAGCCAAAATATAACGTCAAGGGGAATATTTCTGCCCTTTGCAGCGTTGAGGCTCTCGTCCGTTGGGAACATCCCCAGGTCGGATTTATCCGGCCGGACTTGTTCATTCCGCTTTTTGAGAGCAATGGGCTTGTTCAGACCGTAGACCGCTATGTCTGGGAAACAGCGGCAAGACAGCAGAAGGAATGGCAGGAAAAACTCGGTATGCTGATCCCTGTGTCGGTCAATGTCTCCCGTGTCGACTTGTATGACAGCAAGGTGGTTGACTACTTAAGTGACATAGTTTCAAAAAATGGACTCAAGCCGGAGAATTACCTGCTTGAAATTACGGAATCCGCATATACGGAGAATTCAAGACAGATTGTGGATGTGGTGAAAGAATTGCGTTCCAGGGGATTTAAAATCGAGATGGACGACTTTGGCTCTGGCTATTCATCCTTGAATATGCTGGCAACCCTGCCGATTGATGCCCTCAAACTTGACCGTGCCTTTATCAGCAACTTGAAGATGGACAGCAAGGAACTTCGCATGGTGGAACTTATTCTTGATATTGCCCGCTACCTGAAAGTCCCTGTCATCGCGGAGGGGGTCGAGACGAGGGTTCAGTATCTTTTGCTCAAACAGGTCGGCTGCGAGATTATTCAGGGCTTTTATTTTTCAAAGCCGCTTCCACCGGATGAGATTGTGACTTTGGTCAAGGAGGGAATCAAAAAATGACGCTTGAGGACTTGGATAAATTCGGCGCAAACACCAGTGAGGGAATGTCAAGGTGCCTTAACAAGGAGCCTTTTTACCTCCGTCTTGTTGGGATGGGATTGAAGGACAAACATTTTGACCAACTTGGCGAGGCCATTGCCGCCGGTGACCGCAAGGTGATTTTTGATGAAGCCCATGCCTTGAAAGGCACTATGGCAAACCTAGCACTGACACCGATTCTTGCTCCTATTGCGGCGATTTCCGACTCGATAAGGGATAACAGTGAAGCTGATATCCCTGCCCTCTATAGTGAGGCTATGAAACTCCGCGAAGAGCTAATGAAATTGCTTTAATGTGCGATTGATGAGATTTGACTCCTTGACCGGTATGGCTGATTTTGATAAAATACCAAAACATAATTCTTGTGGTAACGTTTTGATTTGTAACGGTGGTGGAATGATACAAACGGGTCTGAGTGGCAAAAAAATGGCAGTCAGATTTTCCGTAAGGTAGGGACGACCGGCTTATCCGCGGTACCGGGCAAGAAATAAGGAGTTTTATTATGAGAAAAGGTATTCACCCTGAATACAAACTGACAAAAATCACATGCCAGTGCGGCAACGTGATTGAGACTCGCTCTACAGTTGAGAACATCAACGTTGAAATTTGCTCAGCTTGCCATCCTTTCTATACTGGTAAGCAGAAGCTCGTTGACACAGCAGGACGCATTGACCGCTTCAACAAGCGCTTCGGTCTCGGTGCTGACGGCTACGCAGCTGTCGCAAAGAAAAATGACGAAAAGGCTGCCGCAAAGAAAGCTGAGAAGGCAAAGGCCGCCGAAGCTGAGAAGGCAGAGAAGCCTGCAAAAAAGGCTCCTGCCAAGAAAGCTGAAAAGCCCGCTGAGGAAGCAAAAGCTGAGTAGCGCTGATTAATTCATTTCAATGAATGATAGAAAACGGTTCCGGTTGGAACCGTTTTTTTATGCGTTAGCGGCTCGGAAGGCGCGTAGCGTTGTCAGTTGCTTGCAACTGACAATGAAGCGGGTAGCGGAACCTGTAGTGACGCGGCCCCGCCTTGGCGGGGAAACGCCCGAATTTTTAGCTGAAATCACCCTTGTACGCGGAATTTCCATGCTCGGTGGGGCTTTTGACCTTTGTAGTCTTCAGGGACGGAGCTTTCTGTGATGTCTGAGACTGAGAAAAGGGAGCCGTCTTTTGTGCTTTTTTGCAATAGGTCGCGGTCGAATTTTAAGCGTTTTGAGTTTGTGGAAAAATACAGGGTTCCGCCGGGATTCAATATATTTAGGCAGCTTGTTACAAGTTCAGGCCAATCGCGGTTTATGTCGAGTAGGTCCCTTGTCATCTTTGAATTTGAAAAAGTCGGCGGGTCGAGGATGATTATGTCGTAGCGGTCGTCTTCCTTTTGCGATTTTTCTTTTTCCTGTAAGAAATCAGATACGTCCGCCTTTGTGAATATGTATTTCGTGCGGTCGGAAAATCCGTTTAAGGTCATGTTTTCCTTGGCCCATGCAAGATAGGTGTTGCTCAGGTCAACGGACTCGACTTTTGAGGCCCTGCCTTCTGCCGCATAGACGGAAAAGGAGCCTGTATAGCAGAATAGGTTGAGGACTGACTTTCCTGATGATTCCGTGCGGACTGTGTTTCTCAGCGGCCGGTGATCAAAGAAGAGTCCTGAATCAACATATTCTGTCAAGTTGATTTTGAAAAGTTCCCCGGATTCTTGTGTGAGACCTGAGATTTTGTTCTCGCTCTCGATTTTTTCGTACTGGCTTTCGCCTTTTTGCTTTTTGCGGATTTTTTGAATCACGTGTTCCGGGGCGATTCCTAGGGTTTTTGCCGCACTTTTTGCCATCAAGTCCATCCAGGCTTCTTCTTCTTGTTCGTCCTTTTCGTAAGGCCGTTCGTATAGGTAAATCTGCACATAGCGTCTTTGTGCTGCTTCCCTGGC
Source organism: uncultured Treponema sp. (assembly GCA_946615905.1). Classification (GTDB taxonomy): domain Bacteria; phylum Spirochaetota; class Spirochaetia; order Treponematales; family Treponemataceae; genus Treponema_D. Next base: position 7,714 of record CAMOIE010000033.1, on the reverse strand, counting down.
TGCGGAAAGGTCATTTGCGGAAATTCTTGCGTCCTCCTCGTGAAGAAAACGAGCTGCTTCCATCTTGTCTGAAATGCCATCTGGGAGGAATTCAAATAAGTCTACGGCTAGCGGAATTTCTGGAATGTCGCGGTCGTAGAGGCGGTAGCAGGATATTCTATTTTTGCGCGCCCACTTCCGCAGCTGCTTGTACTTTTTTGCAAGGCGGTTCGAGAACAGTTCTGACTGGTATTGATTTTTTTCTTCTGTGCTGAGATTTTCGTTCATATTTATTGTCAGTGTACAAAAATAGTTGGGAAGTTTCAATTCTATAGCATTTTGCCTACGAATCTGCTATAGTTTATCTTATGAACTTTTTACGAAAATTCGCCGGTATTTTTACTCGACGGCAAAAGCTATATACTGTATTCCTTCTTTTTTGCATGGTTCTCGGAGCCGTAATGGAATCAATCGGAATCGGGGCCATTTATCCGCTGATTGCAATAGTCGGTGACCCAGATTACGTCAACAAGCACAAGAAGGTTAGGGCTGTTGTGGATTTCTTCCATTTGGAGAACCATTTTTCTCTGGTGATTTTCTGTGCGGTTGCCCTGATTGCCGTCTATGTTGTTAAGAATCTTTTCATCCTCTGGGAGGGAAAGCTGCAAATTGATTATGCCTCTAAAAACGAGCATGATACCACGGAAAAACTCTTTAATTATTACATAAACAAGCCTTATATTTTCCACACCCGTACCAATTCAAATTTGATAAACCGAAATGTTACTTCAATCGGCACTTATATATTTGGAGACATTCTTTCTGCCGCCATGGGTCTTTGTATGGAGGCTATGACGGTCGTGGTCATCTGGGCAATGCTTGCCGTGATGGATTTGAAAATGGCCGTGATTGTCGCCCTTGTTTTTGCCCCCCTTGTCTTTCTGATTATAAAGGCCTTCCGTAATGTCGTCGCCCGCTGCGGAAAAGAGCGCAACCGTTGCCAGTTGAATCGGGCAGTTTGGACTTATCAGGGACTTGGTGCCATAAAAGAGACTAAGGTCATGCAGAAGGAAAGTTATTTTTCAGGTCAGTTTGCAAAGGCGAATACTGACTACATAAATGCCACCCGCATGTACAAGCTGATTGACAAGGTTCCCCGTGCTGTAATTGAAACTTTTACGATGTGCGGACTTTTTGTTTTGGTCATTGTAAAAATGCTGGCTCATGAAGACCTTTCCAGTCTTGTTTCTTCTCTCGCTGTTCTCGCTCTTGCGGCAGTGCGCATTATGCCTTCGATAAACCGCATGATTAACCATATCAACAAGATTAAGTTCAACCAGCCGTTTTTTGAAGAAATTTACGATGACATCAAAAACATCAACAAGATAAAGTCTGTATACGTGCCGGAAAAGGCTTCCGACCGCCTTCCCTTTGAGGATAAAATTTGTGTGCAGAATGTGAAATTCGCCTATCCGGGAACTGATAAGACTGTTTTGAATGGGGTGTCATTCGACATTCCAAAAGGTTCTTTTGTCGGAGTTGTGGGACCTTCCGGGGCTGGAAAGACAACTTTTGTTGACGTTCTTTTGGGGCTTTTGCCCCCTGATTCCGGCTCTATTGCTGTTGACGGAAAGAATATTTTTGAAAATATTTCTGCCTGGCTCAACAATGTAGCCTATGTTCCTCAGGCTGTATATCTGATTGACGGTTCTATAAAAGACAATATTACGCTTGGAGTTCCAAAGAATCAAGTTGATGATTCTATTGTGGATCAAGTCCTCAAAATGGCAGAATTGCACGACTTTGTAAAAGCCCTGCCAGATGGAGTGAATACCCGTGTCGGTGAACGGGGGACCATGCTTTCTGGCGGACAGAAGCAGAGAATTGGAATTGCCCGTGCCCTTTATTCTAAGCCGACAGTCCTTGTTCTTGACGAGGCGACCAGCGCACTGGACAATGAGACTGAAAAAAACATTACCGACACAATCCTCAAGCTCAAGGGACAGATAACGATTATCTCTATAGCCCACCGACTTTCGACCCTCGCAGGCTGTGACTTTAAGGTTGAATTTGACGGGGGAAAAACTCATATTACCCGCTAAGCTGTATAAAGTGGTAAAGTCAATAAAGAGAAGATATGAATAAGGTAAAGGAATATTTAAAGAGATATAAAGGCTTGTATTCTGTACTAAAGGGCGTAAAAACAGCCTTTATGTCATTATGTTTTTTTTTATGTGACTCCCTTGTGTATTTTCTCATTTTGCCTAAATTTATTTTTTCAGAATTTACATTTTGTAAGCAGTTCAAAACAACTTCCATTAATAAATTATGGCTGACTAATAACCGTGGAGGAGGAACTGGAGCCTATTTAAAAAATGTATTGAGTGGAGAGAAAGAATATTCTGTATTGAAAAGAATAAATTTAAAAGGTGCTTGTTTTCACTATTATGTTTTTGAAGCCTCTGCATTGGACCGGCCGCTTTTTTTGCGGCCAAAATATTTTAAAAGGGTTCTTTTAACTGTTTCGCAAGAAGTTCATGTTGTCAGCTTTCTTAATTACAGGCATTTGGCAGATATTTTTAAAATAATAGAAAGTATTTCTGCCAATGTTGTCTATGATGTGCATGACTTTCATTGTGTTTGTCCGTCTGTTAATTTGCGCAGGGGGGAGATTTTTTGCGATTTTACTACTTGTGATGAGTGCGTATTTAAAATAGATGGAAACGTCGTTCATAATAAAGAGTATCGGAATATATGGCGGCCTCTTTTGAATAAGGTAAAAACAATAAGGTGTTTTTCAAAATCATCAAAAGAGCTTGTTAGCAGGGCTTATCCTGAATTCTCAGATAAAATTATTGTAGAGCCCCATTCTATGGAGTATTTTAAAACAGAAAAAATCTCCTATACTCCTAGCGAATTTGTGGTAGGTATTTTTGGCTCGGTAAGTAGCGGTACTAAAGGAAAGAAAATTGTTTCTTCATTTTTGCACTATGCGGAAGGAAAAAATATAAAGGTGTGTGTAAACGGCAGTTTGAGTCCAGAGGACAAGAAGTTTGCAGAAGAATCCCGCAATATATATTATTATGGCCGGTATAAAAATTTTGAAATTCAAAAATTGCTGACTGATCAAAAGATTTCTGCCGTGTTTTTTCCTACGGCTTGCCCAGAAACTTTCAGTTTTACGATTTCAGAACTGATATTGACAGAAATTCCTATAGCGTGTTTTAATGTCGGTGCTCAAGCTGATAAAATCTCTGAATATAAGTTTGGAAAAATAATACCAAAAATCGGAAATGAGTCTATAGAGGATTCTTTGCGGGCTGCCAGCAAGTTAAGATGGTCTTAATGAGGTTGATATGTTTATCGTAAAAATAATGGGTGGTCTGGGAAACCAGATTTTTCAGTATAATTTTGCCCTTTATTTGCGGGCGATGTTTCCGCAGTCTAAAATTTTCATAAACACAGAGTATTATAAGAAGGACTCTATTCACGGTGGCTATCTTTTGAGGCAAAAAGATTTTCCCATTTTTAATAAATTCGATTCAAAAAAATATAAGATTGTACGAGACAAGGATTTTGACGAAGCTTTTGCTACAGGCTTCTCTCCTGATCAAAATATCATTTTTGAAGGCTACTGGCAGAATACTAAATTTTTAGGTCAACATACTCCGAAAGTTGAAAATCTTTTTAAGATAAAACTTTCTGCAAAAAACAAGGAATACCTGAAAAAAATCACTGAATGTGAAAACTCTGTCTCGGTTCATATAAGATGTGGCGATTACAACAATAACTACATGCATGGCAATATTGCTACGAGAGCATATTTTCAAAACGCTATCGCAAAAATCCGCTCCGAAGTTAAAAATCCTATATTCTTTGTTTTTTCAAATGACATTGCTTGGTGTGGGGATAATATTGATTTTGGTCAAAAAGAGGTCGTTTTTGTGACGGGGAACAACAAGGGAATGGGTGTCTTCTATGATATCTTCCTTATGAGTTGCTGTCGGCACAATATAATCTCCAATTCTTCATTCTCTTATTTGGCCCAGCTTTTCAATAGAAACACGGATAAAATTGTCATAACCCCTCAATATTGGGTGAATGAGCCTGAAATGAGTGCTTTTGAGAACGAACTTCCATCGATTCTGAAGTTGCCTTACATGCAGTCAGTTCCGAATATTCCTTCATATAAAAATCAAGCAGACTCTCCGTTTTTGTCTGTCGTTCTTTTGGCATACAATCAGCCAGTACAGATTCGTAGGGCGATTTCTTCTGTTTTAAATCAGAAGTTTGAAGACTATGAGCTTATTATTGTAGATGATGGCTCAACGGACTCTACTCCAGATATTTTATCTGAATGTGCGGAATTGAATTCCCATATAAGAATTGTCACACATGAAAAAAATATGGGAAGGTTATGTTCCAGAAAGGATGGAATTTCTGTCGCAGGCGGCAAGTGGCTTTTTTTGCTTGACGGTGATGATTACCTTTTTCCGGATGTATTTGAAAAGTTTTATGATGTGATTTGTAAAAATTCTGACGTTGATATATTTGAGTTGCCTTATATCGAGCGTCCGAATGGTAAGGTTCACCCTGTTCCTGAATTTACAGGAAATCTTTTTTCCCAGTTTTTTACTGACAAGGATTTTCCTGTTACGATTTGGAACAAGGTTTACAATATGCAAAAAGCAAAGAATGGCAATGGACAGATGTTGCCATTAAGGGTAAATATGTTTGACGACACATGTGGCTCGGTTGCGATGGCTTATTTTTGTAAGAAGATAATGCCTCTTGATTTTCCGGCTACAAATTATTTAAATTGTAAGAAAGGTGTTTCAACATCAAAGAACGACAAGACTAGGTTGCTTTCTCATATAGAGTCTGCTGTAAATTCCTGCCTAGTTTTAAATAACTTTCAGCAGTCATGCGGAATTGACAGTGAAAAATACCCGTTTGAATTTGTCTACAACAGGACTTTGTACTTTTTGTTTTCTATGATTCGCAAGGGGGCTTTGCCAAAAGATGTCCCTGAATATATTCATGTTCTGGAGTCTAAGCTGCCTCAGAATATCCTTGACTCGTTTATAACATATCTATATGGAAGAATCATTCCTTTTTATGACAAGACATTGTATTTCAATATGAAAAAAATTCAAGTCTTGTCACTAAGGAGAAAGATTAAGCTTGCCGTTAAGATTTTCTTTCCAAAAATTTACATGCTCCTAAAGAAGGTCGGTTCATGAAAATTAAAAAAATTGTAAAAAAAATTTACAGAAAGTTTTTTCCGGCTTCTAACGAAGAGCTTTGCCATAAGCTTTATGGCAAAATCTATGAGCCAATTTATAATTTGTCCGCACCTTTTAATCTGAATAAATTTGTAGAGATTTATAATAAAGACGGACAGAGAATGGACAGGTATTTTTTTAGGGACAAGCATACGGCACATGAACCTGACTGGCCTTATTCCCAGAAATTCTTGTTTGACCGCTTTAATTACGGACTTCCAATCCATTTTTATTCTCACAAACAGATGCTTGAAACAATGGGTAAGCCTCAGAGAAAATTCGGAATTCTTTATGAAACAGATGCTGTTTGTCCATCTGATTATAAAATTTTTGAAACTTATAAGGGGCTTGAAAAAGAATTCGAGAGTATTTTCACATATTCAGACAGAATTTTAGACAGTGTGGAGAATGCGAAATTTGTTCCTCTTCAGGCTTCTCCATGGTATGTAAGTACAGATGAAAACGCTTGGCAAAAAAAAGACAGAAATGTTTCAATACTTTCCTCAAATAAAGTGATGTGCCCCATGCATAAATTCCGCTATGAGTTGGCATGGAAGTGCAAGAACGAAGGTCTTGCCGACACATTCGGAACTTTTGACGGTGGCGGTTACGCTAAATTGGAAGATACTCTTGAAAGGTATAGGTATACCGTTTTGCCTGAAAATATTGTTTCTGATTATTATTTTTCCGAGCGTTTGACAAACTGCTTTATGTCTATGACTATCCCGATTTATTGTGGAGCGAGAAAAATCGGAGAATTTTTTAACACTGATGGAATAATCACAATTTCTCCAGAAGATTTTGATTCCATCGATAAAATCCTTAAATCTTGCAATGAAGAAGATTATTTAGCCAGACTTCCGGCCATAAAAGATAATTTTAACCGAGTGCAAAAATATATCTGCACTTGGGATATGATTTATGATGAGATTCATGATAGATAAGAATTCTGCTAATCAACTCGATGGGATAAAACCGTGGAAAAGTTTAGATACAGGCCTTTCTCTGTTAAGGATTATTTTATCTTTGTTTGTTGTTATGACTCATTTTTACGGTATGAGAATAATTTTCTCATCGGCTGTTCCTGTATTTTGTATGTTGTCTTTTTATTTGACCGGAACAAAGAGTTGGGATAAAAACTTCATCTTAAAAAGAGTAAAGCGTTTTTATATTCCTCTTTTCTTATGGGCTATAGTTGCGTATTTTATTTTGAAAATATTGTCGTATTTTCCTTTTGTACATTTTGTTCATCCAACGCTAAAAGCTCTGTTTTTACAATTTTTATTTGGCTCTTCTAAAGAATTATACGTGCAACAGTTTTGGTATAACATAGAATTGATTGTTATTTCTGTTTTCTTTTTCTTCTTTTTTCAGATTAAGCAAAAAGCCAGATTTTTTTGCATGTATGTATGGTGGGTGTGGGGATGTATTGGCATTACCGTATTTATTCTTTCGTTTTGCTTACAATACAGCGGTATGAATTTCAGGTGCTTTTCCCTTCTTCCTTGGGAGCTTAGTTGGTTATCTGGCCGTTTTTGTGAAGTCTTACCATATTGCTTGCTAGGAGTTTTTTTTGCAAAAATGAAATTTAAGGAAAAGGCTTTTTTTATTAAGATTTCCTGCGCAATAGTTTCTTTTATTCTTTTTATTTTGATTTTTGGCCTTCATAAATATAAAAACATCGAAGTTCCCGGTTTTGCATATTCTGGATTTCCTCTTATGTTTTTGTCTATTTCAATTTTTAGTTTTTTTATGTCATTGCCGAAAATCAAGAATAGTCATGTTGCTAATATTATCAATGTTCTTGGATTTTATTCTACAGGTGTTTATTATTCGCATTTGCTGGTTGGAAGAATCCTTATAATCATCACGAGAATCTTATTCTGGGATTTTTCAGACAGTCTGTTTTTCTCACTTCTGGTATTTTTTTTGAGTTTGGGAATGTCTCTTTTTGTAGGCGTGATTTCAGAGATTGATAAAAAGAAAATCTTGAGATATTTTGTTCAATAGTAAATGGGTGAAGTTTTCATTTTTTTTGTGGGGTGGAAATAGATATGGCTGAGTTTCAAAAGAAAAATTGGATTTCAAAAGCTAGGGGGGGGGCGATTATAGGTGTTGTCGCAGTTCATACTGCAAACTTGTTTGACTTGCCACCTCTTTTGTACAGGGGTGCAGCGTGTGGTATGTACTGTGTTGTGGCTTTTTTTATTATCTCAGGCTATCTGACTTTCATTTCTCTTTCTAGGCGGCCTGTGATAAATCTTTCTGGCTACAAGGTTTATATCATTCATAAAATTTCTCGTCTGATTCCAGTCCTTTATGTGACCGTATTTTTACGTGAACTGATTAGACTTTTTTTCGTTGATGACGTAAGGTTCAGAGATGCTTTCTTTGCACTGAAATAGTCAATATTAGTGCAGTCCCCAAACACCCCTTAAATCAAGCAGCCA
>CAMOIE010000032.1 GCA_946615905.1 uncultured Treponema sp. | reverse complement strand
CTTACGGCATGGGGGTCGACAAGGGTGACATATACACGGTGATTCACTTAGATGCCCCGGAACACCTTGAAAATTTCATCCAGGAGGCTGGGCGGGCAGGAAGAAAAGGAGACGAGGTTAACTCCGTTCTGATTTGGAACCACGCCGATGAAATCCGCTGGCGGCAGGCAAAGGAAGGAAGCCGGGAAAAAGCCCTCGGAAATTTCGTCCACACAAAGGACTGCCGGAGAACTTTTATGCTCAGATATTTGAACGACCCTCAGTCAGAGGAAACCGCCTGCTCAGGCTGCGACATCTGTGACGCGCGACTTTCCGGGAAAAAGCTGACTGACAAGGCGGAGGACGCTCAAAAAGTCATTGATTTTATAAAAAAAGGCCGCCGTCTTTACACAAGGGAAGAGGCGGTAAAAGAGCTTCTTGAGATTTTCAACGAAGCTGACTGCCCGGACTTCGGGGAATACATCTGGGAGTCGAAGGACATCTCAGAGATAATCAGCCAGCTGCTTTCGGAGCAAAAGCTGAGAATATGCGGGGGCCTCTGGGAAAATCGTCTGGACATTCAGCATGGAAACAGAAAATTCAGTCTTCGGCAGATTCTTCCCCGCCGCCATCTTCACCGCCTTCATCTTCTGCGGGGGCGGCTGCGGGCGCTGGGGCGGCGACTTTCTTGACCTTGGGGCGCGGCGGCTTTTTGCGGTAGCGGGCGACGTAGCAGATAAAGTCAATGTACAAAAAGACAAGCACCGTAGTGATTATTACGGTCTTGTTTGTGAGAATTTTCAGAAAAACGCTGATAAAATTGCTGAAATTCATACTCTTTTATTTCGGCAGAAATTTGCGCAATCTTGAATTTCAGAACCTAAAGCCAATTTGTACAGTCGGAACAATGGAGTACTTACCATTGATTTTATAGCTGGGGATATTGCGGTCGCGGACATCATCATCAAAGGCAAAGTCGTTAAAATCCATAATTTTCAAATCCCCAGCTCCTGCGACAAAAAACTTCAGGCGGCCAATGAGATTATAGGAAAGCGATAACCGGGCTGCTGGAATAAAATTATGCTTGCGGTCATCCTTATCCTCCTTGTCCATGTTGACAAAGACGAACCGTCCAAAAAGTTCCGTGTCCCACTTGAGTCCTTTAAAAAGACTAAGCTCGTTTCCGATTCCTGCCGCAAATTCCCAGTTTTTTCCAACCCTAGTAAGTCCATGGCTAAAGAGGAAGGAGGCAAAAATCAGCTGATTTCCAACCCTCAGGCCACCGCCCAAATCCAAGTCACTATCCAAAAAAATCTCAGGAGAGATGCGAAAGGCTGTCTGCGGTTTCAAGCTAGCCGTTTTTACAAGGCTTTTTCCCTCTGCCATGGACAATTTTACCGGTGAAATTTTATTTTTGTCCAAAATACTGCTTCCAATCTTAAACTGGTAGACTTTTCCCCAGTGGGGCCAAAGGCGCTGAGGCTCACATGTTCCAAGATAAACCCCAGCGGCATCAAAATGCTCAATCATCACTTTCGATGGAGATGGAAGAATCGTCTCATCGGTAAAGACCACATCGTATGCGACCGTTGACGGAAAGCCGATGACAACGTTTCCGCTAAGTGACGGCAGGGCAATAATTGGCATCGTGATTGATTTATACTGGATAGAACCATCTATAATACGCAGCAGAAGGTTGCCACGCTGGTCAAAAATTCCAAGTTCCTCGGTTCCTTTGACCAGAATCGTTGAATACCCGACATCAGAGAAAGCCTCATTTTCATCTAAGGCCATCAGGTAAGAAAGATAAGTGTTGTCAGAATGCATGTCCACAAAGGCAAGAGTAAGATAATTCACCAAGTCTCCAGAAACCTGCAAGAGTCGGCGAACCAGCCAGAGGCCTATTGAGTCCCTTGTTTTTTCTGGAGCCTGCTCATAGGCTGAGTCAACGGCAAAAAGCCCCCGCAAAAAGAGGACGGTTTTTCCGTGAAGACCGTTAATCGTCTTGTAGAATTTTTGCGCTGACTCATTCATGCTGCTCAATAGCATGGTCAAACAAATCGGAACATAAGGGCCGAGGGTAAATGGATAGTATTTTCGCCCGCTCAGCTGCTCAAAATAGGAATTTATCCTCGGAATATAGACATCGTTGTAGAGCTTTATGTCGGTGTTGACAGCATTCACCAAAGTCCGGGTTCTTCCATATTTTCTGAAATTCCACTTATTTCGGTAAAGGGGGACGGTCGGAACTATGTCCTCGGCGTTAACGATGTTCCAGATGAAATTGTATATGTCGCTTCCGGCATCAGAATCTGTCGTGACATTCGGGCAGGCAAAAGTGTAGGTGTAAATATTTTCCCGGTGGAAAAAATTATCACCAAGGACAAGCACGGAAAGAAGATTCGCGACTGCCGCCCCCCGGCTGTGGCCTGTGACAAAAAGATAAGAATCTGTCGGGTCGATTTTGTGTCTAAGCATGTATGAAATCAAAGCCGTATGAATGGAGGCTGTTGCGGAGGCAAAGCCCCTGTGCAGGGCAAGCTGGTCTTCGGAAACTTTTCCTATGTTCAGGTTTGAAAGCCACTCATTGACGTTCTTTGTCGTTCCTCGGATTATGACCATAATCAAAGTCCGCTCCCCCGCCGCAGAGGAGATTTTTTTTGAGGCTATGCTGTAGGCGCACTGGTCGTCACCCCACATGGCATCCTTGTAGTTAAGGTTGTAGTGAAGCTCTATATCTTCATCGGCAAAGCCCAACCTGTGGTAGTCTGTCACAAGGGCATTGTTTCTAACATCCTTCTCCACCTCTGAATAGGCTATGTTTGAAAAAAAACAGGCAGCCCTCGCCAATTTATGGTTGTAGAGCGTAGAAGAAGCCGCCCCGAACCAAGATTCATCCCAGTCAAGCTCAAAGGGAATATTTGAATTGCTGACGATTCCATCGATTCCGGTCATGTCGGCAACTCCCTCCAAACCAGAAAGTCCCGTAAAAACCAACTGGACGGGTTTTGCAAATAAAAAAGCTGGGATAAGAAGCAAAAAGGACAAAAGAAGAATTCTCTTAAACATTTTGTAATTATACAATTTATCCGCCAAACTTACAAATACCTTAAAGCCGCTACATCTAGCGTATATTGACCGCCGCCCGTCAAAAGGGTACACTTAGGACAGTTCTAAAAATTTTTGTGAGGAATCAAATGCCGTATTCTGAACCCACCTCCCTCGGAATTGTTGCCTGTCCGGGAGGAGCCGCTTTTGCTGACGAAGTTATCACACACTTGCGCCACATGTACAAGCACCGTTTTACCCTTAAAAACGATGTCATTTCAAAACGCTACGGAAAGGACAAAGAAGAACTTGTTCAGGAAATCAACTTCCACAACGACTTGGTTACAAGCGACCTCTGCGTGCGCGGTTCCATCGACAAATTCCGCCCGCCGCTTTTTAAGGTAAACACCCAGTTCACATGGTTCGCAAACGGAGAATTCAAAGCCGAGCTTCTCGACACTGTTCGCGGAAAGGACATCTTCATTTTCCAAGACGCTGAAAACCACGAGCCGATTCCCATGAACGGAGGAAAGAACATGGTCGTCCACTCGGTCAACGACCACGTTATGACACTTCTGGTCACAATCGACGCGGTACGCCAGGCAGGAGCCTCCTCAATCACTTTGGTTCTGCCCGCATTTCCATACGCCCGCCAGCACAAAAAGAAGGGACGCGAAGGCCTTACAGCATCCTTGCTCAGCCACGTCTACGAGATGATGGGAGTTAACAGAATCGTAACTCTCGACATCCACTCACGCGAGATTCCAAACGCATTCAACACAACCCACTTGGAAAACCTCCACGCCTCATACCAGATTATCCGCGAGCTTACAAAAGTCGTGAACCTCTCAGGACCTGACAAAGAGGACTTGGTAGTAGTTTCCCCAGACACTGGAGCAATTGACCGCAACAAATTCTACGCGACTGGCCTCAAAGTGCCGCTGGCAATGATTTACAAAGAGCGCGACTACTCAGTAGTCACCCAGGACGCAAAAAACACCAACATCAAGTCAATCAAATTGCTCGGCGATGTAAAGGGAAAGGTTGCCTTCTTGGCGGACGACATGCTTGGAACAGGTGGAACTTTGCTCAAGGCGATGGGCTTCCTCCACGAGCAGGGAGCCACAAAAGTCATAGCAGCAATCTCCCTCCCCTTCTTCACCGGAAACGCGATTCAGCTCTTTGACGAAGCCTACAAGCAGGGACTTTTCTACCGTGTAATCGGAACAAACGCCGTCTACCACTCTGACCTTGCCGACAAAGAATGGTTCATTCCGACAAACGTCTCAGGACTCTTCGCGAACGTAATCACAAGATTGCACCACAACCAGAGCCTTTCAGACTTGCTGGACAACCGCACGATTATCGACAAGCTGGTAAAAGGAACAAGTAATTAATGAAAAATTGGACGAATGGCGAAAAGTCATGTAAAATAGTATTGTTCATTTTTCATTGAATCTTGGAGGTTCTTGTATGGCCGATGCCGTTCTTTGCGTTGATATTGGAAGCACTTCACTGAAAGCTGCTTTTATGACTGATTCACCTGAACCACTGGCCTACACCCGACAGGTTCTTGCCGAGAGCGGAAGTAACTTCGCAGCCTGCGAATGGCTTTCCGCCCTTGCAAAAGCCGTTTCCGTATTAAAGACGCTGGCTCCAAACACAGGAATCGAGGCAGTCGTAATCTCCGGGAACGGCCCCACCCTTGTCTCCCCGACTGGCGAAACGCTGATGTGGAACGAAGAAGTTCCAACAAACCTGGAGCTTCCAAAATCAAAATCACTCTACATTCCAAGAATCGACGCTTTCCGCCGCAAATACCCGGAGACTTGGAAGGTCTCGTCAAAAATCTTCTCAGGCCCGGAATTTTTAGTATGGACGCTCACAGGAAAGGCCGTCACATTCCTGCCGGAGGAACGCTTCGGCGAATACTACTGGACTAAAGACCTTCTAAAGGCGGCAAACTTCTCTGACGAGGAAATCTCAAAGCTCCCGGAATTCATTGAACCGGCAAAGGCTGTTGGCAAAATCACGGAGGCAGCCGCCCTTGCGACAGGCCTTTTGGAAGGAACATTCGTGATTTCCGGTGTGCCTGACTTCATCGCGGCCATGCTCGGAACAAACACAGTCCTCCCCGGACTTATGTGCGACAGGGCAGGCTCTTCCGAAGGCCTTAACCTCTGCACAGACCAGCCGCTTGAGGGGGACAAAATCCGCACGATGCCGTCGATTATCCCCGGCCTTTGGAACGCCTCCGTCCTGATTCCTGATTCTGGAGTCGAGATTTCTGCCTTCAAGCACAAGCTGGAAGTCGCCCGCAAAGAAAAAATCGAATGGCCAAAACTCTTGTCTTCCCTCGTGGATTACCGGCGGGGAAAAACTGTCGCCCTGCTCTCAGAAAAAGAGGCGGAAGAAGGCAGTCAGATTCTCTTCAACAACGCCCACAAGGTTTGGGCTGCCTGCAATATCTTGAATTCAGCGGCCAAACGCGCAGGGCTTAAAGACCCCATGTACATGACGGTCGCCGGAGGCCAGGCGCAGAATGACGCTTGGATGCAGCTAAAATGCGACACTGCGGGAATTCCTGTCTGGGTGACAAGCTGCCCAGATTCAGAGCTTGCCGGAGACAACATTCTCGCCCGAATTTCCCTGGGTGACTATGACTCCTTTGAGGCCGCGGCCTTCTGCCTGACGAAAACCGCAAAAAAATTCTCGCCGGCCACCCCGGTCGACAAAAAATAATCGACAAAAAAGTCTTCAGAGCTTTTCTGTCTTTTGAAAAAAATGAAAATTTTCAACCTTGAGAGCAAAAGAATAAAAGTCCTCATATTCGACATCGACTCAACGCTCTACACATGCCCTGAGTACGCCCACGAGCAGATTGACAGCCAAGTCAGGCATTTCGCAGAGATTCGGGGAATCAGCCACGATGAGGCAAGAAAAATGGTCGCGGATTTCAGGCGGCAATGGGCACGGGAACACGAGGGGGAAAAAATCAGCCTCGGAAATCTCCTGACCCACTACGGGATTACGATTGAGACTTCCGTTGAGTGGAGAAAAGAGCTTTTTGACCCGGCAAAATATCTGAGCCGCGATGAAAGGCTCATAGAGTCACTTGAAAAGCTCTCAAAAAAATATTCTCTCATCTGCGTCACGAACAATCCTGTCGCCCCGGCCCGCCGCACTCTGGAAGTTCTGGGCGTTGACAGCCTGATTCCAGACATAATCGGCCTTGACACCTGCTATAAGTCAAAGCCCGCCGTGGAGCCGTTCAGGGAGGCTGTCAACCTGGTCAGCAAAAAAATCGGCGGAAAAATCGAATACTCAGAATGCCTTTCAGTCGGAGACAGGTTCGACATCGACCTGAAGCTCCCGATTGAAATGGGAATGGCCGGAATTCTCGTGACCGGAGTTGAGGAAGTCTACAGTCTGCCGGAAATACTTTAGGCGCGAAAAATTCCTTGATGCATTCAGATTCGCACAGATAATTGGAAATTCTGCCAAATAGTGTTATAATCAAAATATGGAAATGACGGAATTTTCTTCACCATTGAAGTTAACAAACAGCGGAAATCTCTCGCTTTTTTTCATCGGGACAGGCTCCGCGTTTGCAAAGGAAAATTTCTCCAACAACCTCTTGATTATCAAGGGCAACGACCACCTTCTTGTAGACTGCGGTGGAATCTGCCCTTATGCCCTCCACACATACGGGGCGAAAATCACTGACATAAAGAACATTCTGCCGACCCACTCCCACGCTGACCACATAGGAGGAATCGAGGAACTCGCACTCACGTCCCGCTACTCGCTGAGGACAAGACCCCGCATGGTGATTACAGACGAATACAAAAAAATTCTCTGGCGGGATTCCCTCAAGGGAGGCCTGACCTATTCTGACTCAAACTACGGAAAGCCTCTTTTCTTTGACGACTATTTCGAGCAGATAAAGCCCCTCTTGATTTCAAAAGCTCCCCGGCCATTTTATTCGGCAGATGTCGGCTCCATAAACGTAAAGATTTTCCGCACCGAGCATATTCCTCTTGTAGGCAAGAAAAAAAACTGGAAGAAGATGTTTTACTCGGTCGGACTTTTAATCGATGAGCGGATTTTATTCACTTCTGACACTAGATTTGACCCGGAGCTTATAAACTGGATGACCTCAGACTATAAAATCGAGGCGATTTTCCACGACTGCCAGTTTTTTCCGGGCGGAGTCCATACATTTTACGGGGACTTGAAAAATCTGCCGGGTCTGCTCAAAAAGAAGATTTTCCTGTGCCACTATTCCGACAAATGGCAGGAATTCGAGCCTGAGGCAGACGGCTTTGCGGGTTTTGCCAAGCGTGGTATTTACTACAATTTTTAACAAAGTTGCTGACAAAAATTTGATTTTAAATTAGAATAATCACATTGTTTGGTCCGCTAGCTCAACTGGATAGAGCAGCCGCCTCCTAAGCGGCAGGTTGTGCGTTCGATTCGCATGTGGGCCGAAGTCGGGTTTGCCTCCTTGCAAACCCGACTTTAACGGAAATTGCGAAGCAATTTCCGTCTGTGCTTTTCCCCTGCATCCATGCAGGGAGATTTTCAACAAACAATTAGTCGCGGATGGACTGGATGCCGCCGATAATCAGCAGGTCCTTTGAGACGTTCAAAAGCCAAGCCCAGATGTTTTTAGAGAGAAGGCTCAGACCGTAAGAATTGCTCAGCACGTCGGCGAGAATCGCGATTACAATCCATACAATTGTAGTAACCAACATGATGATATTGTCCCATTTGCCGAGGTCGACGAAAATATCGATTGCAGTAACGACACCGCAAAGCAAAAGCAGGACTCCGACTACGATTTTAACCAGATTGGCCAAGTCACCAGAAAAAGGCTCGTAAATCGCGGCAACAAAGTTGTTTCCCATGATGCTGCCGACCGCACCGAGAAGGGCAAGTCCTGTGATGACCAAGTAAATTGCAAGTCCGCACTTCAAAAGAAAGTGTCCGATGCTTCTGTGTCCTTTTGTTGACATAAAAGACTCCTGAATTTCCGTAATTTTTTATACGGTTTATTTATTTTTCCGCATACGCGGTTCACTTTTATTATAACGAATTTTTTTTTACCGGTAAATCACGCGCATAATCTCGCAGACGACCGGAGTCTCATCGGAAAAATCAAATCCGCAGAGCCGGCCTTCCTCCTCCATGTATTCCTTTTCTTTTTCACGCCAGGCTTCCATGCTCTCGTCCTCGCCGTCACGGCTGGCAAGCTCCCATGAAATCTGACCGAAAGGGATTGTCTGCACGTCAACAAGCTCCACAATCGCGCAGGGGTTTCCGTCCCTGTCTTCCGCAATGTAGAGTTCGCCGGGCACTGGAAGCGGCTCCCTGTTTATCGAGTAGGCCGGGAATGGTGAAAATGCGGCAGTCTTTGCGCCGGAAAGCAAAAGGCGAAGCTGCTCGTCGCCTGTAATCCCCCTGTCCTCAAAGGCCATCTCGCCCGAAAATCCGGTTTCCTCTGGATTGCGCCCGGAGTCCTTTAAAAATTTTTGCCAATAATCATTGATTTCGCTCATGTCTATAAAGGTAATCAAAAATTTGAAAAAGGGCTAGCGACAAAACTATTCCGAAATCGTGGCCGCCCTCCTATAGGAGAAAAATCTATCTTCTGCTCTTTGACAGCATCAAAATAAATGCGGAGATAAAAAATAAATATGGAAGAACCGTAAAAATCAAATCCGAAAGCTGGACGCCCCCAAAAAACGGCCCGAAGGCATTGACGATTCCAAGCCTCATCAAAAACTCAAAGACAAGTCTCACGTAAGAGAAAATAGCCCCGGCGACAAGACAAACCCAGGCCGAGTCATGTGTTCGGCTCCAAAGTAGAATCGCAAAAAAAGCCGCGATAGCACCCAAAAACAATTTTATTATCGAAAGAATTAAAAAGCCTTCCGTCATCAGTCAGCCTTTCCTCCCGGCGTGGACTCGGAAACGTCAGAGGAAAATTCAAATGGATTTTTCTGCAACTTTGCAAAAACTCCGGGATTCGCCCCAAATGGAACAATCGAAGGACACTCGTATTCCGGGCTGACCACGACCTCGTTTTTCAGGCAGTGAAGGATAAAGTCCTCGTATTGCCCCTTTGGAACTTTCGGAAAGAGGTATGGGCCTTTGCGGGTCCAGTATTTTGTCAGAACTTTGTCGTAAATGAACCAGTCCTTTTCGCTTCTTTCCTGCACCGCCGCAATCAAATTGTAAATAGACCTTGTAACCGCTCCCGCAAGAGGCGCAGGGACAGAAAAAAGATTCTCAATTTCCTGATTGCCAGAATTTTCCTCAGAATCATCTTGCAAAATAGCCAAAATCCAGATTCCGCTAGCCCAGGCCAGAGGTGGCTCCAAAAGAACGCAGGAAATCTCCTCAAATTTCACGTCCGCTCCAGTCCAGGGCTTCCAGACAGAAGTTCCATTAGGGCTGATTTTCAATGCGGCAGATAAAGCCGCGCTTTTTGTCGGGAAAAAATATGCCGCCCGATTTGAATTCAGCAGAGTCGAAAGAGCCTTTGAAAGCTGACTTTTTTTTGAGTCGCGGCCAAGCCTCGGAGAATAATCCGTCGAAAACGAACCGTTCGCCCCCCGGCTCAAAATGTCCTTGAAAACCGTGAATGCGGAAGAGCCTCCCCAGCCTAAAATCGCCCTGCCACCCTCCTGATACAAATCTGTGAGGCGGACTCTCTTTGCCGTGTACAAAAAAGCCCCCCTAGCCCGTTTGACCGTGCCGTAAAGCTCATATATTTTTGAGGCTAAAAATGAAATTTCTCTTTCAGACATGCGTAAATTATAGCGATTTCGCCGACAGTAATCAAACTCGATTTTTTTCTTTTTGGGCGCCTCCCCGCTTGCACGGGGCCGCTACGTCCGTGCTTCCGCTGACGCTCCATTGGCAGGGAAAACAGTCAAGCTGTTTTTCTTGCCAACTTCGGCACTCCCATCGCTGGCGCATTTCCCCTGTAAAAAGCCCCCCAAAGGGTCGGCATATCTTTACTATAACGTGATTTTTAAGTATATTTATTCCATTAAATTTATGGTGGAATTATATGCTTGACAAAGTTTTAGCGGCGATTTTCGGTTCACAGAACGAACGCGATGTAAAAAAACTCCTGCCCGTCCTTGCAAAAGTTAACGCAAAGGAAGAATGGGCAAAATCACTTTCTGCGGAAGACTTCCCAAAACAGACCCAGATTTTCAAGGAAAGACTTGCGAAAGGCGAGACTCTCGATGACATCCTGCCTGAGGCATTCGCACTTGCCCGCGAGGCTGCTTTCCGTGTTCTCGGTGAGCGTGCCTACGATGTTCAGATTATGGGATCCCTCGTCCTCCATTCCGGCAGAATCACGGAGATGAAAACCGGTGAAGGAAAAACATTGATGTGCGTTGCCGCAGCCTATTTGAATTCTCTGAGCGGACTCGGCGTTCACATCGTCACAGTCAACGACTATCTGGCAGAGCGCGACGCGGCTTGGATGCGCCCGGTTTACGCCTACATGGGTCAGACTGTCGGAACGATTCTCTCAAATATGGACAACGATGAGCGCAAAAAGAACTACGACTGCGACATCACTTACGGAACCAACAACGAGTTCGGATTTGACTACCTTCGCGACAACATGCAGGTTGACTTGAAGGGAAAAGTCCAGCGCGGCTTCAACTTCTGTATCGTCGACGAAATCGACTCAATTTTGATTGACGAGGCCAGAACCCCGCTCATCATCTCAGGACCCGCCGAGGACGACACTTACAAATTCC
Organism: uncultured Treponema sp.; assembly: GCA_946615905.1. Taxonomy (GTDB): domain Bacteria; phylum Spirochaetota; class Spirochaetia; order Treponematales; family Treponemataceae; genus Treponema_D. The sequence continues at coordinate 11,847 of CAMOIE010000032.1, read as the reverse complement.
ACGAGGTCGACAAGTACGTGAGGGAGCTTACAGAAGTCGAAAAAGACCCGGCCACAGGCGACTATCCCGATGAGGTCGAGATGACTCCTGAGCAGCGCAAGGCCATGAAGGGCGACTACAAAATCGACGAGAAGTCAAAGCGTGTCTCCTTCACCGACTTCGGAATGAACCATATTGACGAAATCCTCCACCAGCACAACCTGATTACTGCCGACTCCACTGTTTTTGACGAGCAGAACTTTGAGTTCGTCCACTATTTCACTCAGGCGGTTCGCGCCCACGTCCTCTACAACATCGATGTTGACTATGTGGTCCGCGATGGAAAAGTCGAGATTGTCGATGAATTCACAGGCCGTATCCTTGAAGGCCGCCGCTACTCAGACGGACTTCATCAGGCCATCGAGGCAAAAGAAGGACTCAAGATTGCCCAGCGCAACCGCACAATGGCGACAGTCACATTCCAGAACTTCTTCCGCATGTACACAAAACTTTCCGGCATGACCGGTACGGCCGCCACGGAAGCAGTTGAGTTCGCGAAAATCTACAAGCTCGATGTCGTTGTGATTCCGACCCACAAGCCTGTCGAAAGAATCGACGAGCAGGACGAGGTTTACCTGAACGAGGAAGATAAATGGAACGCGATTGTCAAGGAAATCGCAGCAGCCCACGAAAAAGGCCAGCCTGTTCTTGTCGGCACGGTCTCCGTTGAAAAATCAGAGCATCTTTCTTCATTGCTGACCAAAAAAGGAATCCGCCACGAGGTTTTGAACGCTAAGAACCACGCCCGCGAAGCTACAATCATCGCGGAAGCCGGCGCAAAAGGCTCCGTGACTGTAGCCACGAACATGGCAGGACGCGGAACCGACATTAAATTGGGCGGCAACCCTGAATCCCGCGCACGCAAACGAGCCGGTACAAACGCCACGCCCGAACAGTACGAGGCAGCCCTGACAGTCGAAAAGGAAAACTGGAAAAAGGACTACGAGGAAGTTAAAAATCTCGGAGGACTTTACGTAATCGGAACCGAGCGCCATGAATCCCGCCGCATCGACAACCAGCTGCGCGGACGGTCTGGCCGTCAAGGCGACCCCGGACGCTCAAAATTCTACATCTCTATGGATGATGACCTCATGAGACTTTTCGGCGGAGACCGCATGAAAAACCTCATGACAAAAATCGGTATGCAGCCCGGAGAGCCGATTTACCACCCCTGGCTTACAAAGGGAATCGAAAAAGCCCAGAAAAAAGTCGAGGAGCGCAACTTTGAGATTCGTAAAAACCTCATTGACTACGATGACGTTCTTAACGAGCAGCGCGAATACATCTACGGACAGAGGGACGACATCCTTGCAGACGCGAATCTTTCTGAGCGGGTCATGAATACTGCGCAGGACTATCTCGGCGACTGGTTTGACGAATACAATCACTCAAAGCGCAATTCCACCGAGCAGTCAAAGCTCCTTGAGAATATCCGCACGAATTTCGGAGTCCAGATTCCGATTGACCAGCTTAAGGAAGAGTCTGTTCTTGCACTCCTCCGCAACGATTTGACGGAAAAGGAGACTTTGGTCGGCCACGAGAACTTCAACATGTTCATCCGCTACCAGTACATCGCCGCGATTGACAAAAAATGGCTCGACCAGCTTGAATATCTCGATGCCCTCCGTGAGGCTGTCCACCTGCGCTCTTATGGTTCCAAAAACCCGCTGACAGAATACAAAATCGACGGTTTCAACCGTTTTGACGCGATAATCGAGGAAATCCGACTGCTTATCGCAAGCCGCGTGTTCAAAGTCCGCATCCAGTTGAACCCTGCCTACCAGGAAAGACAAAATCCTGCGATGAAAAACATGTCAGCACAGCATCAGGAAGCCGCCTCCATGTCTGACCAGGCCAACCAAGCGCAAAATCAAGGAGCTGCGATGGCAAGAAATGCCCAGCAGGCAGCAGGTCGCACGATGGCAGGAGCCTCAACAGGAACAAGCATCACCTACAAGCGGTCAATGCCCAAAGTAGGCCGCAACGATCCCTGTCCCTGCGGAAGCGGCAAAAAATTTAAGAACTGTCACGGACGCTAGGATTCAGGGCGTTGCGAAGCAAACTTGCAGTTTGCTTCGCCGCGCTTTGCGCACTTCCGCTGACGCTCCATTCGAGGATGTTTCGACAAGCGGCGCGGGAAACTTCGTTGCCACTTCAACCGCCATTGCGAACGCCTTTGGCTGTGCTACAATCGCTAACGCAAAAATCCCGCGCTTCATACCGAAGCGCGGGATTTTTTTACGGCTTTTAGCCTAGTCATCATAATAGGAATCGTAGTCACCGCGGCTGGACTTTTTGCTTGACCAGCCCGTCTGCTTTTCCTCAAGCATGTCGGCATCTTCCCTTCCCTGAAAGTTCTTCCATTCGGTCCACTTTAGGGAGGGCATCTGCCTGTCTTTATTCTTTTCTGCTAAATCTTCTTGTCCGTTTGCCATAAGGAAATCTTAGCGTCAGACTTTGAAGAGGTCAATCTGGCCGCCAATCTTGTCGATAGATTCCTTCATTTTGCCGGAAATCTCGCTCAAGGTAGCGCCGGTCTCGTTGATTTTTCTGGCTCCGACAGACATTTCGTCCATGGAGTTTTTCATGCTGCTTGTCGCAGTCTGCAATCTTGAGACTTCTTCCAAAATCGCCTTCTGCCCCGCGTTCATCTCGCTTGAAGCGTTGCGAACCTGAACTGTAGAGTCGTTCATCGAATGAAGTGCCTCTGAAATCTGCCGGCTTCCCTCGTTCTGCTCTTCCATCGCAGCCTTAATCTGAAGAACCAGCTCGTCTGTCTCCTTGATTTTGTGGGATACAGCCTCAAAAGCCTCGCTTGAGTCATTTGACGCGGCAACGACTGTTCCGATAGACTCCTTGATTCCGTTCAGGCGGTCTCCGATTGTCCTTGACTGCTCGGTTGAAGTTTCCGATAGCTTACGAATCTCATCAGCAACGACAGAGAAGCCCTTTCCAGCCTCTCCTGCGTGGGCAGCTTCGATTGCGGCATTCATAGCAAGAAGGTTTGTCTGCTCAGCGATTGCTGAGATGGCTGCGTTCGCCTCCTGAAGCATTGCTGACTGCTCCTCAATCTGCTTGATTCGCTCGTTCACAGCCTGCTGTTTTGTGATTCCGTTGCTGGCGTTCGCGCTCAACTCAGAGAATGATGAGGCCATCTTTTCAACTGACTGGTTTACAGACTTGATATTGCCAATCATCTCCTCTACTGCGGCGGAAGCCTGGGTGACACCCGCTGACTGGCTTTCAATCATATTCTCAAGAGATGCGATATTTGAGGCGATTTGATTTACAGCTCCGGCTGTCTGCTCTACGGATGCGGACTGACCCACAATCTGCTGATGCATACTCTCGATGTTCGCGATAATCTGCGTGATAGAAGAAGCCGTGTCTTCTGAGGCGGCTCCCATGTCCTCACCGGCAACAGAAAGCTCTTCTTTTGAGTTTTTGACTTCCTTGATGATAAGCTGGAGTTTTTCCGTGAATTTGTTGAATCCGTTGACAACCTCGCCGATTTCGTTCTTTGAGTCGATTTCAATGCGCTTTGTGAGGTCTGCGTTTCCAGAGGCGATTCCGTTGATAGTGGTCTCGACAATCTGGAGAGGCTTGATTGACCTGTAGAGCAAGATTCCTGAAATCACGAGCAGACCGATAATCGTAATCAGGCCGCCAATCATAATATAGTTGCGCACTGAATTTGAGAGGCTGAAAACCTCAGTTCCCTCAATTGAGAATGCAAGTCCCCAGGGGGTTCCTTCTATACCATGGTAGAAAATGAAATCCCGCTGCCCCTTGCGAAGGCCTGCGATTTCCGCCATTCCTCTGTCACCGGCGGCGACTTTAGCGGCGACCGGAGCCATATCCTCGTGGCCTTCGGAAGGTGCCGTGACAAAGTTCCTCTGCATGACATAATCTTTCATCTTGTGGGAGATTACCGTTCCGTCAGAGGCCAGCATCCATCCGTAGCCGGTCTCGCCGACAGATATGTCATTCACAACCTGGTTGATATAAGTCAAGTCAACCACACCGCAGAAAAGTCCGATTGTCCTGCCGTTGACTTTTACAGCCCTCGTCACATGGACAACAGCCTTTCCGTTGGATTTTGAGAAAACCGGGTCGTCAATGGTACGCTCCATTCCCTTGTAGAATACATCCTTGAAATATGAGCGGTCGGAGATGTTCGCATGGGAGCCGTCATCGGCCATATAGTCGCCGGAAGGTCCGCAGTAGAAAACGCGGGAGAAATCCTTGTTCCGTTTTGAAGGAACAGACAAAAGCCAGTTGATTATGGCCTGCTCGTTTTCCGTCTGAACGATTTCGGCATTCACGTAATAGTCAAGAGAATCATACATGCCGTTTATGCGGTTCGTGATTGAAATGGCGTAGGCTTCTGCCATTTCCAAATACTTTTCCTCGTCAGCCTTTAAGGCTTCTTTTTTCATGCGCCCTGTGATGACAAGTGTTTGCAACAGGTTCGTAACGATAACAGCAAGAGCTATGACTGTCAGAAGTGATAGAACCAAGCTTGTCTTTTTTTTTCTGTCTGATTTTTCCATGATTGCCTCGCAAAAAAAAATAAGAGGGCATCGAATCTGAATACCCTCTTAAAATTATATAGGCAAAAACTTTAACTGTAAAGAAAAAGATATTATATGGATTTAAATACTTTTCAGCTCAGATTTGATGACTTTCCAGCCGCCTTCGGATTTTTCCGCCTCAATGATTCCGTACTTGCCCTCAGCCAGACTTCCGGGATTCATAACGACGCTTTCCCCGATTTTACTGATTCCGGCAGACTCGTGGATATGACCAGTGACGACAAAAAGCGGCTTGAATTCTTCTATTAATTCACGCAGTTTCTGACTTCCGACGTGAACGCCGCCCTCGATTATGTCACATTCAGTGTCCTTGGGAGGATTGTGCATAATCAGGACGAGAGAATTCGTCTCCCCGTCGCCTGAGATTTGCTCCTGTGAGGATTTCAGCACGTCAAAATCAGAGAGAAGCTCTTCTTCGCTGCGCTCAAACGGAGTCGTCCCTGTGAATTTGGAGCCACCGCCAGAACCGGCAAGGGCAAGTCCCTCATAAAAGGTCAGGCTGCCTTCAATAGAAATGTCAGCCTTTTCGATTTCTTCTATAAAATCCGGGGAATCGCAGTTGCCGATTACGCTAAAGAGGGGCTTTTCCCCGCACTTTTGGATCAGTGCCTGCATGGCAGGTTTGCCGGTCTCCAGTTTATTGAATTCGGCAAAATCGCCACCGAAAAACACCGCGTCAGCCGCCTTGAATTCAGAGTCAAGTTTATCAAGCACGTCAGTTTTTCCGTGCAAGTCAGAAGTAATAAGAAATCTCATATCGTCCTCAAAAAAAATAATATTTCTTAAAATATAGCACATTTCTTTCAGACTGTCATTTTTTACACAATGGGGCTGTCCCAAAAGTCAAACTTGTAAAGTTGAAAAATCACCAGTCACCCGCTATAATTTTAGAATCAGTTTTTAAATTTAATTTGGAGGATTTTTATGAAAAACGACCGCTGGGTATTTTACAAGGACGCAGTTCCTGAGGACAACAAGCAGGGAGTCGTAAAGCGAGTTCTCGCCTACTCAGACGACCTTATGTGCGTGGAAAACCGCTTTGAGAAAGGCGCGGTCGGAGCCTTGCACCACCACCCCAACACACAGATTACATACGTTGTAAGCGGCAAATTTGAATTTACAATCGATGGCGTGAAGAAAATCGTCACACAGGGCGACACTATGCTCAAAAAGGACGGAGTTGAACACGGCTGCGTCTGCCTTGAGGAGGGAGTCCTTTTGGACATCTTCAATCCCTACCGCACGGACTTCGTAAAGGACTGACCATGAGCGATTCTGACAAGAGCCTGATTTGGACTGAGGGGGCGAGAAAGCCCCTGCTTGAGACCAAGATTTTCACAGTCAATTCTGTCGAAGCGATTTCACCGGAAGGCGAAAAGAACGAATATTACGTGATTGACGCGAACGATTGGGTTGTCGTGATTCCAGTGATTGACGAGTCATTTTTGATGGTGAAACAGTGGCGGCACGGCTCCAAGTCGCTGAGCGTTGAGTTTCCCGGCGGAGTCGTGGAAAAAGGCGAGAAGCCGGAAGAGGGGGCTGCCCGCGAGCTTTTAGAGGAGACCGGTTGCAATACGGGAAGACTTGTCCACCTTGGAACAATGAGTCCGAATCCTGCTATAAACGGGAACCGGGTTCACTTTTTTGCGGCCTATGATTTGACTGCGCCCGGCAAGCAAAAGCTGGACTCTGACGAATACATAAACTGCCAGAAAATCAGCCAAAAGGAAGTCTGTCAGAATATGGCCAGCCCTGAATACCAGCACAGCCTCATGGCGGCGGCACTTGGCCTCTTTTTAATCAAAAAGTCAGTTTAAAGCGAAAAAGGCTTCCGTTTTTGGAAGCCTTTTTTTATTTTGCAATAGTTTTAGCGTTTTAAGTTGTACGGCTCGTATTCCTTGTTGGGAGACCAGGTTCCGTCCCTGAATTCTCCGCTGATAGAAGGAATTTCCATCTTCATTCCGGGGAGAATAAGGTTGGGGTCATCGGCTTTCGGCATATTCTGCTTGTTCGCCTGATAGAGGTTTTCCCACAGGGTCGGGTTGGCATAAACATAGTCGCGGCCGGAGATATTCCAGTAGCAGTCCTTTGTGTCAGCCCAGGGGCGGACGACATAATACTTTGGAAGGGGAGTGATTTCCTTGATGTCAGCAAGGGCGTCCAAAACCTGGTTAGCATAAGTCACTGCTGTTGGATAATCCTCTCCGTCGTAGGCTGACTGTGCGGAAGCATAGGACTTCTGCGCGCTTGAATAGGCCATCGGGAAGTCGCGGTCAGCATTGATTTGCTTTGCATACTCCAGACGCTTCTGGGCGTTTTTCATAGCCGCGTCAGCTTCTGACTTTGCGAGCATTTTTTTGATGTAAGCCTGGCTAAGAGCCGCGTTCTCTTCGGCCTTGGCGGCGTATTCTTCAGAGAGAACATAGTCACCGGCATCGAGGGCGTTCTGAGCTTTGCGGGTGTATTCATCAGCGAGCTTTTGGTATGTGTTGTTCTTGTAGCTGGCAGCAAAGAGACTTGATGCAGCTAAAACTGCGGCAAAAAATCCGAGAAACTTTTTCATCACTTGGCCTCCTTTACGGCTGAGTCAACAGTCTTGTTTACGAGACCCTCAACAGCAATCGCTGCCTCGGCAGTTTTTTCAGCAGTGTCGGCAGTCTTGCCTTCCTCAACGTTGATAACGGCTTCCTCAGGATTTGCAAGCTGGTCTTCTTCAAGAAGAACAGCGTCTTCCTTTTCGATTCCGGCAGTTCCATCAGCTACAGGAGCGATTGTGTCAGCCTCTGTCGCGTACTCAGCTGATTCCGCAACCTTTTTCTTGGCGGCATCGATTTTGGCCTGAGCCTCAGCGCGCTTTGCGAAAATCGTCTCGTACAATTCGTTGAAAGTTTTCTTTGAGGACTTGTACTTGTTGTAAGCGTCAAGTGTGTTTCCAGTCACGTAATCTGAGTCACCTTTTTTGAAGGTGTTAGCGGCCTCTGTGTAGATGTCTTTTTTTGCGACACCGGCTTTTACAGAGTCAGCCTTTTTTTTGGCCTCCAAGGCATCATTGCGCTCACGGCCGGCCATTGCAATCAGTCCCTTGTTCAAGAGGGCCTTATATGACTCGTTAGCAATTTTTGCCTGGGCTAGCAAATCAGCTCCGCTGGCCCCGCTTCCAAGGTCATCGTACTGCTTGAGGGCGTTTGCACCAGCCTCGTAGGCCTTTTTGTCCAATTCGTTGAACGCCATCTCATCGACCTGGACCTTGTAGGCTTTCGCCTGGGCTGCCAAAACCAATGAGTTGTAGCGGTTAATCAAGTCGTTGCACTCAGAAGTACGGTCAGTTTTTTTGTCTGACTCAAGGTTCTTTTTAAGCTCTGAATAGATTTTTTCGGCCTCATTAAAACCGTCCGGGTAAGAGTCCTGAACTTTTGCGTCGATTGCAGCCTGGCGGGCTTTTTCTACGCGGGCAAAAGATTTTTCGTTTTCAGATTCGATGCTCGGATCAGCTTTTTCTTCAGAGCTTGCTTCTGTTTCGGCAGAAGTCTCTTCTGTTGCCGTTGTAGAATCCTGAACAGCTGTCGTGTCCTCAACATTTTTCGTTGAGCCACATGAAACCAGCGCCAGTGCGGCAAGCACGCATACAGCGTATGATACTTTCCGAAGTTTCAATTTTATCCTCCCAAATTTTAGATAAAATACAATTTTCTACACATTATATCGGCAAACTTTTCTACGGGCAACATGGTTAGCCCACTGACAAACACTTTTATAGCATTTTTTATTTCAATACTATATAATATATTAAATTACTCCAATTTTAGGCCGAAAGATGATATTATGATATATAATAATATAGCGGGGCGTTAATTTGCCCTTTCAGGAGGCAACAATGGCGGATGATTTTTCATTTGAGATTACCGAAAAACTCGGAGTTCTTTCAGAGGGCAAGGGAGGCTGGACTGTGGAGCTGAACAAGGTGTCATGGGGAGGACGCCCCTCAAAATGGGATATCCGCCCCTGGTCTCCAGACCACCAGAAAATGGGCAAGGGTATCACCCTAACAGATGACGAGATTGCCTCTCTAAAAAGTCTGCTGGAAAAAATCAGCTGACAAGCCAGTCAAGAATCGTAGCTAGCGCAGTAGGCTCCGTTTTTCATTATGATTTCGTAAAGCAACAAGGTCAGGGCAGTTTCTGAAAAAGTTTGTCCGTCACGGCGAATCTGCATGTCGGTGCTGGCGATAAGGGAAACTATTGCAGCAGTCTGTCCGGCGTTCCAAATGCGGGCTGCCCTGGCATACTGGCTCCTAGCCTTTTTGCTTGCAAAACCACTTGACTTCAATGAAATCTCATCGGGATAGGCGCTTTCCGCATGAATCGCATGCCAGGCAGAGAGTCGGCGGAAACAGGAGACAAGACCCGCCGACAGCATGACCGCATTGGCGTTTTTTGTCATCAAAATCTTCTGCAGTATGCCAAGGGAGTTCTCAAGCCTGGCCTTGGGGCTTGCAGACTCGCACATCGCGTCAAAAAGTGTGAATGCTGATTCCTCGCGGTTATGGGCAAGGATTTTCTCCACATCTTCTGTTGAGACTTCGTGCCCAGCAGGAAAACACAAAAAGAATTTTGAGCATTCAGTCCTCAAGGCTTCCGTGTTGTTTTCGACTAAATCCAAAATGGCGGCGGTCGCATCTGGGGAAAGAGAATAGCCGTTCTTGCGGAAAAAATTACGCAGCCATTCTTCTTTCCTGTCCTCGAACATTTCCCAGAAGATTTTGCGGTTTGACTTGGGGATTATCTTCTCCAGCTTGGAGTCCACCGAAGTCTCGTCCGACTCAAGAACAAGTACAGAAGATTCGGACGGCTCCTTGTTTTTTGCGGACGGAGTGACAGAATCAATCCATTCCGCCAAAAGCGATATGTCTTCCTTGTTTTTTATAGTCTCAGCCCCGCGCAAAATGATGAAGGTCGCCGGGGTAAAAAGGGATTCTGTCCTCAATTTTGCCACAACGTCCTGAATCCGCGTGTCGGACGCATAGAGAACGTAGTCGTCAGAGGAAGAAAACTTTTTTTTGAGTGCGGCCCTGATTTTTTCGGCTTCGTCATTGCGCTCGCCGGTCTCAGGACCGGTAAAAAGGTAGACAGGAAGGGACATCAATAAGTCCGGACGATATTTGAAAGAACACCGACGATTCTCGGATTCTTGCTGTAAATCGGCTGAAAGTCAGGATTTTCCGGCTGAAGGCGGATTCTGTCAGATTCCTTGTAGAAGCGTTTGAGGGTAATCGCCTCGTCAAGAACCGCAACAACGATCTGACCGTCAACTGCGGACTCCGTTTGCTCGATTACCGCCAAGTCTCCCTCAAGGATTCCAGCGTTAATCATGGAAGTTCCGCGCACACGGAGGGCAAAATAATTCTTTCCTGGGCGGACGAAAGGCTCCGTGAGGTTCACATAGCCGTCAAGATTTTCTTCGCAAAGAAGGGGCTTTCCCGCGGCGACAGTTCCCAAAAGAGGAACCCTTGAGACAAAGGGGCCGGAAGCGTTCTCACCTGTAATCACGCGCAGAGAGCGGGAACGTTTTTGGCTCTGAGAAAGATAGCCTTTTTTCTGCAATGCGATAATGTGATCCTGTACGGCACGGAGAGAGATTCCAAAATGCTCGCCAATTTCGCGGATGGTAGGAGGATAAGTATTATCTTTTGTGAAGTTTGAAATAAAATCCAAAACTTCCTGCTGACGGGCTGTAATCTGTCTCATTTATTCCTCCTCAAAACGGCTTTCAAACAAATTGAAAATTTCCTGAACGGCCTCTTTTTCATCAGGCCCTTCAGCTTTTACCGTCATCGTTGTATTGTAACCGGCTGCCATTGTGATTACGCCCATAATTGACTTTGCGTTCACAGAAGTATCGTCACGTTCGAGTGTGATTTCAGAAGAAAATTTGTTTGCCATTTGGGCAATGAGAGCCGCCGGACGGGCGTGAATTCCCGCGCGGTTACGTACGGTAAGTAATTTTTCAGTCATAAAAACATCCTTATATTTTCATTCGCTTAAAAGCGTAAAATGCGTCAGTAGCGGTCGTCAGAACCGTAATATGCAGCCTGAGCTTCGCCGGTTTCAATCCACTTGAGAACGTTCTGGTTAAAGTCACGGGCGGAGTTGTAACCCATGTCCTTCAGTCTCTCGTTCATTGCGGCGGCCTCGATAATAATAGGAAGATTTCGGCCAGGCTTGATAGGAATGACGATTGACGGAACCTGCACGCCCAAAAGCTCGATTGTATCCTGGTCAGTTCCAATCCGGTCGTAGACTTTGGTTGAATCCCATTCCTCAAGTTTAATTACCAGCTGAATTTCCTTTTGCTCCAAAATTGCAGACATTCCGTAAAGCTGCGAGACATTGATAATTCCCAATCCACGGATTTCCATGTGGTGGCTGAGCATGGCGTTTGTTCCACGGCCGAGAATCGTATTTCCGTTCACGCAGCGGACAGAAACAACATCATCAGCGACAAGGCGGTGGCCCCTCTCAATCAGTTCAAGGGCAGACTCAGACTTTCCGACCCCAGAGTGACCAGTCAAGAGAATTCCGATGCCGTAAACTTCAACCAAAACCCCGTGCATAGTTTTTTTGGGGGCGAAAATATTCGAGAAAACACGCATAAAGCGCGAAGAAAATTCAGAAGACTCCAAATCAGTAAGCAGAACAGGACACTTTGTTTGGTCTGCGATGTCCAGAAATTCCTGCCGCGGAGAAAGGCCATGTGTAAAAACAACACAGGGCATATCGTAGGTAAACATGGACTCGACAGTCTGATAGTTCCTGTCTTGATGAAGGCGGTTCAAATAGGCGACTTCACCGTGACCGAAAACCTGAACCCTGTTGTAGGCGAAGGACTCAAAAAATCCCGCCAAGGCAAGACCTGGTCTGTTGATTTCAGAAACAGTAAGCGAACGTGACAAGCCCTTGCGTCCTGCGATGCAAGTCAGACGTAAATCGTCATAACCTTTTAGTTTGAGGTCGAGCAAATCAAGAACAGTAAACGGTTTTTCAGCCATAAGTAAAATATACTGTAAAATGTGTAGTATATTCAAGAGTTTTTCCATTTTTTTCTTGTTTTTTGCTCCGAAAAAACTTGTCCTGCAAATTTTGGGCGCAAGATTTATCTGCCTTGCCGCCTTCCGCAGTTCGGTCACCCTCATTCGTCCGCTTACGCTCCCGAACTC
>CAMOIE010000031.1 GCA_946615905.1 uncultured Treponema sp. | reverse complement strand
CTGCGACATCGACTACGGAAAAATCACCCAGTTCGCCGGAAACTACGACTTCTGGTACCAGATGAGCCAGATTCTGCAGAAGCAGGCAAAGGACCAGAAGAAAAAGAACGAGGAGAAGGCAAAGGACTTGCGCGAGTTCATCCAGCGCTTCGCCTCAAACGCCGCGAAATCCCGTCAGGCTACAAGCCGCAAGAAGGTTTTGGAAAAATTGGAGCTTGAGGATCTGCCTGTCACAAGCCGCAAATTCCCCTACGTCCACTTTGCCGCTGACCGCGAGATTGGAAACAACGTTCTTGAGTGCCGCAAGCTCAATTCAAAGGACGAGGACGGAGTTCAGCTTTTGAAGGACTTCTCCCTTGTCGTGAACCGGACTGACAAAATCGCATTCGTTGGAATCGAGCATCAGACAATCTCATCTCTCTTTGACATTATTTCAGGCGAGAAAAAGGCTGACTCAGGCGAGTATTTCTGGGGGCAGACGACTTCGACCTCTTACCTTGCCCGCGACAACAACAAGTATTTCAGCAATGACTATAACATCACAGAGTGGCTCAAGCAGTATTCCAAGGAGCAGGACGATGCTTACGTGCGCGGATTCTTGGGAAGAATGCTTTTCTCAGGCGATGAGTCTCTTAAAAAGGTCAAGGTTCTCTCCGGAGGCGAGAAAGTCCGCTGTATGCTGTCAAAAATGATGCTTTCCGGAGCAAACGTCTTGATTATGGACGACCCGACAAATCACTTGGACTTGGAGTCAATCGAGTCTTTGAACGATGCTCTTGTCTCATTCCCCGGAGTAATCCTCTTCAATTCTCACGACCACGAGTTCATTTCGACAGTCGCGAACAGAATCATCGAAATCACTCCGAACGGTGTCATTGACCGCATGATGGGCTTTGACGACTACATGGCCGATGATCAGATTCGCCAGCTGCGCGCTGAATACTACAAGGGTTCTGACAGAAAAATTAAATTCTAAAAAAAAATAAAAAAAATGCGAATTTTCCTGTTTCGCCTATTGACTAAAATAAGTGAAACAGGTAATATATCAAACATCAAGCCGCTGTAGCTCAGTTGGTAGAGCAATGGACTGAAAATCCATGTGTCGTTGGTCCGATTCCAACCGGTGGCAAAAAGCACTCCTTAAGGGAGTGCTTTTTTTATGCCTGAATCAGATTTTATTCATCGTCTTCTTCGGCAGTTTTTTCTTCCTTGATTTTCTTTGCCTTGAAGGGCTTGTCGTCGTTGTAGTCAAAAATCGTCTTTGTGTCGATAAAGCGTCCGTATTCCTGTTTCCAAAGCAGGTGCCACTGGCTCTTGTCGTATTCCTCAAGGGCTTCTTTTTCCATGTCCATCTCAATCATGATGTCTGCCCGGTTGTCTCGGTCGACGCAGCATTTGAAAATCTTTATGTCGTGAACGCCTTCTATTTCCTTTGTGTTGTCAAAAAGCTCCTGAATCTGCTCGATGAAGGATTTTTGGATTTTCTTTGAGATGTCAGGAATGAATTTTACGATAATGCAGTGTTTCATATTACTCTCCTTTAAAGCATCGGCGGCAGCCGCGCACCACGGAACTCGTAACGAAGTTTCGAACGTGGTGCGGATAGCAGTTGCGGGCTTTAGAACGCAACTGCTCATGATAAAAATTACACGGATGTAATTTTTATCATGCTTCCTTGTGCGTTTGGAATTCCTAAAAAACTCAAGGCCTTTTAGATTGCATTTTTATTATACATTCCAAAGTCTGAATGTCAAAAAATTTGTTCGGCCGGAAGGAAAATATTGACTCTGAATCATGACTGGCCTGTCTGAGGGAGGGCTTGTCTTTTCTTTTGTTTGAAACTGTGTCATAATGATACATATGAAAAAAATCACTGTCGTCTTTGCGGGCGGCGGAACGGGTGGCCATATTTATCCGGGGCTTGCCGTCGCCGATGAGTTGCGCGAAATTGCAAAAGAAAATCAAATTGAAATAAATATCGTCTGGCTGGGAAATTCATCCGGCATGGACAGAAGTCTTGTGGAAAAATCCGGCTCCGTTGACCGGTTTTACGGGATTCCATCCGGAAAGCTCCGCCGTTATTTTTCGCTCAAGAATTTCGCAGACCTTTTTAAAATAGGAGCGGGTGTCATCGTCTCTTTTTTCCGCCTGCTTTCCCTGCGTCCTTTAGTCCTTTTTTCTAAAGGCGGATTTGTCAGCGTGACTCCCTGCCTCGCCGCTAAAATCCTCAAGATTCCAGTCTTTACCCACGAGTGCGACTTTACGCCTGGACTCGCCACGAAAATAAACTCCCGTTTCGCAAAAAAAATCCTTGTCTCTTATCAGGAGACTCAGGGCTATCTGCCGGCGGCCTTGAAATCCAAGGTCACTGTCACTGGAAATCCTGTCCGTCCGGTCTTTTATTCGGCGGACTCAAAGCGGGGATTTCAATTTCTTTTTTCGTCTGAAAGCAAGCCCGGCTCCAAGCCCCTGCTTTTGGTTTTAGGCGGCTCCCTTGGCGCCCACCAGATAAACGAGCTTGTCGTGGAAAACCTTGACTGGCTTTGCGAGCGTTTTACCGTTGTCCACCAGTGCGGCGCAAAGGACGAGGATTTTGTCTGCTCAAAAAAACGGACAGGCTTTTATCCATACGCTTTTATCTATAAGGAGATGCCAGATGTCCTTGCCGCTTCCGACATAGTTCTCTCACGGGCGGGGGCGAATTCAATATGGGAGTCTTCCGTAAGCGGAAAGCCTATGGTTCTAATTCCCCTCTGCGGCTCTGGGACACGTGGCGACCAAGTTGACAACGCCGAATATTTTGAGAGGCAGGGGGCAGCAAAAGTCCTTGTCGCTGAGAATGCCGACTCAGAGCATTTGAAAGCCGCATTGGAGTATTTTATTGACGAAGAAAAAAGAGCAGAGGCTGCGGGGGCTTCAAAAGCCATGTCAGAGGGCAAAAAGCCTGCACGGAAAATCGCCGAAATCATTTTTGAGGAAATCGTATGACATTAAGCTTTATCGATGTGATTTTTTTGATTATCATGCTCATTTTCGCGGTGGCTGCCTGTGCAAAGGGCTTTATCCGCGAGCTTTTTGGAAAACTTGCCGTAATCGCGGGCCTTGTCGCCGCCTTTTTACTTTGCGGACGTTTGGAACCCTATTTGGTGAAGGCGATAGACAACAAGCTTCTTGACACTGTAATAGCCTTCTTCTTGATTTTTGTAGTGGTCTTTTTGGCCGTGAAGATAATCCAGACTCTGGTCGGAAGTCTTTTTTCTGGCGAGATTTTAAGAGGCCTTGACCGTGTTCTTGGTTTTGCCTTCGGCGCGCTTGAGGGGCTTTTTGTCGTCTGCTGCCTCTTGGTTCTGATGAACGCCCAGCCCTGGTTTGATTTTACGGGGACTCTTGACTCTTCAACTTTCTGGAGAATCTTGAGCCCCTTTCTTGCAGAGCCGGTCAAGCATTTGAGAGGAGTGTTCGCCTGATGTTTGAGAATCTCTTGTATCAGCCGTCGGCTTCGCTGCTTGAGGCGGACATCAATAAATCAAGACTTCCCGGCGCGATTTTGCTCTCCGGCCCTTCAGCGGCAGGAAAACTGACCTGCGCCTTGGAGATTGCCCGCGTCCTTTCCTGCACTGGCTCAAAAAAAGGCGACTGGACATGCTCATGCCCATCATGCAAAAAGAACAGAGCCTTGGCCTACCAGAATATTCTTTTGATGGGGCCTCGCGACTGCTCCCTTGAGATTCTTGCCGCAAGAAAAGCCTTTTTAGAGGCCGCCGTGGAAAACCGCTCATATTTGCCGGCTGCAAGATTTCTTTTTCTGCGTTCCGTGAGGAAGCTCTCAAACCGTTTCAGCCAGATCCTATGGGAAGGAGACGACAAGGTTTCAAAAATCGCCCCGGTCACTCAGGCTATTGACGAGCTTATGGAGAGGATTGACTCAGAAAAGCCCCTTCCTGAATACGATGACCTTGATAAAATCACCGGCGACCTTGTTAAGCAGGCTCAAAAACTTGAGGACTCTTTCATGTATGACTCGATTCCGATAAATCTTATCCGCAAAGCCGAGAACTGGGCCAGGCAGACGAGCGCGGAAGGCAAAAAGACGATAATAATCGAGAACGCCGAGCGCATGAACGAGAATGCGAGAAACGCCCTCCTTAAAATTCTTGAGGAGCCGCCGACTGACGCTGTTTTTATTTTGACGACTTCGCGGCGGGGGGCAGTGATGCCGACTATTCTTTCCAGAGTCCGCACATATTCATTTGCCGAGAGAAATCAAGAGCAGCAGACAGAGGTTCTTGAGAGGGTTTTCCACTGCCACGAGGACGAGAAAAATCTTTCCGTCGAGACTTACTTGCAGACTTTTCTTCCTGCCGAGCCTTCCCAAATCGAGGAGGCCGCCTACAGCTTTTACAAGGGAATCTGCGAGAGAAGACTTTTGAATTGCGCGGAATTCGTAAAGGCCTGCGAGAATTTTGAGCCGCGCCTTATGCTCAAAATTTTCCTGAACGGAATCATAAAGGCTCAGGTCTCTCAGGTTGAAAGTCCTGCCTTTGCCGAGGCTTCCGCCAAAAATCTTGAGGCGATACGGACCTGCTATTCCGATGTGACTTTGTACAACCAGACTCCGCTTGCCGCCCTTGAGAACCTTTACCGGGAGCTTGCCTCGATACGGCGGTCTTTAAGATAGCGAAATTTCTGGAAAATCGGGGGCGATATGATAGAATTTTCAAAGCGGGTGACGCAAAAACTCTCAAAACTTTCTCCGGCGCAGATTAAAAATCTTGTCGATGATTTGACCGGGCAAAGCGAGATGTTCCAGTCGATTATGGAATCCCTTTCGACCGGACTTTTGATTGTCGACCCTGACTGGCGGCTTTTGGAAGTGAACAAGGCAGCCCTCCGCTACATTCCCTTTGAGCAGAATCCTGAGGACTGCAGGGACGAGAATCAGCCTGTCTGGACTTGCATCGCGGATTCAGACATAGCCGCTTTTTTCAAGGACTGCGCCCAGAACGACAAAAGCAATGTCTCAAATGAATACACTGTGACGACTTCCGCAGGCTCCGTCCGCTTCATCGACATTTCAGTAAGTCCTCTTGTGAAGGGCGGGGAACTTTCCGGCTACATAATCACGATTGACGACGTGACTGAAAAACGCAATCAGGAAGTCCTTTTGCACCGCATGGAGACTATGGCCGGCATGACAAACCTTGCGGCCTCTGTTGCCCACGAGATAAAAAATCCGCTTGGAGCGATTTCGATTCATATACAGCTGATGCAAAAAGCCCTCAAAAAAAAGCGGGAGGGCGATGGCCTTTTGCCTGACCCCAAATTCGCAGAAAATTATCTTGATATTGTGAACCAGGAAATCGACCGGCTCAATAAAATCGTCGTTGATTTCCTCTTGGCGGTACGACCTGTCCAGGCGAACATGGAGCTTTCAGACCCTGACAAGCTTCTTTTGCAGTTCGCTGACTTTTTCAAGCCTGAGTGCCAGCAAAAAAATATCTCCCTTGAGACTGACCTTGCGGAGTCCGCTACTCGTCTTTTGATTGACCCGAAACTTTTCAGGGAAGTCATAGTGAACATGGCCCAGAACTCTCTTGCCGCCATTCAGGAGAAAAACGAAAATTCCGGCGGGGATGCTGTCGGCGGCCAGATTGTCATCCGCTCATGCGTAAAAAATGACACATACTCTCTTTTGTTTTCCGACAACGGTTCTGGTATGAGCGAGGAAAGCCTTTCCAGGGTTTTCGAGCCTTATTACACCACGAAGACCAACGGCACAGGGCTTGGAATGGCCATGGTCTACAAAATCATCAAGGAATTCTCCGGTGACATTTCCGTGAAGTCTCTTCCGGGGCAGGGGACCCAGTTTTTAATCCGCCTGCCGGTTCCGCAGACAAAGACAAAGTTACTTACCCACAAGGCATAGACTATGAAATTTACGATTCTGATTATTGACGACGAGAAAAATATCCGCGAGGGCTTGGCCGCAGACTTTGAGATGGACGGCTACAATACGAAAGTCGCAGCCGACGGAAAGGAAGGTCTGGCCCTGCTTTCAAAAGGCGACATAGACCTTGTTATAACCGACTTGCGTATGCCGGGCGGAATTTCTGGCGAGGACGTGCTGAAAAAAATCACGGCCGAGACTCCCGGAATCCCTGTAATCGTCCTGACCGGCCATGGATCAATTGACGCGGCGGTCCAGGCCATGCACGACGGAGCCTACGATTTTCTGACAAAGCCATTGAACCTCGACCAGCTGGGGATGATTGTCAAACGGGCCTTGGAAGGCCGGGAGCTTAAGCTTAGCCACGAGAATCTTCTTCACGAGGTCGAGGCTAGCCGGGGAACTTCTGCGATGATTGGAAAGTCCGCCGCCATGCAGAAAGTCCTCTCCATGGTTCAGCGAGTCGCCGACTCAAAGGCCTCTGTCCTTGTGACTGGAGAGTCCGGTGTCGGAAAGGAGGTGGTCGCAGATTCTTTGCACGCGCTTTCCTCAAGAAAGGACAAGCCCCTGATAAAAGTCCACTGCGCGGCTTTGAGCGAGACTTTGCTTGAGTCAGAGCTTTTCGGACATGAGAAGGGGGCTTTTACCGGAGCCGAGAGCCTTCACAAGGGGCGCTTTGAGCTTGCCCACGGAGGCACGATTTTTCTCGATGAAATCGGCGAGATTAACCAGTCGACCCAGATAAAACTGCTCAGGGTTTTGCAGGAGCGGCAGTTTGAGCGGGTAGGCGGGGAGGAGACAATCAGCGTTGATGTCCGGGTAATCGCCGCCACGAACAAGAATCTTGAGGAGGAAATAAAGGCCGGACGCTTCCGCGAGGACCTTTACTACCGTCTGAACGTGATTCATATTGAGGTCCCGCCGCTCAAGGAACGCAAGGACGACCTGCCACTTTTGCTCGACCATTTTCTTAAGGAATTCGCCTCCGAGAACGGCAAGAAGATTACGGGCTTTGACAATCGGGCAAAATCCGCGATTTATGCATACGACTGGCCTGGAAACATCCGCGAGCTGCGCAACTGTGTAGAGTCCGCCGTGGTCATGGCTGGAGGAAGTGAGATTACGATTGACGACCTTCCGCCGACAGTCTCCGCTGCCTCTAAAATCACTACGATTTCAGTTCCTGTCGGAATCACCATGGATGAGGCTGAAAAAATGATTATTCAGGAAAACCTCGCCGCCAACAAGGGGAACAAGTCAAAGACCGCCGACATTCTCGGAATCGGACGAAAAACCCTCCACCGCAAGCTTGAGGAGTGGGGACTTTCAACTGAATAATTGAAAATTGAAACTTCACTCGTAAAAGTTTTCAAGGATTTTCCATGCGTCCAAAATTGCCGCAGTTTTTTCACGGGCGATTTTTTGCAAGAGGGGATTTTCCTTGTTCCTGTCCGGGTGAAAGGTTTTTAGCTTTTCACGGTAGGCTTTTTTCGCCTCGTCAAGATTTTCGCTTCCGGTCAAGCCCAATATTTTCAGCGCGTCCTTTTCTTGTTGATTCGGAATTTTTCTCGCTTTTGAGGAGACATTTTCTCTGACAATTCCGGCTTTTACCAAGTCCTCAAGTCTGATTTTAGGCTTCCGTCTTTTCTCTCCGGAATCTCGGGTTTTTTCCGTCTTTTTAGTTACGGTTGAATCCTGCTTTTCTCCTGCATACGCAAAATCCCCGCCGACTTTCTTTTGACTGTCAGACGCGGGGATATAAAAAAACGAGACTTTTTTCTCAGGCTTTCGACCGGAGGAAAGTGGATTTTGCGGGATTGAACCGGACTCCAGCACGCCGCTCAAGAGGTCCCCCAAGCGGTCATATACGGAGCCGGTATCTTTGATTTCGCTCACAGGCTGATTATATCTCAGTTCCGGCCGGAATCACAGCCCCCTTGCGGATGACAATGATGCCGTCGGCTGAATAGAACATACCGTGGTCTCCGTCGGAATACTTTTTGCCGGAGACGTTAATTTTGCAGTTGTCGCCTATGTGGACGTTCTTGTCGATAATTGTCTGGGCGATTTTGCAGTTCTTTCCGATTCCGAGGTCAGGTGTGCCATTCTTCTTGTTAGCCTCCTTCTCCTCATCGTTCTCGTAGAAGTCTGCTCCCATCGAGATTACACCGTTAAGCTCCGTGCCGTCTCCGATTGTGGAGCGGACACCGATGACTGACTTTGTGAGCTTTGCGTTCGTGATCACGCAGCCTTCCGACGTGAGGGAGTTTGTGATTGTCGCCCCGTTGATTTTAGACGGCGGCAGGTTTCTCATGTGGGTGTATACAGGCTCGTCCTCGTTGTAGAAGTTGAACTGGGGAACGTCCTCAGTCAGGTCGAGAGTGGCGTTGTAGAATGAGCGGATTGTACCGATGTCCTCCCAGTAACCGTCGAAGATGTATGAGTTCACCTTCTTGTTTTTGATGACCATCGGGATGATTTCTTTTCCGAAGTCCTTGAAGTCGTTGTCCAATGCTTCCTCAATCGCCTTGGCGTTGAAGATATAGATACCCATTGAGGCAAGGTATTCTTTCTCTGGCGGCAGGTCTCCGCGGCTTTCTGCCGGGATTTTCCAGTCTGAGATGTCCAAATCCGGGGCTGGCTTTTCCTGGAATGCCGTAATCCTGTTCTTTTTGTCAATCTTCATGATTCCGAAGCCGGAGGCGTCCTTGCGGTTTACGGCGATTGTCGCGATTGTCATGTCGGCACCGGTCTTTATGTGGCTGTCCATGAATTTGCGCAAATCCATGCGGTAGAGCTGGTCTCCAGAGAGGATTATGTAGTGGGTCGGGTTCTGCTGCTTGAAGTGGATGAAATTTTTGCGGACGGCATCGGCAGTTCCCTCAAACCATGATGAGTGCTCCAAAGTCTGCTCGGCTGCAAGAATCTCAACGAAGCCTCGGCTGAATCTGTCGAAATTATAGGAATTTGTGATGTGCAGGTGCAGGGAAGCTGAGTTGAACTGGGTCAACAGGTAAATCTTCCTGTAGCCTGAGTTAATGCAGTTTGAAATCGGAATGTCAACGATGCGGTATTTACCGCCGAATGGGACAGCCGGCTTTGAACGCTCTTTTGTAAGTGGATACAAACGTGTACCTTTTCCTCCTCCTAGAATGATTGAAAGGACACGTGGTTCTTCTGTTTTTTGCATAGCTGCCTCCAAGTTTATAAAATGCGTTTTTCTTAAAATCGCTTTAATTGATTATAAACCTGGATTTAATAATTTTCAATTATTATTTTCTGATTTATTTGCAAAGGTGTCAGGTTTTTTAAGAAGTTTGATATAATCGTTCTTCTTCATCGGCTTTGCGTAATAGAAGCCCTGCACGATGTCACAGCCCAACTCTTTCAGCTTTTCTGACTGAATCTTTTCCTCGACACCTTCGGCGACAGTTTTGATGTTCAAGTCCTTCGCCATGTTGATTACGGATTTTATAATCACATATTCCTTTTCGTTGTTCGTGCCGTTCAAAAATTCCTTGTCCAGCTTGATTACTGTAGCCGGAATGTCTTTCAATAGGCTGAGGGATGAGAAACCTGAGCCGAAGTCGTCGATTGAGATTGAGAATCCCGCGTCCTGAATCTCGTTCATGGCTGCTAGCAGACGGCGTTTATTGTCCATCATAAGGCTTTCAGTAAGCTCTATTTCTATTTTACTCGGTGCAATCTGATACTTGTTCGCAATTTTCTTGTAGGTCTCAACCATGTCTGGATTGTAAAGACCCATTCTTGAGAGATTGCAGGATATTGTAATCGGGTAGGGGCAGCTTTCGTCCGGGCCGGACTTGTTCCATGCGTCCAAAAAGCGGCAGACATCAGTAAAGACCAAAATGTCGATTTTCTGGATAAAGCCGTTTTTTTCAAAAAATGGTACGAATTCCCCAGGAACCAAAAGTCCTTTTTCCTCGTGTTTCCACCGGATTAAAGCCTCGGCACCGATAACCTTACCGCTTGAAAAATCGAATTTCGGCTGGTAGTAGACGACGAATTCCCCGTTGTCAAAAGCCCTGTTCATGTCGCGCAGGATTTCCTTTTCGCGGGTTGTCTCTTTCCTCATTTCCTCTGTGTAATAGTAGATTCTATAAGGTGTCAGGCTGTGCTTTCCGATTGAGCGGGCTGTCTCTGACTTGTTCATCATCGACTGAACATCTTCCTTTGTATCGGTGATTACATAAACTCCTACGGAATAGCGGATTTCATAGTGGTCGCCGACTAAATCTACAAGAGCGTCATCAATCGATGTGATGTTAACGATGATGTCCTCAAGGACGACTCTGAGCGAGGCCCGAATCAAGAGGGTGAAGTTGTCCATGAAGTTCCGGCAGAAGATTGTACCTTCCGGGCTGGCTTCCTTAAAGTGAAAGGCAAGCTGCTGGATGATTTTCTGCGCGTTCTCCTCACCGAAAGAGTCTATTATGTAGCGGAAATCGCATATATCTAAGGTAATAATTGAATATTCACCGGGTGCGGCGTTTTTTAAAATCTCGGCCGCGTCTTTTTTAAATTTTGCGGTGTTTGGAAGTCCTGTCAGCTCATCTTTTGCTGATAAAAAGGCGATTGTCTTCTGAATTTTCGAAGTTAAATTTTTTTTCATGTTTTTTACTCAATTTTTACGCCCACACCACAGATATAATACACCGTT
This sequence comes from uncultured Treponema sp., assembly GCA_946615905.1. Lineage (GTDB taxonomy): Bacteria > Spirochaetota > Spirochaetia > Treponematales > Treponemataceae > Treponema_D. The sequence goes on along the minus strand of CAMOIE010000031.1, from coordinate 15,836 downwards.
ATCAAAAAAAAGGGAAGAATTTTTATAAAATCTCCAATAAAAAATCCGATAATTTACTTGTAGATTTAAAATTTTCGGGGGAAAAATATGATTCGCGGATGGTACATCGGCTCTAGCGGAATGAACGCCCAGCAGAACAGGCTGGACGCAATCGCAAACAATCTTGCAAACGTTGACACGGCGGGCTTCAAGCGCGATGTCGCCGTCACAAAGTCTTTCCCGGAACTTCTTCTGCGGCGCACTGAGGCTGACGGAGTTTACACCCATCCTTTCGGCTCCACTGATGTTGCCCCTGTAATCGGAAAACTCGGCCTTGGCGTTGAGACAAACGAGAATTTCACTGAATTTGAGCAGGGCTCTTTCCGCGCGACTGACACTTCTACGGACGTGGCTCTTTCCGGAGAGGGATTTTTCACAGTCCAGACTCCTTCAGGCGACCGCTATACAAGAAACGGAAACTTCCTTTTGGGCAAAGAGGGAATCCTTGAGACAAAGGAAGGCTATCCTGTCATGGGCGAGAAGGGGATTATCCGCCTTGAGGACGACAAGTTCAGAATCAACGAGGACGGAATGATTTACGACCACGAGGGCAACGAGATTGACCGTCTCAAGGTCGTCCGCTTTGACAACGAACGCTACCTTAAAAAACAGGGCTCCAGTCTCTGGAACTCAAACAATATCTCAGGCGATGCATTTATCGCCGAGGGCAAGCAGCGCCCCAAAATGCTTCAGGGCTACATGGAGACTTCAAACGTCAACGTCGTAAACGAGATGGTCAAGATGATTGAGGTCAACAGGGCCTACGAGGCAAACCAAAAGACAATCCAGAGCGAGGACTCCATGATGAGCACCCTCTGGAACAAGGTCGCCCTCTCAAGATAGTCATCTCCAAACTCGACATTCATTCGATTAACTTTAAGAATGTCGAGGTTTCCCCATAAATTAAGAATTCTTTTGAAAAAACTCAAAAACGGTCGGAGTGGTGGGGGAACCTACGGCAAAAATTCTGCAACGAGCGCAGCGAAGTGAAGCCTTTTGCCGTAGGGGGCACCGGAACGGGAGACCGTTTTTCATCTGTTTCAATTTTTGATTTATAAAAAACTCGACATTCAGTTTTTTTAGTTAAATACCGCTTTTTTTTTCCGATAATTAAAGGGTAAGGGATTTTTTACTTTTTTTGAAAATTCCAGGGAGAACTTATGGTACGTAGCCTTTGGACAGCAGCAACCGGAATGAACGGACAGCAGTCAAACCTTGACGCTATCTCAAACAACCTTTCAAACGTCAACACAACTGGTTTCAAGCAGCAGCGTGTTGAGTTCGAGGATTTGATGTACCAGAACGTCAAGCTTGCGGGTACTCCTGCTACCGAGGACACCGTTACACCTGTCGGAATCCAGCAGGGCGCGGGCGTCAAAATCGGCGCGACCCAGAGAATTTTCAGCCAAGGCTCCCTGCAGAACACTGGCGTTGACACAGACGTGGCCATTGTGGGCGACGGATTTTTCCGTGTCCAGCAGTACGACGGCTCCTACGCATACACACGCGACGGAACTTTTAAAATCGACTCAACTGGTCAGCTTTTAACATCAAACGGACTTCGCGTCATGCCGGAAGTGATTATGCCCGAAGGCTTTGACATCCATACACTCACGGTGACTGACACAGGCCGTGTATCCGTAAAGATTTTCGGTCAGGACGATCCGGTTGACATCGCCCAGTTGCAACTCTACCGCTTCCCCAACAACGCGGGTCTTGAGGCGGTCGGCGACAACCTCTATAAAGTCACACAGGCGTCAGGCGAGGCGGTCGCAGGAAGACCAGGCTTTGAGGGCTTTGGTGTCACAAAGCACAAATTCGTCGAGATGTCAAACGTCTCCGTAGTCAACGAGATGGTGCAGATGATTGTCGCCCAGAGGGCATACGAGTTCAACTCAAAGGCAATCCAGACGACAGACTCCATGCTCTCAACTGCGGTTCAGCTCAAACGCTAAAACAATTGACAATTTATAATGAGTAATTGGGAGTTTCCCGCTTCGCGGGTCGCTATGTCCGGGGTTCCGCTTTCGCTTCATTCGTACGCTCCGCTTCCGAACTTGCGCCCCTCCCAGCGCTAACTCATAAAAAATCTCTGGTATTCTGTGGGAAAAAGGGGAGAATAAAATGAACACTATTACAGCGGGACTTGGCTCTTTGACGCTCGGAGAATCTGCCGTCCAGTCATCAAAAATCAACGCCGAGAAAGGCACTTTTGAAAAACTCCTCTCAGAATTAAAATCCCACGCAAATGAAGAGTCCGGCCTTGTCGGAAAGAATCTCTCATCCTCACAGGTTCTCCCGGAGGGAAAAATCAACGGCGACTGGCACGAAGGCTATTCTGGCACATTCAAGTCCGAGAGCGACAAAAAATCAGCTCCACGTGGAGCCGCCGCCAACCAGGCAAATCCCCACGTCCAGAGCAAGACAATCGACCGCACATCAAAACTCTACGAGAAATCCCTTGAGATGGAATCCTACATGGTCAAGATGATGCTCTCCCAGATGCGAAAGACAGTAGTCTCCTCAACAGAAAAATCCTACGGGCAGAAAATGTACGAGGACATGCTCTGGGACGAGTACGCCACCAAAATGACCAAAAACGCCGGCTTCGGCCTTGCAGACCAGATGTACTTGCAGCTGAGCCAGGACGCGTGATTTGCCCGGATGTCGAGTTTTTTATAAAGCAAGAATTGAAGCAAATGAAAAAACGGGCTTCAATTTTGAAGCCCGTTTTTTTTGACATGTCAGTCAAATGAGAACCACTGGCCGTCAGTGGTCAGATACCAGTCGGCGAGGATTTTGTTCATGTCCGGGTTGTACCAGCTGATAGACCCGTTTCTGTTCAAGACGACAAGTCGGCTCTGGTTTCGGGCGACTTTCAGCGGCAGCGAGGCCGACCTTTTATACATAAAATCCCTGTTTGAAGTCAAGTTGTATGAGCGGACCTGAGTCTTTCCGATGTTGGTGTACAAAACCGGCCAGTATAGGTAAGTGAAGGCGTTGGAGTCCTCGTCATTGTTTGAGAGGAATGTGCGGCTGCTCTTTCTGTTCACATCGTAGGCAAAGACTGTCGTCGCGGATTTTTTGGACGGATTGTTTCCGATCACGATTCCGTAAATCTCATGGTCAGAGGCGTTTTTGTCAAAATAGAGGGCGTAGGCGATTTCACCTTTGAGCGAGAGGGGAACTGTCTCCTGTGTCTGGATGTTCACCTTGATCAGCGGGGAGGCCGGGGCTGTCGCGGATGATTTTGCCACGTACAAATCGCTCTCGTTGTACAAAACCGCGTCCTGAATTCCTGCTCCCTTGTACAATTCACTCTCTTTTTTAGATGCGATGTCGATTTTCCTTACGGTCGAATTTCCTTCCACAGAAATCAGGGAGTCCCCGAAAAGTCTCAGAGTCTGCAAGGTGTTTCTCGGACTGAAAATCGTGGTTTTGCTGCCGTTTGCCAGGCTCAAAAGCTGGACAGACTTTCTGCTTCCCCTTGACCAGAGAATTATGTTTCCATTGTATGGAATCAGGTTTGTGTAGCCTGGATTTATTCCCTTTTTGTCTACGATTCCGTTGTCATAAGAGGAGAGGAAGATTGCATTCGGGGTCAAAAAGTAGAAGTTCTCTCCGTTTCCCGCGATGTCATAAATTTTATCGTAGATATTGTCGGTCAGAGCCAGCAATGAGTCGACTCGCTCCTGTGCGGCATTGTCAAATTTGTAGACGTTCCCCAGATTCGTTCCCGCGTAAATCGTGTTTCCCTGAATTGCGGCTTCCTCGATTTTTTCGCCTGACTTTAATCCTGCGAAAGTTCGTATCAGCTGTGGGGCAATCACCTGCCTGTTCCTGTCGTTTTGGATTTTATAGAGGCGGAACTGGCGGTTTGTGTTCACGATGTAGTACAAATCCTGTGATTTTGTCGAGGCGACCAAAACAGGCTTTTCTGCCGGGAAAGTGGAAATAAGTTTTCCTGTAGCCGCCTGCGTGACGTAAATGTTGCCGTTTGCACAGCCAGCAAAGAAGACCATGTTGTTAAAGAGACAGGGCTGGCTTAAATTCGGCTCCACGCGGAATTTTGCCTTTTCACTTCCGTTTTTCAGGTTATAGTAAGTCAGTGTTCCCGATGGCGAGTACATGGCCAGAGAATTTTCTGAGGCCGAAGTTTTTGCAAGGCTCACGGCTCCTGTCGTGACTTTCAGCTTGTTGTTTGCCATTGTTCCGGCCTTGGCGTTTATAAAAACCGTTCCATTCACTTGGGCAGATCCGCAGATTACGTAAGTCCCTTTTTCTGAGTAGGCGAGGCTTGTGACCGGCGCGTTGAATCTGAAGGCATAGCGGCGGGTGAGGGTTCTCCAGTTCCAGACCGAGACCCTGTTTATCGAAGCTCCGTCTGTCTCGTAGACCGCGATTTCTTCTCCGTCGGGGCTTCTTGCCGTCATCTTTATCTCAAGGTCGGTAATCTGGAAATGCTCTCCAAGTCCGTCCTCGTTCCACTTGATTACAAATCCGTCTCTTCCTGATGAAATCGCAGTTCCATCAGTCTCATCCTGCTCGATTACAGAAATGTCTGTCACCCTGCTCAAATGAGACTGGGTTGAAAGGTGAGCCTGCGAGAATATCGCAGAGGAGGCGGAAATCATAAATAAAAGTTTTAAGATTATTTTTTTTGAATTAATCATTTTTTTGACCCCAAAAAATAATGAATGTCGCTGTTAATCGCGATGAAAAAAAGCAGACCGATAAAAATCAGCCCGACGTATTGTACCCGGTTTCGCCATTTTGGTGAAATAGCCTTGCCTGTAATCAACTGAATCAGCGCGAATAGAATCAAGCCTCCGTCCAGAATCGGAACAGGAAGCAGGTTCATTATGAAAAGTGAGATAGAAATCAACGCCGTAAGCTCCAGCACTGCCACCAGGCCTTTTTTTGCCCCGGCCGAAAATCCAGCCTCAACAGTGTCTCCGAGCATCGTTGTGATTCTAGCAGGCCCTGAGACTGCGTTCGTAAGCTCCACGCCCTTGAATAAGATTCCGATTCCTTTAACCGTCATTCCGACCGTCTCAAATGCTCTTTTCGCCCCGTCAGCCATGGCCGGAAAAAGTGATTTTCCCTCAATGACTTTTTCCACGGAGCTTTCTGGAATCGAGGCCAGTCCGATTTTTCCCTCGCCTGTTGACTTGTCCATAGTCGTATGGACTGTAAAATCAAGGATTTCTCCATTGCGCCTGACTTTCACATTTAAGTCCGAGTCAGGATTCAAGGCCGCAGCCTCGTAGATTCCCTGAAAATCCTCGATTTTTTTTCCCTCGATTTCTATGATTTCATCCCCGCTTTTTATTCCGGCGACTTCCGCGGCGGAATATGTGCCGGGAAATGCTTCGCTTGCCAGCGTGATTTTGTTTCCTGCTGTCCAGTAGGAATATCCTACAAAAGCGATTACAGAGTATGCGAAAAAAGCGATTATCAGATTTGCAAGCGGCCCTGAAAAAGCCGTAAAAATTTGCAGGGCAGGGTGTGCGCCGTAGAGAGAGTCTTTTCCTGCCGGAATAGACTCCAAGTCGTTTTCCAAAGCCTCGGCGTATTCTTTTTCGCCCTTCATGCCGCAGTAGCCGCCGACCGGAAAAAGTGAAATCCTCCAGTCAACGCCCTTCCATTCCCTGTGCAATATTACCGGTCCCATACCGATTGAAAAAGACTCGACTGTAATTCCTGAAATTTGTGCGGCGACAAAATGCCCAAGCTCGTGCAAAAAGACGATTATGTCCAGTATTATGAGACCGTAGATTATTTTTAAAATCATTCGAGGTTGAGCCTGGCCTGCGCGCGAGCCTTTTTGTCTGCCTTGAGAACGTCGTCAAGCGATTTCGTCTCAAAAGCCCAGTCAAGCTGGAGGGTTTTGTCGACGACTTCCGCAATTTTTCCAAAGTTGATTTTACCGTTGATGAATGCGTCCACGGCGACTTCGTTCGCCGCGTTGTATGCAATCGGGTAAGCCTGGTCGTTTTTCGCTGTTTGAATCGCAAGGGCGAGCATCGGAAACTCATGGTAGCGCGGCCGCTCGAATGTAAGCTCCCGCTTGCCGTCATAAGTGTCCGTAAGGTCAAATGGTTTCATGTAAGTCTTTAGCACGTCTGGCCAGTCAATCGCCTGCAAAATCGGATGCTTCATGTCTGGCTCCGAGAACTGCCCGTAAACAATCCCATCCTTGGTGCGTACCAGAGAGTGGATTATTGACTGCGGGTGGATTATGACTTGAATTTTATTAACGTTGATGTCAAAAAGCCTTTTCGCCTCAATAACTTCAAGGCCTTTGTTTCCGAGTGTGGCAGAGTCAACCGTGATTTTTGGCCCCATGTTCCATGTCGGATGACGGAGGGCGTCTGCCAAGGTAGCTGTCGCTAGTTTTTCTATTGACCAAGTTCTGAACGGTCCGCCGGAAGCTGTGATTACGATTGAGTCAATGTTCTCTTTGCCGCACTGGTTTATCAGCGTAAAAATCGCCGAATGCTCTGAATCTACCGGAAGAATCCTGCAGCCGGACTTTTTCGCCCAGTCGAACATCAGATTCCCGGCCATGACGATTGTCTCTTTGTTTGCGAGGGCAAGGTCAATCCCGGAGTCTATTACAATCTGACTTGGAACCAAGCCTGCGCTTCCCGCGATTCCGTTGATTACTATGTCTGGTTTAGTCTCGTCGATTAGGCGTTTTATTCCGTCCGTGCCGTCGCGTTTTGTAAGCGTGTAGGGACAGTCGAATTCGTCCGCGATTTTCTGGATTTTTTCTTCGTTTGCGCCAGCCTGAACGCCGACGATATGAACTCTGTCACCCTGACTGCGGCCTATGTCAAGACTGCTTGTTCCGATTGAACCTGTGGCTCCAAGAACAACGACCCTTTTCATTGTAAAACTCCCGGAAATAAAATTCCAATCATTACAAAAAATACCGGAGCGGCAAAAAGGATACTGTCGATGCAATCCAAGGCTCCGCCACGACCTGGAATAATTCTACCGGAGTCCTTTACACCGGAAGACCTCTTCAAAACTGACTCGACCAAGTCGCCTGTGACAGAAGCGAATGCAGTCAGAAAACCGAATAAAATCATTTTCCAGACAGAGCCTGAAAATATTGCTGGAAACAAATATTGCATGAAAATGGCGCTTGAGATGCAGCCGATAAAACCGCCGATAAAGCCAGCTACACTTTTGTTCGGGGATGCCTTTACTATTCCCTTGTTGTTTTTTCCCAATAGGACTCCGAAAAACCATGCGATTGAGTCCGTCATGCAGACCATCAGAATAAATGTTGAGATTAGAATCCTAGAGTAGGGGCAGCCTGTCAAGCGGACTATGAATGTCGGAAAGTAGCCGCAGTACAGAACCGAGAACACTGATGTCGCAATCCTGCAAAGGGAGTCTTCAAATTCTTTCGAGGTGAATACTTCCCACGCAAGACATAACATTATTGCCCCGATAAAAGTAAAATCAACGACAAAAGGATTCAGCCTAAAAGTTATGGCAAGGCTTGCACTTATGACTGGAATTATGGTCATCAAAAAAACGAAGGGCTTTGCATGAACTGGAAGCTTTTTTGCTACCATAGCATGAAGCTCCAACGTTCCGGTGATGATAAAGAATGCCAGTAGCAGTTGTAGCAAAATATGATTATATTGATTGAAGTAAACTATCCCGATTACAAGTGGCAGACCGATAAAGAATACCAGAAGCCGTTGAATAACCTTGTTCATATCCCCTCTATTTTGTCTCCGGAACTGCCCCGAATCTACGGTTACGTTTTTGGAATTCCTGAATATCTTTAAAAAATTCTTCTCTATTATACTCCGGCCAAAGTGTATCTGTAAAGACAAATTCCGCGTAGGCGCACTGCCACAAAAGGAAGTTGCTCAGCCGCTTTTCCCCGCCGGTTCTAATTAAAAGGTCAACGTCAGGAAGATTTCCATCAAGAGACTTTGAAATCATCTCCTCGCTTATCTCAGACGGATTGACTTTTGAATCCGCGATTTTTTTTACCGCGCGGACGATTTCATCCCTGCCGCCGTAATTTATCGCCAGGGCGCATGTCGTACCCTCAAAATGCTCTGTGTCTTTTTGCGCCAGAAGAATCTCATTCTGGACGTCTTTCGGCAGACCTGACAAGTCCCCGATTTGTATGACCTTTATGTTGTTTTTCTTGTAGAATTCAAATTCCGCGCGGAGATGGCCTTTTATCAGAGCCATAAGATAGCCGACTTCATCCTGAGTCCGCTTCCAGTTCTCCGTGGAGAATGTGTAAAGAGTGACGTATTTTATTCCCAAATCCGAGGCGGCCTTTACGATTTCTTTTGCCCTTTCCAAGCCCTCTTTGTGGCCGGCTGTCCTGATTTGTCCCCGGTTTTTTGCCCAGCGGCCGTTCCCGTCCATGATTATTCCAACATGGGCAGGAACTCCCGCGGCTTTGATTTCGTTTAAGTCCATAAACTTATGCCAAAATCTCTTTTTCTTTTGCTTCCTCAACTTTGTTGATTTCAGCGATATATGAATCGGTGAGCTTCTGGAGTTTGTCAGTCTCTGTTTTCAACTGGTCTTCAGTAAGTTCTCCGCCTTTCTGCTGTTTTTTGAGGTCATCGTTTCCGTCGCGGCGGATATTGCGGATTGTGGTCCTGTAATTCTCCGCGATTCCCTTTGACTGCTTTACAAGCTCCTTGCGGCGGTCTGCCGTGAGGGCAGGGATAGAGATGCGGATGACTTTTCCATCGTTTGACGGGTTGAGTCCCAAGTCAGCGACCTGAATCGCTTTTTCGATTTCGCTGATGAGCGATTTGTCAAAAGGAGAGATGACTACAGAGCGGGCTTCAGGAATTGAGATTGTCGCAACCTGATTGAGCGGAGACTTGTTTCCGTAATAATCCACGCGCACTTTGTCAAAAATAGAAGCGGATGCGCGTCCCGTGCGGATTGTGTTAAGCTCGTTTTTAAGAGACTCAACTGTTTTTTCCATTTTAGCCTTAGCGTCAAAAGCCATATTTTTCTCCTTTTATCTCAATGTACATTCTACAATGCACAATTTACAATTTTCAGGGCGTTGCGGCTTTCGCCGCCGGGCTTTTCGAGGTTCCGCTTTCGCTACATTGCCGGCGGCAAGCCGCCGACAACTTACGCCTCTACAATCCCTAACGCTTTACATCCAATTGCCAATTGCACATTGTCATTTATTAGTTATTTTCCAAGAACCATCAGGACAATCTTTCCGAAAGAAAGTTTTGCGCCTGCGGCTTTTGCAACTTCGTCAAGTTTCTTTGCGACTGTAACTTTGTCGTCCTTAACGAAAGCCTGGTCAACGAAGCAGATCTCAGCGAGGTGCTTGTTGATTTTTCCCTGGAGGATTCCGGCCTTGACGTTCTCAGGCTTTCCAGCCATTTTCTCGTCCTGAGCCATCTGTGCTGAGAAGATTTCCTTCTGCTCGTCGATGTAGCTCTGGGGAACATCCTCTTTCTTTGTGTATGCGGGAGTGAAAGCTGCCAAATGGAGACAGCAGTCTTTTGCGAAAGTCTTAACATCGTCAGCGTCAGAGCCTTCGACAACGACAGCAGAGGCTGTCTTGAAGTCTGAGTGAACGTAGAATGCGGCTGAAGCTCCTGCCGGAACATCGATAACCTCAACGCGGCCGAGGGTCATGTTCTCGCGGATTTTTGTGGCGAGGTCAAGAACCATGTCGGCAAGCTCTTTCTCCGGCTTTGTGTAGCCTTTCTCGAAAACGATGTCGAGCATTTTCTCGCCCATCGCAACGAAGTCTGCGTTCTTTGCAACGAAGTCAGTCTCTGATGTTACCTCAACGAGGGCGATTTTGTTGCCGTTCATGCGGGCAAAGATGCGTCCTTCTGTTGTAGCGCGCTCGGCGCGTTTTGCTACGGCAGCAAGTCCTTTCTCTTTGAGCAGTTTTTCTGCCTCAGCGGCGTTTCCGCCTTTTTCCTCAAGGGCTTTTTTGCACTCAAGCATTCCGGCACCGGTCTTTTCGCGCAGTGCTTTAATATCAGCAGCTGTGATAGCCATTATTTTTCTCCAGAAATTTAAATTTTAGAAAAATGGGGTCTGTCGGATAAATCTACAGCGTATGGTCATTGAGCCTGTCGAAATGTCCGTACGGTATATACGGTGCCTTTGACAAGCTCAACTGCTGTTTTTAGAACAGCCCCATTAGAAATTCTTCTACTCTTCGTCAGAAGAATCATCGTCGGCTTTGTCCTCTTCCTTTTCCTCTGTGGGAGTGTAGTTAGAGTAGTCAACGATTTCCTCGTCATCTTTCTTTGTTGATGCGTCTGTCTCAACCTCATCTTCGTCATTGATAGACTCGATGATTTTGAGTCCCTGCTCATTGTCAGCTTCGATTACTGCGTTCGCAATGATTGAAGTGAAGAGGGAGATGGCGCGGATAGCGTCGTCGTTGCCCGGAATCGGGTAGGTGATGTTCTCAGGGTTAGAGTTTGTGTCGACAACAGCGATTACAGGAATGCCCATGCGGTTAGCTTCTGCAACGGCAATCTGCTCTTTGTGTGTATCGATGATGAAAAGTGCTCCGGGGAGATCTTTCATGTCTTTGATTCCGCCGAGGTTCTTCTCAAGCTTTGCCTTTTCCTTCTGGAGGGCGGCGACTTCCTTCTTTGTGAGGTTGTCGAAAGTTCCATCGCTTTCCATCTTCTCGATTTTCTTAAGGCGCTGGAGTGATTTTTTGATTGTAGCGAAGTTTGTGAGCATTCCGCCAAGCCAGCGGTTGTTCACATAGTACATTCCGCAGCGCTCGGCTTCCTTCTGGATTGCCTGCTGGGCCTGTTTTTTAGTTCCAACGAAGAGAACTGATTTTCCTGATGAGACGATTTTGCGGACTGCCTCGTAGCTGTCTTTGATTGCTGCGATTGTCTTCTGCAAATCGATGATATGAATTCCGTTTCTTTCCGCGAAGATGTATTTCTTCATGCGGGGATCCCAACGCTTGACCTGATGTCCGAAATGAACACCTGACTCAAGCAGACTTTTCATGGTAACAACAGCCATGATTTCTCCTTCACCGGCACGCGATTTTACGCGTCCACCAGACTCTGTTTCTCAAGGAGCGGATGACTAGCATCTTTTCCAAGGAAGATTTCGGGATGCGGATTTAATGCCAACAGCCTTCCGCAACTCCGGCAGGACTCTCTTATTTGATAAGCGAATAGCCCTGTTCCCTCAACATATCATAAAGCTCAAAAATAGGCAAGCCTACCACATTGGAGCTTGTCCCGTCGATTTTTTTGATGAAGCAGGAGGCGAGTCCCTGGATTCTGTAGCCGCCGGCCGCCCCGTGCCATTCTCCTGTGCTTACGTACCAGTCGATTTCCTCTTTTGACATTTTTGCGAATGTGACTTTTGTGACCGCCGTCCTGTTTGATACGTAATGAATGTTGCCGTTGTAGAGGGCGAGGCCTGTCAGGACTTTATGGGTCTTTCCCTGTAGCTCTGTCAAAAAACGGACGGCCTCGTCAGGATCCTTCGGCTTTCCGTAGAGTTTTTTGCCGGAGAGGATCATCGTGTCAGCCCCCAAAATCCACGGGATTTCAGCTCCCGACGAGAGGGCGTGGGCTACCGCGCTGACTTTTCTTGAGGCCAGATATTCAGGGGCGTCTTCCGTCTCGATGTCGTCCGGGATTTTCTCGTCAAAATCCGGGAGTACAACCTGAAAGGGAATCCCTAAAGATGTTAAGATTTCCTGCCTGCGGGGGGAGGATGAGGCTAATATTATTGGATCCATTGATACGTCCTTAAGAATGTTGACAATTTTTAACTTGATTGGTATTCTAGTTTTCGATTGGGAGATTAGCTCAACTGGATAGAGTGTTGGCCTCCGGAGCCGAAGGTTGCAGGTTCAAATCCTGTATCTCTCAAAAAAAGCCTGAAAAGCATCGCTTTTCAGGCTTTTTTATTTGCTTTGCAAAGTCTTTATTTTTTGTTTGACTTTTTGCCGGAACCCTGAAGCTTTTTAAGCAGCTCAAGGGCGCGTGTGCGAACCGGTGTCACGTAATGGTAGTTTGTGGCAATCTGTGAGAGAGCCTGAATCATGCTTGATTTGTCTTCCACTGTGTCCGCGAGTTTTTCGTAGGCTACGAGAACCTCAAGGGCGAGTGAGGAAGTCGGGTTCAATACTGAGTTCTTTTTTGTCGCCCATGCGATTGTGTCAACAACATCGTCGTGGTCGTTCATTCCGATATTTCCGAGTGAGCGGATTGCGGCTGTGATTACCATAGGTTCGTTGTCTGCGAGGGCGATTTTGACGAGAGAATTCTTTGATTCTTCTGTGGCGACCTGACCGAGAAGATCACAGGCCTTCGCGCGGATGTCCGGGTAGTTGTTCATGAGACGGCCGTTTGTGCGGCTTTCTGACGTGATTCCCTCTCCGGCGAGCTGGTCGAGGGCAGCCATCATGTCTGGAGTAGTACGTCCTTCGTTTACGGCAGACTCAAGGTACTGGAGGGCGACGAGCTTGTTGTCGCGTCCGTCTGAATTTGCCAGCTCTGTGATTACAACGTCTTCTACGCTGGACAAGTATTCGCTCTCAACGTTAGTCTCTTCTTTTGCCTGCTGTGCGAAAAGGCTAGTTGCTGTGAATGCTACGCATGCGAGTAAAGCCGTCTTTTTGATGAATTTCATTATAGAATCCTCCTGAATGGTTGGGCGATAGTCTATTTATTAATCTATCGGTTAATTATAATTCAACGGTTAATAAAATGCAACTTAAATTAAGCGTCGATTGGCGGAAGGTGAAGCATCCAACGTCCGTTTATTTTGTTAAAATAGTAATAGATGATGTCGGTCGAGCTTTCCTTGTCCTTGCGGACCTGAACGGCCTTGACGTAAGTGTTTGAGATATATCGAATCTCGGATACTTCGCGACCTGTTCTTGACGAAACGAAAACGTATTTGAAATAGTCCTCAAGGCTTTTAATCTGAAGGCCTTTAACGGGAAGACGGTTCTGGGCTTTCTTCAAGTTTGCGGGTTTCTGCCAGTAGGCAAGGGACTCATCATCGATGTAGGTCTTCCAGAGACCATAATCGAGGTTCCTCATGATTTTGTCCAAAGACTTGATTGTCTCGATAATAGCAGCCTTGTCTTCCGCAAACGTATCCTTTGAGATAGATACATTGTCTCCGACAGAGCGTGTGTACTCGTCATCTTCTGGAGTCGGGGCGGGAGCCGGAGTCTCCACTGGCTTTACTTCCTCAACCGGTGGCTGCTCAACGACCTCCTCCTTGACGGGCTCTTTTTCAACGATGGGTTCAGCTGGTTCCGCTTTTACGGGCTGACTTGTAGTTCCGCATGATGTAATAGAAAAACAGGCTAGCAAACATGCACAGCCTAAAATATGAGTTCTTTTCATATCTCAAATATATCATTACTTGCCCCCTTGCGTCAAATCGGTTACTATCGCTTTATGTCTATCGCAGTTTTTCCAGGATCCTTTGATCCTCCGACCTACGGTCATTTGAATATTATAGAAAGAGCGTCTAGACTCTTTGAGACTCTGGATGTTGTTGTTGCGGTCAACCCTGACAAGAAATATCTGTTTTCCGCTGACGAACGGGTTGCCATGATGAAGACTCTGACAGAACCGTACAGAAATGTCACGGTCCATCTCTGGGACAAGCTGATTGTAGAGTACGCTGAGAAGGTCAAGGCCAACGTCCTTCTGAGGGGAATCAGGAACACGAATGACTTTGCCTATGAGTTTGACCTTTCCCTGATGAACCATAATCTGAACTCTAATATAGAGACTCTTTTCATTCCGACGGAGCAGAGGTACGTAATAGTAAAGTCTTCTTCGATTAAAGAGCTGGCCATGTTCGGAGGAGATATTTCCGCTATGGTTCCACCAGTCGTCGCCGAGGCCGTCAAAAGCCGCTACGCAAAACGCTGACCGCCGTGGAAGTAGGGAGCGACCCGTCTTTGACGGGGCAAATTGCGACGGTCGGAGCAATTTGAGCGAGTCTCCGAGCGGCTGTGTCGCGAAGGCGGTGGGGTGAAGGCATCGGATTTGTGAAAGGGGGCGTTGCGGGGGATTCCCCCGCAGAATGGGGTGTGTGAGCAACGGAGTGCGAACCAGGGGCAAGGCTTTGCCCCTCAAAAAACGCTATTTTGACAAAAAATGCAAAAATGTCTAAGAAAAGACTTGACTTTTGCAATTTTGTAGTTATACTTTATTGACATTCGGGTTGAAACTGTTATAGGATAGACCCCGTTAAATTAAGCAAAAATTAGTGAGGTTTAAATATGGCAGTACCTAGAGCGAAAACTTCCAAAGCTGTTACCCGCAGACGCCGTGGAGTTAATATGCACTTGACAGCTCCTCAGTTGGTTGAATGCGCCAACTGTGGCAACTTGATTTTGCAGCACCACGTTTGTCCAAAATGCGGATTCTACCGCGGACGTCAGGTTATTACTCCCGAAACAAACGCATAGTTTTATAACTAGCAAGCAAATAGGAGACTAAAATGGACGAATTGTTCAACAAAATTCAGAAATTGATTGCTGAAAAGCTTGAAATCGATGAAGCTAAAGTTACTATGGATTCTTCATTCCGCGGTGACTTGGGTGCAGACAGCCTTGATACATACGAGCTTGTCTATGCAATCGAAGAGGAACTCGGAGTAAGCATTCCGGATGACAAAGCTAACGAATTTGAAACAGTCCGTGACGCTTACAACTTCATCAAAGCCGAGCAGGAAAAATAAGTCTTTTGGCTTAGATTGATTCTTGAGAAACACAGGTTGCTTTTGCGCCTGTGTTTTTTGTTTTAAAAGCCCCCGGATTGACACTGATTGACGCGAGTTTTTGCTGGAAAATATGATTAGTGAAAATCCGTGTGGAATTGCTGGACTTGATATGTTTGTAAATAATAATTCAAAACGCAAGGTAATTTCTGACGGACGCCTTGCAGAATTGAGGAAATTTTGCGAGAGAGCAAAGATTCACGTGAAGAATTTTGACCTTTTGGATCTGGCCTTTCACCATAGGTCGTATTCAAATGAGAATTCCCAGTTCGCCCACATGAACAATGAGCGTCTTGAATTTTTGGGCGATTCCGTTCTGGGGCTTTCAACGGCGGCCTTCCTTTTTGCCGACATGCCGGGGCACCCTGAGGGAGATTTGGCGAAAATCAAAAGCACTGTCGTAAGCGAGCAGACTTTGGCACCGATTGCACTTTCATTGGAAATCGATAAAATGCTGGTTCTTGGCAGGGGAGAGGAGCTTTCCGGCGGTCGGCAGAAAAAGGCTATTTTGGCCGACTGCATGGAGGCTGTCTTCGGGGCATACTATCTTGACCAGGGCTTTGAGAAGGCTGAAAAACTCGTTCTTTCCTTTATCGTGCCGGAAATCCGCAAGGTTCAGGAAGACCGAGGACAGAAGGACTTCAAGAGCCTCTTGCAGGAATACTTTCAGAAAAAGACCAAGGATATCCCCCGCTATGAGCTTGTCAAAAGGACAGGGCCTGACCATGACATGACTTTCTGGGTGACAGTCCACCTTGGCCCTGTCGCATACGGCCCTGAGAGCGGGAAAAGCAAAAAGGAGGCCGAGCAGAACGCCGCAAAGGCAGCCTGGCTTGTCGTGACTGGAAAAAATTAAAAAAAAAGAGAAAAAAATTTAATTTTTCTTCTTTTTCCTATTGACAGTCATCAGCCCTTTTGTTATTATATATACATATTTGCGGCAGTCATATAACGGCTCATTATCTCAGCCTTCCAAGCTGAAGACGAGGGTTCGACTCCCTTCTGCCGCT
>CAMOIE010000030.1 GCA_946615905.1 uncultured Treponema sp. | reverse complement strand
AAATCGCTATGAGCTACGGCTACGTATACGTTGGACAGATTGCTCTCGGTGCAAATCCTGCACAGGCTCTCAAAGTCATCCAGGAAGCAGAGGCTTACAATGGTCCTTCCCTCATCATCGGATACGCTCCATGTGAGCTCCACGGTGTTAAGGGCGGCATGAACCACTGTCAGGACGAGATGAAGGCAGCCGTAAAAGCCGGCTACTGGAACCTCTTCAGCTTCAACCCGGCCCTCAAGGCAGAAGGCAAGAATCCGTTCACCCTCACTTCAAAAGAAGGCGACGGAAGCTACCAGGCATTCCTCAACAACGAGACACGATACTCTTCACTGACACGCAAGTTCCCAGAGCGAGCTAAGGTCTTGTTCGACAGAAACGAGGAAGCTGCAAAGGCTCGTTTCGTGCACCTGCAGAAGCTTATTGAGCTGTACAAGTAAGATAAAATCGACTTCCCTGTCGATTTTATCTTAGACGGAAGCTTAGGCTTCCGTCCCTGCTATTGCCCGCATCCGTGCGGGTGAAAAACAAGACGCCGTCCTTTTCAACATAGTGTTGAAGGGGCGGCGTTTTTTTGTGTGTGTGCCAGAATTCTTTACAGTTTTTCTATTCGTTTTGATTTTATTTGCAATTGCAAAGTCATTGAAGGAATTAACGAATCGGGCAGTCAAAGAAAAAAAATAGATTTTTTAATGAAAGTGCATTATCATTTTAGTATGGCTAATGACGGAAGAATCTACTATATCGACAACCTCAAGACTCTGATTATTTTGTCCCTGTTCCTGCTCCATACCTGCGAGGTTTATCATATTGACCATACATTTTGGATTGACGGCGAAGAGCACCTGCTGCCCACGATGATTTTCAGTTTTCTGACTACATTCGTCATGGGAGTTCTCTTTTTCTTCGCAGGAATGGCGACGGTGTACAGTGCCAAAAGGCGTGGACTCAAAGGATTTTACCTGAACCGCTGTAAAAAGCTCCTCCTTCCGCTTTTGCTTTCGCTCGTAACGATTCTGCCACTTCAAAACTACTTCATTTTGAAGAATCACCCGGCTGAAGGTTTTGACGGCACTTTTCTTGGGGCCTACTGCTACTTTTTTACGCATGTAACGGACATGCGTGGAGTTGACGGAGCTATCTCGCCCGCTCACCTGTGGTTCATACTCTATCTGTTCCTTATTACGCTCCTGTGCTTTCCGCTTATCGCTCGATATGAAAAGCTCAGAGAACGGTTTCAGAAGCTTTCGTTCAGCACGCTCTGGGTCTGCGCCCTTGTTGTCGTAATTTTTATCGTAAACTACGAGCCGGGGGACGAGCTTTTCATGCGGTTTTTGGTCTATTACGCTCTCGGAATCGTGCTTTCAGAAAACCAGTCGTTCAACGCATATCTCGAAAAAAGATGGAAGATTCTTCTCACACTTGGAACTGCGCTCAACATAGTAGTGTGTTTTTTGATTCTCAAAATCCAGCAGGGGGAACTTTTTACTTTCGCCTATTTCTGGCGGCGGGCTGTCTGGGCGGTAGAAACCGTCACCATGACATTCGGATACATCGGCATGGGAAAAGCGCTGCTTAATAGCCAGAACCGGCTCTCAAAATTTTTTGCAGAAGAATCATTTATGATTTATATTCTTCATACGCCTTTCCTGATTGCCATTGCCTACTTCACTGTCACTTATCTGCATATTCATTATCTTCTTCAGATGCTGCTCATACTGACCGCCTCGGCAGCCTGCACCGTAACGCTCGTCACTCTCATAAAAATATGTCAGAAAGCCCAAGCGGGAGTGTGCGGAAGGGAACGCCCGATTGCAAAATAATACGCAATGAACAATACTCCTGCCATGCAAAATACAGTTATTCATGAGATTCCGGCGGTGTGGGATGGGGAGAGCCGCATTCTGATGTTGGGGACCATGCCTTCGCCGGCGAGCAGGCCGCAAAAGCCCGCTACGCCCACTTGCAGAAGTTGATTGAATTGTACAAATAATTCAGTCTGATAAGCAGATAATGATGCCCCCGGTTGTCGTGAGATAGCCGGGGGTATTTTTTATGGTGGAAGAGTGGAAGTCACGCGGATTGGCTCACTCCTAATCATGGGTCAGACAAGTGCGTGAACAATTTTCTGAATTGTGAGGATTTGCTCTTTGGGCAGTGACTTTAAATATTGATGTCGAAAAGTTGACACGATTAATATGTTGATATAGCATTAAAATTAACAACAAAATATTGTTACGAGGTTTTATAATGCAAATGATAAAAAAATTGCTGGCCGCAATCTCTCTTGCCCTTTTTATTTGCGGAATGCTCTCATCTTGCGTTATGTCTACACGCGTCAGTTTCAATTCGGAACCTGCGGGCGCCAAAGTTTTTCTTGACGGTGAGTATATCGGAGAGACCCCTGTCACTGCCAAGTTGAGCAACGGAGTCTGGAACAACGAGGAAGTTGTTATTAAAAAGGACGGATATAGGACTGTTCGTACATCGCTGTACAGAGATGTTAAAGGTGTAAACATGGTTTGCGGACTCTTGCTTTGGTGGCCGTCACTCTTGTGGTGCTACGGACCGAAACCAAACCAGACTTACTTTCTTGACGTAGACAAGTCAGAACCTGCGGCAAAATAATGAAGAAATTCATACCGATTTTCTTCTTGTTTGTATTGTTTTTTTCCGCATGTTCCGGGCAAAGAGAAAAATTGCTTGGAACGTGGGAAAATCAGAACCGAATCCTCTCTTTTAGTCAGGATGGGCAGTTTTCGCTTTATTTGAAGCAGTCGACTGACGTTAAGGCCTTTAGTGGAATCTACGAATTTGTGGGCAGCCCTCGCAATGCCGTAAAAATGGATTTTCTGACATATTTGGATGCCAACTCAACTTGGGATTCATTGCAAGGAAGCGAATACGAGAATTTCACCGACCTTTTGCTTTTCCGTGTAGACGGGGACAAGCTTGAGACAAAAGTCCTGTCAACGGAAAGAATTTTTAAATATTCAAGGGTAAAATGAATTTGGGCGGCCGCTGCTTCGCGTCGCCGGGCTATCCGCACTTCGCCTCCTCCGGCTCATAGCCGCCTCGCGGCTACTAAAGGTGCTCCTATCCCTGCCGCAATCTGTGTCCATCTGTGACCAAAACCAGTCGTTTACTCTAACGGACAATTCTTTTATACTTTTCCAATGACCAAAACTTGGACTTGTCAGAAGCCTTGCCGGCTTGATGAATTTTTGCGGGAACGGCTGCCGGAAGAACTCAACTCAGAAATCTCGAACTCGAAAATCCGCAGGCTGATTGTCGCAGGCCAGGTCTGCGTGGACGGCAGGCAAATCCGAATTCCGGCTTATAATCTGCGTGCCGGCGCCAAAATTTCTGCCACTATTAACCAAGAAAAACTTTTTTATGAAAAGCAGCCCGATGACATCGACTTTACGATGACCGAAGGCGACATTTTATACGAGGATGATTTTGTAATCGTTGTGAACAAGCCTGTCTTTTTGCCTGTCGAGGCCGGGATGGTGGCCGGCCGTGGCAACCTTCACGATGCCCTTGTACAATTTTTGTGGAGCCGCAAGCCTGAGCTGCGAAACCCTCCATACGCGGGAATCATGCACCGGCTTGACCGGGAGACCAGCGGGACCATACTATTTACAAAGACCCGCGAGGCAAACAAGCACTGCCACGAGATGTTTGAGAACCGCTCTGTAAAAAAGATTTACCGGGCGGTCTGTGCAAAAAATTCTGTGGCTGGGAACTTTTCTGTCGGGGAGAAATTTTCAGTTGAAATGCCGATGGGGAGAATTTCCCCGAAAAGTCAGGCCGCAAAGTGGGGCTTTTTGCCCGAAAGCAAAGGCGGCCTGCATTCCAAGACGAATTTTACGGTCGCCGGGGAAGGAGAGCTTGATGGGATTCCTGTTTATTTTATTGACTGTCTACTGGAGACCGGCCGGACCCACCAAATCCGAGTTCATTTAGGCTCCAAAAAACTTCCGATTCTGGGCGATACTTTGTACGGCGGGAAAAAATTCAAGAGAATCATGCTGCACGCCCGATTTTTAGAATTTCCTAGCGTTAGTGACGGAAAAATCGTCCGGGTGGAAGCGGAATTGACTCCAGAATTTGCCGGAAGATAGCGGCAACGATTGGAGGTGCGCCGAAGGCGTTCGCGGAGGCGGAGCTTGGCGAAAGCGTCCGCGAATGGAGCGCGTAAGACGCGGAACACCGCAAAGCGTGACCCGCCGTGCGGCAGCACGGCGGGGGCCGCCCAAAATACTTTATTTTGACTTTCCGAACACTTGCTCTTTGAGTTTTTTTCCGGTCGGGGTTGAAGCCAGTCCCCCCATCGCTGTTTCCCGGAGGCTTGCTGGAAGAGCGTCCCCGACTTCTTTCATCGCGTCAATGCACTCGTCGAGCGGAATTTCGCTTACAAGACCTGCAAGAGCCATGTCCGCGCTGGAAAATGCTATCGAAACCCCTGAGACATTGCGTTTTATGCAGGGAATTTCGACCAGCCCTGCGACAGGATCACAGACAAGACCCATTTGGTTCGCGAGGGCAAAGGCACAGGCATCCGCACATTGAGCCGCTGTTCCCCCCTGCAACTCGACCAGGGCCGCTGCCGCCATTCCTGAGGCACTGCCGCATTCCGCCTGACAGCCTCCCTGCGCACCCGCGATACAAGCTTTTGCCGCAATCACCATGCCGAACGCGCCCGCAGTAAAGAGCGACATAACGATGTCCCTCTTGCTGAATCCCTTGTCCTCGTAGAGAGAAACAAGACAGCCCGGCATAATTCCGCATGAACCCGCCGTCGGGGTCGCGACGATTCTTCCCATGCTGGCGTTGCATCCTGCCACGGAAAGCGCCCGGCTCATGACCCTTGTCATAAACTGGCCGCTCAGACCGCCGGATGATTCTGAATACACCTTCATCTTGTAGCCTTCGCCGCCGGTCAGACCTGACGTGGACCGTTGATTTTTGTCCATGCCGGTTTTGACTGCCGCGCACATTACATCGAAGCTGTTTTCCATCTGGCGGTAGAGCTTTTCCTCGGATTCCCCCATTTGAGCAGCCTGGTCAGCAAGTACGAGTTCGCTTATTTTTTTGCCGGCGGCATCTGCCGCGTTGACAAATTCCGCTGTGTTTTTATATGCAAACATTTTTTTCTCCTTAAAAGCCTCTTGGCGGCAACCAACTGCCACGGAGGCCTCCTACACCCTGCGTATCAGCATGACGTTTATCACGTTGGGCACTTGCTTTAAGTCGGCAATCATCTCGTCCGGGGCGGATTCGTCCAACTCTATTGTCATCATGGCTTCTCCACCCTTGACTGGACGAGACAGGCGGAAGTTGCCGATGTTTATGTTCCGGTACTTTTCTGCGATGATGTGGGTCACTGCCGCGACCAGCCCCGGCTTGTCGTTGTGCAATACCAAGACCGTGTTGTTTTCTCCGGTAAAGTCAACCTTCATGCCGTTTATGTAGTCTATGCGGATATTGCCGCCGCCGATGCTCGCTCCCTCCACCGTGTATTCTTTTCCGCTCGTGTCGGTCACGTGAATTCGTGCCGTGTTGGGGTGTGCTCCCGGAATGTCACATGGGACAAAGCTGTATTCCAAGCCTCGCTCCTTGGCGATTGCAAAGGCGTTCCGAATTTCTTCGGAATAGGAATGGTAGCCCATGATTCCGGCGAGCAGTGCCCTGTCTGTTCCGTGCCCCTTGTATGTGCTTGCGAAAGAACCGGAAAGCTCTATCTCAGCTTTTGCCGGTGTCGCGCCGTCAAGAACCTTGTCCATCACGCGGCCAAGCCGCACGGCCCCGGCAGTATGGGAGCTGGATGGCCCTATCATAACAGGGCCGATAATATCAAATATGTTCATTTTTCGCCGTTTTTAGCATTACGCCTTTTTTATCCATTTGTTGTAAATGGAGTCTACGAGAGTGCCGATTGCGTTGTCGCCGGAGACGTTACATGCGGTGCCGAATGAATCCTGTGTGATGTAAAGGGCCACCATAAGGGCGCAGATAGGACCGTTCGGGTCGCCGGCCGTTTTTCCGAAGACCAAATATAGGAAGGGCAGGGCAGTCATGATAGAGCCGCCCGGCGCTCCCGGAGAGGCGACCATTGCGATTCCCAAAGTCAGGATGAATGGAATAACTGTCGCAAGGCTGATTGGCAGCTGGTGCATAAGGCAGACAGCAGTCGCGCAGGCCACAATCGTAATCATGGAGCCGCACATGTGGATGTTGGCACAGAGGGGAACGACAAAGTTGCGGATTTGCGCGCTGATTCCGTCTGCTTCGGCGCACTTGAGGTTGACCGGAATTGTCGCCGCTGATGACTGGGTTCCGATGGCGGTAAGGTAGCCTGACACCTGATTTTTCATCAGCATAAAGGGATTTTTGTGGCATACAGTGCCAACGATGCAGAACTGGACTAAAAGGTAGAGCAGGTGCATGATGATGACGACAAGGAAGACCTTCCAGAGAATTCCGAGAATGACAAATGTTTTTCCGCTCCAAGTCATGTCGATGAAAGTTCCGCAGATGTAGAGGGGCAAAAGCGGGATAATCGTTGTGTTCAAAACCTTGTCGATAATCGTGCTGAAGTCCTTCATTCCGTCATAAAGGCTTGTTCCGATTGTCTTTCCCTTCATTGTTGACAGGCAGATTCCCAGAATGAACGAAAGCACGACTGTGCTGAATGTGTCAAAAATCGGGGGAATACTGATGCTGAAGAAGGGGGCGAGGGATTTTCCTGCCGTACCGGCGATTTTGTCCAAGTCGGATGCGCTGATAAAGGCTGGGAAAAGTGTGTCGGACACGCAGAATGAAAGGGTTCCGGCTATCAATGTGCTGCTGTAGGCAATCAGGGCTGTTATAAGCAGGAGTTTTCCCGCACCTTGAGTCAGGTCTGCGATTCCCATCGTGACGTAAGCCAGAATCATGAGCGGAATGACGAATTTAAGATAGCTGCTGAAAATGCTTGACGCTGTTACGATTGTGCGGCAAAGCACTTCAGGAAAGAATCTACCGATGACAATGCCAAGGATTATGGCAATTATCATTTTGACCACCAAATTAACTTTTTTCTTCATAGGATTTCCTCTGTTTTTGGCAAAGATATGAATAAGTCTTGTACGCGCGTTTGACTTTTCTTTATCCACTATGCTATTATCACTTTCGTAATAAATCAAATTCATAATTTTTATGTATACGATAAAAAAAATTTATGGAAATAAGACAACTTGCGACTTTTTTGAAACTCTCTGAACTGGCCAGCTTTTCCAAAACGGCGGTTGAGCTAAATTACACCCAGTCAGCTGTGACTGCACAGATTCGGACCCTTGAGGACGAGCTGGGAGTCCGCCTCTTTGACAGGGTTGGCAAGACTGTCGCCCTCACCACAGCCGGGAAAAAACTCGTCCGCTATGCCAGTATCATTTTGACCGAGGCCCGTCAGGCGGAAGAAGACTTGGGGCAGGGTAAGGCCGTTGAACAGACTCTGCATATCGGCACGATTGAATCCCTCTGCTCGTCAAAACTCCCTGCGGTGATTCAGATGTTTTATACGGAATATCCCCATATCAATTTGAAAATTACAACTGATTCCCCGTCGACAATCATCGACATGCTGAACCACAATCAGGCTGACATTGTTTATCTGCTGGACACTCCGGTCTACGATGTGAACTGGGTGAAGGTTCTGGAGGAGACTGAGAATATCGTCTTTGTCTCCCGCGCGGATTCTCCTCTTGCCGGGCGCAAGAAAATCCCCCTTTCAGAGCTTTTGACTTACCCTCTCCTATTGACTGAAAAAGCCGACAATTACCGCCGCTGCCTTGACCAGAATCTGGCTCAGAGGGGGCTTGAGGCAAGACCATTTTTGGAACTCGGAAACACCGACGTGATTATAAAAATGGTCGAGGCGGGGCTGGGGCTTTCATTTTTGCCTGAATGTGCCGTTAGCGACAAGGTGAGGAGCGGGGAGCTTGCCATATTGGACGTTGCCGACTGCGCTCTGTCTTTATCGCGGCAGGTTATGTATCATAAAAACAAGTGGCTGACCGAGGGCATGCAGGCTTTTATCTCCTGCGCCCGCCTGGGGATTTTATAGGAAACTTCACTAATTTTCCTAATTCTTCCCCCTGACCTCCGAATTGAATTTTATCAGCTCCGGGTGGTACTCAAAGTGCATGTTGTCCCAGATTACCCACTTGCCGCCCCAGATGAAGCCTTCCTCCTCAAAAATCTTGATTACCCGCTCGCCCGGAGTCCATCGCCTGTCCATCGGGAGTTTCATCCAGTTTTTCGGGTCAATGTCCCGCCTCCAAGACCAGTAAATGTTCTTCTGCCCCCATTTTTTAGGCAGAAAGTCAATCGCGATTCCGTAAGAATGAAAAGACCGTGACCCCCTGTCGCGGATTTCCCGCCAGTTGTAGGCTCCCGCGCTCAAAAGCTGGTCAAGAAAGAATTTCACCTCTTGGTCAGTCTTGGATTCCGCGAGAACCCTTGCCTCAGCCCGCCTCAAAGCCGGGATTATGTATTCGTGGACTGTTGAGTCTTTCCCGAAGAGCTTGATTTTTTTCAAGTGGCTTTCGGTCTTTGCCCGGCCGTCCGCGTCATAAATAGCGTTGAAAAAAAATAGCGGAGTCCCAGACAGATTCGCCCTTTTTTCTGCGGAAGTCTGCTCCCGGATTTTTTCAGCCTCTTCCTCGGTCAGTTTCTCAGGCTCCGGCATTTTGAATGAATAAGGATAGAGCAAAGTCCAGTATTTTGAGGCGTTGGCCAGCTCTTCTTTTGGCAGCATTCGGCCGTCAGCGTAATACAAGACCGTGGATTTCGCGGTTTTTCCGTACGTTTGCGTGACCGTCACCTTCCAGTCGCCTGCATCCTCGTCATATTCGCTTTTGAATGAAGTCATCGGGTATGATTTTTCTATTATTTTAAGGCCCTCCGGCTTTTCACGTCCGGGAATGAAAGGCAGCTGCGAGATTTTGAATGATGTCAGGAAAAAAATTGAGGCGGTCGAGAAAAGCAGGGGAAAAACTTTTTTGAAATGCTGCATATAAAGATTTTATCAAAAAAATCTCTCAGACAAAAGAAAAATTTAATTTCCGCACGTGTTAGCCGGGGCTTTTTTCGAGCCTCTTCTTGTCCCTGACGCGTAATTTTTTACACGGCTGCTTGTTTTTTCAGTAGGTTAAAGAAATGAACACAGAAGTTATTTTACGCAAAACAGCCGAAGACAATAAAAAACTGCTGGCAAATCCTGGAGCTATCTTGGACATGGCCATGCAGTTCCAGCAGCTGCTGATGATGTACGAGTCCGCCGTGAAGCAGATTACAACGAAATTCGAGATTCTTGAGAGCGAATTTGAAAGCAAGCACGAGCGCAACCCGATAGAGAACATTTCCTCCCGCATAAAGGAGCCTCTCTCAATCGCAGAAAAACTCCAGCGCAAGGGACTTTCCGTCACAATCGACAATATGGTCAACAAGCTCTACGACATAGCCGGAATCCGCGTAACCTGTCCTTTTATCTCGGACGTTTACCACGTGGCAAAAATGCTTCTCCAGCAGGACGACGTTAAGCTGATTGAGATGAAGGACTACATAAAAAATCCAAAGCCATCCGGCTACCGCAGCCTGCACGTAATTGTAAAAGTCGGGGTTTATTTTTCCGATGAGAAGCGGGAAATCCCGGTCGAGATTCAAATCCGCACGATTGCCATGGACTTTTGGGCGGCATTGGAACACCAGCTCCATTACAAAAAGGACTACACGATGCCCGCCGACGTTAAAAAAGAGCTGAAATCCTGCGCGGACACAATCCACAACACAGACCTGCGTATGCAGGAAATCGCCAAGAATTTACCGGAATTTAAAGACTGGAGCTTTTGATTGGGCGACCGCCGCTTTGCGGCGCCGGGCTATTCGCGGTTTCGGTGCCCTCATTCGTCCGCTTTCGCTTCCGAACGCTCCGCGCCGCTACTATCCCTGTCGCTTGGGAACTTTGGCATCCTTGCCAAAGTTCCCCCAACAGAAATCGCTGGCGCGATTTCTGTCGTTGCGTAAAGGGGCGGGGGCCGCCCTTATGCTGAAATTATTGCACGCGGACTGCTTTTACGTTCGGTGTGCGTCCGTCTGATGAAGCCGGGATTGTGATTTTTCCGGCCTTGATTTTCTCGATTGTGGCAGGGTCGTTGAAGCTCTTGGGGAGCCCGACGATTTTCCAGTTGTTGTCGCATGACGGTTTGAGAGTTCCCTTCATGTTCTCCTGGACGTATTTGACAATCAAGTCGCGGACTGTTGAGGTGAGCGGCAGGTCGTTCACAGAATTGAAGTAGATGTCGCTTTCCTTTGCCCAGCCCTTGCTCTTCAAGGTTCCGAAGCGGTAGTTGTTTACGGCGAGCTTGTAGGTTTTGTTGGGGTCAATCGGCTGGCCGTTGAACTTTACGTTCACAGCTCTCTGGCCTGCGGGTTTGCTCAAGTCCACCTCATAAGTGATTCCCGCCAACATGTCGTAGTTGTATGCGCGGAAATTCGGGTTGAAGGCGATTGTCACGTCACCGTCTTTTGCGGTCTGGAAGTAGTCCAAAGTCCACTCCATGTAAGCCAAGAGGTTCTTTCCTGTGATGTTGACTCCCATCAAAGTGTTGTCGTACTTGTAGATGAATGCGACGTCCTTGCGCTTGAAGTCTCCGGCCTTGAGGTTCTGGTCAAAGTTGAAGAGGGCTGCTGTTGAGATGTCAGCCTTTGTGTAGTAGAGCTGAACCGTGTTGATGATGTCCATCAAAGCAGTGTCAGTAACCTGTGCGCGGGGCATTGTGGTCACGTGGTCAGCACCTGTGATGAAGTCAGCGCCTTCCGGGATAAAGTCAGCTGCGACTTTTCCAACGACCTGGTTTGCGTTTGACTTTGACTTCTCATCAACTGACTTGAATGCTGTCAGGACTTCAGATGAGTCGGAAACGTTCTTTGTGTCTATGTTCTCGGCAGTCACGTTTACGAGCTTCCACTTGTCACCGTCTTTTTTCATATCGAATTTTGCGACAGAAACCTGTGAGCCGTATTTTCCTGGCTCAAGAACCCAAGTGTTGTTGACTTTCTCGCAGTATGTGGCGTGTTCGTGGCCCGCGAAGATGATGTCAAGCTCTGGGACTGCTTCTGCAATCTGGAATGCGCCGGACTTTCCTTCCGCCTCGTACTCACCCTGGCGGCTGATGTGGACTGCCGCTACGAGAACGTCATACTGGCCTTCGATTGATTTGACTGTCTCCTTGAGGGATGCAATCGGGTCAGTGAAGTCCAAGTTCTGGAAGTGATCTGGTGCTGAGGCTTCCCACTGTGTGACGTGCGGGGCTGTCGCTCCGACTACGGCAACGCGAACTCCGTCAATTGTGTAAATCTGGTAGGGGAGCAGGTAATTTTTGCCTGAGTCAGCGTACTTGATGTTTGAGCAGACTACTCTTCCCTCGAAGTTCTGGAAGTTTCTCTGCAAGAAGTCCAGACCGAAGTTGAATTCGTGGTTTCCAGGAATCCAGACATCGTATTTGAGCATGTTCAACGCCTGAACCATCGGATGGGTGTCCATGTCGATGAAAAGCTCTGCTGAGTTGTCCTGCATTGAGTCTCCGATATCAATCAAAAGCGTATCGGGGTACTGGGCCTTGATCTGCTTTACGATTGTGTCAGTCTTTGCAAAGCCAGTGTTATTAGACGGCGTGTCAGTCGCGTATTCCCATGGATAGATTCTTCCGTGCATGTCGGAAGTTGCGGCTACGGAAATTGTCACTGTGTCGCCGGTTGCGGCTGTTCCCTTTGTCAACGGACCGCTTTTTGTGTAATTGAAGTTTCCGCCAGCTTTTTTTGCGGAGCTTCCTGAGTCAGACTTTCCGCCCGCGAATGCGAGTGAAAAACATCCCGCCAAAAGCAGGACGGACGCAAATTTCTTTGCAGCTCTTTTCATAAATCGACCTCCTGATTTTATGAATCTTCTAATATATTTTTAAGCGGTGAATTTTTTGTCTTCACGCCTAAATATAAAGACTGAAAGCAGAGCCGTCAAAACGACGGATGCCGCCATTCCGATAGAGCCGGCCAAAGCCTGCAAAACCGCGATTACGATTCTCGGAATGTTCATGAACTGCATGTAGTCCATGTGGTAGCCCCAAATCATCATTGCAAGCGGGAGTGAGGAACCGCAGAAAGCCAGAATCAGCGTGTTTGTCATCGTGCCGATTATGTCCTTTCCCACCGCCATGACTGAGGCCAAATGCTCTTTTGCGGTCAAAAGAGGGTTCGCCTTTCTCAGCTGCTCTGCCGAGGATGCGATTGAGACCGCGATGTCCATCGTGGCTCCAAGGCAGGAGATTACAATCGAGACAAAAAGGAGCGAAGTGATTTTAAAATTCCGGTTCTGGGCTAAATATAGAAGGCTTTCCCCTTTTTCCATGTCCACGCCGGAAAGATTCATGATTTTACCAAAAATAAAGGCCAGAAGTCCTGCAATCAAAACGCCTGCCAAAGTCCCGCAGGAGGCTGTAAGCGCTTTTTTGCTGAATCCCGCAATCAAAATAAAGGAGACAGCGCAGATTAGGGCGAGGGAAGAAAATGCAATCAAACGCGGATGAGGCATCCACATTCCGGGAACGACAATATATAGAAGGACAGCGCCAGTAAAAAGCAACGCCAGAAGGCTCCTCAAGCCTTTAAAACGCCCGATAAAGAGGACGAGGGCGGCAAAAATAAAGGCCAGAAGGTAAACGTGAGTCGTCCGCTTGTAGTTGTAAAGCCAGACCGCCGGCTCTCCGTTTTTGTCCAGCCGGATTGCAAAAACCGCCTCAAGGCCTTCATAGGCCACCGCCGACCTAAGGGAACCGAGAGTGTTTGTAGAATTGAAAGTCTGTCCTGCGTAAGTCCCCTCGTTGATTTTGACCCGGATTTTCTGATTTCCGGTAAAACGCCCGTCAACAAAGGGGTCTTCTTCTATATTATTCTCGATTATTTCCAAAACTCTGCCGGAAGCAAATTCCTGGGTGAAAATTGACCTCTGCCTGTAATTTTCCGTAATTTTCGGGGCGAAAAGGACTATCAGCGCGATTGCCGCAAAAGTCGCGAGCGTTGCCGCAATCTCATTTTTAATAGATTTAGAATTTAAATCCGCAAAAAGCATTTAGTAAGCATAATGGCACATTTGCCGCTTGTAAAGCAATTTTTTTTGCTGCATCCCGCCGTGCGGAAGCATCCGTGCTTCCGCACGGCGGGTCGGGCTTTGCGGGGCTTTCCCTCGCGGTCGGTGCTTGCCTTTGGCGCGCACGCGCTTCCGCGCCCCCTCCAATCCCTTGCAGTTTCTGTTTCTTTTTAGGAAAACTGTCTAAAAATTTAGACAGTGTATACTTTTATGTATAAAAAATCATACAAATTTTGTCAGAGTATACAAAAAAATACAAATTTTCTCAAAAAAACTATGTATTTTAAAATCTTTGCGTTATAATGCTGAAATTTTTCTTAATCTATCTTGAATTAATATAAAGAAATAGTAAAATGAATCTTAAAATATTTTAAAATCTGTAAGTTGGCACGAAAATTGCTCTTAAAAACTGTATATAGAATGGAGGATTCAAAAAACTATGGAAATGTTTGAAAGCTACATGAAGCAGGTCATGCGCTACGAACTTTTAGATGCAGAAAAAGAAATCGCACTTTCAAAGGAAATTGAAAAAGGAAATAAAAAGGCCGTAAACGAATTGGTTCAGGCAAATCTCCGCCTTGTAGTCAGCGTTGCAAAAAAATTGAACGCTTCTGTAAAAGTTTCAGTTATGGACTTGATTCAGGAAGGCAACATAGGCCTGATGATTGCGGCCACAAAATACCATTATTCGTTCAATACCCGTTTTTCAACTTACGCCTACAGCTGGATTTTGCAGTACATGCTCCGCTTTTTGTACAATAAAACTTCGATGATTGCCCTCCCGCACAGGAAGGACGAGCTTCTGCGGAGAATCGCTGCCGCCCAGAATTTCTTTATACAGCGCACGGGCAAAGAGGCTTCCGTTCCTGAGTTGAGCCGTTACCTTGGTGTCCCCTCGGAAGACATTCAAAATGTCCTTGCATATTCCTACACTTTTACTTCTATAGATTACGAGTGTTCAGAGGACGGAAGGGCGACAATAGCAGACATGATTCCTGACAACAAATACAACCCGGAAGAACGCCTCATGGTCGAGGAGACAAAATCCTATGTCCGTGACTTGGTGGAAACCTTGCCTGAAAAAGAGCGCACCGTGATTTACAGCCGCTTTAACTTTCAGCATGGCCGGCAGATTCCAACCCTCCGGGAGCTGTCTGCAAGCCTCGACGTTTCTGCTGAGACTGTCCGGCAAATGGAAATTCGGGCTGTCCGCAAGATGAAGAAAAACGCCTTCAAAATGAAAATCGCAGAGCTTTTCACTGCTTAACTTTCTCAAGCCCTGTTAATGGACAGAAAAAGATAAAAAATATACACTAATCGGGAAGTCTGCATTTAGGACTTCCCTTTTTATGCTTACAAATCAACCTAAAAACAAAAAGTCTCCGGCAAAAAAATCACCGGCTAAAAAACGAACGATAAAAAAACGCACGACAAAGAAGCGAAAAGCTCCCAAAATCAAGCTGGCAAAAAATAAAGTTTACGCAGCAGCCGCAATAATCATCAGTATTTGCGTCCTTAGCCTTGCCATGAGCGTTTTCCTTGCTAGAGAACCGGAAAGACATAATCCGCCTGCGGAAATGCAAGTTGCAAAAAGTGAGAATTCTGCCCCACAAAAAAATCCACCTGCCAAGACAGAAATTCCTCCCGCCCAGGCAAAAATTCCGCAAGTTCAGGAAAAACTGCCACAAAAGGCGAAAAAAAATCAGCTTCCGAAGCCTGAGTCAAAAGTTCAGAGTCAAAAAGCAGAGGCAAAAACAAAAAATCAGACTCGACAGCCAGAGCTTGCCTCGGTTAAGCTAGAATCGGCTGCCAAAATCCAAGAAAATCTCCCGCCCGTAAAAAAAGTTCCGCATCCGCAGGCGGCAGTGGCTCCCAAGCCGGAAGTCAAGAGTCAAAAGTCCCAAGCGGTGTCCTATAAGCCGCAAGATAAAATTCCGGCCGATAAGAGGCAGCTTTCGCTTTTTAACATTCCGCCTGCAAAAAGGGGCGCGACCCTTGTTTTTGTAATCGATGACGGCGGGCAAAATGTCTGGAACGTGAAAAAGTACGTTTCCCTTCCGTTCCCGATTACTATTGCCGTTCTGCCAAAACTTCCTCATAGCCGCGAATGTGCCGATGCAGTCCGGGCTGCCGGAAAGGAGCTTATGCTTCACCAGCCCATGCAGGCTGTCAACTTGAATATAAATCCCGGAGCGGGAAAAATTTCTCCCACAATGTCGACTTACGAAATCGCCGCCGTGATAAAGGAAAATCTTGCGGAACTTGGACCGGGTGTAAAGGGCTTCAACAACCATGAGGGTTCCCTTATCACCGGTGACGTTATAAAAATGGGGGCCGTACTCGAAACTGCCGCGGAACGGGGACTTTATTTTTTGGATTCCCGCACGACTTCGGCTTCCATGGCCAGACAGGCAGCCATTGAGCGTGACATGTCGATTCTGGAACGCAATGCGCCTTTTTTGGACAACGCCGTGAACCGTGACCAAATGCTTTCTGAAATATTAAAGGCCCTTGAGGTTGCAAATAAGGCAGGTCATGCGATAATAATCGGTCATGTTGACAAGTCCGCAGCCATCCTTCCTGACTTGCTCAAGGAAATGTACCCGGAACTTGTCCGTGCCGGCTACAAATTCGCAACCCCCAGCCAGATTCGCTGAGTTATATCGCTAATGCAAAGCCCCTATTTATAAAATTCCTCCTTTGTGGTAGATTATTCTTCTGATGAAAGTTCTTGGTATTGAGTCCTCCTGCGATGAGACTGCCTGCGCAGTGGTTGAGGACGGAAAAAAGATTTACTCAAACGTGGTGGCCACACAGATTCCCTTCCACCAGATTTACAAGGGCGTTGTGCCGGAAATCGCAAGCCGCAAGCACGCCGAATGGATTCTGCCGGTTGTCCGTCAGGCAATCGCCGAGTCCGGACTTACACTTGACCAAATTGACGCAATCGCGGCGACAAACCGGCCAGGTCTTATGGGCTCGCTTTTGGTCGGTCTGACTTTTGGAAAGACCCTTGCCTGGGCAACTGGAAAACCCTTTTACGCGGTCAACCACATGCTGGGGCACTTGTACGCAGCCCAGCTATCAAATGATGTTGAATATCCCTTTCTCTGCCTCTTGGTTTCTGGCGGCCACACGATTATCGGAATAGTCCGCGGTTTTGACGACATCGAAGTTTTGGGAACGACGATTGACGACTCCGTTGGCGAGGCTTTTGACAAAGTTGCAAAATTCTACGGTCTGGGCTATCCGGGCGGCGTGATTATCGACAAACTTGCCAAAAACGGCGACAGGAACGCCTTTTCATTCCCGATTGCGAAAATCGACAAAAAGGAAGGCCACCGCTACGACATGTCCTTTTCAGGCCTGAAGACTGCCGTAATCCACCAGGCAGACATGTTCTTAAATCCGGGCTTTGACAAGACAAATGAAAACATCTGCGCCTCATTTCAAGAGACAGCCTGTAAAACTTTGACCAGCCGCCTTTTCCGCGCGGTTGAGGATACGGGTCTGACAACTGTTGTTTGCGGTGGCGGGGTGGCCGCAAATTCTCGTCTTCGAGAACTTTTGGCCGAACGCACTGACATAAAGTGTATTTTCCCCCCATTGAAGCTCTGTGGCGACAACGGTGCCATGATTGCGGGAGTAGCATATCATTTCTTGAAGCGGGGAGATCGGTCAGGCTTGGACACAACGGCCTCCGCGAGAATTCCGCAATTCAAGCGGGGCTTGCAGAATCTTGAGGACTTCGGAAGAAGATAAAAAGTGCTGACGCGCCAGGGATTGTAGGGGCGTTAGTTCTCTGGCACAGGGCTTAAGCCCTGTGCCAGAGAATGAGGGTTACCGAACCCCGAAAAGCCCGGCCGACTGCTGAGGCTGGCGGGGCGCCAAATTTGAGTAGCGAAAATTGATTTTTTTTCAAAAAAAATTTACTATTTTCCTAATTTTTCTAAGGATTTCAAGGATTATGAGAAAAATAGCTTTTTTATGTGTTTTTTTTATTTTACTTTCCGGTTTGCTGCCGGTTTATTCGCAGGAAAGTGACGGCTATGTTGTAGAATCTAGTTCAAGTTCTGAAATTACTTTTTCTTCCGATTCTCTTTCTGATTCACCATACGGCAGACCTGTTTATCCAGAAAACGATGGAAAAAAGCATTATCTTTCTGCGCTGGCCGGAACCGTGATTTTTGCCGGAGGTCTTTTTACTTACAATAAATTCATCTTGCGTTCCGGTTGGACAAAGGTCACAGTGGATTATGCCAGACATTTTTACGAGCATGAGCAGAAGTGGGACCATGACTGGTATTGGACAAACTTTGTTCTTCACCCCTACCAGGGGGCCATGGCCTATATGTCAGGACGTTCAAACAATCTGAATAAAATTGAATCATTCGGTCTTGCCCTTCTTGAGGATTTTACTTGGGAATATTTTTGCGAGACGAACGCCCCTTCAAAAAACGATTTGGTTTATTCTTCAATCGGAGCCTTTCCGGTTGGAGAAATGCTCTACCGTTTGTCGCTTGAAGCCGGTGAAATCAATTCACTTTTGGGCTATCTTGTGAACCCGGAGAGAATGGTGTCCGAGCTTTTTACAAAGCAGCGTCCGCGCGGAACGGTTGGCAATATTTATGACTTCTCACTCGCCGTAAACGCAGGTGCCGCTTGGTCTACTTTCGGACTTGAGCTTAAGACTACGGCAGACAATCAAAATGAAGTTTTCCCTGTAATCGGAACTGTCACTTTGGACGTTGTTTATAACGACCCATTCGGCCACGATTCAAATGACCCCTACAGTCAGTTTCACCTTATGGCAACAGGTGGAGCAGGAAAGGGGTCTGGAGACGGATTTGACTCAACCGATGAAAAAATTTTTCATGACGTTGAAATCATCAGCGATGGAATGCTTTTTGCCCGTTCCCCGGATTTTGGCGAAAACCGGGATACAACGGTCGGCCTTGTGATGGAATACGACTTTATTTGGAACAACCTTGTTCAGCTTTCATCGTTGGCTCCGGGCTTTGCCTTTAAGCAGCGGTCACGCCATGATTCTTTTGACATTGAGTGGGAAAGCCACTTGGCAGGAATCGTTCTCGGAACTACCGAATATGGCACGATGTACCGCGGAAATTTGTCTGACAAGGTAGAAGGCAACCGCGAATATGATTACACGATTGGTGGAGAGGCTGTTTTACGTTGGAAAATCAAGTCACTCAAGGGGGCTTCTTTGGGACTCGATATCCACGGTTACGCTATGTACGAATTTGAGGATCAGGTTCAGGAATTTACCGACACTGGCTGGGATTTAATCGGTCTTGGAACATTGAATGCGGAAGTCCCTCTTTCAAAAGTCGTCAGAATGGGTGTAAAAAATGTCACATATTTTAAGAAGGCTTTTTACCAGGGGCGGGATGGCTTTGATACTTACCAGCTTTCAGACTACGCAAGCGTTTACGCAAAGTTCCAGTTAAAGTAAAAACTCCGAAAGTCGGGAGGGAAAATGAAATTTATTTCGACACGCGACCCGGAAAATCAGGTCAATTTTGAAAGGGCTGTCTTGAACTCTATGCCGTCTGACGGTGGTCTTTACATTCCTGCGGAAAGCCCTGACTTGCGCCGCTGGATTTTGTACACGAATTCAAAGACTTCCTTTCAGAATCTTGCCGGAACTTTGACTTCCGCCTGCATAAACGATGAATTCTCCCCGATTATCTGTGAGACAATCGCGACAAAGGCCTTTACTTTTGAGCCGAAGCTCACGAAATACACAGACAGATTTTTTACCCTTGAACTTTTCAACACACCGACCGGCAGCCACAAGGAATTCGGAATCTCATTTTTGGTCAATTCCCTTGAGACGATTTTGCAGATGAAGGGCGGGTCAGCTCTTTTTGTCGACGTTACGGTTGGAGAGCTTGGAGCCAGCCTTGCCCGTGCCTTGCGGGGCAAAAGGCATTTGAAAGCCCTCTTGATTTATCCAAAGGGAATGATTCGGGGACTTTCCGAAAACGATTACGTCTGGAACGGGGGCAACGTCTATCCAGTCGAAATCGACGGCGATGAAAAATACTGCCACGAAATCGCCCGGAAGATTTTTGAAAAGCGGGATTTAGTCGAGAAAAAACACATCACGCTTGCTAACACAGCGAATATCGGCCGCCTGATGCCGCAGATGTTTTTCTATCCGTTCGCATTCAGCCGCCTGAAGGAATTTATAAATTCTGATATTTTCTATGCGATTACGCCTGGAAACTACTCAAATCTGGTTGCGGGCTTGTACGCTTGGAGACTTTCTCTGCCGGTCAACGGATTTATCTGTCCTGCCACAAAGGAGCTTACAGTCGACGCGATGGGCCAGTGTTCCGTGCTTGACGACATGGTTCCCTTCCAAAAACGCGCTCCTGCTGATGCCGCTTCCCCCTCTAACCTTGAGCGTCTTGAGGATGTTTTCCACAATTCGTCGCTGATGCTAAAAAATCTCGTTTATCCGTCTGCCGTCACTGACTCTGAAAGCGAGGAAGCCTGCCGCCGTCTTTTTATGAAGCACAAGATTTTTGCGGACAGGGCGGCCTCCCAAGCCTATGCTGCGGCTCTCAAACAGCGGGAACTTACAGGTGACGATGAGGCTGCCGTAGTCCTTGTGATGCGTGACCACCCTTCTTATGACAGCGAGTGGATTCAACATGCAGTTGGTGCCGCTCCGCAAATGCCTGAGAATATCTCGGAGGCCTTGCAGGGGGTGAAACTCGGCCGCCCGCTTTTACAGACAGCCGAGGATGTCCTTAAAATTCTGGAAGAATTTTAGTTTTACTTTTCTTTTTTGGACGGAGCTTTTTCTGGCTTACCGGCCTTTCGCCCTTCGCTCACGCTCATTCGTCCGCTGCGCGGCCGAACTGACGGGGCTACACGCACGGCGTGGGCTTTTTTCACCGCTTTTTGCTCAAAGGGCTTAACCCATGACTCGCACTTGTATTCTGCCTTTTTCTGGGCTGCTGCCAAAGTCTTGTAGAGCGCAAGAAGTCCTTTTTGCCCGCTCGCACTTGCTGTCAAGATTTTTGAGGCAGTCAAAATCCAGAGGCTTGAGTCAGCCCGCTCCTTGTTGAACCAGGCGATATTGTTAAAATCGTTCCTGCCGGAAAGAATCCATGCATTTTTGGAATTGACCAAAGCTGTGACGGCGGTAAAGGCCGCCTTCTTCTGATTTCTTTCACCTGACGGAAGTTTTTCAGCCGCAAGGATAAAGAGCCTCTGCAAAAATCCGTAAATTGCATTTCTGTTGTCGGCGTGTTCTTTGAGGGCTTCTGTGATCTTTCTGTAAAGCGCCCATTTTGCAGCAAAGCCTTCTTCCGCAAGGACTGAGACAAGGCCGTAAAAGGTGAGCAGGACAAAATGATTCTGTGCAGAGCCTTCCGCGTTCGCGCCGGAAAGCAAAAATGCCTGACTTGTTGAGAATTTCGCTGGGAATTCTCCCTTTTTCTGGGGAGTTTTTGGCATCGCCTTGGAAAGCAGTGTCAAAATCTTTTTGAATGCCGCGAACTGTTTTTCCGCCGTCACCGGCTTGAACTTTTTGCCCGCTGATTCCTGTTCGGCAATTTGGTTTGCATAGTTATAGAAAGCAATCGCATTTTCTTCGATTGCGGCACAGATTTTCGCCACTGTCGGCCGCTTGGCTTTTGCGGCTTTGAGTTCCTTGTCGGACGCAAAGAGATTTTTTACTGACTCGATGAAATTCTCTGTGACGACGTTTGCAAAGGCTGCGTACAAGTCCTTGTAGTGGAGTTCCTGCCATGCGATTTCCAAATCCGGGGTTCCCGCTCCGTTCAAGAAGTTGCAGAGAGTCCTCAGTCGTCCGTCAGCGGAGTCTTTTTCTTCCCGCATGTCCATCATGACTTGGCTTTCAAAACCGTTTAGCGCGACGAACATTCCGCTCTGGAAAATAGAGCTTGATTTTCTGATGAACCAGAGATTTGCCCTCTGCTCGCGGAAAATCAAGTAGCGGTCGTCCTCGTCTGTAAGTCCGAGTCCTTCCGCAATCGTTCTTGTGACGAGTTTTTTATCATCCTGACCGTCTCCGGTCTTTACTGCGTATGGGCAGGAGTGCTTTATCCAGCCGGAGGCGCGCTCAAACTTGTTGTTGTAGAAGACAAGTGCGTATTCGCTTCCTGAATGGTTTGAGTAGGCAAAGACGTTTTCGTTCACGCTGCCGTTGTTCCAGACATCGTAGAAAAGAAAGTCCTGAATTTCGGCGAAGAGCCAGCGTTTTTTTATCAGCGGGAAGATTTCCCTCCAGTGGCGGTCAACCAAATATCCGTCGGGCTTTTCGTCGCGGTAGGCCTTTGTGTATTCCATTCCGTATTTTTCCTCAAAGCCCTCAATCTGTCCGTGACCGAACATGGGCAATCCCGGCATTGTTACCATAAGTGTGCAGACTCCGAAATACTTGTCGCCTTTTCCGAACTGGGCGACAGCTGTCTCCTCGTCGGGGTTGTTCATAAAGTTGACGTAGCGTTTTAGAATCTGCGGGTCAAATGTGATTGTGTTTTTGACGGTCTGACGGTACTTTTCGTTCTCTTCCTTTTTGAGCATGTTCATGAATGCCGAGTTGTAGACGCGGTGCATTCCGAGTGTGCGTGTAAAATATCCTTCCATCATCCAAAAGGCCTCGGCGAGAAGCAGGGTGTCCGGTACTTCCTTTGCAACCCGGTCAACGACTTCACGCCAGAATTCATTTGGAATGGCCTTCTCAAAGTCATCGTGGCTGATTGAATACTCGCTGCGGGTTGAGATGTCGCCTCCGTGCCCCGGCTCTGGGTACCAAAGTCTGCGGATATGCTTTTTTGCAAGAACCATCGCCGCGTCAAAGCGGATAATCGGGAAGTTTCTGGCGACTTTTAAAATCTCCTGCATGACTTCTTCGCGGGCGGCGGGATTCAAAAAGTCAATCTGGGCTGTGTCGTTCCATGGCATTCCGGTTCCATCGTTGCCATGGTAGATGTAGCGGGTGTCCCCGGTCTGGTTGTCGACTCTCTTGAAGACGACTGCGCAGTCAGTCTTTGAGTAGTAGTGGTCTTCAAGGTAGACACCGACCCTTGAATCATGGCTGAGGTTTTCCCCGTTGAATGTGTACTGGGGGAAAGGATTGTCACGCCGCTGCAAGAATAAATCCGGTTTTTCGACTACCCACTTCGCGTCCATTCCTGTGTGGTTTGGAACCATGTCGGAGGCAAGGCGGATTCCCCGCTGCCAGAGGCGGGCGCGGAGATTGTTGAGGGCGTCCCAGCCGCCCAAGTTGCCCGCAATCTCGTAGTCGTAGAGGGAGTAGGCAGAGGCGGCTGCCTCCGGGTTTCCGCAAATCTGCTTGATTCTCTTGGAGGCCGCCGAACGTTCCCAAAGGCCGATCAGCCAGAGGCCGGTAAAGCCCTCATCCCGCAAGAGGTCAAGCTCTTCGTCTGGAATTTGGTCAAGCCTTGTAATCTGGCGGCCGTATTTTTTTGAGAGCTGGTCAAGCCAGACCAGGACGGTTTTTGCCATCAGGACTACTTTTGGCATCCAGTCCTTGTCGGGGCTGAAACGCTCGTATTCGTTCATCAGATTTTCGTAGGAGGGCGGGTTCATAACCGCGTCTCCTCCGTTTGTCGGGTGCCAGACGGGCTTCCATTCCTCGCTGAGCAAGTCGATTCCGCTCAAAAGGCGTTTGAGCCAGTCGCCGAGCAAGTCTGCCCAGTGGGTGCGGACGTAATCCAGCTGCATCTGCAGATTATCTGGAGCGTAGGCTACGGGTTCGCGGAGGAAGGTGATTAAGTCGTGGTTGTATTGGCCCCAGAATGGGAGTTTTTTGTAGAACTTCTGGCTGTCTTCCCAAGTCTTTTTATACAGGGGATTTTTGATCAGCTTTTTGTCGTTGAAGAGGGGGTAAAAGGGCTTGAATGCGGGGTTTTCGTTGGCAAGGTGGAGCATTATAAGCTCTTCGAGCGTCGCCTCTCTGTTTGAACGCACTCTCTGCGCCCCATCGTCAAAGGCTTCCCCGGCAAGGTAGTCCTGAGCGGAAATTTTTCCCTGGTAAACGTCAGTCGGCGGAAATTCTGCTGTGAAGTCCAAAAGAAGGGAATCAACAGCCTCCTTTCCGTATTGAGAATCCAGCTGGGAAAGAAGATTTGTCATTGAGTCGTTGTGGACGGTCTTGCGGTACATCATGCAGGCGAAATGGAAGATTTCATCGAGAAGTCCCATTGCGTTCAAAGTTCCGGCGGAAATCTGAGCGTCTTTCCCGGCTATCGGAACGATATATTTGTTGAATTTTACGGCGAATGCGCGGACGGCTTTTAAATCGGCAAGAATCGCGTTTCCTGTGGAAGAATAAAGTACGCGGTCAAATTGGCAGGCATCGCGAACCGCGCGTGATATATGAAATTCGTTCCGGGAAATCTTCATAGCAAGCTCCATGATTTTAAGGTACGTTAATTATATCATAAAAAGTCTGTTATGAGAATTCAAAATTTCTTTGAGCCAATTACTTGGCTAAGAAAATATTCGTAGACTCGCAGGTCTCCGTCAAGCTCCGGATGGAAGGCGAGGGCAAGCTGTTTTTTGTAGCTGACTGCCACGACCTTTCCGCCGCACTCGGCAAGGGGCCTGCAGCCCTCTCCGATTTTTTCCACTGCCGGTGCCCTTATGAAGGTCATTGGGATTTTTCCGACTCCTTCAAAATCAGCTTCCGTGTGAAAACTTCCCAGCTGCCTTCCGTAGGCGTTGCGGGTGACTGTAATCGGCATCGTGGAAAAATATCGCCGGTCGTCGTTGCTGATTTTTTCCGCCAGAAGAATCATTCCGGCGCAAGTTGCGAAAACTCCGCTTCCGCTTTTTATGCACTTTTCAAGCGGCTCAAACATTCCCAGTTCGTGCAGGAGCTTTCCCTGCACTGTGCTCTCGCCTCCGGGAAGCACAAGAAAGTCGAAAGACTTTAGCAGGTCAGACTTTTGCCTCAGTTCCACTGACTCAACGCCCAGAGAGGCAAGGGCTTTCTCGTGCTCCAAAAATGCTCCCTGAAGGGCTAAAACTCCGGCCTTAATCATTTTCCACGCTCCGCCATCAGCAGCTTTATCTCATCCTCATTTATTCCGACCATTGCCCCGCCGAGATCCTCGCTCAAAGAGGCTAGCAGGCTTGGATCGTTAAAGTTTGTCACGGCCTTGACTATTGCGGATGCGCGTTTTTCTGGGTTGCCGGATTTGAAAATCCCGGAGCCCACGAAAACACCCTCTGCCCCCAGCTGCATCATAAGGGCCGCGTCCGCGGGAGTGGCCACTCCGCCCGCCGCAAAATTTACAACTGGCAGCTTTTTGTTCTGGTGGACGTACTGGACAAGCTCCAGCGGAACCTGAAGGT
The DNA here is from genome assembly GCA_946615905.1 of uncultured Treponema sp. Classification (GTDB taxonomy): domain Bacteria; phylum Spirochaetota; class Spirochaetia; order Treponematales; family Treponemataceae; genus Treponema_D. The sequence goes on along the minus strand of CAMOIE010000030.1, from coordinate 2,427 downwards.
TCTTTGCCTCGTCAAAAAGTTCGTCCGGTCGGAGGGAAGAAATCCTCGCTATCTGAGAGTTCATCATCCGCATGTGGCGGACTGCCTGAACTATGTCTCCTGTGCCAGGCTCTCCCTTGGTCCGTATCATGGAAGCCCCCTCGCTTATGCGGCGCAGTGCCTCACCAAGGTCTTTTGCCCCGCAGACAAATGGGACTTTAAAGCTTCTCTTGTCTATGTGGAATTTGTCGTCCGCTGGGGAAAGAACCTCGCTCTCGTCAATGTAGTCAATCTCTATGGCCTCAAGAATCTGAGCCTCCACAAAGTGTCCGATTCTGCACTTGGCCATCACTGGAATCGACACAGCGTTCTGAATTTTCTTTATCATCTTGGGATCGCTCATTCTGGCCACTCCGCCTGCCGCCTGTATGTCAGCGGGGATTTTCTCAAGCGCCATGACAGCGCACGCTCCGGCCTCCTCGGCAATTTTCGCCTGCTCAGGGGTGGTCACGTCCATTATGACTCCGCCCTTGAGCATTTGCGCAAGATTCTTGTTAAGTGTGTACCTGTTCTCTTCTGACATAATTTTCTCCTGAGCCAGTTGCAAAACTAATAACAAGTGTCGTCATTCTGAGCAAAGCGAAGAATCTCATGGATGTTTCGCTACGCTCAACATGACGCATCGTTAAAAGTCTGTAACTTTTGCAACTGGCTCTCCTGTTGATTAATCGTTGTGCTGAGAATATATTGAATCTGGATATATTTAAATATCCAATTTGAATATATCCAGAAATACCAGATTGGGGAGGATCGGGAAAAATGCTGACATATCCTCTTGAGGACGCAGGAAAAACGCCTCTTTATGAATACATCTACAAACGCATAAAGGCAGACATCATCGGTGGAAAAATAGGCGCAGGGGCAAAGCTCCCTTCAAAAAGGGCTTTCGCAAAGAATTTGGGGGTGAGCGTCATAACCGTGGAAAGCGCATACGGCCAGCTTTGTGACGAGGGCTATGTCTACTCCATGCCCAAAAGGGGCTTTTACGTGGCTTCGTTGAACGGAGTCGCGGCCAAAAAGAAAATCCAGGCCGGAAGTGAAAACGTAAAGTTGACCGGCGGTGGCCAAAAGTTAATCGCGGATTTTTCTTCCAATCAGACAGAACAAGGTCAGTTTCCGTTCAGTATCTGGGCAAAAATAACGCGGTCAATTCTCAAGGAAAAACGGACTGAGCTTTTGACAAACCCTCCGGTCGGCGGAATGACAGTTTTGCGGGAGGCGATTGCAGCCCATCTTTCTGACTTCCGGGGGATGAGCGTTAGCCCGTCGCAGATTATCGTGGGGGCGGGAACAGAATACCTTTACGGACTTTTGATTCAGCTTTTAGGAAAAGACTTGCGCTACGGAGTTGAGAATCCCGGCTACAGCAAAATCGCAAAAATCTACAAAAGCAACGGCCTTGACTGTTCAAGCATTTGCGTGGGAGCTGACGGAATTGACATGGAAGAGCTTGCAAAAAAGAGGGTTGACGTGATGCACATCTCCCCCTCCCACCAATTCCCGACAGGCTGCGTGACAAGCATAAGCCGCCGCTACGAGCTTTTGGCCTGGGCCGCGAAAAACAAGCGCCGCTTTATAATAGAAGATGAATACGACAGCGAATTCCGCATGAGGGGAAAGCTGATTCCCACATTGCAGAGCATAGACAGCCAGGGCAAGGTGATTTACATGAACACCTTCACAAAAAGCCTGGCCTCCACGGTAAGGATAAGCTACATGGTGCTGCCGCAGAAGCTGGCGGACGAATTCTACAAAAGGCTGAATTTTTATTCCTGTACGGTCTCAAACCTTGAGCAAATTGTACTGGCTAAATTCATAAGCGATGGATATTTTGAAAAGCACTTGAACCGGATGAGGAACCTCTGCAAAAAGAAGCGGGATTTTTTGACGGCTAGAATCAATGGAGGTCCGCTCGGCCCGGTTTGCAAAATCATGAACGAGGACGCGGGACTGCATTTTTTGTTAAAGATAGATATGAACCTGTCAGACAGCGAATTTGTCTCTGCCCTTGAGCGAGAGGGAGTGCGAATCCGGGCACTAAACGACTACTACGTGACGAGGCAGGAGCAGGCCGACCATATTTTTGTCGTGAACTATTCTTCGCTCAGTGAGGAGCAGATTGAAAGGGCTGTCGCTTGTGTAGAAAAGCTTGTTGGACTGCGGCAAGGATTGCGGGGTTGATGTCGCCGTCCATGGCTCCATCAACCCGACAGAAACCGCTTTGCGATTTCTGTCTTTGCTTGAACGACCGCGCATCCATGCGCTTGCTAGATTGCGGCAGGGATTGTAGCACCTTTAGTACCCGCTTGCGGGTATGAGCCGCGGAAGACGGCGTGAAATAGTCAATATTAGTGCAGTCCCCAAACACCCCTTAAATCAAGCAGCCAG
>CAMOIE010000029.1 GCA_946615905.1 uncultured Treponema sp. | reverse complement strand
ACGGGTCTTCCAGTCTCTGTAGAAACCGCCCCCGAAAACACCAGAACTAGCGACCTTGAAAAAATAAAGTCGTGGTTCCTCGCCTTGCAAAATCAATTAGTCGCGGGAATGAGCCAGTCCGTCTTGCCGCTCGACTGGCTCACAGAAACCTATCCGGAATTCTTCGACTATTTATACATCTTCCAACCGAAGAAAAAGGAGTTTTTTCTAAACGGAAAGCCGATTTTTATAAATTGGTTTGAAGACGACGAGGAAGGTTACTGGCAGTCTCCGATTCCCATCGGCGAGAACAAGGGTGAAGACGATACGGCGGGGCTTTTTTCAAAACTTTCGCTCCAAGTCTTTGAAAAATCAAACTCATTTGCTTTGGAGATGAGTTTTCTATTAAACTTGTATTCACGGGCGTTCATTGAATCATTCATTTTGGATATGGAAAAAACGCTTAAAAGTCTTGTTGAGGGCATGAAGAAGAACAAATGAAAAATACACAGATTCCTATCAGAAAACGACTGCTCCGTTTTTGAGAATGCGGTTAAAGCCGCCTTGCATCAAAAAGAGTCGGGCGGGGAATTCAGTCTTGACCTTTCGCCGCTTGAAACGATTTCGGCTTCCGGCGTGAGTTCCCTCTTGCGGCTCAGGCGGCTTTTGGAACATGGCGGCGGCTCCCTTACGCTTACCGGGCTTTCGCCCGCGGTGCAAAGTGCGCTTGAAGTCATGCGTTTTTTTGAGCCGCTTTCCGTTCTAACCACGCTCACTGAAAATAAGAAGACCCTTCCGCTTACCGCCATGCAGCGTTGGATGCTTGATGCCCAGCTTTTGGACGCGAAAAGCACCATGCTCAATATCGGAAACTTCTTTTCGCTCGACCATGATTTTGACATTGACCGGCTTTTTGAGTCGATTGAAAAGGCCTACTGCGAAAACGATGCCTTTCACATCCGCTTTGTGTACGACCCGGAAACGCTTGAAGTCGTGCAGATTTTTTCAGACGAGCGGAATCATATTGTTTCGCGAAAAATGTCGGAAGAGGAATTCACGTCGTACAAAGAGACATGCGTGCGCCCATTCACCCTTATTGGCGAGAGACTGTATGTAGCGGACAAAATTCAGACGCCGAAAGAAACCTACTGGTTTTCAAATTATCATCACACGATTGTGGACGGCTTTTCGCTCGGCGTTTTACTCTTTAAGTCCATTACCGCCAACTACGAGGGAAAAAAGGTCAAGCCTGTCTCCTTTGAAGCTTACCTCTGCGAACAGCTGAACGTGCAAAACGAAAGCGCGGTGACCGATTCCCGACGCTATTGGGAAGAAAAAATTGCGCTTTTTAATCCAGAGCGTCACGCACTTCCCAAGATTCCCGCTTCGACCGAGCCAAGCGTCCACCGCACCGAGATTTTTGACCAGGACGTGCCGCTCGTAACGGAAACGCTCGTAAAGACTCGTTTTGGTGATGTTGAGGCGTTTTTCTTCCTTGCCGTGCTCGTAGCCCAAGCAAAAATGACCGGTCAAAAAGAAGCGTGGTCGCTTTTGGTGCAGAGCGGGCGGAGTGTAAAGAACATCAGAATTCATGGAGTCTTTATTGAAGAGCCGGTGTGCCATCTTGATATGAGCGAAAGCCTGCCGATTGAAGAAGCTATTCAGTACCTTGTTTCCGAGCGGAAAGAGGCTCTCGCTCACTTTGCGGGGCTTTCCGCACTATATGAAAAGGACCTCGATGCTTTTCTTCCGACCTTCCATTATAATCTTGCCTTTATGCTCGACCAAAAAATTGCTGGAATTCCGCTTTTCGTTGAAGAGCATCCTCACCCATTGGCTACGACCCCTGAAACGCCGTTTGATGTGCAACTTATGTGTGATGAGGGTGAGTTTTTACTTCACTGTGAATATGATGCCGCCGTCTACACGCACGAAACGGTTACGACATTCTGCGATTCTCTTTGCAAGGCGGTTACTCGCATGGTGTCGCATACGGGAGCCGAACCGCTTACGACCGATATGCTTTTAGGAGAAAATTAGACGATGTGGATTGCGTACGCGCTTTTGTGCGCCATTTCTTACGGCATCTGTGACTTTTCGACAAAATACGCCACTCCCGACGGCGACACACTCGCCATGTACAAAATCATCGTGCCAACCGGCATTTCATTTGCATTGTTTGCGATTTTTCGTGCCGCAACCGGCAATTATGGCCCAAGTTCATTCGCATCGCTCTTGATGATGCACCCGCCCGTTCTTTTGATTACGGCGGGCTATCTGGTCGCGATGCTCTTTTACAACGCCGCCTACCGCTTTATGGAAGGCGCAGTCGCAACCGCACTTGAAGAGACGACCTTTTTCTTTACATTTGTGATTCTTGCCGCTTATTATCTGGTGACTGGCAAAACCGCAGAACTTTCCGAAGCGGGGTCTTTTGTGCGCTTTATCGCGGCGGCAGGCATTTTTTTAGGCATTATCCTCTTAGCCGTGTTTCAGCACAAGAGAGCAACCGTTGCGCAAAATTCCGAGTCGCAAGCCCACCCACGTTTTGGCGCGAAATTTCTGCTCATTCCGCTTTTTGCCGCCTTTTTGGATGCGTTTATCAGCATGGGAGACAGCTTGATGCTCGATTCTTATGCGGGGGTAGGCGTTAACGAAGATGACTACCTTTTTTTGACGGGCGTACTGTATGCCTTCTTTCTGGGAGTCGTGCCGTATATCATTCTTTGTATAAAACTCCGCCACGCCTATAATCCATTTGCCAAAGAAAATCTCCGCGCTCTTATTCCTGGGGTATCGGAAACTGTTGGCTTGCTTTTATACATGAAGGCTGTTGCCGCAGAGCCTTTCTACGCCTTTCCGCTCATCAGCATTTCGCCAGTGTTCGGTGTGTTCTTCTGCCGTATACTGCTCAAAGAGAGAATCGGTTTTAAGCGATGGGCAACAGTCAGTTTGATAATCGCCTGCTCCGTCATTCTGGCGGTCAGCATGGGGGAGGTATAACCTTAAAAAGGTGGTAAAAATGCAGGTTTAAAATTTCGGACATCGTGCTATAATGATTCCTAGGGAGAAAAAAAGGTTTATTTCGCTTGTGTGCTGGCTTTTCGGCTTTGTCACGCTGTTTTCAAATGTGATTTGCATTTTGGTGCCCATTTTTTTGTCGTTCGACATACCGGAGACAAAGGTGTATGCGGACTGGGAACAGTTCTTGCGGCAGAATGAGCTCATGTTAAGCGCGGTGAACATCCTCTCATTCGCTTTGCCGGTGGTGCTTTGTGTTCTCTATTTAAGCGGAATCAACAAAGGCAAAGAAAACCTCGTGCGCATCGTAAACGCCCCGATAGTCCTTTCGCTTGTCGGAATTGGGAACGCTCTCGGACACATTCAAAGTCGTGCAATTGCTGAACATTTATTTTACCGCGATGGAAAAATGTATTTCGGCGCACGGAGGCGTAATCAACAAATACATCGGGGACTGCGTTATGGCGATTTTTGGCGCGCCTGTCGAAACTTAGGTTGCGAAGAGAATCTGATTTTGCCTAGATGACACAAAAATCCCCCTCACTCCCCTCCCAGCAATCGCGGCAAATCTGTCTTTTTGATTTTTGATGAAAACGCAAACGATGCAATGGCAAAAAGCAGCATTACAAAAACTGGGGAAATGAAAACAAAGATTCCGCTTGCAACTGAAAACTCACCGATTCCAAACGGCTGCAAGAGAATTGCAACGATGCGGTCAGAAAAAATTGTAGAAAGAAGCATTGCAACAATTCCGCCACAGAATGAGACAATTGCGAAGCGAATTGCAAACGATGCGCGTAAGGCCGTTGGGGTAAACCCGAGCGAAAGAAGCCGGGCTGTGTCTTTTTTTTCGGCAAAGATAAAGTGAGAGATTGTAAGCGACACACAAAGTGCAACAAAGACGGCGACTAGGACCAGCATTGCAAGGACTATCAGATGAAGGCTCTGCACAATTCCTTCAAGTCCTGACCACGAGTTTGTGTGGGCATCTCCTTCCATGGGGAATGTTTCCTGCAATTCTTTTAATGCGACTTCATTCCGCTCCAAATCGCTTGCGCCCTTGTAAATCCAGTGGCGGCACCAGATAAAGCCGTCTGCGTTGCTTGCGATTTTTGCGTAGCCTTCTTTTGAAAGTCCTATGTTCTTTCCCATTCCGTTTGCGCACTGGTAGATTCCTGTAACGGTGAACTGGGCGCTTTTTCCTCCTTGAGAAATTGTCACCGTGTCGCCTACGGATTTTTGCAGTTCGACTGAAAGCATTTTTGTAAGTAGGACTTCATCGTTAGAAGAGCAAGTGCGCCCCTGCAGAATGTGAAAGACTTGGGGTTTGTCTACGGCATTTGCGGTAACGTCAAGCCCGTCAATCCAAACGCTTTGCATCGCAACGTCGTAGGAGTCCAAGATCTCTCCGTATTTGGTGACAATGCTTTCGATTTCGCTCATCTCAATGCTTGCAAGCGGCTGGAATGCTATGTCGTGGTCGGCGACGGAAAAGGAGTTCATAAGGCCTTCTCCGTTTTTGCCAAGCCATGCGTTCATCCGCAAAATTGTTGAAAGGAAAAACACGAGAATCAGCGATATGAAAAAGAGGCCCCTGTAACGGCGTTTTGCGAACACAATTTTCCTGACCGCGAGCGAGAGCTGTAGGAAATGCGGATTGATTGTTTGTGAAACCAGGGGGTATTCGCAACGAGCACGAAGTGCGAAGTTTCCAGCGAGGCTTTCCCCTTCATAATTGAACAACCGAACCGGCGTAATTTTTGCTATCGACGAAGTTTTTGCAAACGCGACAAAAATGTAGACGGAGCAAACGAGGGCAAATGCAAGCGCGCACAAAAGAGGCGGCACACGAACTGGAAGAAGAAGACCGATTGAATTAAGCAAAAGGTTCGGCAGATGCAAGACAAGAAAATGCGTGGCGAAGGCGGAAAGAGCAAGTGCGAAAAGCACCGGCAGAAAATAAGTTGACGCGGTTAGGAATCGGAGAAAAGAGGCAGAAAGGCCTGCGACCTTGAGGCTTCCGATGTTGGCGGCGTCTTCTTGAAGAAAAGAAGAAATGCTGTGCGAAAGGATTATGAGCGTGGCAAAAAGGAGAAGCGCACTGAACGCGGCGAGAAAGCCAGAAAAAATGCGTGCGAGCAAAAGCATAAAATGCGAAATGGTTTCTTTTGAATACATAAAAACGAGCGCGGAAGAAAGTTCTGGAATTGCAGAAAGCGTTTGGGAAAGTTCGCGTGGATTCGTGCCGGAATTTTTCGTGATGTGGAGCATAGCACCATTTTTTGCAAGAAGCGTAAATTGGTCTGCACTTTTGATTTGCGTTTGGAGCAAAAAAAAGTCGCTGGCATTTATGAGGAAACTCTTCATGTCTATCATTGAAGAACCCATGAATGGGTCTTGAAAAAATCCTGCGATTGTAAAGGTAAGTGGTGGCGTGTCGCGGTGGAAATTGAATTCGATTGTGTCGCCGATTTTTGCCTTGTATGTGGATGCGAGTGCGGGTGAGATATAAATTGTTCCTTGCACGATTGAATGGTCCGGCAACTCTTCCACAAATTCGTATGCGTAACGCTCAGGTTCGTAAGGGAGAATCTGGCCTTCGTTGTCGGAGTGCTTGCCGTTTATCTTGTAGCCAGAAAAAATCAGCGGCTGAGTTCGAACTTCTTGGACAAGCGGAGAGTTTTTTATGCTTTTGGCAACCCGCTCGCTTTGTTTGCTTTCTATCCAAGCGGTCGTGTCTCCGTAGCCTAAGCGGTCGAGTTCTTTTGACAGTGCGGAGGAAGTGGAAGCGTTTAGCGCGAACGAGATTGCGAGCGATGAAAAAAGAATTGTGAACAAGAGTGCGAGGACCATGAATTGTGCGAGGCGGCGATGAACTGCGGATTTTAGGAGGATGAAGTATGGCATGATGTTATGATAGCGGGTTTGTGGATGGATTACCAATTCTTTGTTTTTATGGGGAAGTATAACTTGAGGGCATAATTGCGTGCAGGTATAAAATTTGAGAGTTACAAAGGATAAACAAAGCCCTGCAAGATGAAGCACCTTGCAGGGCAAACTTTTTTACATTAGATGCCAAATCAAGTTCAGCATGACAGGGCTAAGCCTTGCATTAAACGCTTTTACGCCGCGACAACCGTAACAGCAGGGCTTACCGACTGCACAAAGTTTTTGAGTGCGTTTCCGCCGGCAATGCTTGTGCGGAGAATAATCTTGTAGGACTTGCCTTCCTCGAGATTGCGTGGCAGGTCAAAGCTGATTTCGCTCGGCATGTTCCGTGTGATGTAGTCGTCGGGAACTTTTATCCAGTCCGCTTCGTCTACAAGTTTTTCGTTGCCGTCATCATCAACCGTTACTTCCGCGAACCAAAGTCCGCATACTTCGCCGCCGAGTTTTAGCTTGCGTCCGGTGAGTCTTGCGCTGAACGTTGCGGCAAGAGTTCCATCAGCTTTCTTTGTGTGGGTGTTTACGACCGCAGTAATTATCGGGTTCGTTTCGGTAATCTGAATGTTGGCGGCGGTAAGACCGTCAAGTTCCTTTTGGAATTTTGCTGCGGTGGAAAATCGTGCGGTAAAACCACGGATGTCGCTTGTGGAAGGATTTGCGGAATCGACTCCACCTGTCGGAACTAGGTAGAGCGTCCCCATATCAAGGACATTTACGGCGTTGCCAGTCCTCAAAAGACGGGTAAAGATGTTTTTTAATATCTCTGCGGCGTGGCTTATCTGGTACTTGTCCAGACCAGTTGTAAGCGTTGCCGCCTCGTTCAATACTGCGTCCATGGAAATTGTGTTCCGTGGAACAGACGCTATAACAGAGTTCGCCTTGAGTGGGTTCGCTCTGACATTAACAGGAATCGCGTTTGATGCGGTATCGTTTGTGTTTATCATAGTTGGTTTCTCCTATAAATGAGGCACTTGCCTCAACCCGAATGTAAGTTGAATTCTTTTTCATACTCTTACACTCCATAAAGTTGAATCAGACCCGAAAGCCTTTAGCCAACGGCTGTGTCTTTCGATGTCTTGAAACAAACAGGACAAACCGTTAATATAGTAGTAACTATTCAACAACGGTTTTACTGTTTGTTAAGGGGCTTTTTAATCACTGGTACTGATTAGAAAGCCTTTTTTGTTCTTCATGTCATTGACTACCTCCTTCGGGATTCTTCCCGTTATCGCTTTTTAGCATATCGGAAAGGTTCTGCTTGTCTTTGTCGGTAAGGATTCCAAGCCCGATTGCAAGGAGAATCAAACCAGCAATCACCGCAAAACTTACCGCAACATCAGCACCGCTTCCCTTTTTCTTTGCAGCCTCCTGAGCTTGAGTTGTCACCGCCCCTGCGTCAAAAGACTTGCCCATAAGAAGGTAGTCGCATGAGGTGTTCAGATTCTGAGCAATCTTGACTACAGTATCCGCCCCCGGCTCGCGTTCCCCCGTAAGGTAGCGACTTAAGGTAACATCGGTAATGCCAAGCTCGGCTGCGAGCATCTTCTGTGTCTTGTTTCGTTCCCGCAAAAGATTTATCACCCTCGTTCCAAACTCTTTACTCATACCTACCATCCTTTGGTCTGATTTTTAGACCTACTTATAATATACGAAACTAATTACAAATTGTCAAGTAAATATGGTAATAATTTACCAATAATTATTATAATCAGAACAAAGCACCGATTACCATTATAAACCGCCACTGATGAACATTAGAAGGTGTTGTTGATTAGCATCAGTGGGCGGTAAAGATGTACATCAGATAGAGATTCATAACTGCGTAAAATAAATATCACAAAACCGTGATAATCATTTGAAAGTTTTACAAAATTATGATATAATTTTCTTGGTAAATTGTATGGACGCTAGCTATAAAAAACTTTGGAAACTCCTTATCGACAAGGACATGAAAAAAACAGACCTTATTCCGCTTGCAGGAATCACAAGCAACATCCTTGCAAAAATGGGAAAAGGCGAAATGATTTCGATGGAAAGTGCAAAGAAAATCTGTGCCGCCCTCAATTGCGATGTTGGCGACATTGTGGAATTGAATCAGCCAACGGCGGAGAACTAAATGGCAAAAATAACCGTTGAACATACCGAAATAAGCGTTCTCACTTTTGAAAATCGTGATTATATTTGTCTTACCGACATGGCAAATGCAAAAGAAAACGAAAGCCGGGCTGCAGATATAATCAAAAACTGGCTCAGAAATCGATATACAATAGAATTTTTGGGAACTTGGGAAATGATTCATAACCCCAATTTTAAAGTGGTCGAATTTGACCACTTTAAAATGCAAGCGGGGCTTCCGACATTTACGCTTAGTTGCTCAGAATGGATAGAAAAAACAAATGCCATTGGAATCATCGTTCGCAAGGGAAAGTATGGTGGAACCTATGCTCACAAGGATATTGCTTTTGAATTTGGCACTGCAATCAGTGTACCTTTTAAGTTATACCTTATAGAAGAATATCAACGCTTAAAAGACGATGAACAAAAACTTCTCGGTTGGAGCGCAAAACGCGAGCTTGCAAAAATCAACTACCGCATTCACACGGACGCAATCAAGCAGAACTTAATTCCACCGGAACTCACCCCCGCTCAGAAATCGTTTGTCTACGCTGACGAGGCGGACATGCTGAACGTCGCGATGTTCGGGCAAACCGCTAAACAGTGGCGAGAGGCGAATCCAGAACTTAAAGGAAACATCCGTGACTATGCCTCAATCAACCAGTTGATTTGCCTTTCCAATATGGAAAATTTGAACGCAGTCTTTATAAACGACGGACTCCCTCAAAGCGAGCGGCTTGTAAAGCTGAACAAAATTGCCATCCAGCAAATGCAGGTGCTGGAGAATGTCGAAGATAGGAAACTGCTTAGGGATGAAAGCGAGGTTTCTAAAAAATGACGATGAATATTAATTTTGGCGTTCCCCTACGTGCTTCGCACTCCGGGTCGGGCTATTCGCCGTTCCGCTTTCGCTCCATCCCTACGGGACGTGCTTCGCACGCGGCTACTATCCCTAACGCAAGAAAAATAAACAACAGTGACATTATTTGACACCGATATATAGTATAATGAAAAAATGTCGGAGACAAATATACAAGGAAATAAAAATGGAAAAGGATTCTAAACTTAAGATTTGTAGCTTGTTCACTGGTTGCGGTGGCATGGATTTGGGAGCTGTTGGAGGCTTTGAATTTCAAGGGAAAAAATTCAACCGTCTGCCTACAGAAATTGTATTTTCCAATGACATAGACCCAGACGCAACAAATGCCTACAACTCAAATTTAAAACTTTTCCATAACAAGCAAGAAGCAATTCTTGGAGATGTGCGTTCTATAGAAACTTCTGCTATTCCAGACTTTGACATTTTGCTTGCGGGCTTTCCTTGCCAGCCGTTTTCAAATGCCGGAAATCGAAAAGGTGTAAATGATGACAACGGACGCGGTACCTTGTTTGAGGTTTGTGAAAGAGTTTTAAAAGATAAGATGGAATCTGGTCATAAACCGAAAGCCTTTGTCTTTGAAAATGTTAGAGGAATCCTTTCTTCAAAAATGCCAGACGGAACTACTGTTCCCGAAGAAATACGAAAGCGAATGGACAAACTGGATTATGAAGTTTCTCAGCAGTTGATTTGTGCAAGCGATTATGGCGTTCCCCAAAAAAGATATAGGGTATTAATAATTGGAATCGACAGAAATTTGAATAAAGATAATATGAAGAAATTTGATTTTACAAAACTAGATGAACTTGTTCAAAGTCTTCATATTCCATCAGAAAAAACTGGAACAGGAGAAAAACTGGTTATAGGTTCAATTTTAAAAGATTTGGATGAACCAGGAGAGTATTGGGAATATAGCAAGACTACACAAGATATGATTGAGAAAATCGGGCCTTGCGAACATGGAAAAAATGCAATCGATTATTTCAAACAGGGACTTCCAATTTCCGAGATGCCTAAAAATATAACAGAAGGCAGATCATGGAAAAACATTCCGCCAGAACAATTGACACCAAGATTTAAAAAAATCTATGACCAGCCAAAGAAGTATCATGCTCCAAAATTCTTCCGACGCTTTGCCTATGGCGAAATCAATGGAACGATTACTGCATCTGCACAGCCTGAAAATTGCGGCATCACACATCCAGTTGAAAACCGCCGTTATTCGATAAAGGAAATTGCTCGGATTCAGTCGTTTCCGGATAATTACGATTTTTCAAAAATCCCATTGCAATCCCGATATAAAGTAATTGGAAATGCTGTGCCGCCCGTGCTGGCATGGTGTCTTGTCAATACTCTTGTAAAAACTTTGGAGGACTAATTATGTATTTTTCGAATTCTTTCCTTTTGTTTCTTTATAATAAGATGAAGAGTCTTTATACGGGAACTGATATTGATGCACAAGGAGGAACACAATTTGCCAGTGAATTAAAATATTTCATTGCTGCTGATGAATTCCTAAAGAAGTTTAATAAATCCTGTAATTATAAAAATAAAACTGAAAAAGATGACTTTGCAAAATTCGTTGGTAATGTTGTTTTGTTAGGAACAAATGAGAATTCCTTATTTACAAAGAATTTTTCTACTAGCCTTGACTATCGTAACAATGCACCTGATTTTAATGTAGGAAGCAATTTCTTTAGTACGAATGCTTGCAAGGTTGCTCAAGAAGTTCCTGACAGTATAAAAACTTGGCCAACAAGAACAGCAGTTTTATTAACATTAAAAGGCTCAACATTAACAACAAATCAAAATGGTTATGATAATTTATTTAAGGAGTATTTGGTTTCATCATATGAAAAAACAGCCATTCTTTTACTTTGGCTTGCAAGATTTTGTACCTTCAAGTCAAAAGAAAACTGTTATGCTGAATTATTAAATTTTTTATCACAAAGATATACAACAAATCTGCTGACTTCTCTCAAAGCAAAAGATTCAACTACTGTAAAATATATAAATAACCTCCTATCAAAACTTGAAACAACAGATATCGTACCAGAACTTACAAATGACGATTTCCACTTTACACAAACAGAAAAGGAAGAAGAAATAAGAAAAACAACAACATCTTTTATAAACTCCTATGACCAAATAATCTATTATGGAGTTCCAGGAAGTGGAAAAAGTTTCTTTGTAGATAAAAAAATTCATGAAATCTATAAAAAAACAGAAGAATATGACAAACATGTTATCCGTGTAGTTTTCCACCCAGATTATACAAATTCGGATTTTGTGGGGCAGATTATGCCTTTTGTAGAAGATGGCGTTGATTATCGTTTTAAAGCCGGTCCTTTTACAAGAATATTAAAGCACGCCTATCAGAATCACAATGAGAAATTCTTCTTAGTTATAGAAGAAATTAACCGTGGCAATGCTGCTGCAATTTTCGGTGAACTTTTCCAGTTGCTAGACCGGGAAAAAGACGGATTCAGTAAATACGAAATAAACAATACGGATATCGCTTCATTCATTATGAGCCAGAATGATTATTACAACGATAAAATAGTTCCCGAATCTGTTATCGTTGGCGGTGATAAATGGATTTTAGATACTCCAATCCGCCTGCCACCGAACCTTTCAATTCTTGCTACGATGAACACAAGCGACCAGAATGTATTCATGCTGGACAACGCATTTCAGCGAAGGTGGAACATGGAATATATTCCAAACACTGTCGATACAACTTCATCAAAGTTTACAGGTGCAATAAAAAATCAGTATGAATCAATAATCGGACAAACTGGCGTAAAGTGGGGTTCGTTCCGTCAGGTTATAAATGATGTAATCGCAGACCCGGAAAATTCTTTCTCTAATGCAGAGGATAAGCAACTCGGACTTTTCTTTATAAATACAACTGGCGACATTGCAAGCTGCAAAAGCACAATTGACCAAAAAGATTTTTCAAACAAGGTTCTAAAATATCTTTGGAACGACATCTTCAAGCGGGAAAAATCCGTTGTCTTTGCGGACGGCATAAAGACATTCGGCGACCTGCTCACAAACTTTGACGGGGCAGACGCTTTTACAAAATGTTTCCAGTCAAAAATTACTGACCTTTTGGAAAAGGAATAAACTATGTCGGAAGAATTGTTTGAAAAGAAAGCGGAATTCATCTCATGGTGCATTGAAGAATATGCCGCAGCCAACGGCTTTAACGGTCGTGATGTGGCGAATGATTTTTCAAAAAAGAAAGTCCTTGATTTTCTTGGAGAGCATTACGAAGTCCTTCACACACAGGGCAAGTCATACATACTTGACTGCATAAGCGACTTTATAAGGACAGGAGAAAAAATATGAGGGTTTATCACGGTGGATTTTCTGAAGTTTCAATGCCTCAAATTTTGGAGCCAAGTCATTCTATGGATTTTGGCAGGGGCTTTTACACAACAACCAGTTTTGAGCAGGCAAAGAAATGGTCGCTCATAAAAAAAGACAGGTTTCATTATGAAAAAGCCGTCGTTTCAACTTTTGAGATGGATAATGATATTTTCAAGACATCAGATTTAAATACAAAAGTCTTTCATAAGGCAGATGAACAGTGGCTTGACTTTGTAATGGCAAACAGACAAGACATTAATTTTTCTTATGACTACGATGCCGTAATGGGAGCGGTTGCAAATGATAATGTATATGCAAGCTTGAACTTGTACGAAGACGGATTTTTGAGCAAGAAAGAGCTGCTTGAAGAACTCATGACATGGAAATATGTTGACCAGATTTGCTTTCATACGGGAAAGGCTTTGAACTACTTAAGTTTCATAAAGTCAGAGGAGGTTTTCTAATGGCAAGACCGCAAGTAACACAAAAAAACGTTCATCTCTTTATACCGAACAAAGTCGCAAAAATATGCAGCCAGCTGAACAAGAGCGAAAAACTTTCCCTAAACGATGCTATCTTGAAATTCTACAATTCAAATACGTATGAAACTCTTAGCCGCGAATCTTCAAAACTGTGGCAGGAAGGCTGGGTTTACGTTTATCAGATGGGGCTGAACTGAATGGCAGAAGAAAACGGTTCTTGCAATAAAATCAGTCTCAAAAGCGCACAGTCAGGAACTGAATTTGTTGGCTTAAAAATCCTTGGCGAAGAAAAGTTCATAACATTTCCTATGGGCTACAAAACCATAGAAAAAGAAATCACCTTGGATTCTTTAAGCAAGGAACAGCGTAAAGAGATTCTAAACTTGATTGCAACAATCAACAATTGCCACAAACTCAAAGAGGGCGACCGAATAAGCCGTTTTAACAACAGAAAATCTTCCTCATCTTTTCCTTTGCGTTCTATGTTCTACATAATAGAAGACTTTCTTGATAAAAACACTTACTACACAGAAAAGGAAATACTTTACACAACCGGCCATAGCGGAAAAATCAGTTGGAACAGGACAATCAAGAACATCAAGCCTACGGTTTCTGAGAGCGGAATTGCATATCTTGACTTTATAATCCGCAAGAACCATATTCAGGAAAACCAGCTTATTACGGAACTTCACAAATACTGTGTTTACAAGAGCTTTGAACTTTTAGGATTTTTGTACACTTCTTTTTTGCCCGAAAAAGGCCGGCTTACAGAAACTGATGTTGCAAAAAACAAAAAGTCCTTTCTTGCCTTCTTGCAGGAAAAAATTGACAGCACTCACTTGGAACAGAACCTTGAACTTTTTACCGCAATGTATGAGTTCATAGACAAGTATTCCGCAGACGGAGAAATGAACAACGCCACTTACGGAACAGAAAGCTTTCAAACCGTCTGGGAAGATATGGTAGAAAAACTTTTTTCTACGGTTACGCAAAACCAAAAAGAAAAGTATTTTTACCCGCATACAAAATGGTCGTTCAAAAAAAGGCGGCAAGCACCTCTCCGTCCAGACACTATTATGATTCAAGATGATAAATGCTTTATCTTGGATTCAAAATACTATTCCTACTCCGCATTAGAAAATGAAGATGACGAAAATAGCGACGAAACTGTGAACGGCTCTATCCCCGGAAGCGATTCAATCCAAAAACAAATCACCTATGCAGAATACATAGACAACTCAATCGACAACAACAATAACGAAAGGCACAAACGCCCGGACAAATATCGCTTTGCTCCAAATAATATTTACAATGTTTTTATACTTCCGGCAAACAACGGTGAAAAACTTCTTGATTACAAAGGCTACGCTACTTCCGAATGGAAGGACAATACAAAGAACTATCACTCTATCCACGCCGTAACACTGGATACGGAATTCTTGATGAGGAACTACGGACGGAATAGGGATGAAGTGAGGAAGCGACTGGCTGGGATGGTGGAGAATGGGAAAGGAGGACATTTCGAATGAAGGTAGAATCAATTTCAATACAAGGATTTAAATGTTTTAGTAATGAGACAAAGACAAAAATAAAATTAGATGATATGACTTGTTTTATTGGTACTAATGGCAGTGGAAAAACAGCAGTTCTGGAAGCTCTATGCCGTCTTTTTGGTGAATCTGAAAATCTGAGAAAAGTACGGAAATCTGATTTTTATGTCGATGTTGGAAAAAATATTGATGATTATGATACTAGAGAACTTACTATTGAAGCAAGAATTACTTTTCCAGAATTAGACAGTTCGGATTGTAGTGAAGAATCTGTTCCTCTTGCATTCAATAATATGATAGTTGAAAAAGTAGGGGAAAAACCATTTTGTAAAATTTTGCTTCAGGCAATATGGGAAAAAGGAAATACCTCTGAAGGAAATCTCGAATACAATTTATATTGGAATACTTCAATCGAGGATGTTCCAGAAGACAATGATTTACGTCGTTTTACCCAAAGTGATAAAAATTTAATAAGAGTCTACTACATTCCTGCAATTCGTAATCCAGAAAACCAAATAAAATCTATCACGGGTTCTGCCATAAAAAGACTATTCGATGCAATAAAATGGGATTCTGATATAAAAGAGAGCATTGAACAATTTTCTAATCAATTAATAACTAAATTTCAATCAGAAGATGGAATAAAAAACATTCAAGCAGAACTTCAACATTATTGGTCAAAATATATGACTGGTAGCAAATATAGGACTATTAATTTAACTCCCATTGGTAATGATTTATCAAGTTTATTAAATAATGTAGATGTATACTTTTCTCCTGCAGATACTAAAGATAAAGAATCAATTGGACACCTTAGCGATGGAACAAAATCCGTTTTTTATTTGACATTGTTAAACACTTTATTTGAAATTGAGAGTAAAAAGCAAGATGAAGTGCCATCTTTTGATATGAGCCTTTTGAATAAACCCGCTTTGTCAATATTTGCATTAGAAGAACCGGAAAACCATTTGGCACCGCATTATTTAGGAAGAATATTATCCGTCTTTAGTGAAATTAATAAAAAAGGTGCTCAAACAGTAATTACTAGTCATTCTCCAGCAATAGTAAAAAGGCTGGAACCAGAAAATATAAGATATTTTCGTCAAGAATACTATAAATCTATTGTAAAAGAAATAAAACTTCCTACAAAGGCAGATGAAGCCTATAAATATGTCAAAGAGGCTGTCAAAGCATATCCAGAATTATATTTTTCAAAATTAGTAATTCTTGGAGAAGGAGACAGTGAAGAACTTGTAATCCCTAAATTAGCAAAAATGAGTGGTATAGATATAGATACTTCTTTTGCATCTTTTGTTCCTCTTGGTGGAAGATTCGTAAATCATTTTTGGAAATTACTTGAAGATTTAAAAATTCCATATATTACGCTTTTGGATTTTGACAAAGGAAGAAAAACTGGTGGACAAGAGAAAATAAAATATGTCACGAATCAATTAGTCGATAAACAGCTAATAACTGAAACTGAAATGGAAACTATCGAAACAATGGATGAACATAATCAAATAATGGAATTAGAAAAGAAGAATATTTATTTTTCTTACCCTATTGATTTGGATTTTTTGATGTTAACTCATTATTTTGATGAATATACAAAGTCTTATGAAGCGGACGAAGGTCCAAGAATTCCCAATGAGAATGATTCTGATTGGAATAACAAGTTAAGACATGCGATTGCACATGTCCTAAAGAAAGATGATGATGAAATAACAGACTTAAATGTTGAAAATCCTAGAGTATATTTCTGGTATAATTATTTATTTTTGGGAAGAGGAAAACCTGTGTCACATTTGTTGGGTATGGCGAATATTGAAGTTCCCTGTCAAACCGCACCAATTGTTTTAGAAAGTTTTATAAATAAACTAAGAGAGATGTTATAAAATGAATAAACCAAATGACTGGCAACCAAAAGATAAGATAGAACTGGAAAATAATGCATTGTTTGCCGTCAAATCGAATTGCAACACTTTGATAACTGCTGGACCAGGAGCTGGAAAAACAGAACTTCTAGCTCAAAGGGCCTGTTTTCTATTTGAAACAAATCTTTGTATAAACCCTAAAAGAATTCTTGCCATCAGTTTTAAAAGAGACGCAGCAAATAATCTTAAAGAACGAGTAATCAAACGATGTGGAAAACAATATAGCGGAAGATTTGATTCATTAACTTATGATGCTTTTTTTAAATCTATATTAGATCGTTTTTATAAAGCTCTTCCTTCCAATTTTGTTCTCAAAAAAAATTATATTATTAAAGGGTTTGATTTCCGAGGTATAGAAGCAAGAAGTTTGATAGATAATTGTAGTAATGATGTATATACATATAATACTTTACAAGGTATTCCAGAAGGTTCCTTAGAACGAAAAATTTTGTGTGGATCAAAATTATCTATTCAATTAGATTCTAAATTAGAAAACTATGTACGTAAGTCAGTTTGGAAAGAACTTATTGAAAAAAATCGACTTACATTTTCCATGATTTCTAGATTAGTTGAGCTAATACTTGATAAAAATCCATACATTTTGAAATGCTTAAATACCACATATAGTCATGTTTTCTTAGATGAATTTCAAGACACAACAGATATACAATATGATTTGTTGAAAACTCTTTTCGAAGATACAATGACTATTATTACTGCCGTAGGTGATGATAAGCAAACAATAATGCGCTGGGCTGGAGCAAAAGAGAATATTTTCTCCATTTTTGAAAATGATTTTAGTGCTCAACGATTGAATTTATTTTTTAATCATAGGTCAAATCCAGAATTAATAGAAATTCAAAAAAAGATAGCTTCTTTAATCACTACCGGAGAATATGACATAAAAACTGAAAAAGAAAAGACTGGAAAGGAAGTTTGCAAATTCTATGTATTTGATAATGAAAATAATGAAGCATTTTATTTAGCAACTTTAATTACTGGTTTTATAAAATCTGAAAATATTTCACCTCGTGATATTTGCTTATTGGTACGACAGCGAAGTCAAAGTTATGCTGACTTAATTATTCCACAATTTAATAAATTAGGTTTAAAAACTAGAGTCGAGGATGATTTTCAACAATTGCTTTGTGAGCCTGTAACACAACTTGTATTGTCATATTTAAAACTTTCTATTCTTAAGCGGAATAGAGATGCATGGGAAATAATACGATATTACTATGAAATAATTTCTGATTATGAAAAAAATGGGGATGATATTATCTCCGGTGGAATAGAAAAAATTAGGGAATTTATAGGAACAAACACAGATATTTCTTGTATCATTAACTTTGTTATTGAAATATTGGATTATTCAGCGTTATGTTCTGTTTATAAAGCGTATGAACAAGAATCAGAGTTTAATAGAATAAAAACTGAACTCATCAACCATTTACAAGAATCATATGCCAAAACGAAAAACTATGAAAAAATGATAGAAGATTTTGAGGGGGCAACTTCAATTCCAATAATGACTATTCATAAAAGCAAAGGATTAGAGTTCCATACTGTTATTCTTGTAGGACTCGAGGATTCTGCATTTTGGAACTATCCAAAAAATCAAACTGAAGAGAATTGTACATTATTTGTAGCATTCTCAAGAGCAAAAGAAAATGTTATTTATACATTTTCAAAACAACGCAAAGATAATTTGGGACGAGAAAGAAAGCAGGAAATTAGAAATCTTATGCCATATATTAAAATTTTAAATGAGGCTGGTGTAAAAGTGTATGATATAAAATAAACTGTTTTATTTATTTTAGGTAATTAATACACAAGTGATTAATGTTTTATCCAGATAAGAAGGAGGAAAAATCGAAATGTCCGAATCCCAAAACATAGAATACAAAGAATCATGGCGAGATGAATACCTCAAATGGATTTGCGGCTTCGCAAACGCACAGGGCGGAACGCTCTACATTGGCATCGACGACAAGGGCAATGCTTGCGGTGTTGCTGACTCCAAAAAGTTGATGGAAGATATTCCAAACAAAATCCGTGATACGCTTGGGATAATTTGCGATGTGAATTTGGCGACTGAGTACAAGCCTGTTGATGTCATCAAAATCATAGTTGACGAAAATCCCTATCCTGTAAATTACAAGGGTGAATATCACTACCGCTCTGGTTCGACTAAGCAGGAATTGAAGGGTGCAATTCTCTCCAGATTTTTGATGCAGAAGACAGGACTTTCTTGGGATAGCGTTCCTGTTGCAAATACGGACATCGAAACATTCCGCAACGATGGCTTTGATATTTTCCGCGAGCAGGTTCGAATCAGCCGCAGGATGAATCTTTCAGATGTGAATGTGCCAAACAAAGACCTTGCAGCAAAACTTGAACTTTTGAGCGATGACGGACTTGTTACCCGAGCAGGGCTTTTGACCTTTCATCACAATCCTGAAAAATGGATTACCGGAAGTTGGATAAAAATCGGTTACTTTAAAGACGATGCGACGATTTTGTATCAAGACGAAGTTCACGGCTCGCTTATGCAGCAGGTGGAGCGGCTTATGGACTTGCTTTATTCAAAGTATTTTACAGCCCCAATCACCTACGAAGGAATCACGAGGGTCGAAAAATTTCCCTATCCAAGAGAAGCGGTTCGCGAGGCTGTGCTGAATGCAATCGTCCACAAAAACTATGCAAGTCTCACTCCAATTCAAATCAGAGTTTACAAGGACAAAATGCGGATTGCAAACGACTTTATCCTTCCGCCGGGAATTTCGGGTGAACGCTTAATAAACGAGGGAAAGAGTCGCCCAGGAAATCCAAAAATTGCTAACACTTTTTTTAGAGCTGGATTTATAGAAAGCTGGGGGCGAGGAATCAAGGAAATCCGTTCAATCTGCAAAGACTATGGTACAAGAGAGCCTCTTTTTGAAGTTGACCAAGATTGCGTGTTTGTAACTTTCTATCCGCTGGAAGAAGGAAATGTCGTAGAAACCACTGATGATGTCGTAGAAAATGTCGTAGAAACCACTGATGATGTCGTAGAAAAACTTTTAAAACTTATAAAATCCAATCCAGATTTTTCTTCAAAAGATTTTGCAAAGATACTTTCTTTAAGTCCTCGTCAGGTTCAACGTATTTTGGCAAAGCTGAAAACTAATAATAAGATTACTCGCATTGGTCCAGACAAAGGCGGTCATTGGGAAGTGTTGTAATCTGTGATTATATTTCGAGCGGGTTGGGCGGGTAAATATAAAAAATTGCGGAACAATTTTACCACTTATCGGGGCGTTGCGGGGTGTCCCCGCAGAGGGGGTAGCGAAAGAACGCGAAGCGGGCTGGAGCGAGGGGGAGACTTCCCCCACCTTCCCTACCACCCCAGCCCTTCAAGCCACCCAGTGAGCTGCGACAGCCTCTCTTGTCCCTTTTGCTCGTCCGCCTCATACGGCTCAAGTTCCAGGTGCGAGATGATTTTTCCGTCGCGGATGTAGAGGATGCGGTTTGCTCGGGAGGCTGTGCGGATATCGTGCGTGACCATGAGGATTGTCTGTCCGTTTTTGTTGAGAGATGTCAAAAGGTCAAGGACGGAATCGGCGTTGCTTCGGTTCAAGGCGCCGGTCGGCTCGTCGGCAAAGAGGATGCCGGGGTCGTTGATTACCGCGCGTGCAAGGCTTGCCCTCTGTGCCTGTCCGCCTGAGACTTGGGAAGGAAGGTGCGCCCTTATTTTTTCAAGGCCGATTGTCTGCAAAAGGTTCTGGCATTTTTGGCGGACTTCCTTTGCGCCGTATTTTTTTGACGCGTAGCCTGCAACCAAAAGATTTTCTTCTATCGAAAGGTCGCTCACAAGGTGCGGCTCTTGAAAGGCAAAACCGAATTCGCCCCTGCGTAGCGCGGCCTTTTCTTTTTCGCTAAAATGCGTGATGTCCTCATTTTTGTAAAAGACCTTTCCGTCCGTGACAGAATCCATGAGGGACAGGCAGTAAAGGAGCGTGGATTTTCCAGCCCCGGACGAGCCCATTATGACGGTAAAGTCGCCCCTGCAGATTTCAAGCGAAACATTGTCCAAGACAGGCGAGGCTTTTGAGTTTTTCGTGTCGGCAAAATTTTTTGTAAGCCCTTCCGACTTTAGGATTGCGTTCTTCATGCTGCCTCCGTTACCACAAGGCGTTTTTTTCCTGTGCGGGAGTCTGGTTTTATGCGGTCGGTGAATTCGATGCAGAATTCCACCCAGGAAAGATTTTTTCGCTCCAAGATTTTTGAAAGTTCTTCTTTTAGCTGTGAACTGATTTTTTCTTTGTTGGCATTAGTTTTGGTTTCGCAGGTTATGCAAAAATGGCTGTCGCTGCATTTTGAAAACTGGTAGTCCAAAAGTCCTTGGATGCAAAAGCCTTCAACAGAAAGCGGATGCAAAAAGTCGCGGTTGCCTTTTTTGTCACAGAACCAGAGCAGGTCTTCCGAGCGGCAGTTTACAGGGCGGATTTTTGTGAACGCACCATCTTCACTTACAAGCTCGTGGGTGTCCGAGATTTTGTAGCGGATTAGCGGCTGCTCCAAATTGTAGAGGCAGGTAAGGAAGATTCCGTCCTCCGTCCGCTCGATGATGTTCAGGTCGTCAAAAAGTTCTATTCCGCTTCCGTCCAAGTCCGCTCCCAAAGCGAGGGATTCCGAGGAGCCGTAGTAGTTCAAAATTTCTACACCGAGAGATTTTTCAAGCACAGTCCTAAAAGAAGAAGAAAACGGCTCTCCGCAGGAAGCGACACGGCGAAGGTTCAACTCAAGTTTCTTTCCGCTGGAATTTTCATCCGCAAGTCCTGCGATAATTTTTAGGGCGGAAGGATAGCCTATTAAAACGTTTGGCGAAAAATCTTCAAGTGATGTTCTGATTTTTTCTATTGGTTCGTTCACATCGATTGCAAGGAACTTTACCCCAAGAGCCTTCATTCCGCTTGCAACGCCAATCGCCCCGCCGTAAGGCCCGTCAACCGCCGCGATGTATGCGACACGCGCTCCGTGGGCAAGGCGAAAAATCTGCAAGAGATTCAGTCCCCAGAATGCCCCGCGCAAAAGTCCTGCGGTGAGCGTTTTCCAAGCCGAGCGGCTGTAGGCGAAAAATGCCGGTGTTCCTGTAGAGCCTGACGAATGGACTTGGGTATAGCCAAAGCGTTCTACACTCCCGGAAGCAAGTGCGTCCTTGGAAAGGCGGCTGTCCGTAACGATTGAGTCGTAACAATCGAGGAAAGTCTTTTTGCTGATTGGAGGAATGCGGGAAAGTAGTTCTTTTGTTGAAAGAGATTTTATTTTCGCTTTTGAAAGACCGATGTTTTCAAAAAGATTTTTATAGTATGCTGATTTTTTTGCGGCCACAAGCAAAAGGCGAACAAGTTTTTTGTGGGCGTAACGCTCCATCTTCTTGCGCGAAAAATTCTTGTGACTGTAAAGGGAAAGGAATTCCTTTAACATAAAATCCTCCAGATTGCTGTATGCCTTTGTTTTATGGAAAAAAATGTGGAATTACAAATTGTTTGTTGTTATGGGGAAGTATAATAAAAAGGCATAACTTCAATTTTCCACCCCCGCCCGTAGTTCTCGCGGTGAAAATAGGTTGCCGTCAAATCCTGTTGGTTAAAGACGATTGACCACTCGGTTGTCTCGCCGTCGTGCCAGTGCGCCTTGCAAACTCGCTCAAGAAGTGATGCGGCTTTTGATTCGCTGAGTGACGGTGTTGCAGAAAGTGCTGTTTTTAAAATGTTGAACCGCTCGTGGGATTGCGCCGTTCCCTTTCCGTGTTTTTTTCCTGGGGCAAGATAGTAGTTTGTAACTATCGGGCTTTCTGTTATGACAAGTTGGTTGTCTACATATTCTGCGGCTACGGTTTTTCCGCTTGCGTCCGAGATTGCAAAGTGGACGGTCAGTCCCATACTCGCGTGCATGTCGTGCTCGCGCAAGATTTCGATTGCTTCATCTGTGGTGGCGGCCTTGTTCAGAATGGCGCGGACTGCGGTTGTGGTGGTAAGACCGCTCTTCTCGGTGTTCTGGTTTGCGGCAGGGGAATCTTCTATCATCAACACCGCAACGCACAGACCTTTTTCGTTCATGCCATCAAGCGGTGCATAGAGAGAAGCGAATGTCTTTGCCTTTTCTGGAAGAACGCGAATCAGGGGCGAGGCCTTGTTCAAAAAATCCATGTTCACGGTGGAAACAGAGGCGTAGCCTTTTGTGGGCGTGGAGCGGACAATCAAAGCGTCGCACTTGTACCAGTCAAAGTTGCGTCCAAAGATTCTTCCGCCGCCTTCACTCTCCGCAGAAAACGCAGAGCAGGCAAAGCCCTTTGTTTCAAGCGTGATGTCGCCCTCGTTCAGAGAAAGCATTTTTGTGAGAAAAGCGGCAACTTCCTTGTCGGACGATGCTCCTCCATGCTCCAAGAAAAAATCGAATGCATCGTCTCCTTCAAAAGCAACCGCACGAAGCCCCTTGTCAAGTTCAACTGGATTTTCCGAGAGGGGGATTGCAGTTATTTCAAAACTGGTTATTTCAGAACTGTCAATGTTGCTGACTTTTTTTGGCGAAGAAAATGATGTGAAGACAGCAACCAATACGATTACGGACAAGAATAAAATCAAGACAAAAATCATACGCTTCATGGATTAGAATCCTCCATAAAAGCATTTTACCGCTAACCATTGATTATTACCAATTCTTTATTTTTATGGATTTATATGCCTAGAACGCATATTTGCGTGTTGTATAATAAATTTCCAATTACGAAAACTGAGTCAAACCACCCCTTGTATTTTTTTCCGATCGTGCTATACTGTCACTAAAGATAAATGCGTCTAGTCGCAAAAATCTTCACTAGCCGTTATGATAAACAGAAGTGCATATTTAGACAGACTTGTTTCTCGCAAAGACAACGGAATGGTAAAAGTCATAACCGGCACAAGACGATCGGGAAAGTCATTTTTGCTTTTTACGATTTATCATCAATATCTTGTAAAAAACGGAGTGAAGGAAAATCACATCATCGAAGTTTCGCTTGAAGAAACGGAAAACTTTGCCTTGCACAATCCGATGAAGCTTTCCGAGCACATAAAATCACGAATCAAAGATAAAAAGCCCTATTACATTTTTATTGATGAAATTCAATTTGTGCAAAGCGTTCAAAATCCTGACCCGATGTTGAAAGACGCTGCTCCCATCACATTTTATTCAGTCATAAACGGACTTTTAAAACTTGGCAATGCGGACATCTATGTTACCGGTTCTAATTCAAAAATGCTTTCTTCCGACATACTTACGGAATTTCGCGGGCGCGGGGATGAAGTACGTGTTTATCCGCTGAACTTTAAGGAATTTATGAGTGTCTACAAAGGAGATGTTCGCGACGGTTGGCAGGAATATCTTGAATACGGAGGACTTCCCCTCGCAGTGCTTGCAAAAAATCATGAAGCAAAAAGTCGCTACCTAAAGAATCTTTTTGAAGAAACATACATAAAAGATGTTGTCGAGCGAAACCATTTTAAGCACACGGACAATCTAAACGATGTGCTGAATATTCTTTCTTCAAGTGTAGGCTCTCTTACAAACGTCCAAAAAATCCAGAACACATTCAAATCCGTAAAAAAAGAAAGCGTAAGTGCGGTGACAATTTCCCATTATATTAAGGCGTTGGAAGAATCATTCATCATTGAGGGCGCAAACCGCTACGACGTAAAAGGGCGCAAGTATATTTCGACACCGCTTAAATATTATTTTGTTGACACAGGCTTGCGCAACGCACGGTTGAATTTCCGCCAGTTTGAAGAAACACATTTAATGGAAAACGTGATTTACAACGAGCTAAAAATTCGCGGTTACGATGTTGATGTTGGTGTTGTAGAAGTAAATGAAAAAAACGAAAAAGGCAACGGAATAAAGAAGCAGCTTGAAATTGACTTTGTTGCAAACCGCGCAGAAGAACGCATCTACATTCAGTCCGCCCTTTCAATCGACGATGCACAAAAGGCTGCGCAAAAAATTCGACCATTCACAAAGTTGCAGGATTCGTTTAAGAAAATAGTCCTCGTAAAAGGAAAGCAAAACGCCCACACCGACGAGCGCGGAATTATCACAATGGGAGTGATTGATTTTTTGCTTGAGGGAGAGTGAATTGACGATAAGGAAGAAGTCCGCAAGATGGTTGTTGAATGGGATGAGTACTATAAAGAAAATGACTTTGGAAGAAATTAAAAACATTCCGCCGATGACGGAAGCAGAACGCAATGCACTTAAAAACTCACCTATCACTTATGACGAAGAAAGTCCCAAACTTTCAAAAGAAGAACTCTCGCAATTCCGCAACTCTGTAATGATGTTCTTCTCCATTTAAAAGAAACTTTGTCACATTACGCCAATAGTATTGAAAATCATTGATTTCTAACGCTTCCAACATTTACACCTCAAACTTTGCCATCTCGCTATCTGTAAGCGGTCTGCCCAATTGTCGTGAATACATGATTGCATCGCGGAGACGGTATTGTTTTCCGTCGGATGGCTCTGTGAGGCGACCGTCTGGCATTGCTTCGCCGAAGCGGTCAAATGGATTTTGAACAGCGGTCGTGATTCTGTAAGAGGTAACGGTAAGAGGTTCTTTTTCTGCAACTATCATATTACGCCTCCGGGAAATAAGTTTTTATCAATTTTAACGCACTGTAAGAATCGATGAACATATTCTGAGCATCAATGTTTTGTGCTCCAAGCGTTTCGCGATAATGTTCCACAAGGTTTGATTTAGCCTTGAACTGAACATAGCCTTCATTTCCGACATCCCAACTCAATTTACAGGCAATGGCAAAAAGATGTGCGCCGACTCCCTTGAATTTACCGTTATGCCCGACATTGACAGGGCCTGCCTCTACAATATCGACATAAGTATAATACTGCTCCCGAATATGCTTTAAGGCTATCATTCCCTGAACGGAAGAATCGTCTTTTAAAAGAAGTTCGTATATTTCACAGCCGTTTTTGTGCGGAATGCTCCAGTCAAATTTCCATCCTTGCTTTTGAAGGGCAAGTGCGTCAGCTTTGGAAATAGTTTTAGCGACAAGCCTGAACTCTGTGTCGCAGATTTCACCCGTTTCACGGTTTTCGAGACAATTGGTTAATGAATCAATCTGGATGTCTATTTCCACAAGTCTTATTATACCATAAAATCGTGTTTTTGTGCGGATTTTTTGTTGTCTAAGATTCTCATTTCGCGTTAGGGATAGTAGCACCTGCCGTTAGACAGTCCCGAAACGAAGTGAAGGGATGAGCCGCGCAAGACGGCGAAGTGCGAATAGCCCGACCCGCCGACAGGCGGGTAACGTCCTAAAAATCTTACCCCTCACTCCCCCATTATCTCCAAAAACTCCCCGAACAAATACTTTCCATCCGTTGGACCGGGGGAGCTTTCGGGGTGGTATTGAACGCTGAATGTCGGCTCGGATTTGTGGTGCACGCCTTCTATTGTTTTGTCCAAAAGGTTTATGTGGGTGGCTTCAAGGCCTGTGCCTTTCATCGATTTTTCATCGACGGCGTAGGAGTGGTTTGCGAGGTCATTTCGATTATTCCGGTCGTAAGGTTTTTTACAGGGTGATTTCCGCTTTGAACATCGGTTGGGTCGCCAGAAGACGAAACTGCACGAAGCCCTTTGTCAAGTTCAACTGGATTTTCCGAGAGGGTGATTTTTGTTGTTTCAAAACTGGTTATTTCAGAACTGTCAATGTTGCTGACTTTCTTTGGCGAAGAAAATGAAGTGAAGACACCAACCACAACAACCACCCCAAGCAAGCACAAAAGGCTGCCAAGAACCTTGTTCAAGATTCCGTAGATTTTATCCGTGATTTTTTTGCGGAATATAGAAACGCCTCCTGTTAGTAAAAGCCACCAGATAACGGTGCCTGTAAAAATTCCCATTACAAGCAATGCAGCATTCGCACCCTCTTTTAGCAATACCAAATCAAGCGAGGAAAAAGCCGCGGCAAAAGAAAGGATTGCTGCGGGGTTTGCAATCGCGACCAAGAAGGATGAAGCAAAACAGAACAAAAGCCCAAGCACTTTTGAACGCGATGCTAAATCGCCTTGAGCATCTTTTCCTGAAGGAACATTCGCTTTTTTTAGCAGAACGGAAACGCCCATCAAGAGAATCAACGCTCCGCCAAAAATCCGCATCGGAGTCTGCCAGCGCAATATAATAGAAGAAAACGTTCCAAAGGCAAACGCGGACAAAATGGCGTAAATCAAGTCGGCAAACGAGGAGCCTAGCCCTGTCGCAAGCCCAAAGGAAAAACCTTTTTCAAGACTCCGCTGGATTGTCAACGCTCCGATTGCCCCGGCAGGAACGCCAAAGACAATGCCAAAAAGTATGCCGCGAAAAAAGAACAAATTCCACTCCTCTTTACTCCGCCAATTAATTATTTTTGACAGTCATGAATAAAATATAACTGAGACTAGATGTTATTACAAATTGTATTTTCTTATGGAATGATATGCTTTTTTGTTATGGATTTAATTTTGCAATAAATGTTTTTGAGTAAAGCTACCCGCTCACGATGATTACGGAAAGCAGCAAGTCCAGAAGGGAATTGGGAATGGCCGTTGACTTTGACGAGGCTAAGAGCATTGCCGACAAGATTGGCTACCCGATTATGATTAGGCCGTCGTTCGTTCTTGGCGGACGCGGAATGGAAGTGATTTACGATGAGGCGACTTTGCGCGAGTATGTTGACAAGGCAGTTGGTGTTACACCGGATAGGCCTTTGTTGATTGACAGATTCTTGAAGAACGCTTTGGAGTGTGAGGCCGACGCTCTTGCGGATTCTACCCACGTTTACATTCCTGCGGTTATGGAGCATGTTGAATTGGCTGGAATCCATTCGGGTGATAGCGCCTGTGTTATTCCGCCGGTTTCTATTCCGGCTGACAACCTCAAGACAATCAAGGAATACACCAAGAAGATTGCCGAGAACCTGCACGTCTGCGGTTTGATGAACATGCAGTATGCCATTGAGGACGGAAAGGTCTACGTGATTGAGGCTAATCCTCGTGCGTCAAGAACTGTTCCGCTTGTTTCGAAGGTTTGCGATACTCAGATGGCTCGCCTTGCAACAAGAATGATGCTTGGCGAATCGCTTGAATCGCTGGGCTTGAAAGACAAGGTGATTCCGTATCACGGAGTTAAGGAAGCCGTTTTGCCGTGGGCGAGGTTCCCAGGCGTTGACCCGATTTTGGGACCTGAGATGAGGAGTACAGGCGAAGTGCTTGGACTTTCTGAAAGCTTCCCGCTCGCATTCTACAAGGCACAGGAGGCGGCAAGTTCTGAATTGCCACACGCGCCGGAGGCTTGGGAGAACAAGAAGGTGTTGATAAGTTTGAGCAATAAAGAGAGTACAAAGGAGCAGGTTCTGCTGATTGGTAGAACTCTTTCTGAACTTGGCTTTACATTGATTGCTACAAAAGGCACTGCCGATTTCTATAACACAAATGGAATTGCCTGTCAGACAATCAACAAAATCGGAGCAGGTCGTCCAGATGTTGCAGATTTGATTATGACTAAGGAAGTAAAACTCGTAATCAATACTCCAAAGGCAAAACGCAACTACCACGAAGACCGCAAGACAATCCGCAAACTGTGCTTGAAATACAAAGTTTCGTACATCACAACTTTAGCCGGTGCACTCGCTGCCGTAAAAGGCATTGAGGAAGTAACCAAAGTTGGTAAAGGCGGCGTAAAGAGTTTGCAGGAATATCATGCGATGATTAGATAGTGTTGTTATAGAAGAAATCGACCCTGTAAAATTTTCTGTGTAAATGGCTGACAAATATGTTACTCTTAAGGAGGAGTGAAATGTTGGCCAAAACAAAAAAAGAAA
>CAMOIE010000028.1 GCA_946615905.1 uncultured Treponema sp. | reverse complement strand
TGACATCTTTTTCTTTTTTTGTTTTGGCCAACATTTCACTCCTCCTTAAGAGTAATATATTTGTTAGCCATTTACACAGAAAATTTTACAGGGTCTTTTAATCCTTTTAGTATCAGTTTAAGGAGCGATTAAAGTTTTCCCCATCTTATTCGCTCTTAGGTCTGCAGCCTTCACCGCATTTTTTCACCACACTCCCCCGATTGTAGCAGTGCTCTGTGTTCACCCCGGTATCACAAAGTCTGTGTAATTTTCTTTTGTAATGACAGAAAAATGTGAATTTGGATAATTCGAGCTGAATGTCAAAGGACAGCGGACGGATTTTTTTGACGGATTGTATTTGAATTCAAAGGCGCTCAAAAAATCATTTTCTTCTTCGATAAAATCAATTTCCTGCTTTTGGGTTGTGCGCCAAAAATATGTTTTTACACTGCGGTTGTTGAAGGCGTTCATTTTGATTCGCTCGGAAATCAAAAAGTTTTCCCAGAGTGCGCCTTTGTCTGTCCGCAAGTCTATTGGAGAAAAATTTGAAAGAATAGCGTTTCGGATTCCGTTGTCATAAAAATAAATCTTCACGCTCTTTTTTAGCTCGTTTCTGACATTGCGGCTGAAGGAATTGAGGTGAAAAATCACATAGGCTTTTTCCAACAAATCGACATAACGCTGAACTGTGAGAGAGTCGATTCCAAGCAGATTTGAAAGTTCGTTGAAAGAAACTTCGCTTCCAATTTGCAAGGCGAGTGCCTGCAAAAGTTTTTCGATAACTGCGGGCTTTCTGATGTCTTGAAATTCAAAAACATCTTTGTAAAGATAGCTTGAAGCAAGATTTTGCAAAATTTCTTTTTCTTCGCCGGGATTGTTTACGACATCGGGATAGAAGCCGTAAACCAGACGCAAATCGACAAGCCGCTTTTCTTCGAGTAAGGATGTGTGGTCGCACAATTCTTCCACGGAAAAAGGAAAAAGATTGTATTCGAATTTTCTTCCGGTCAGCGGCTCGTTTATGGACGACGAAAGTTCGAGCGAAGAAGAGCCTGTCACCGCAAGTTGAATGTGCGGCAGAGTGTCGTGAAAAAGTTTTATAGTCAAACCGATGTTTTTTACGCGCTGAGCTTCGTCAATTACGATGAATTTCGAGCTACCTGCAAGATTTTTGAGCTTCGTGGAAGTTGCGTCAGTAAGCAGTTGGCGGATGTCGCTTTCATCACAGTTCCAAAATTGAACTTGATTTTTGTCGTCGCTCTCGAATTCTGAAAGCAGATTTTTTAGAAGTGTTGTCTTTCCAACCTGCCTGGGTCCAATAAGAACGAGAACTTTCTTTTTTCCGAATTTTGACTTCAACAAGTCTGCAACTTTACGCTTCACGACAAAATATTATAATAAATTCTGATTATAATCAAGAAAAATTATAATAAATTCCGAATACAATCGAAAAATATTATGATTTTTAATCAAACCGCGCCTGCAATTCCTCACGGTTTCGCGGGCAAGCGAGTTTTTCGTAGATTGAGTATGTGTAGTTTTCGACCGAGTGAAGCCCCACTGAAAGCTCTTCCGAAATCTGCCTGTTCGTCTTCCCCAAAAGAATCAGCTGGAAGACTTTGCGCTCGGTTTTTGTGAGGAACGGAAGAACATCGTCCGCCTTTTTGAGTTTTTGCTCGCTTTGGATTTCGGGGAAAGTGCTTGTCACGGTTTTTATGAGCGGAAAGGAAAGGCGGTCGTCAAGAAGCAGCAAGGTCTTTTTCATCTGTTTCTCCATTTTGTATGCGGTGGTTGAGTTTATCGAAACCACTGTAATAGCCCGATGATTTTGATGCTTCGACATGCTCAGCAACCGCAAGCTCAATCATTGGGCAGTCCTGTTTTTTTAGATTTTGGGAAGCGCTTCAAGGCTTTGATAAAGTCTGATAACCTGCTATAATCCATTCATGCTTGATACATATTCTTTCAGGCGGGCGGCCAAGACAACCGCTCCTATTTTTTTCGGCTACATCGCAATCGGAATTCCATTTGGACTCATGGTGGTTAACGCCGGCTATCCCTGGTGGCTTGCCCTTGTCATGAGCCTGACGATTTACTCAGGAACTGGCGAATATATGGCGGTGGGGCTTTTTGCCGCAGGGGCGCCGCTTACTGCAATCATAATCACTGAATTTTTTGTCTCCGTCCGCCACATTGTCTACGGGCTTTCACTTTTGGAAAAATACTCCGGGGTGGGACGTTGGAAAATCCCCCTGGTTTTTCTGCTGACTGATGAGACTTACGCGTTGACATCTACCTGCTCAGTACCGGAAGGGGCTGACAAAGGCTCCTACTACGGGACGATTTCTGTTCTGAACTGGTCATACTGGAATATCGGCTCTGTAATCGGAGCTTTGGCCGGAACCCTGCTGCCATTCTCATTTGCGGGCGTTGACTTTGCCCTTACATCCCTTTTCATCGTGTTGATGATAAACCAAATCCGCCAGACAAAGGATTTTTTCCCGACCATTGCCGGAATCGGAACGAGCCTTGCGGCGGTAATCCTCTCAAGATTCGGAATTCTTCCCGGCCAGCACATTCTGATTGTTGCCCTTGCGCTTGGAATTGCGATTCTGATTTTTGTGCGCGGAATTTTCGGGGCTAAAAAGAACGGTAAAATTGAAAAATCAAATAATGACGGGGAGGAGACAAAATGAACGAGATGAGACTTGTCGGCCTTGACCTGGCGATTGCAATTGCCGTCACTGCTGTTTTGATGTTTCTTTTGCGCCTCTTTCCATTTGCGATTTTCTCAAAGAGGAAGCCGCCGGCAATAATTCATTTTATTGAGAAATATATTCCGGCCATGGCGATTGCGGTTTTGATTGTCTATTGTCTCAAAGACACGACTTTTTCGGCATCCCCGTGGGGAATTCCGACGGCAGCCGGGGTCATTGCTACAGCCTTGCTCCACCTCTGGAAGAACAATTCTATGCTCTCAATCTTTGGTGGAACGATTTTATACATGTTGCTGGATTATCTTTTGTAGCTTTTGCGGCCGGCCCTGTAGCAGCGCGAAGCGGCCACCGCAGGGAGGAAGAGAAGCGACCGAACGAGGAGGCTGAGGGCGACCGAACTGCGCAAGGGCCGAAGTTGCCGCCCGAAATATTAAAACTATTCGTCCTTGAGGAATACCCACCAGAAGGGGAGGGCGACGAACAAAGAGCCTCCAACGACGTTTCCCAAAGTGACTGGAATGGCGTTTTTGAGCAGGAATGTGAGCCAGCTCAGGTTTTGAGCGTCGATGTTGTATGCGTAAGAAGCGAAAATTCCTGTCGGAATAAAGTAGAAATTCGCGACGCAGTGTTCAAATCCGCAGAGTACGAAAAGCATGACAGGAAGCATGGCGCAGAGGATTTTTCCCGGAACTTCGTCAGCGGCGACCGCCATGTAAACTCCCATACAGACGAGAATATTGCAGAGAATTCCGCGCATAAAGGCGTCGACGAATGAAAGGCTGACTTTTGCTTGGGCTGTTGCAACCGCTGCACGGGCAAGCTCTCCGTCAAAAAGTGAGAGCGTGTGGCCGAAGACAACGATAACCGCGAGAATCACGGCACCGATGAGGTTTCCGAGCCAGACTATTCCCCAGTTGACCAACATGCTTTTATAGGAAGTCTTTTTTGAAAGGGCTGAAATCAAAATCAAGTTGTTGCCGGTAAAAAGTTCCGCGCCGGTCAAAATGACCATTACGAGTCCGACTGGAAAAACGCAGGCACCCATTAGCTTTGCAAATCCGCCGGTCAGTCCGGAAGAAGCGATTGAGGAGCCGAGACCTCCCAAGCCGATGAACAGTCCGGCAAAAAGCGCCATGATGAAAATTCTTGAAACCGGAGATTCTGCTTTCATTGCGCCTGTGACGGCGTAATCTTCTGCAATCTGATAAGGATAATTCATTTGGTACTCCAAAAATAAAATTCAACTCTTTAAAAAAAATTATACTCGAAAGACTGCTAAATTGGAAGAGATTTTGTTTTAGTCTTTGAATAAAAGTTGTGTTTTGCTAACAAAATTTTAATTCCCGGCGTGACTGCACTGATGTCTGTCACTTTGTCGTGAATTTAGTCGCTCCGTCCCAGTTTTCCGGCGGGTTGGCTATGAATTCCTCGCAGCGGGAAATCATGAGTTTTGCGGCCTTGTCGTTCGGGGCTGCGGCCATCGCCTTTGAGAAATACTCCTTGGCCAGATTCCAGATTCCAGTCTGGTAAAGCTCCAGACCTTTTTTGTAGGAGTCCCGGTATTCCATCGGGAACTCGTCGATGCTTTTGTCAACGGAGTAAATCGAGACTGCATTTTCCTTGCCCTTGACCTTAACGTCATCGAGGTGCCTGAAAACAAAGTCGTCTGTCTTTATGTCTTTTTTCACGCTGTCGCTGACCGCAATCATGGTCCCGTATGTTTTTGTAAGTCCCTCAAGCCTTGAGGCCAGGTTCACGTTGTCACCGATTACCGTGTAGTCGGTTTTGTCGCTGGAGCCGATGGAGCCGACTGTGACATCCCCGTAGTGGATTCCGATTCCTATGCCGAATTTTAACCCTTCCGGCATCACAAGGTCTCCGAGGGGAACAGTTTGCAGTGCCTCCCGCATCTCGTTTGCCGCAGCCACTGCCCGGTAGGCGTTGTCGTCATAGCTGATTGGCGCGCCGAACAGGGCCATAATCGCGTCCCCGATGAATTTGTCTATTGTGCCCCCGTGCTTTTTGATGACGTTCACCATTGTCGTAAAATAGCGGTTCAAAAAGGAGACGATGACCTCCGGCTTGTTGCACTCACTTATGTTTGTGAATGACCTTATGTCGCTGAACAAAATCGCGACTTTACGCTTTTCACCGACGGCGATTTTTTCAGAGTCGTCCGCCTCCTCAACGAGCTGGTCGATAATCTGCTCAGGGACAAAGCGGCTGAATGCTTTTCGAATCCGTTTTTCAAAGAAGAGTTTTTCTTTTACAATCAGGGCTTTCTCCAGAATTTTGCATGCCAAGTCAGCGGTGAACTGGAGCATGTCAGCCTGCTGGGCAGTTATGTTCCCTTCCTTGACCACATGGAGGGTTCCGAATTTTGCCCCCCTTGAATCAGAGAGAACCAGGGATTTATAAGATGAGAGGGGCAGGTCTTCGGTTCGGAATACCGAGAGGTCGACGGAGCTTTTCAAGTGAACCCGTTTTTTGGAGACTAGGTTCCTGTCCTTTATGTATTTATTGAAGTCCGCGGCGCTCACGTTGAGAAAATCCTTCAGGTCGGCCGGGCTGAAATTACTGGCGGAAATATAATATGAGTAGGAGCCGTCGTTTTCGGAGAGGAACATGCTTGCTGCTGGAAGCTCGCAGAATTCGCTCACAAGGGTCAGGACTTGCCCGACTATTTTGTCGATGGACTCAAGGTTATGCACAGTGTCGAAAACATTGTAGACCATGGCGTTTTTCAGGACATCGTTTTGAGCCGCTTTTACAGGGGCTTTTTTTTCGCCTGATGGTTCCAGAATTTCCTGGGCGGCTTTAAGAAGCTCTCCCTCACGGTAGTTCACAAAGCGGTCGACCCGGCAAAGTTTTGAGAAGAATGATTCGGACGCAAAATTGCTTGTGGCGTATATGCAGGATGGAAGACCGTTGAATTTCTCCATTGTCTTGATAAGCCAAAAAACTTCCATGCTGCGGGGATTCTGGGCGTTCGCGTTCAAAAGAATTAGGTCGGGAATATTGGCGCAAATTGCCGCTATGAATTGAAGGCCTGTTTTTGAGAATTCAACT
Source organism: uncultured Treponema sp. (assembly GCA_946615905.1). GTDB lineage: Bacteria > Spirochaetota > Spirochaetia > Treponematales > Treponemataceae > Treponema_D. The sequence continues at coordinate 22,879 of CAMOIE010000028.1, read as the reverse complement.
GTCCAGTCCGGGCGGGCTGATAATTCTTTTTCGATGATTTTCTGGAGGGTGTCAGACGGCTCCAAAATCAAAATTCTTCTATTGTTGTTATCATTATTGTTACTATTGTTCATACAGCAATTCCTTGATTTTTTGAATCAGCGCGTTACGTTGAAAATCCGCCTTGCTCATAAAAGCGTCGGCCTTTTCAACCGGATTTGTGGAGACCGCGATGACCGGGACCTTCTCGTAGTTTTCCATTCGGCGTATGTTGTCGATGAGAATCTCTCCTGTCATGCGGGGCATCTCGTCATCTGTGATTACCATGTCGTACTGGCGTTTTTTGATAAGCTCCATCGCGTTTATCCCGTCTTTTGCAAGATCCACGTCAAAGGCGTTCATGCGTAAAATCGTGTCCAGAATCTGCCTTGTTGTCTCTGAGTCGTCGACGACCAGAATCCTGTTGATTTTGAGCTTTGTCTGGTTCTCGAATTTTTTGATGTCGTAGGCTCTCTGCGCGCGGAAGCGTTTCATTATCTCCGGGATGTGGAGGACGGGAATCATGTCGTACTTTTCGTCAATGACAAGTCCCTCAAGGAAGGAGAAATTTTTGAAAGCCGGGGGAAGGGACTTTTTCATCAGCGTCGCGAACCTCTGCACTGAGTCAACTATGATTCCAACCTTCTGTCCCATGTACTCGGCGATTAGGATTGTGTCGACACCGGCGGAATCTATCTTTCGCATACCGGGGAAAATCGATGAGAGGGAGTAGACCGGAATCAGAATGTCTGTATCGTCCCCGTTCTCGTCTTGTTCTATCATTTTCAAAAAACGTTGGCCCTGCTCTACGATGTACTCAAGCTCGTTCTCGTAAGTCACGTCGACAATGTAGTCATGGGCGATAAAATATTTTGTGCTGTTGGCAAAGACAAAAAATCCGTCGAGGTCGCTGTGGTTTTTCATGAAAAAATCATTGTCCCGGACTTGAAACATCAGTGAGTCGTGGACTTTGAAAATGCGGTTTTGGATTGACTGGATTTCCCCGATGATTTCCTTTGTTTTATCAGGCTCTTCCAAAAGCTCCACGGAATTCACAACCTTGTAAATCTGGTTAAGGACTGTCTCGTAAGCGTTCAGGGTCGTGTTGACATCAGTGAGCGGGATTTCAATCTTTTTTCCCGCAAGAGAATAGTCCTGTCTTGCGTCATCCGCTTGCTTAGGCTCTGCCTGTGTCAGCCCGAAGATTGGCTCATCGAAAATTTCTCCGGCCGCCGCCTTGTCGCAAAATATCACGTATGATTTTAGAGTTGAATTTTCCAGCTTGCCGTGAAAAGCCGGGACAAGTTTGTCAGCCGCCGATGTGAGAAGTTTTTCTATGTTTTCCGACTGGGCGATTTTTTTGTCGCCGATGCTCTTGTAGAGAAAGTCAAGCGCGAATGAGAGCTTATACACCTGGGTGAATTTCAAAAGCCGGGCAGTGTCCCTTATGCTTTCCAGCCTTGGGAGAATTTTCTTAGCCTGCCAGGGCGACCGCTTGATGAGGACTATGAGACTCTGGATTTCCTTGAGGAATACCTGCTGAATTTCACTCTCTGTCTGCATCCCCACCTTCTTTTTGAAAATAAAATACGTTTCCTTCCATTATTCTTTTCAGTTCTGGAGGAATTATACCGTTGTCGATTGAGGCGATTTCACTCATCGAGACGAAAATATATCCGCCTGGGGCCAGGCATTTTTTTGCCAGAGTGCTTAGGATTTTCGCCCTCATCTCCTGCGTGAAGTATATGAAAACATTGCGTATGAAAATGATGGTCTGATTTTCCGGCAGCTTTTCGGGCAGATTATCGCTTGCCAGCTCCGACAGGTTTATCAGCTCTTTTATGATGGAGCCTGTCAGTTCCGGGGAAAAGGCAATGGTTCCGTCCTCCTTTTTGTAGGGGGCAAGGAGATAGTGGTATTTTGCCCCGTCCATAGTCCTGATTGAGTTCGTCCCGTAGACTCCCTTGGAGAGTTTTTCAAGCACGTCCGTGTTTATGTCGCTGGCCGTGAAGTCCGCGCGGATTTTGCAGGCCTGTGCCAGAAGGGCTAGCGAATAGATTTCTTCCCCGCTAGAGGAGGCCGCGCTCCAGATTTTTACGGTGGAATTTCTTTTGAGCAGTTTTGGAAAGACCGTGTTTTTCAGAATGTCAAACTGCTTTTCCTCCCTGAAAAAATAGGTCTCGTTCACGCTGGCTTTGTTTATTAGCAGGCTCAGCTCCTTTTTGTCCTTTGCGAGCAGACTTTTGAAAATCTGTATGCAGTTCAACTCGCCTGCCATCCTCCCTTTTTTTAAAAGAACGTCAATCCTCTCTTCGAGATAACGCTTTATGCTGACCTTGTGGCTTTCCCTGGGGATTATTCCGGTCTCAGAGGTGAGAAGGTTTATTATTTCGTTGAGGTCTTTGTCTTCAATCGTCATGTTTTTCGTCCTTGAGGAGGCCTATTTCACAAGTTCCAGAAGACGAGCCGCAATTTTATCCCTTGGGATGATTTCATTTGCTGCCCCAAGCTTTATAGCCGCCGCCGGCATTCCGAAAACCGTGCAGGTGCTTTTGTCCTCGACGATTGTGTGGCCGGAATTCTCGATGACAGCCTTGCAGCCTTCCGCACCGTCCTGCCCCATACCTGTCATAAGGACAGCAAGGCATGCGTTCTTGTAGTGACTGGCCGCGCTCCTGAAAAGTTTGTTCACCGCCGGCCTCAAAAAACGCTCCGGCGGGTCGTCTGAGAGCTTCATGACGGCATTCCCCATCGGGTTTATGTAGTCAATGACAAGGTGTTTTTCCGCCGGCGCCATGTAGACGTTGCCCGGCAGGGCTTCTTGACCGTCTTTCGCAAGCTGGAAGTTGATTTCCGGGCAGCTCTCATTGAACCATTCAGCCATTTTTCCGTCTGCGCCGACATCGATATGTTGGGCATAGAGAATCGGCAGTGGGAATTTGCCAAGCCCGTTCAAAACTGTCTGAACGGCACTGGGGCCTCCTGTTGAAGCTCCAAGCACCACGATTTTAAATGTGTTGAAAGTCGGATCTGCCTTATGTGGCTGGGGCTTATGGCCTTTTACAGTCATGAAACTTTTGCGGACATGCTCTGCGAATGGTTTCAGGGTCTCCATTTTGAGTGAGGAGAGGGCTGGCTTTTTCTCAAAGAGTAAGGCTCCCGCCCTTGAGGCATCGTCCCGTCTTGCCTCATTTTCTGAGAAAATCGCCACAGGAATTTCCAGCTGGCCACGAATCAGCTTTGTAGCCTCAACTCCGTCCAGCTCCGGCATGTCTATGTCGCTTATAACAAGGTCTGGTTCTTTTTCCCTTGCCGCGTCTACGGCTTTCCTGCCGTTTGAAACCAAGTCGACAATTTCAAAATTCCCGTCAGCCTTGAAAACTTTTTCAAGAATCCCGCGTATAATCGCAGAGTCGTCTGCTATGATAATCCGAATTTTCTCGCTCATTTACTTCTCCAAGTCGCTCTGTAGTTTTTCCTCGATTGTATCGGGATTTATTATCCTCAGCTTTTTTTTCTTGTAGAGGATTTTATCAGGGGTGGCCTCTAATTCCGTCTCAGGGACTGGAAAAAAAGTCTCCGCTGTTGATATATGCAGACAGAATCTGTCCGAAGGATATTTGAATAGAAGATAGTGCGCTTCCTTCGGCTTTTTCTCCCGGTCCTCGAACAGACACAGGGGATTAAGCACAGTCCACGCCTCACCCCTGCAATTCAGCACACCTTCTATGTATGGCGGAACAAGGGGCAGGGAATGAACCTTCGCCCCGGACATGATTTCCTGCACAAGGTCTGACCGCACGGCATACTGAACGTCAAGAGCCGTGACAATCATGAAATTTACGCAAGGCTCCTCGTTTTGCAAAGAGGAATCTTCTTCAGCAGCCGCGTCAGCCATATTCCCCCCTTAATTGCTTGAATCGTCCTCTTCGTCCGTCGTCATCTGCTTGTTCAGCTCCTCTGAAATCGACCTGAGGTTTTCGGCCGAGCGGGAGATGTTCTCTGTGGCCGCGCTGAAATTCTCAACGCCGCCTGCGATCTGCTTCAAGGCAATCAGAATCTGCTCGGAGCCTGTCGCCTGCTGCTGGATTATCTCGGTGATTTCCTGCGCGCTGGCTGATGTTATCTCTGATGAATCCCTTATGCTCTCAAAACGCTCTCCGAGTTCCTTTGCGTTCTCATAGCCATCGTTGATTTTCTCGGTGGAGTTCTCGCTGGCCAGAATCAGGTTGTCGGAGGACTTTTGAATCTCGGTGATTTTCTCCTTGATTTCCTTTGTTCCGTCGATGATTCCGTCTGAGAGGCGGCGGATTTCGCTGGATACGATTCTGAACGGCTCTCCGGCTTCTCCCGCGCTTGCGACCTCAAGCTCCGTGTTGAAGGCGATGATTTTTGCCTGGTCTGCGATTGAGTTAATCAGGGTAACAATATCCCAGATGCTGTTGATTCGCTCGCTCAAGACTTTCATGCCGTCTATGTTCTGCTGGTTCGCGTCAAAAATCGCACGGAGCTGGTTGACGTTTTTCTCAATGGCGGCCACACCTGCCTGAACTTCTTTTGAGTTCTTTTCGGCAATCATGGACACGTCCCGTATTTTGGAAGAGATATTCTCCGACAGGGAATTTGAGTCTTCCATGGTGGCCACGATTTCCTTTACGGCGGCGTTGGAGTCTTGGCTTGTGGCGGCGGTCTCCTTTGTGGCCACTGCCAGGTTCTGGGTCTCCAAGAAAAGTTTGTCGCCGAGGGCGTGTTCCCGTTCCCTGGAATCCTCAATCTGGGCTGTAACTGTGTTGAAGGCCGTTATGATGTCGTTTATCTCGTTCTTTGTTTTTGACGGGGCGATTCTCTTTGTGAAGTCCCCGTGGGCAAGAGCCTCAATCACCGGAATGATTCTCGCGATGGGGCTTGTGATTGACCTGGCTAAAATGATGACGATTATTATCGCCAGAATCATGGTCACGACTCCGATGGCGATAAGAATCCTGATGATGCCGTTCATGACAGCGAATGCCGACTCTTGGCTCTCAACTGTGATAACGCCCCATATTCCTGACTCACCCTTGAGTTCAACCGGCGCGTAAGACACGAAGGACTTTTTCCCCTCGATTACAGAACGTCCTGTTCCGCTCTTCCCGGAGAAAAGACGCTCAAGGCAGGCCTCGAATTCAGAGTCAACCTCGATTTTCTCCTCGTGGGTTTTGATGTTTCCAAGAGAGTCTTTTATGGCCTCCCCGTTGGGGCCTGTGTCAGCGATTGTCCTTGTCATGCCCTTATAATTGTAGAGTTCTTCTATAAAACTGGTCTGCGGGTGTGCCACGACAACACCATCGCTGTCGATTATGAATGAGTACCTGTCAGTGTTTTTTGAAAGGTAGGTCTCAATCAGCTTTTGCAGGAAGCTCAAGTCAAGGTCAGCTCCCAAAAGACTGGTCATGGACATGGAGCCGCCGTGCTTTATCGGAATGTAAATTGAGGCGCAGGGACGGCCGGTTCCGACGGAGTAGTATGACTGGGAGATGAAAGGCTTTTTTGTCTCCATCATTTTTATGAACCACCAGCGGTTTTTCCTGTCGCCGGGAGTTCCTGATGAGCGGGCGGTCTGCATACCTGCAAGATTCACCGTGTAAAGCAGCTCCATGTAGGGATTGCGCACTGTTGTTGAGAGGAGAATCTCGTGCATTTCCGCGTTGTCGCTGTTCGCGCTGATGACTGGATTTTGCGCCAGCTCCTCGGTCACGTTGTAGGCACCGTCCAAAAACTTTGAGACGGTCTCCGCGACGTACTGGGAGGTTGTCAGCGTGCGCTCGTTTACATCCGCCTCATAGAATGAGGAGAAAATGTAGAGGACTGCCCCGATAATCAAGAGGGTCAGACTGATTAAAATCGCTACGACAGGAATAAGAATCTGCTGTCTTATACTACTTTTCTTTGCCATATTAATATAATTTTAACATAAACTTATGGTAAATCAATGAATTTTTTTTTAAAGAAAACTTTTGAAATTGCTTGGGAAGAAGAACTTGCGCGGTAAAATTCCCGTCAAATATTACAAAAAAATCTAGTGTGAAATCCTCGGAAAGTTATTGACAAATCTACACTTTAACCCCATTGTTACCGTTATGAGATTTTTTTCAAAACCGCCGGAAATGGCGTAAAAGAGGTTAAGAGTTGAAAGGCAGTCAGGTTCGTATTGACCATGTGTCAAAACATTTCGGGTCGTTCCATGCACTTGATGATATTAATTTTACGATAGAGCCGGGAGAATTTTTCTCGCTTCTAGGCCCGTCCGGATGCGGCAAGACGACATTGCTCCGCATCATAGCCGGATTTGAATTTCCTGATGAGGGAGCCGTTTACTTTGACGGGACTAACGTGGTTCCTTTGCAGCCCAACAAGAGGCAGTCAAACACGGTTTTCCAGAACTACGCGCTTTTCCCCCACCTGTCGGTCTATGACAACGTGGCCTTTCCGCTTAAATTGAAGGGAATCGACAAAAACACAATAGACCAGAAGGTTCGCGAGTACCTTCATTTGGTTCAGCTTGACCAGCATATATTCAAAAAGCCAAGCCAGCTCTCAGGCGGACAAAAGCAGCGTGTCGCAATCGCCCGCGCCTTGATTAACGAGCCGAAGGTTCTTCTATTGGACGAGCCTCTTTCCGCGCTTGACGCAAAGTTGCGGTCAAACCTTTTGGTGGAGCTTGACCACCTGCACGACAAAATCGGAATCACATTCATTTACGTGACCCACGACCAGAGCGAGGCCCTTGCGGTTTCCGACAGAATCGCCGTCATGAATTTCGGCCACGTCTTGCAGGTCGGAACCCCATTCGAGATTTATGAAAGCCCTGCCACCCAGTTCGTCGCCCAATTTATCGGCGAAACAAATCTTTTTGAGTCCACCGTTGTGAACTGCGAGGAATACAAGGTTCAGGGAAAGAGCGACATTGAGCACATGGTCACGCTTAACACTCCAGCGCTCGGCTTGCAGGCCCAGCTCAAGGGGGACACTCAGGCTACAAAAGAAGAGGACAAAAACATCCTCGTGACCGACTACGAGCATACCGATGAGGGGCAGAAGGTCGCATTCACAATCCGTCCTGAGAAAATCCGCATAACACTTGAGGAGCCTGACGTTCACGGCCGCAAGGACATCAACGTCTTTAAGGGCGTGGTCGAGGAGCCTGTCTACACGGGTTTCCAGTCAAAGTTCTACGTCAAGCTGGACAACGGCACAATCGTCAAAGTCTTCAAGCAGCATGTGAACTATCTGGACGACGGCCCTGAGATTCAGTGGAAGGACACGGTTTACATCTCTTGGTCTGCCGAGGACGGCTACATCGTCGAGGACATTGAGAAATAATTTATAATCTGTTTTTGGGCGTTCCCCGCCTCCGGCGGGTCGGCAGTTCCAGCCTTCGCCGTCTTGCGCGGCTCATACCGCTTTCGCGGTACTGACGGGCTTCCATTGCCTAACGCGATGCGCATTTAGAAGGTGAGTTTTATGTCAGATAAAAGAAAAATTGCCTTGAAGAAAAAAAATCCGGGGCCTTTTTACGCCTGGCCGATGGGAGTCTGGTTCACAGTTTTTTTTATCGCCCCGCTCGTTATTATAGTCTGCTGCTCCTTTATGAAGAGGGACGTTTACGGCGGAGTTTTGCACGAGTTCAGCCTGAACGCCTACCGTCAGATGTTCACCCCGGCCTACGGGATGATTTTCCTCCGTACCCTTTGGATTACGGTCGTTTCAACAGCGATTACGATTTTAATCTCTCTTCCCTGCGGATACGCGATTGCCCGCAGCCGCCACCAGACCGGCCTGTTGATTATGGTCATAATCCCATTTTTGACAAACTCCCTTATTCGCATTTTCGCTTGGATGTCCATTCTCGGTGAAAATGGAATGCTCAACAGCGTGATCGGGGCTCTTTTTAATTTCTGGAACCACACGATTTTGAATCACCCGGATGCGGTCTTTACCCCGGCCAAATTCATGTTCACCCAGGGGGCTGTAATTTTGGTCTCCGTATATATGTACCTTCCGTACGCGATTCTGCCGGTTTTTACCGCCGTGGACCGCTTTGACTTTTCCCTTTTGGAGGCTGCCCGCGACCTTGGCGCGACAAAGATTCAGTCGATGTTCAAAGTCCTTTTGCCGGGAATAAAGTCTGGCGTTGTCTCCGCACTGATTTTTACTTTTATTCCGATTTTCGGCCAGTACACGGTTCCGGCTTTGGTCGGCGGCAAGGATTCCTACATGCTCGGCACGCTGATTGTCGACCAGGTTCAAAAAGTTCGCAACTGGCCGCTGGCCTCCGCATTCAGTCTTATGATTACGCTTATTTCCATGGCCGGAATATTGTGGATGCTGGCTTCTGGAAAGTCTGAGAGCGAAAAAAAAGAGGATGCAAAATGAAATTGAGACATCCCGCTGTTTTTATTTCCAAGGTCATGGCTAGCCGCAAAAAGCCGTCAGAACCTGCCCGACACGCAAAACGCCAGTGGAAAAAGTACGCACCGGCTTTCTCATTTTCAAAGACAGTCCTTTGCCTTTCCCTTGTTTTTCTCTTTTTGCCACTTTTGGTGATTACTTTCTATTCGTTCAACGCAACAAAGGGTGCGCAGTTTACAGAATTCTCATTCGTTTGGTATGAGAAGCTCTTTTTGGACTCTGGTGAAATTTGGAAATCGCTTGCCAATTCTTTGATAATTGCCTTTTCATCTGGGATTGTCGCGACTATTTTGGGAACTCTCGCCGCAATCGGAATCAACTGGTACAAATTCAAGGGGCGGTCTTACATCCGCTCAACTTCAATGCTGCCGATGATTCTGCCGGAAGTTATCATGGGTGTCTCACTCCTGCTTTTTTTCAGCGGAATAAAACTTTCCCTCGGGCTTCTGACGATTTTCATAGCCCACACGACATTCTGCCTTCCATTCGTCTTTTTGATGGTGTCTGCCCGCGTAGATTCTTTTGACTATTCGATTATCGAGGCCAGCCACGACCTTGGCGCGAACGAAAGCCAGACTTTGTTCAAAGTCATAATCCCCGCGATTATGCCGGGAATCGTCTCCGGTTTTATGATGTCTGTCACTATGTCACTTGAGGACTACGTTATTACTTCACTTGTCTCAGGCCCGGACTCCATGACATTGCCGCTCAAAGTCTACACGATGATTCGATTCGGGGTCAGTCCAGTCATAAATTCTCTGAGTTTTATTCTGGTTCTCGCCATTTGCGCCATAACCCTTCTTCTCCGCAAGGGAATCAAGGGCTTTGCCGCCGCCCACTAAAAATTGATGGGTAATTATTATAATGACTACTTTTAGACCGGCTACTTTGCAGCCGGTCTTTTTTTGTTTGCTAGCAAAATTTTGTTTTATTCGTTTATTTTGCCTAATTTTTTATTGACTATACCTCCCCTGAGTCTGTATCTTTATAAGCGGTAAAAGTTATAATTTTATACAATAATCTTTTAGACAAGGAGAATTCTATGTTTTTGGAAAAAATCAATTCCCCTGCTGACATTAAGAAGCTTTCTGTCGCAGACTTGCGCCCGCTTTCAGACGAAGTTCGTGCGGCCCTTATCAACAAAATTTCAAAGGCCGGTGGTCACCAGGGGCCAAACCTCGGAGTTGTAGAGCTTACGGTCGCACTTCATTACGTATTCGACTCACCGCGCGACAAAATCGTGTTCGATGTCTCCCACCAGTGCTACCCGCACAAAATCCTCACCGGGCGGAAGGCCGCTTTTACCGATGAGGCCCACTTCCACGATGTTACAGGATTTTCCAATCCCTTGGAAAGCGAGCATGACTTTTTTACAATAGGACACACATCAACATCGGTTTCGCTTGCCCTCGGTCTTGCCCATGGACGTGATGTTTGCGGTGGAAAGGAGAACATCATTGCTTTTATCGGAGACGGCTCTTTGAGCGGCGGTGAGGCACTAGAAGGCCTGGACACAGCCGGTGAATACAAGAAGAACCTTATCATCATCGTGAACGACAACGACCAGTCAATCGCAGAAAATCACGGAGGCCTTTACAAGACTTTGAAGAGCCTGCGCGAGTCGAACGGAAAAGCAGAAAACAATATCTTCAAGGGCTTTGGTCTCGACTACCGCTACCTTGAAGACGGGCACGACACTGAAAAACTCGTGGAATTCTTGAAGTCTGCCAAAGACATCGACCATCCAATTGTCCTTCATATTCACACGATCAAGGGAAAGGGCTTGCCCTATGCCGAAAAAGACCGTGAGACTTTCCACGCAGGAGGACCCTTCAACGTTGAGGACGGTTCGCCGAAAAACAAGGGCGAAAGCGGAGACACAACAGTTTACGATGAACTAGTTTCTCTTTTGAAGAAGGACCAAAAATCGGTAATTTTGAACGCCGGAACCCCTATGGCCCTTGGCTTTGTTGGAAAAGACCGCGATGCCTGGGAAGCAAATGGAAGATTCGTTGACGTGGGTATTGCCGAAGAAAATGCTGTTGCAATGGCAAGCGGAGTCGCAAAGGCGGGCGGAACTGCCGTATTCGGAACATTCGCACCCTTTTTCCAACGGGTCTACGACCAGATGAGTCACGATGTCTGCCTTAACAACAGCCCGGTCACATTCCTCTTGCTGGCGGCGGGAGCCTGGGGCATGAGTTCGAACACACACATCGCCTTCTGCGACATTTCGATGTTCGCCCACATTCCGAATCTGGTCTACCTCGTTCCAACAACGCGCGAAGAATACCAGGCTATGTTCCGCTTTGCCACAACGCAAAAAAAACACCCTGTCGCAATCCGCGTTCCCCGCGTTTGGGTTTCTGGCGGAAAGGCTGATACGACTGACTATTCGATTTTAAACAAGAGCGAAGTCGTGCAGAGAGGCGAGAAAATCGCGCTCATCGGTGTTGGGCAGTTGCTTCACCGTGCGGTGGAGGCTGCAAAAGCGTATGAAAGCGAAACCGGAAAGCCCGTCACAGTCATAAACCCAAAATTCGTCTCCGGCCTTGACGAAGAGATGCTCAACTCACTCAAAAAAGACCACTCTCTCGTAATCACGCTTGAGGACGGAGAAGTCGAGGGTGGCTACGGGTCTCGTGTCGCAACATTCTACGGAGACAGCGATATGAAAGTAAAAGTCTTGGGACTTGGAAAGTTCTTCGACACTGACTTTAAGCCTGAGGAACTGCTTGAAAAATATGGCATGAGCGTGGAGAATATCGTTAAGATGATGAAGCGTTAAGGATTGTAGCGGCAGCCCGCAAGGGCTGTTCCGAAGCGAGAGCGGAGGAATGAAGCCGAAAGGCGGAACCGCGCAAAGCCTGCCGCCATGAAGGAGCCTTGCGACTGAATGGCGAACGCCCTGAAAAGAAAATGGTCCTGCATTTTTTAGGAAAGGAACAAAAATTTGGATTTCACGCTTTGTAAAAAGAAAATTGCAAAAAAAATGGACTCATCCGCAAGGGATGTGACGCTTTTTACCCTTTCCAACGGCAGGATTTCTTTTTCCGCCATGGATTTCGGCTGCACGATTACGGAATTGATAGTTCCAAAGGCTGACGGCGAGAAAGTGAACGTTGTCTTAGGCTACGATACGGGCGATTCTATCGATGGCTACGAAAAGGGTACGGCTTCAATCGGGGCGATTGTCGGTCGGGTTGCAAACAGAATTTCCGGGGCGGAATTCACTTTGGACGGCAAAAAATATTCTCTTGATAAAAACGAGGGGAAAAACTGCCTTCATTCAGGTTTTTCGAGATGGGAAAAATCTCTTTGGCAGGGAAAAACTTTTGTCCGCGACGGCGAGGCCGGAGTGACTTTCACCCGTTTTTTCCCTGACGGCGACCAGGGCTTCCCTGGAAATCTTTCGGTCTCTGTGACATATTCGCTCAATTTGCAAAATGAGCTGACTTTTCTTTATGAGGCGGAGACTGACAAAGCGACTCCACTGAGCATGACGAACCACAGCTACTTTAACCTTGACGGCGGCGGAAATGTCCTGTCTCAACTGATGAAATTGAATTCTAGACGCTACCTTGAGATAGATTCACACCAGATTCCGACCGGCCGGATTATCGATGCCGCGGATAGTCCTTTTGACTTTTCTGAGGCAAAAAAAATCGGAGAGAGAATCGATGAGATTCCCGCACCTGCCTCAGGCTACGACCACTGTTTTTTGACGGATTTGTATAAGTCTGACGTTGGTGGGGAAAAATCTTGCAAATTCGGTGAGATTTTTAGCGAGAAGACAGGAATCAAAATGGAAGTCTTTACGAATCAGGCCGGAGTCCAGATTTATTCAGGAAATTACCTTGATAATGAAAAAGAGGCGGGTAGGGGAGGCCTTCCATTTGAAAAGCGCGGCGGAATCTGCTTTGAGACAGGCGGCTTTCCCAACGCGGTCAATACCCCCGATTTTCCCAACGTGATTCTGCGCCCTGACGAGAAGTATTTTTCTAAGACTGTGTTTAGATTTTCTAACTGCTAGGCTAGGGAGCCGGTCGCCAACGGCAAACGCGCAAGGGATTGTAGGGGCGCGAAGCGTTCCGAAGCGGCGGTGGTTGAGCTTGTCGAAACCTCCAGAGCGTAGGGAATGAAGCCGAATGGCGGAACCCCGAAAAGCCCGACCCGCCGTGCCAGCCCATGGGTGGGCACGGCGGGATGCGCCAAAAAAAATACAAGAAATCAGGAAATGAAAGTGATTTTTTACTAGAACGTATATTTTCCGCGCAGGGTGACGCAGGTTAAGTCCTTGTAGCCGCCATACATGCCGTCCTTATTTTTCTTTCCTTTTAAGAAGATGTCGCCGATTGCAGAAAGGGATATTGCATCGGAAAGTTTGTATTCCGCGCTCACTTCGCTTGCAGTTGACAAAGAGCGTATGTCTAGGGCGATGTCCCCGGAAAGGGTGAGTGTTTCGCCCAAAAGCGTCTTTTCTATGCTCAGCGTCGCCTGATGCTCGTAGGCTTTTTCGCGCGAAAGGTCGTCCATACTCCCTGTTACATAGTCAGCCCAGTACTGAGCGGTAATTGTCCAACCACCGCTCGGCATCCAGTCAAAGCCAGCAAGACCGATGACTTCCGTCCGCTTTATCGTCCAGTAGTCTGATTTTTTATCAGCAATGGCGGCATTCTGGTATGCATCGGAAGCCTGCATGTGCCGTCTCGGGAAGACCGCCCCCTCAAGTCGAATCGTCACCGGGCCGACTGGAACGGCTGCGTCTGCACCGAACATAATCATGCGCTCGTACTCGCCTGAGATTGCGATAATCGGCTCTCCATCGTCATCTACCTTGCCGCTGTCGCTGTAGTGCAAAAAGGGAGTGTCTTCCCAGCCGTAAAAGCCGTAGAGTGAAAAGTCGGCAAAGGGGAGGAAGGCTGCAAAACGCGCTGCCCCTTCACCGTTGTACAGGCGCAACTTGGGAGTATTGAAGAAAATGGTATCAGTGTCAATGTCTGAGTCGAACTCGTATTTTTTGAGCGGGTTTTCGGGAGAAAGAGGAAGTGTACTCGGCGTAAAGACCGGAATCCAGTAGACATCTACCTGCACTGCGCTGCTTGTGAAAGAAAGCCGTGCCGCGTCTATACCGAGGCGTTCGTCTGCGTACTCGCTTGCAAAAAGCACGGACTCATCCTTGGGGCAGAGCACGTCTGCCACCTGTATGCCGTCCGCCTTACCCCAGGCCGCAATCTGCCGACCGACCCGCAGGGCAAAGTGTTCACCGGCATAGTCCATGTAGGCTTCCTTTAGTTTTAGAGCGATATTTCCGTCGCCTGAGACATAGCCTGTGCGTTTGTTCTCGGACAAGGCTCCGAGTGCGTCAAAAGTCGCGCTTCCGTCTACAAAAAGGTAACTTTCGTTGAGGTAGGACTTTATGGTGCCGTCAAACACCGTCTGTGATGTAAGCAGATGCCCCTTGTTCTCACCCCGCACGCCGCTTCCAGCCTGAGCGGTAAGGCTTCCGCCGAACGCGGTCTCTTGGGAGAAAATCGGGAGCGCGGCACAGAAAGCTAGGGCACAGAGGACGGCGCGGGGAAGCCCCGCAGGAGCTTTTGCAATCATTTTATAATCCCTCTCTCCAAAGCAGACTGGGTAAGCATCGCGTCGTCAACCGGTCCATCGTACACCACATCCTTCATTTCAATTTCAGATTTATTGCCTGTCACCAGATTTTTCATCGTCATCTTGATTGAAGCCCAGTAGCCGGAAATCTGCTCAAGCGTGTCCACGGTAAGCTCTTTGAAAAGTTTTCCCTGACGGTCGTAGAACTCCCCCTTGTAGGTGACAAAATTGTCCTTTCCAATCCAATAAATGCGCTTTGTGATTTTCGCGCCCTTATTTTTCGCCTTGTATTCAAGCTTCCAGCAGTCTTTTCCGTTTACAGCTTCCTCGCCGAGAAGAGAAATCTCGTCCTTTGCAATGCTCCGGTTTCCCATGTCTTCAAAGGAGAAGTCCGTGCCCATAAAGTCATCATCGGAGCTGTTTCCAGAAATGCGGCGGATTTTCTTCATCGCCGGCATGTAGAGCCAGTCATCGCTGTCCTTTGCCGTGCCGTCAGGATTGTCGGGGTACTCAAAGGACAGGTAGCCGACTCCAGCGACATCCTTTGGAGTCTTGAATACAATCACGCTCTTTTTTACGTCGCCATAGTCTTTTTCACGCATGATGATTTCGCGGGTGCGCACCTTGCCCTTCTTGTCGGTGAGCGTGATGACGGCAGAGTTCGTACACGTCTTCCCGGAAGGAAGGTCATGGTTTTTCTTTGCGATTTCCATCGCGTTTTGGGCAGAGATGGAAGCAAGGGCTGTAATAGCCGCCGCCATACAGATTAATTTTCGTCCATTCATAGTGAATTCCTCCAAAAATTAGTTTGTTTTTTCGCCGTTTTTTTCCTTTCCAAAGGGTTTTGCAAGGAAAATGAGGGCGGGTGTTACGGTATAGTCTGCAACGAGCGCGACGGCAAGACCGAGCGCAAGCAGCAGTCCCAAAACGACTAAATATTTAAGCGGGCTGAACGCGAACACTAGGAACATGGCGCACAAAATCACCGTGGTCTGGAACATGCTCTTTCCGATTTCGCGGAAGGAGACGCGCATCGCCTCGCGGTAGCTGCCGACTTGAGAAAGCATGAGCTTTACATGGTTGTTCAAGTGAATCGTGTCGTCAACCGCTATGCCGAGGATAATCGGGCCGACAGTCATACTCGTAAGGTCGAGCGAGAGTCCCAAGTAGCCCATCACTCCTCCGACCACAATCACCGGCGCGATGTTCGGAATCATGCCGATGAGGCCGCTTCTTATGCTCATAAATGCGATAATCAAAAGGGCTGCGATAATCAGGAATGAAAAGAGCAGTGACTTTACTTCACCTGTCGCAAGGCGGTCGCTCATTTCTGTGAATTCAATCATGTCGCCGATAATCGAGCATTTCGCGTCGGGGAAAAGCTCTGCAAGGTCGGCTCTCACCTGATTGATGTCTTCGATGCCGCTTTTTGAGTCGAAGTTTTCCATGTCCACGCTGATGACCGCCGTCATGCAGTCTTCGTCCATATAGTCGGAAAAATCGTCGTGCATGTCGATTGCGCAGAATTCCATTATCTGACCAAGCACAAACTCATCTTCGGGAACGACAAAATAGTCCGGGTCGTCCTCGTTGAAGGCGCGGTAGAATTCCTTTATGATGCTCGTAACTGAGGAGACGCGAGCTTTTCCGGCAGTCTTTTTGGTAAGTCGAAGGTCTCCGATCCGCCTTTCCATTTCCTCAAGGTTTGCCATACGCTCTGGAGACTTGAACGCACCCTCCTCGTCGTATTCAATCATCACCTGATAGCCGTAGACGCTGCCGATTTTCGCCTTCAATATCGTAATAAGATTTTGAATATGAGGCGGCTCTGAACCGCTCATCCCAATCATGTCCATATTGATGCGGATTTTCGCAATCCCCGGCACCATGAGCGCAAAAATTGCCACCGTAAGCGCGATGATTACCTTGCGCCGTTTGTACACGCGTTCTGAAAAGCCCTCAAAATAGCGGTCAAGAGCGGTTGCCCCTGTTTTTTCAGTGTTGGCATCTTCGGCAGGAGTTTTGTCGCGTCCAAAACTTAGGAAAATCGGAATAAGCACGGCGGTGTACACATAGACGAAAATCACGATGAGAGAGGCGCATTTTCCAAGCCAGGAAATCGGCTTTAAGCCTGCAAAGATAAATGAAATGAGGGATGCCACCGTGGTGACGACTGTAAACAAAATCGCCCAGCCAGAATCTTCGACGGACTTTGCTGCCGATTCCTTTCGCTTCCCAGTCTTTGCGAATTCCATCTTGAACATGTTGATGTAGTGAATCGAATAGCCGACAGAAAGTGCCATGCCCAAAAGTAAGGGCACAGAAAAAAGTGACTCATCAGCGACTTCGCCCATATATGCCATAAGCCCGAGCGTCGCCGCAATGGCGCAAATCGTAGCGAACGAGGGCATAATCACGCCGACAATGTGGCGCGTAAAAAGGGCGAGCGTGACGAGCATTACGACAAGCGCGATTGAAAGGCGCAGGGTGAGTTCCTCGTCGTCAAAATTTGCTTCGACCAAATCCGTGTACGGAAGTCCCACGCCGTAGAGCTTGTAGCCCTTATTCTGGTAGGCGGGGTCTTCCAGTATGTTAATCATAAAGTTTCCGACCGTGTCCGACTGCTCATCGCGGTCAAGAGCGGGGTCAAAGGCATGGAGCGAAAGCGAAATGTATGTTTCCCGGCAGTCGTCGCTTACGAGATTGTTCACAAGCGATTCCCGGCTCATAATCAAGTCTTTCTCCGCTTTAATGGCGGCAGGGTCAGACGGAATGCATTTTGCAAACGGCCGGACGACTTCAAAGCCGTCGGCAGTGCCGCGAGGAATGTCGACGCGCGTCAGGGAGGTGACGCGGTCTGCGAACGGGCACTCCTTTTCCATGCGCTTCCCCAACTCGTCAATTACAGAAAGCACTTCCGGCGCAAACACATCGTCCGCAATCACCAGGAATGCGACGCCGTCTGCGTTTCCGAACAAGTCCTGATAATGCCGCTTGGCGATTTTTACCTGGTCGGTGTCTGCATACCAACCGTCGGAATTGCCCGAAATCTTAAGCCGTGAAAGTCCGCTTCCCAAGACGGCGGTCAGAGCAATAAAGATGCCCAGAATGAGGTAGCGGTAGCGAATCTGAGCCGCGCCCAGTTTTTTGAAGCATTGATTTATGCCAGCGATGTTCATGGTCAGTTCTCCTAGCGGTTGTTTTTCGGCGGGTACAGTGAGACAATGGCGTCAATGTCAGCCTGCGTCGCCGGAAGCCAGTACTGGAAGACCTGAATCGGCCCGATTGTTCCCGCCATGGCGAGCGTCGGCTCTTTGGCCGTGTACTTCTTGTGCTTCTCGCCTTTGGCAAGGTATTTTATGACGCAGCCATACATCTTTCCCTCGTCCGGGTCGATGATTTTTCCGCCGCTCCAGTTTCCGTCGGAGTCCTTCTTCATGTTGAAAATCCACGGCGTGCCCACAAGCGGCATCTCGTTCACGTTTCCGCTCAGGGGAAAGCCCTTATAGCTTTTCTTGCAGTCTTCCGCAAGCTCGTCCTGCGGGCAGTCTACTACAGCAAGCATTTTACCAAAGAGAAGTCCCCCCTCCTCGTAAATCTGCCAGACAGCCGTAACTTCGTTGTCCTCGTCGTCAATGCTCTTCCAAAGTCCTTCCGCCTTGTCAGCGGCAAAGGAAAGCCCCAAACAGAAAAGAAAAGCAAGTACACCAACAATCTTTTTCATACTATTATACCTCCATAGTGCGCAGACTGCCAGGGAAAGCAACTGATTAATGTTTTCCCTGCATCAATCAGCGATTTCCTAGAAAATGTGTTTCCAACTTGCCGCAATGCGCTCAAAATACCATTCCGTGCCGGTCTTTTCCAAAAGCGGCTCCTCGTTCGCCTCGTCATGGGAAGCAGAAAAGGCGCGGCGGGTTGCAAACTGGGCGAGGAGCGAAAGCGTGTCGCGAGGCCCCAGCGTAAATTCACAAACAGGACCGACTTCTGCCGTCACAAAACTGCCGCCGAATGTGTGCGCCCAGTCGCCGTAGTCATCAGCATCGTAGTGACCGCTCAATTCCAACGCAACGCCAACAAGCGAAAGAGGGAGCGGCATCTGATAGCCAATCAGATAGTACTGGTCAAAGACAAGACCGTCCGCCTGACCGTATGACTCTTGGAAGCCCCACAACTTGCAGTCTTTTCCGGTCAGTTTTTGGTAGCCGACTTCGTAGGTTGCCGACATGACGACATGATTCCAATCGCCCTCCCAAATGGCTCCCGTATCGAACATGAGCGTTGCGCCGCCATAGCCGTAGAGTTTCCATGCGCTAAACGGGTCAAGTCCTGTGTATTCTTTATCTTTCAGACTGTATTCGGCAGTTCCCAAAAGCCCCGCAAGTTCCCAGCCGGTTCCGGCATAGCAGCCGCCGTACAGTTCAAGGAAAGCAATGGGCGAAAAGGTGACGCACAGCCCCGGCGCGACAGACACCGGAGTAAGCTCCAGTGAAAGCGAAAATGCAAGGGAATTGTCTTCGGTAAGTTCAGAGGAACCGGCAAGAAATGGCATCTTGTAGGCGGCCTCAAATGTTGTGCACAGCTCCGCGCCGGAAAAAGCACCGGTAATGGGCGCAAAATGCGTGCCGCCGGAAGATGCCTTGTAGTCGCTTTCTGGATAATAGGCCGCGTCCGTGGTGAGAGAAAGCTCTAGCGGAG
This sequence comes from uncultured Treponema sp., assembly GCA_946615905.1. Classification (GTDB taxonomy): domain Bacteria; phylum Spirochaetota; class Spirochaetia; order Treponematales; family Treponemataceae; genus Treponema_D. The sequence goes on along the minus strand of CAMOIE010000028.1, from coordinate 4,105 downwards.
ATTTTTCTTCAGCGCCGACTGTTGCAAGCGAAACGGTGAGAATGAACATTGTAAAAACGCGAAAAAAACTACATTCTCGTATCATGTTTTTCCATTATATTTCAAAAAATAGTGAGAAACAAGTTTTTTTAACTTCACACATTGCGGGATAACTCGGTCGTTTTTTTTGTTGCTAGAATTGAAGAATTCAATTATTCTTTTCATAAAAATGAAAAACAATGTCAATTTTTGTACAAGAAAATTTCGCTCGATGCTTTTTAGCGCAACTTTTACGATGGCGATTGTTTACCTCATGCTCTTATGTGACAATATCATCGCAGGTCTTTTTCTTGGAACAGACGGTGTTGCGGCAATTAACCTTGTTGCGCCACTAATTGGAATTACAACTTTTCTTTCGCTGTGTATTTCCAGCGGAATGAGCATCATGTACGGTCGTGCTATCGGAGCTGCCGACAGAAAGCGTGCAGACCAAATTTATAGTCTTGGCGTAATCGCTACAGCCGTGATTGCTGTCATCATACCGTTGATGCTTATCGTACTGAAGGAAACCTATTTTCGTATGAGCGGCGCGCAAGGAACAATTCTGAACCTAGCACGCGAGTATTATTGGCTTCTCCCGCTCGACGCTTTTTTAACCATTATCTGCACCTATATTGAACAGGCTGTGTTTTTCGATGGTGATGAGCAACTCGAAACTTTAAGTTATGTTGCGCAGATTGGCGGAAACATCGTCCTTTCAATCTTCCTTGCAAAATGGATTGGCATACGAGGAATCATGCTGGGAACTGTAATCGGTAATGCGCTTGCACTCGTGATTCTTTCCCTTCATTATTTAAAAAAATCCAATACATTGCGTTTTATCAAGTATTTTTCATGGAAAGATTTAGGAGAATGTATAAAATACAGTATTGTTGACGCCATTACATATCCTCTTTGGGGTATCATGGATTTCGTTTTAATCACCTATATAACTAGGTTCTATGACGAAAAATATCTTGTTGTTCTTGCCGTTGTATTCTCGCTTATCGAGTTGGCAGTTATCTTTGACGGAATCGGAGCGGCAATCGAGCCTCTGATCAGTGTCTACTTTGGCGAGAAAAACCACCTTATGGTGCGTCGTCTCGTCAAAACGGCAGTCAAAAGCGCCGTAATAGAGGGAATTATCGCAACAGGAATCATAATTGCGTTTGCACCTTGGTTTGCGCGTCTGTTTGGAATCAATTCTACAGATTTGATTATGCGAGATGCCGTTATAGCAATACGTATCGTTGCAGCGACTTTTGTTTTTTCCGCTCTGTTTATGCTGGGTACTTCCTATTTTCTCTACACTGACCACATTTTATTCTCTGTTTTTATCATCGTTCTAAAAGACGGAATGCTTTGTATTTTGCTTTCGATTTTGTGTTCAAGGCTGTTCGGTGTAAAGGGGCTGTGGCTCGGATTTGCGCTCGCACCGGTCGCAGGTCTCCTGCTTTCTATGTTGTTATTGCGCCTGCGTGTCGGCAAAAAGAACTTTCCGTGGCTTTTAGGCGACATGAACAAAGAAATCGAAGTTTTTGACAGAAGACTCTCGCCCACCGTAGGAGCCGAGATGGCGGAAACAATCGAAAATTTGCTGTTATCCCACGGTTACACCCAAAAAACTGCGATACGCGCAGGACTTTTCGCCGAGGAAATCACTGGCGTACTCTGCGAAAGAAATATGCAGAAAAAACAGAACAAGGTGCTTGTTGAATATTCGACATTGTTTGAAAAAGACAATGTGTGTCTCATTATCCGCGACTCTGGCACGATTTTTGACATCACTGACCCGGATTTGGAAATAAAAGGTCTTTCGAGCTTTGTTCTAAACGCGCTTTTGAACGCACAGAAGGACAAGGACTATATTCCGACGACCGGCTACAACAGAAACATCATCCGATTGCGCTTTAGACTTGAAGAAGGAGATAAACAATCATGACTTTCGCCCCCCAAGCAGCCCCAGCTTCTTCCTACGAATCGTGCCTTTCGCTCTTTGAAAAATCGGCAAAGGCCTTTCCAGAAAAATTAGCCGTCGTAAGTTCTCGCGCTAAGTTGACCTATCGAGAGCTTGACAGTGCGGCAAATGCGGTCTCTTGTGCGCTCAGAGCCTGCAATGTAAAGGATGAAGAGCCTGTTATGATGCTTTTTGAGCGGAGCATTTTCTACTATGCGGCGAACATCGGCGTTATGAAGGCTGGCGCGGCATTTCTTCCTGTGTCGCCAGAAAATCCCGACGAGCGAATTTTATACATGATAAAAGATTCCGCCGTGCGCCTCGTTCTTACCGACCGCAAGACCAAAAAAGCAAAATCTTCGTTTTTTGATACGCTTCACACGCTAGAAGATGCTAAAGTGCTTGTGTTGGAGGATGTGCTTTCTGAATCGTTAGAGGCGAAAAGTCCGCAAGTGTTTCTCCCGCCGGAACGTCTTGCTTATGTCATTTATACGTCGGGCAGCACGGGGCGACCAAAAGGCGTTTTAATCGAACACATAAGCCTTGCAAACTTCATTTTTCCATATCCAGAAACTATTGAAACTCGGTCGATGGTCGAAAACGCGGACACATTTCTTGCAATCGCAGATTTTTCGTTTGACTTTGCAATCCTAGAAGAATTTATTCCGCTCACCGCCGGAAAGACAGTCGTGCTTGCAGACGAGGAAGAAATCCTAAATCCGCCGCGTTTGGCTAGCCTTGCTCTTTCCTACCAGGTGGACTGTCTTTCTGGAACGCCAAGCTACATCTCCGCCCTGCTTTCTTTTTCTGAGTGCAGGGAATTTCTTAAAAACATAAAAATTTTTGACATAGGAGCTGAGCCGTTCACACCCGCCCTGTACAAAAAGCTCCGTGCGGTAAATCAGTCTGCCATAATTGTAAACATCTACGGGCCTACCGAAACCGCGATGAGCTGCTCGGCAAAAATTTTAACGGACGCGGATGATATTTCCATTGGAACGCCGATAGCAAACACAGCGCTTTTTGTAATCGACGAAAACGGAAACGAAGTGCCCAAAGGCGAAAAGGGCGAGCTTTTGATTTGCGGACTCTGCGTTGGACGTGGTTATCAAAATCCAAACGAAAAAATGGCCGCCGCTTTCACCACATTCCGCGGCATGAGGGCCTATCATTCAGGGGACTTAGCACGGGTTAACGAAGCAGGCGAATTGGAACTGTTCGGTCGCATTGACAATCAGGTGAAAGTGCATAACCGCCGCGTGGAACTTGAAGAAGTTGAAAGCGTCGTTTCTGAGTGTCCTAGTGTTCGGAAGTGCGCGGTGGCGGTAAGCGAAAGCGGCCGACTGCTCCTTTTTTACACGATGGCGGAAAACGAGACGAAAGAAGCGACCGTGCAGGAGTGGGCAAAAAATCACCTTATTCCCTACATGGTTCCAGACCGTTTTATTCCTGTCAAAGAGATTCCTCACAATGTAAACTGGAAGATTGACCGAAAGAAACTTTTGACGCTTGTTCCTCAAGAAAACGCCCAGACGAGCGGGTCTGCGGTCGCGGGTACGGACACTGAACGTCGCGTTCTTTCCATCGTGCAGTCAGTATTCGAAGATGCAGTTGTCACTCTCAAAAGCGACCTTTTGGAGCTGGGCGCGACATCGTTTGATTTTATCAGTCTTATCGGACTTTTTTCAAACGAATTGGGCGTTTCACTTTCGTTCGCCGAATTGAGGGAACACACCGCAGTTTTAAGTCTTGTTTCCCTTGTAGAAGAAAAATCCGCCCACTTGCCACATGCCATCGCTTCCACCGAAGTGAAAGAGCCAATACGAGCAAATCCACAGCAGACCGTCTATTTTTACCAGTGGAATGAATTCAATTCAATTGTCGAAGTTTTGCAAGCAATGCTCAAGTTAGAAAAAAATATCGATGTAGACCGTCTTGTTTCATCGATAAAAAAGGCGGCGGATATTCATTCTGGCATTTTTGCGCGCTTTGAGGAAAAAGACGGAGATGTGTACCTGCTTCCACCCACAAAAAAGGAAATTCCTGTAGAGGTTTTCGAGCTTAAAGAAAAAGAGCTGCAATCAGTTTTAGAGCCGCTTACCCAATCGCTCATGAAACCTCAAGACGACT
>CAMOIE010000027.1 GCA_946615905.1 uncultured Treponema sp. | reverse complement strand
GAGGTTCAAAGGAGACTATCTAGCCGTGAACTTGCATGACAAAGACATGATCCGCATGGCAAAAGCAGAGCAGAAGGCCGAGGACGAGAAGATTATCGCACAAATCACTGCGGCAAACACGCAAAAAGACGCGGAGCTTTCAAGCAAGGACGCGGAGCTTGATAGGCTCAAGTCGCTGCTGGCGGCGCACGGGATTAATTTTGAAGCTAAGGAGACTATCTAGCCGTGAACTTGCATGATAAAGACATGATCCGCATGGGCAAGGAAGAAGGTCGTGCCGAAGGAGCCGCCGCACAGAAGGCAGAGGACGAGAAGATTATCGCAAGCAAGAACGCAGAGCTTGCACAACTGAAAAAGGAAATCCAGAGGCTTCAGACACAACTGGGAAACAGAGGAGCTAGGTTGCCTGTATAAACTGCATTGTAGACGCAAGGCGGCGAGCTGACGTCTCGGGGGTTCGCCATCCACAGGCTTTCTCTCGACATGATAGGGGTGGCAGGATTGCGCTAGGCGATGGAACCCCGGCAGTTCGAGACGCAAAGCGGCGAAGAATGAGCGTAAGCGAAGGGTGGAACCGCCGCCCCCGCAAGGGGAAGCGCCCAAACTCCTAACTGCCAACTCCTAACTATTAACAAGTTGTCCATTCCTGATTTTTCATTTATCATTGGCTTATGTCTGACTCAAATTTCATCGATAACGAAACGCTTTTTTTGCTGGATTCCTACGGGCTGATTTACCGGGAATACTTCGCTTTTGTCCGCCGGCCGCTCACTGACTCACAGGGAAGGAACATCTCAGCGGTTTTCGGATTTTTCCGCAATTTCGCCCATATTCTCTCAAAATACAAGCCGACATACATCGCCGCAGCCTTTGACTCCCGCACACCGACCTTCCGCCACGAAATGTTCAGCGAATACAAGGCCACCCGGCAAAAGACTCCAGACGACCTCAAGGCGCAGTTTCCATGGATTGAGGGGCTTTTAGGGACGCTTGGGGTTCCGGTTGTCCGCACTGACGGCTTTGAGGCTGACGACGTGATTGCGACTCTGGCCTCAGAATGTGAAAAATCCGGCCGCCACTGCGTGATTCTTTCCGCCGACAAGGACTTGATGCAGCTGACTTCTACGAACGTCCACATAATGAAGCCGGACAAGACTGAGATTTGGAAAGAAATCGATTCCGCGGGAGTGACCGAGCTTTGGGGAGTGGGGCCTGAAAAACTGCTGGACTTGCTCTCGCTCACGGGCGACACAGCTGACAACGTTCCTGGAGTGAAGGGGGTCGGTGACAAGACCGCCGTAAAACTTTTGACCGAATACGGGTCTCTCGAAGGAATCTACGCTCATGCGGACGAAATCAAGGGTGCCCTTGGAGAGAAAATCAGGGGCGACAAGGAGAACGCATTTTTCTCGCAAAAACTTATCACTCTCAGAAGCGATGTTCCCTGCCTGACCGGGGAGGGAATCAGCCGCTTTAAGACAGACGGCCTTAAATTCAAGGAGACGGCGGACGAACTTATGAAATTCCAGGTTCCGGCCGTGGCAAAACAGTACGCGGAGCTGGCAATTAACAATAGACAGTGGCCAATGGCCAATGGCCAATTGACAACGGGCAATGTCAAATCAGATTTAGGAAAGGGGAATCCGGGACTTTTTGACCAACCGGCTTTCTCCGCGAACGCATCCGCATCTCCTGCCCCGCTTCCATTGAAAAAAAATCACGGGAATTACAGGGCCTGCACTTCTGCCCAAGAATTAGCCGCTTTCGTTGACGGAATCCTCGCCATGGAAAATCCCCTCGCCTCCTTTGACTCCGAGACTGACTCTCTCAACACGCGGGAAGCGAATCTCGTGGGATTTTCGCTTTCATGCAAGGCCGGAGAGGGAATCTACGTTCCGATAATTCTGACCGACACACTTTTGGCAGGGCCTACGGTCAGCAAAAAAGAGGCCATCGACCAAATCGCCCGCCTCCTGGAATGCCAGAATCTGACCCTCGTCATGCACAACGCAAAATTCGACCTTGAGGTGCTGATTAACAACGGTCAATGTTCAAAATACAATTGTAAATTGGCAGACACTATGATTGCCGCATGGCTTTTGGAGCCGGACAAGACAGGCCGCACCCCCTACTCCCTTGAGTATCTTGCCGAGACAAAGCTGGGGCTTTCTGGCACGGAATACGATGAGATTGTTCCCAAAGGAAAATCATTCGCGGACGTTCCTCTTGAGACTGCCGCAGCCTATGGTGCCGAGGACGCGGACTTTACATTGCAGCTCTGGCAAAAACTGGAGCCGGAACTAAAGGAGCAGAATCTCTACGGACTTTTCACCGACATGGAGATGAAAGTCCTGCCAGTCTTAGCCTCGATGGAAATGCGGGGAATTCACTTGGACTCAAAATACCTGGCTGACTACAAAGTGGAGCTGACAAGAGAACTTGAAAAATCGGTCAAAGACATCTACGAAGCCGTCGGCCACGAGTTCAACATAGCATCGACAAAGCAGCTGCAAAAAGTCCTGTTCGAGGAGCGGGGCTTAAAGCCGGGAAAAAAGACCAAGACAGGCTACTCGACAGACACGGCGGTTCTTGAGGAGCTTGCAGCCCTTGACCCAGTTCCAAAGATGATTCTTGACTACCGGGCAAACGCAAAACTTCTCTCGACTTACGTTGAAGCCCTGCCCCTCCTTGCAGACGAGGACGGCCGGGTTCACACTTCTTTTATCCAGACAGGAACTGCGACCGGCCGCCTCTCTTCCCGCGACCCGAACTTGCAGAACATACCTGTCCGCGACGAGGCCGGACGAAAAATCCGAAAGGCCTTCACCGCCATTCCGGGCACAGTACTGATTTCCGCGGACTACGCCCAGATAGAGCTTGTCGTCCTTGCCCACCTGAGCGGGGACAAAAATCTCTGCGCAGCCTTTAACGAGGGAGTCGATGTCCACAAGGCGACAGCCGCATTGATTTACGGGGTTCCCGCAGAAGAAGTTACTGCGGACATGAGACGGTCGGCAAAGACAATCAACTTCGGCGTGATGTACGGAATGTCGGCTTTCAGACTGGCAAACGATTTGGGAATTTCACGCACACAGGCTTCAGCCTTCATCGAAAACTACTTCAACCTCTATTCGGGGGTCAAAACTTTCATCGACAGGCAGATTAAAAAGGCCGAGGAAAGCGGCTACATCGAGACAATCATGGGTCGAAAGCGGAAAATCCTCGCGATAAATTCAAAGAACAAAATGGAGAAGGCCGGAGCCGAGCGGGTCGCGACAAATTCCCCGATTCAGGGATCCGCCGCCGACATCGTTAAAAAGGCGATGCTGGACGTTGACCAGGCACTAAAGGAAAATCCAACCGGGGCGAAACTCCTGCTGCAAGTCCACGATGAGTTGATTTTTGAGTGCCCGGACGATGAAAAGTCAATCTCCGACACAATCGCATTGATAAAAGACAAAATGGAGCATGCGGTCAAGCTGGCGGTTCCCCTCCGGGTCTCAGTCGAGTACGGCAAAAACTGGGGCGAATTCCACTGATTAATTGATGAAAGTCAAAATGGAAAATAAAGAATTAAAATCCGTAATCTGCCTGACGGGGCCGATGGCGGCTGGAAAGAACGCGGCGGCGGGTATTTTGGAAAAATCAGGCTTTCTTTCAATCGACGCGGATATTACCGTGCATGAGATTCTTGCCGAAGCCGCCTTCCAGAAAAAAGTCCTTGAGACATTCTCACCATTCGCCGCCAAAGGCGGAATAAAAGTTGAGAATCCAGACGGCTCTTTAAACCGGCGGAATCTAGGGGCGCTAATCTTCAAAGACAAAAAGCTCCTCAAAATGCAGGAGGACTTGATTCTGCCTGAAGTCGACAGGCGGCTGGAAAACTTTATAGAAGGCAACCCCGGCAAAAAAATTTTGCTGAACGCCACGGTCCTCTATAAAATTCCGGTCATACAAAAGTGCGGTCAAATCATCTTTGTGACGGCTCCGCTTTTGACCCGCCTTTACAGAGCAAAAAAACGCGATGGAATCAAAATCCGCCAGATTCTGGCCCGCTTTTGGAGCCAGCGGAACCTTTTGAAGAGCTACAAAAAAACAGGGATTCCTGTCAAAGTCGTCAAAAACACCGGCAGTCTCGCCGACCTCGAAAAAGAGCTACTTTGACGGCGGCGCGGAGCGACGAACGCCCTAGTCATTTTCTTTTTCCCTTGAGTGCTGTCTTTTAAGCATTCTGATAAAAGTTTTCTCCGGGAGAGGCTTTGAAAAATAAAAGCCCTGCAAATAATTGCAGCCCATTGCCTCAAGAACGTCGGCCATCTCCTTTGTCTCAACGCCTTCAGCGGTAATCGAAAGCCCCTTCTCCGAAAAGAACTGGACTGTTCCCGGCAGAAAAATATCAGGAAGGGCAAAATGCTCTCGCACAATCTGCATGTCAATCTTTATGTTCGAGAAAGGCAGTTTTTTTACCCGCATGATGTTTGAAAATCCGGTTCCATAGTCGTCAAGGGAAAAATCATAGCCGCGCGCAATCAGCAGTTTCATCTGGCGCTCAAGCAGCTCACTGTCGATAAAGGATTCCTCGGTGATTTCCAGATGGACGTTCGTTGCGCTTACAGAGTGGGAGTCGATTATGCCCTGAATTCTGTTGGAAAGTTTTCTGTTCTGGCACTGGAGAGGGGAGACATTCACGTTTATCCATTTAAGCCCGTGTTTTTCAATGTCGAAGCTGCTTATGAACTGGCAGACTTTGCCCAAAACCTGCTCGTCAAGCCTCTCAATGCTTCCGTTTTTTTCCGCGATGGGAATGAATTCCGCCGGAGAAATAGTGCCGAATTCCTTGTCGTAGAGACGGGCCAAAGCCTCCGCCGCGATGATTTTTCTGCTTTTCGCGTCGACAATCGGCTGGTAGTAGACTTGGACAAGATTCTCATCAAGAGCCTTGTGGAGGATTTTTCTGATTTGGGAGTTCCGCGTGATTTTCGCGAAAATGGACTTGTCAATCTCAATGAATTTGCCTTCCTCATGATTGTCGAAGTCTTCAAAAAGGAAGGAAATTATGTCGGGGCAGTCCGAAAAATAAGAGCCGCACAAATTTGTGTCCAAGCTGAACATGTTGATGCCTAGATACATCTCACAATACGCGAGAGACCAGGTCTGGGAGAATCTTTGAAAAAGCAGCTTCTTTACTGATTCCGCCATTTTGTGGCTGTCGCAGACGAACAAAAACTGGTCGCCCTTGAGGCAGAAGCTCTTGCACCTTGGGCAGGACTCCCGGATGAATTTTCCGACCAGTCCCAAAACTAAATCCATCTGCTTTCCGCCGTAAATCCGCCGCTTGTTGTCGTATGACTTTATCTCTATGGCAAGGATTACCGGTCTGAATGAGGAAGAGGATTTTTCCTTGATGAATTTCTCAAACGCTTTCGCCGTGAAAAGCTGGGTTCTCGGCTCCAGGTTGATTTCAGGATTTTCAAAGACAATGAAAAGAATCTGCGTGGTGAAAAAGAAGAACATGTTCATCACAAGCTGACTCGGCATCATTATGCGGACAAAACAGCCGACAAAGATTATCATAAAACAGGCGAGAGAAGAAAGGAATTCCCTGCGCGAAAAATTATGCCTGTTTTTGATTGTGAGCCAGGCGCTGAGACCGATGTAGTAAAGGTAGTCGCTGTAGTAGATAGGCATGTAGTAGGAGCCGCGCTCATAAGCACCTTTCGCATTTATCGAAAAAAGCCAGCCGTTCAAGGGGGCGGAAATAGTCAAAAAAAGCCATATTGCGGTCAAAGAGAAAGTCACAGCCTTAATCACTGACTTCTCTTTTTTCTTCAAGTCGAACATGAACCAGAAAATGCTCAGAAAACAGATGTTCCGCACTATGCAGGAGAGGAAAAAGAGGATGTTCCAGATGTAGAGGCTTATTGCAGTGTAGTCAGCAAAATTATTGCAAAAATATGATGAGACAAAATCTGTGATAAGAACAAAAATCTGGCTTGCGCAGAAAAGCAAAAAGGCCTTGTCGTTTTTAAGGTTAAGCCTCGGTCTGGAGATGAAAAAGACGATGAAGACCATCAAGCAAACAAAAACAGGTTGGATATAATCAAACTTCCATATCATAAAAACGTCCCAAATCCTATTTTGCAAGCGTAGTCGAAATCGAATTAGAAATAGGCTTTAACTAATCATAGCACAGATTTGCCAAATAGCAAGAAAAGAGGAAGTGTATCAACCGCCAATCATTTTTAATTTTTCATTATTCACTTTTCATTTTAAATGCCGATACTCTAAAAAGAAGCCCGGTCTAAAGCCGGACTCGCAGTACAAAAGAGGTTTCACTATGGAACAGAAAAGAACTATGTGGATAATTGCAGCAGCAGGTGTATTCCTGCTCGTCGTGGTGGGAGCCGCGCTCATTCTCTATTCCCCCTCGCTGCAAAAAGCTAAGCCGGTGCAGACACTTTACAACCCGGCCGACGGTTGGATTTCAGCAAATCCTTCATCAGACACTAACCCGGCCCTGGCGGACGCTTCAAATGCGAATCCCTACCAGAATCCGGCTGAATTGACAAGCTCCTCAGACCCGCTGGCAATCACCTCTGACGCAACAAACGGTGAAAGTCTATCTGGCCAGAATGACCAGCCCGGAATGATGAACCCATATTCAAACGCAAATGCACCTGTAAAGGCGGACAGCGTTACCGTAATTTCTGACAATACAACAGTTTACGGTGGCTCAACGACGACAATCGACTTGAACGCTCTCAAAAACGGTCAGGCTGTTGCCTCGACAAACACAGTCACCCCGCAGAACTCCCTCACGGAAAACCGCATTTCAGAGAACACAAAATCTTCTGAAAGCTACAGCGAAAGCAGCTATTACGCCCCGGTCGCTACAAGCAAGTCCGTGGCGGAAAAAACGGTCGCAAAAGCTGAGACCGTAAAAAAAGCAGAGCCGAAGCCCGCAAAAACTGTGGCTGAGAGCAAGCCCGCTCCAAAGGCAAAAGCCGCCCCTGCGATTCCCGACAGATTCTGGGTTCAGGCCGCCAGCTATTCCAGCGAAAAGTCAGCCGAGGAAGCACGGTCAGTCTTGGAGTCAAACAAAATCCAGAGCGAAATCTTCACGTTCAAGGACAACAAGGGAAAGCTCTTTTACCGCGTGAGAATCGGCCCCTACACGACAGCAAGCGAAGCCGAATACTGGAACAAGCGCATCGCCATGATTGACAAATTCTCCGATGCAAATTCCTACGTCGTCAATTCTTCTGCGAAAGCAGTAAGATAAAAAAAATATAACAATTATTTAATAATTAATTTTAATTTCATCGCTATTTTATTGCCGGAATTCACTTTTTTCCTCAAATAAAATAGTGATGAAAAAGTTTTTATTCTTGGCCCTTGCAGCCTCACAAATCCTTGCAGTCACTTTTCTCTCCGCCGCTGAGTCAAAATCAGCAAATACAAGGGAGGATTTTTTCAAATACGCGCAAGCCCAGCTTTCAGTCAGCCAGACTTTGCAAAAAGAGGATGACAAGAATCAGATTTCCGCAGACGCGGGGGCAAAGATTCTTTTTTCATTTGCCGACCTGCGTTTTTTTGACTCCCTGCCCAAAAGCGACTGGAGCAAAATCAAGGAGGCGGCTCAAGGGGATTTTCCTGAAGACTTAAAAGACCTTTTGGAAAAACCGAGATGGGGAGGAGGAATCTTTCTATTTAAGGAATCATTCCCGATTGAGGCGAAGGGAGGACACATCTCATTTTCAAAATCAGTCGCAAAGTTGAATTCCCCTGCCCCGTCAATTTTGACAGGCCCGCTCACGAAATCATTCTCTTTTTCAACCGGGCTTGGCGCGGGACTTCCGACATTATCCTCGTCAGAAAAGCCAAGGGCATTTTCACTTTCGGCCGGAAAAGAATTTTCCAGATTCTCATTTTTTGCCCAGGGGGCAGCCGATGAGGACAAAAAAATTCTGGCCTCCTGCGGACTGACTTTTAAAATCACACGATTCACAAAAATCTCCTCGACTTTCACAGGCGGCCGCTTCTATATAGAAAGCTCCTCAAAAGTTCTGGAAAGCAACTACTGCAAAATAGAGCCTGGCTGGCAAAAAGCCTTTGTATGGGAAAATCTTTTTTCATCGCCTTGGCTCAAAGCCTCAGTCGCGGCTGGCCTACAGGAAGTCACTTTCAGCCCGGAATACGAGCGTTTTTACGAAGACAAGGCTATTTGGATCCGGGGGAAAAGCCGGTCCACATTCAGGAATTTTTTGCTAGATTCATCGTTTTTCTTTGTTCCGACCGCAAAAAAGTTCCCGAAAGCCGCCCCCCTTGTGACGGCCTCTTCTTCACTGATGCGAACCTATGCCCAGGCAAGCTTAAATCCGCAGGTCTTATTCCTTTTTGACGGAGGGCGGTCACTGAGAGTAGGACTTGCCGGAGGAACGAGCAGAAAATCTGTCGGGACAAAAAAAATTGCGATGATTCAACTTGCGGAAGGCAAGGCCGCCTTTGAATTTGAAGGAAGGGTTTTCAATTTTGGGGCGGAAGGGGGAATCAAAAATCGTGTTTTGAGGCAGGAAGAATGCAATCAGTCCGACCTGCCCGACTTTTGCTATACTGGAGGACTGGACTTCGGGGCGGCTTTTCAAAAAGGAAGAATCTCGTCCACAGCCTCGCTAAAACACTACCCGGAATATGGAAAAGACGAGAAAATCCGGGACGAGATTTCATTTTCTGTAAACGCCGCGCCTGGAAAATCAAGGATTCTCTCGCTGAGCGGCGGCTGGAAGGGAGTTTTTACCGACAGGGAGCGGGATTCAGCTTCTGTAAACGCAGGGGCAAAAGTAAACATACAAATGAAAAAATTCAGGCTTTCGGCAAAATACACAGTCACCATAAAAATCTAGGCGGAGGAAAAATTTTATTTTACGCACATGACTTTTCGGGTTTCATCGATGTCGGGACCAGAAACTCGGATAAAGTAAAGGCCCCTGGCTACAGGCTTGTCCTTTTGGTTTCTTCCGTTCCACCGGTAATAATGGGTTCCCTGTGTCGTTCTTCCGTGGGCAAGGCGGGTGACTATGTTGCCGTCCAAAGTCATTACGTAAACATTTAAATTTCCGTCTTCAGGAACATCGACTTTTACGACGACATTCTCACTTTTGTTCAAATCGATGACATTGTTCAGAATCGTCACCCCGCCCCTCTGATTTTTTATGCTTTTCAAATTGAATGACCACAAGTCCAGCGACAGGATGTCATTTTCATCGTCAAGACGGAGGCAATAAAGAGGATACTCGTCACCGTTTTTTCCCTCATGCTTGACGGTATAGTCAGCCAGTTGGAAAAGAAACTGAACATGAGAACCAGCTTTCCAAGAAGAATAGGATGCGTCACTAGTTACCGGCAGGGTAAAAGTCATATACTGGGGATTTTCTGCGGCATTTGAATCCAAAAGAATCCCGCCCGGAAATTTAATAAAATCAGAGTTGTTGACCGGGGATATGGTCTTAAAAATCTCACTCGTGATGTTGGGAAGCCAAATTCTCCAGGAAAGGCCGGCCGTATCATTAAAAGTTTTGGAAACAGAGGCAGAGTCAGGAGAGTCATCGAGAATCATGTTGATATTTGAAGTTACAAGTCCACCTGAATTGTCAGAAGTTCCATCGAAGAGTCTGGCATGGAAAAACAAGTCGTAGCCGAAAACCAAAGTTCCGTAGTTTCCCTGATTTTCTGACCAGTCGTGGACAGCCCAGCTTCCATCCTGATACAAATTCTGGAAAATGCTCGTGCCGTCCTCTTCCATCATCGACAAATCGTATGCATAGTCAGGCTGAACAGCATTGACCGCAAAGTCAGAAAAAGCATGGTCTTTACCGACCTCAATAAAGTTTCCTATTGAGTCTTGGATGTAAGAAACAGCTGTTGTCATGCCTGTCAAGGGGTCATAAGTATATGGGGAAGCGGCAACCTCAATATATTTGTTTCCTGTAATGGCAGCAAGGTCAACAGGCTTTTTAAGGGTAAAGAGAAGGCCTGTCGCCTTTTTATTTTTAAAGACGACCCTTGCTGGAACTGCCGTGTCAATTTCAATTTCGCTACCATCGTCAATCGTAATGGCACTTGGCAAGACTGACAGAGCGTCAACAAGAGTGTAAGTTCCAGCTGACGAGAACATTCTGATTGTCGACGTGTTGAGTGGCTTTGAAGTCACCAGGAGGAGTTTTTTTTGGCCGACAGGAGCCAGCGAGAAAACAAGAGAAGGGGGCGTCCGGTCAACGGTATGAATGGTGTAGGTCGAGGACATTCTGTTTCCCGCCAAGTCAGTGATATAAGTCGATGAGCCAGAAAGGGTCAGGGTGAATGTAGTCGCCGCAGGAAATGAAGCCGATGGAAAATGGAGCATGCAGTAAAGACCGTCTTCTGCGGTCATGGAATTTCCACCGCCGGAATTCACGGCAAAAAGAGAACTTGACGCGCCTGCCGTCACCGAAGAATTAAAAGTGCCAACATTCCCGGAATCCGAAAGGTAGGAGAAAGCGGAACCGGAATCATAGAGGGAAGAATAGCGAATTCCCCCTTCCGTTTTTGAAGCCGACGAGGTCAAATTTGACCTGGAGCCGCCGATTGCATCAGCTGTCTCCCATTTTACAGGACCTGCAATATCTCCGCCGGAATTTTCTGCCCAGCCGATTTTTGAAAACCATTCATATTGGTCGCCAGAATAAGTCGGGGCATTGTCAAAAAAATGAAGCTCGATTCCCTCAAGAACAGTCGTGCCGACAGAAACGGAGCCGATTGCCTCATTGTGGTCAGGATTTGAAGTCCATGAATCTATTCCGCTCATACGGAGGGGGGCAAAAGAAGGCGGGGTCACGTCCCAACCAGGAAAACTTGCGTGGGAAGAAATGGTGGCATTGACGCCAGTGTCGAGAGAATTTCCGGCCAAGTCCACAAGATTTGGATTTGCAAGAGGTGTGGCAAGTCCCGATGGTCTGGCCGCCCCGGAAATGTAGCCAACCCATTTTTTGTGGCTTCCGTCAACAGTTCCATCGACATAGCCCGCTATTGAAAGGCGGACACGGCACTTATGGTTAACTGGGGAGTCTCCCGATGAATCGCTGAAATTCCTGTAAAGGGCATGGGGTGAACCGGAACCGGTAGAGATTCCTGCTGAAACATAGCCGGAAGAAAAAGAAGCAAGGCCAGCAACGGTAAGGGGAGATGATGAATTGGTTTCACCCAAGTCAGTGGCCGCCTGAACATTCACATCACTTTCACCGACAGTCGTAGTTCCGCCAGAAATCGTGACCGGCTCAGAATATCTGAATTCAATGAAATTGTGGGCATCGTATTCATACTGACTTGACGCAGATGAATTGTGCTCCTCCTGACCCGTAAAAACGGCAGTTAAAACCGGCTGGCACTTGTCTTCAACGGTCGAAATCTTATTGGAACCGTCATAATGCCTGATTCGGTTTTTGTGGTTGTCCCGCAAGGTCTCGTAAATAGAGGAAAGGGCTTTTGGAATATTCAAATATGGAATATTCGTATAGTGGACTCCAGACCTATTCGTGCTGTCAGAATCTCCGGCAGAGGCCCCTGTAGCGTCCGTGTTCCAGTAAGAATCTGCAAGAATATAAAATCCCCCGGTAACATCGCCCGTACTAACAGGAATCGTGCATGCCAGGTCTTTGTAGGCACCGGTGAAACTTCCGCCGGAATAAGTAATATTGTCAAAGGCCGCGGCGATTTCACCGCAGGAATTTTCGATTGTCGCATCATTTCCGTCAGCGTCTTTAAAAGAGACGTAAATCACGTTGTCGTAGACTGTGTAGGCCTCATTCACAAGAGGACGCAGAGAGTCAAAATTCGTGCAAGACGAGACAGTATTTCCTTCTGCCGCCATGACGTAGTGACTTGCCAGGCAGTTTGAAATCGTCGTGTAGTAAATTTCAGCGAAGGCCGAAGTCTGGGCATCATTGTCCGGGATTGAGAGGTTCCATGCGCCGGATGAAGAAATCGTAATTCCGTTTGCATAGAAATTGGCTCCGGCGGTCAAAGTCTTTCCGTCAGAAACAGTCATGCTGCCCCCGTTCGTGGCAAAAGTCCCCGTCGATGAAGGAAGTGAAGAAACCAAAGTTGCCGAAGCCGCTTTTTTTCGCCCTGAATTATCGTAGGCAAAAAGACCGGCCACGCCAGAGGGAGAATCTGTCGCCGTGTCGTCAGCTGAGTAGGCAGGACCAAAAAGAACGACATCTTGTGCAGAGGAAATATCCGCGTTAGCAGTTACAGACCCGCTGTACAAAATAAAATTTCTTGCCGAAAGCAAAGAAGAAATCGTTATTGCCTTTGAAGGGGCCGCCGCTATGTGCAAGTCGGCAGAAATCGTGATTGATCCGCTTCCTCCTCCGATTGAGGCAGGTGCAGATCCATAAATGTAAGTGTCAGCAGTCAAAGTCGCAGAGACGACAGTGACAAAACTTTTAGCAAGCTGAATCGCCGTTCCAGAAAAAGAACAATCAGTCACCACTTCAACATCGGAAAGATAAAGCTGGATACCGGAAGTCTCAACAGACGAGCCGTTGAATATGATTTTGCTGCCAGCGGCAAGTCCCTCAAAAGAAATGTCGCCGCTTGAAGTGACTTTTCCTGAATAAAGCTGATTTCCGCTCGTTTCCACAGAGCCGCCGTTCAATTCTATTATGCTTGCCGTCAGGTTGAAGGAAGTTCCCGTGATTTTGTCTGAATAAGTCTGGGCTCCGCTTGTAGTCACATCAGCATTGATTTCAGCCTCGCCTGCAACAGAAAGGGAAGTCACCCCGCTGACAGTGCCTGAAATTTCAGCCTTGCTGGAAACGGTCACTTCAGAGCCGGAAGATATAGCCGCGGTCGAATCGATTATCAAATTGGCGTAGTCATCTCCTCCCTGAGTTGAGAGAATCAAGTTCGTGCCACCAGTATATTTTACGCTTCCAGAATTTCCAGTATCGTTTATAAAAGAGGAGCCGTCCGTGATTCTGCCAGAAGAAGAATAGGAAATCGTTCCGAAATTCGTAAGTCTGCCAAGTCCTCCAGAAACTGTAAGACCAGAAGAATTTGAGATTGTAAGTTCGGAAGTCCTTGCCCCCTCCCCGACCGAAAGACTCTTCACGGAATAAGAGGCGGAGTCCGATGACAGGATTTCCGGCCAGTTGCCACTTGTCACGGAGTCAGGAATCAAAACAGCATAGCCGGAAGTAGAAAGACCTGCAAAAGTCGAGGCCAGCCCCGGAACAAGTCCTATATCCCAGTTTGAGGCTTCCCCCCAGTCAGAAGAAGAGTCGCCCGTCCAAGTGAAGGTCATGTCTGGATTCAGGACAATCCAATTGTTGTATTCGCCATATAAAATCGTGTAGTCAAATTTTGAATTTTCCGCAACAAAATAAATATCACCGGAAGCAGAGTTAATCTGCGGGTCACTAGAGGAGTCATTTTTTGAGTTTCTGGAAATGTTCAGGTAAGCAGCAGACCTTGAAACTGAGTCCGCAAAAGAAAATCCCCCGGAAGAGCCTTTCACAGTCAAATTGCCAGAGGTAGCCCCCGCCAAAGTCAAGGAGGATGAGACAGCCTGCTCAGCGTTCAAAGTCAAAGTTCCGCCGGGAGATGTCATCTCAAAAGAGGCGATTGTGTTCGAGTCCGAAATAGTGACCGATGAGGAAGCGACCGTACAGGAAAAATCCGCAAAAGTATTGGCTCCAGTCACTTCAATTGAAGATGACGATGCGGAAGGGGCGTATTCAAAAGAGTTGAAAGTTCCACCGCCGCCTGCAAAAGCTACGCCGGTTCCTGTCATCTTAATTCTTCCGCCTGAAGCCGAAAAATTTTCCCCGTTGGTAAAGTTTCCGCTGACATTAAACGAGGAGGAAGTCGAAACGGACGCACCGGAATTCACCGTGAAATTGCCGAAAGTCGCACTGCCAGAATTCGTTAATGTCTGGGCTGAGCTTCCCGCAAAAATCACGGAGCCGCCTGTAAAAGTTCCAGTGTTAGTAAAATCACCGGTCAAAGTCAGGTTGCTAGAGCCGCCTGTAAAAGAACCGGAGCCAGAATAATCTTCCGCGGAAATCGTGCCGGAATCCGCCGTAATTGCCCCGTCATTTTGCAAGGACAGGGTTATGGTCAGAGATTTGTTGCCACAGCCCAAGCTAGCCCCGCTCTTAACGGTGATTTTTCCCGCCTCCGCATCAGCCGAGAGCACAGGATAAATCGTCCGCCCGGCCGGGATAACCACGACCGCCGCAGAATCTGGAACCGCACTTCCAGACCAGTTCGCAGCATTTGACCAGTCAGAGTCAAACGCCCCAGTCCAAGTGAAGTCATCACCAACCCCGACTACAGTCACATCGGAGGTAGGTGGGATTATGTTTATGATTGTCGCCCCGCTATCTGAAAAAGCCGTCGCCCCGCTAACGTCAATCACGTTTCCAGTTCCGTTAGTTGAGATTATCCTGGCCCCAGCAGCCCCGTCAATATAGTAAGTGCCAGTGATTTTCAGCTCCACGCCGTTCAGAATAAGCTCGTCTATGCCATCGTTCGCAAAATCAAGGTTATACAGATTTACAGATCCGTCTGTAAGCGTCACATTGACGTTGGTCGGGTCTCCGCCAATCCCCGTTTCCCCCAACGAGAACATATTGGTCACATCAAGGGAATGCCCTTCCAAATCCAATGTGATTGAATAATCCTTGCCCATAGAGCCGAGAAACATGCTATCAACTGAAACCGAGCTTCCCAAGTGGATTGTCGAGTTGCTTTGAACACGAACGGTGTCTCCTGCCCCCGGATATCCAGTGCCGCCGTCGGAGGAAGTCCAGTTTGAGGCGTTCTCCCAGTTTCCGTCAGCCCCGCCAGCCCAAGTGTATGTGTATGTCCAAGCATGGGCGGCCGCAAGGAAAAATAAAATCGCGGCGACTTTTGAGAAAAATGATTTTTTGGACACTTTGAGCGAAAACGTAATTTTCTCCGGCAGACAGTTTGTCTCTTCTAATATCGGAAAGTTTTTAAAAGCACTAAAGATACAATTTTTCGGGCGCAAATTCCTTTGCAAGCGGCTTTCCGGGGTTCAGTCACCCTCATAGCCGCAAGCGGCTACTTCGCCCCTACAAGCCGTGCGCAGTCTTTTCAAAAAAAGAAGTTTCTTTTTTCTCAGCACAAGATTTTTTTATCACACGGATTGGCTCGCGGTTAACGCCGCTCGCATTCTTAAACTAGCCATTCCCGTTAGGCTGTTTTCGCAACAAGCCGAAGGCGAAGTTTCAAGCGGCAAATCCGCGTGGCATTTAAAAAAATCCCGTATTTTTGCTATAATCTTTTTATGCTTCCGACAAAAATTGATTTTTCAGATTTGGATTTTGTCCGCGTGGGCAACGCTCAAGACGACTCCGCCCAGACCGGCGTGACTGTCTTTTATTTTCCTGGCACTGCCACTGCCGGAGCGGATATCTCAGGCGGAGGCCCCGCATCCCGCGAAACTCCCGTAATCATGAGCGAGACCGCCCCCACTCCGGTGAACGCGGTAGTCCTTTCAGGAGGGTCAGCCTACGGTCTTGCAGCTTCTGATGGAGTTATGTCCGCCCTTGAGGAAAATAATATAGGCTTCCAGACAGGAGCCGCCCTAGTTCCAATCGTCGTCCAGTCATGTATCTACGATTTAGGCCTTGGCTCCGCAAAAATCCGCCCGGATTCCAAAATGGGCAAAAAAGCCTGTCTCGCCGCACTTGAAAAATCAAATCCGGTCTCAGGCAGTGTCGGTGGCGGCCGTGGGGCGACCTGCGGCAAAATCCGAGGAATGGAACTTTGTTCCAAAACAGGAATCGGCTACGCAGCTTACAAACTCGGAGATTTGCTTGTAGGAGCCGCTGTCATCGTCAACGCCCTAGGAGACCTTTTTGACCCTTCAAGCGGCAAAAAAATCTCAGGCTTAAAAGGCAGTGACGGAAATCTTGCCCCATTCTCGGACTTCATGGACTCCTTTTATGAGCTTCAAAAAAAGTCTGAGTCGCAGTCAGCAGCCGGGCGCAGGTCAAACACCACAATCGGCATAATCGTCACAAACGGGGACTTCGCCAAAAACGAACTTGCAAAAATCGCGGCCATGGCTCAGAACGCCTACGCCCGCTGCATCCGGCCGGTCTCCACAAACTTTGACGGCGACACAATCTACGCCTGCTCCTCGGTTCTTCCCGGCAAGGAGAAAGTCAAGTCGGACATCAACGTCGCCGGAGCCTTGGCCGCCCAAGCCATGCAGGATGCGATTTTGGACGCAGTAAAATCGGTGGAATCATGAACAAAATCCAGCAGTACTACGAGAAATTCGATGAGGACCACCGCTTAAAGACCAGGCACGGGCAGGTTGAGTTTTTCGTCACGATGAAATACATACACGACTTCATTCCGGCGGGAAGGACGCTAAAAATCCTCGACTTGGGCGCGGGAACCGGGGCTTACTCAGTTCCACTCGCCCAGGAAGGCCACATTCTCACATCCGTGGAGCTTTCCCCCCGCAACGTAAAAGTCCTTGAAAGCAAGCATCAAAAAAACGTCAACATCTGGCCGGGAGACGCCAGAGACCTGCACTTTCTCGACGATGAAACTTTTGACATAACGCTGATTTTCGGTCCCCTCTACCACCTAGCGTCCGTTGAAGACCGCCTAAAAGTTTTTGCGGAAGCCAGGCGTGTAACAAAAAAAGGCGGCGTGATTTTCGCAGCCTACACAGGCTACGCCTATTCGATGATTCAGTACGCCTTCAAAAAAAATCAGGTCAAAAATCTGATTGAGGCCGGAAAACTGACCCAAGATTTTCAACTCAAGCCTACAGAAGAAGACCTGTATTCATATCTGACAATAGATGAAATCAACGCCCTAAACCAAAAATCAGGCTTGGAAAGAATAAAAATAATAGCCCCGGACGGACCTGCCGACTACATGAGGACAGAGCTTAACGCCATGGACGGGGAGACTTTCGACTGCTTCAAAAAATGGCAGCTTGCAAACGCCGAGCGGACAGACCTCTTAGGGGCAAGTTCCCATCTTGTGGATATTCTCAAAAACTAAAAAACCGGCCAAGTTGGCCGGCTAAGAAATTATTTATTCAAAATGAATTCAACACGGCGGTTCTTCCACCAGTTGTCGCGGTCGCTGCGGGGAACTACAGGTTGGCGTCCACCGCGTCCGACTGCACTCAGGCGGGCTTTTGTGACCCCGTATTCGGAGAGCTGGTCAACGACAAACTCTGCCCTTTCCTTTGAAAGCGGCTCCAGCGGGATATTACCGTTGGCCGTAGAAGTTTCCTCTTCCTCCGTGCCGGTAACATTGTTCGCATGTCCTTCAACAGTTACCGTGTAATTCTTGAATTTGTTCAAAATCTGGGCGATACGCTTGAGGACGCGCACGTTGTTGTTCACCTGAGCCTGGGTGAGTCCTCCGTCCCCATCTTTCTTTGTAAGTCCAAAGTCAGCATGGTTGGAGCGGAAAATAATGGCAGGAACAGCCATCTTGAGTTTGTCGCCGTCACGGATAAGAAGAACGTCAACCGCAATTTTTCCATCGACAGAACTTGTCATTCCAAGGCTGTCAGTAACGGTGAATGTATACGGGTAGTCCATAGCAGACTGGACAAGTTCACCGTTGTTTCCGCGACCGTCCCAGACAATCTGCTCGGTGATTGAAGACTTTCCTTTTGTTGACCAGAAAGTTTTTCCATTCGCAGGGTCTTTTATCGTAAACGACCAATTTTTAAGCGGCAAAAGACTTGCAGCCTTGAGCTGAATAAAGAGGTCATCGTTCTCACCGTCATTGTCCGGGCTGAAGTATTCAGGTGAAGTCCTTACAGAAAGGACAGGAGGCGTTACCGTACAGATAAAGGCATTAGTGCCAGTGTCCACGACATTTCCCTTTGCATACTCGATGTGCAGTTTTCCAGAGAAGATTCCCTCAACTACCTTTTCATCTGAATCAGAAGACTTTCCGTTCCATTCGAGGTTTGCGGGAATTTTTCCTGACTTTTCGTTCCATTCGCGGACCAGTTTTCCTTCTGGAGAATAGATTCCGAACGACCATTTTTCAATTCCTTCTGAGAGAGAAAGTCTCATGTCGATTTTCTGGCTATCGAGATTTCCGTCACCGTTAGGACTAAAGGCATCGTATTCAGCAGTAACGTAGGCCTTGGTCTCACGCTTGTCCAGAGCAAATGCAGGAGTTTTTACGACAGTCGCATTTCCGGCGGCATCCTGAGAAGAGAAAGTGATTGTATAAGAGCCGTCAGCGGCCTTGTTGCCTGAATCATCAGTTCCGTCCCATGCAAATGAAGGAATGTTTCCTGTCCAGCTGTAAGTTCTTACCGCATTGTTTTTTGCGTCAGAAATTACGGCAGTCCACTTTTCCTCATTTGAAGATTTTACCTCAACCGGCAGAGTATCTTTTCTTGAATCTCCCTCCGGGCTGAAAATATTGTAAGCCAGCTTTGCTTCAACTGTCGGAGCAAGTGAATCCAAGACGAATGACTGACTTGAGGTCTTTGCAGAAGAACCGTTTACAGAAAGTGTCTCAAGAAGTGCCTGATATTTTCCATCGGCAGCCTGACTTCCGTCAGATGAAGTTCCATTCCATACAAATGAGTCGGGCAGGGCTTTTTCGGCAGACTGGCTCCAGACAGTTTTTCCGTCGGAGGACTGGATTTTCAATTCATAGCGGCTGACCGTAGAACCGGTCTTAACAATCGGCGTGAGAGTCACAGAATTGTGGGCGCGGTCTCCCTTGGGATTGAAAGCTTCTGTGTTCGCAGCAAGCATGATTTCAGTCTTGCTTGTGTCGAGGGCAAAGCTCTGTGTCTGCAAGGTCGCAGGATTTCCGGCCATGTCAGTCGCGGACAAAATATAAGAGTAAGAGCCGTCAGGGGCAATCATATTGTTGTCGTCAAGACCGTCCCATACGACATTCTCAATCGGATACTCACCAAAAAGCCATGTGCGGACAGTTTTTCCGTTTGAATCGACAATCTTACCAGTCCAGTTTGTAATCGGAGAACCTTGATTCTCTGAAATCTGCTGTTTTACAGAAAGCGTCTTCTGCTCTCCGGCTCCGAAAGTCTTCCCAGAGGCAAGAACCGCAGCCTGGGGCGGGGTCCTGTCGATTACGAAAACTGGGGAATTTATCGGGTCAGGCTCAAAGCCGTTCAAATATTTTGCGGTGACGCGGGCATAATAGGAGCCTTCATCAGCAAAGGCGGCAGAGTCAGTCTTTCCGTCAAATGTCAGCTCAGCCGGTGGATTTGCAGTACCCTTGAAAGTTCTGACGATTTTTCCATCTTTTGAATGGACTGAAATATTCCATTCGACAAGCTTGTTTCCTGTCTTTGCGTCAGGAATGGGAATTGTAACGTAGAATTTTACTGAGTTGATTTTGCTCTTGGAGTCCGTTGAAAAATAGCGGCCACTTGCCAGAACAATATTTGTCGCAGGTTTTTCAGCAGAGAAGATTATATTTGAGATTCCGGCGGGAGCAGAAACGTTTCCCGCACGGTCTCTTGCGTAGATTTTGTAATTGTAAACGCCGTCAGCCAAAGGAGCGCCGTTGTCGTCAGTTCCGTACCAGTCAAAAGAAAGTGGTGCAGAATTCGTCCATTTATACGAGCGGACGGCTTTTCCGCTTACGTCCGTAAATTCGGCAGTCCACAAGTCCTCAGAAGAACCGGACTGGCTTACAGACAAAGCAGACTTTGCCCCCTCGCCGAAGATTTTTCCATCGCCATGAGGCTGGTCGACCGTAACTTCAGGGGGAGTATTGTCAACGATTACGCAAAGGCGGGCAGTCGTAGCGGAATTTCCATTGTCGTCAATCGCGCTGAGTGCATAAAAATATTTTCCGTCAGGAGCGATTTCGCCGTTGTCCATTATTCCGTTCCAAGAAACCGTGGGCGGGACAGAAATGCCGACTTTGGGGCTAAAGAGCTGGTTGAAGAAATTCTTCACGGTGACTTTCGTCATGCGGTTCTCTTTATTGCCGATTGTGCGGACAACTTTTCCGTTTTCATCGTAAATACGGAAGGCCCATTCCTTGACATAGCGCTTGTCCTTGATTTCAATCGGAACAGTCAGGACATCCTGAACACCGTCATTATTCGGTGAAATATAAATCGGCCCTTTTTCAGCCCAAATTCCGCCGGAAATCAAAAGTGAGAAAATTCCGGCCGTCAAAATCTTTTTCATTATTTTTCTCCCCACATCCTTACTTCAGGAGCATCAGAGTCTTTAAGTCCTAAATTCAAAATCACGCCACCGCTGTATGCGTCTACGTGCTTGTACATTCTCTGCCAGGCAGTCGCCACGGTCATCTCGCTTTCAGCCCAACCGTTGTCGGCAAGCACAGAGCCTTTGTTGGAATGGAAGGCGAACCTGTAGCTCAACCCGACAGACGGCATAAGGTTCTTGGCATGATTTTTGAATTCCCTCATATCGAACTGCCATGACGTTGAGATTTTTAATGCCCTGGCAATCAAAATCTGTAGGCCAGTGTCGGCAACCACATTCTGAAAAGTTGGGAAAGCAACGTCAGCAGAAAAACCCAAATTGAAATTTTCCATATCGATTATTGATGCGGCAGCCCCGGTTCTGAAAGTCGCAAGCCCAGGCCAGTTCAAAGCCTCATCCCCATCGTCGATTCCATACAATTCTGTCCTTCCGTAGACCTTACCGAGATTAGTTACAGCCGCCCCGATTCTGAAATTCTTCAATACGGATATGTCACCGAGATTATAGAAGAAACCCAAGTTTCCGGCACCGAAAAATCTGCCGTCACCATGATAGCGCAGGTAGCCAAAATCGCCGCCGATTCCAAAGGAAACCTTGTCCGTGACATCCTTTGAGAAATTTCCAGAAAGGTGGAAGTTGTTTCCCAAATTCATGGAGTCAGAATTCGCCCAAATCCCCTGAAAAAGGAAGGAGCCTACGCCCCACCTTGTCGGAATAAGAAGTCCGCCCTCAGCGGCACCGCCAAGAGAATGGTCAGAATCGTCATTGTCGTGGAAAAGAGTTCCAGCCGCAGAAACAGCCGGTCTTTGTTCAAAAGCCGTAAGCGCAGGATTGATTATTGCAGAAGACGGAGTGACTGAAAAAATTCCACCGCCGGCAGACGAACCGGCACCGCTTATTCCCCAAGGGCTTGTAAGACGGAATAAATTTTGTCCGCCCGCCGGGGGATTGTAAGCGAAGGCAGCCACAGAAAAAATCAAAAGCGCAGCTGCCAAAACATTTTTTTTCATCATGATGAGAAACCTCCCTTACCTAATGATAAAAAAACAAAACGTAGATATTATATTGAAAAATTATACGTTATAAAAGTAACAGAAAATTTAAAAGGACAAAAAAAATCCTGCGACACAAACCGCAGGATTCCGGGAAAAGAAACATTTCCCTTCTGTACTCTCGCTCTTCCGCTTGCTATAAGAATCTGCCATAAATTTTAAGCACACACTGGCAGATGAAAGTAATCGAATTGATACATAAATTATGCACCATAAAGTTAGATTTTTCAAAAGAAATTTTAACAAATTGTTCAACAAAATTTGATTCGTGCGGAGGGTACATATCCAGCCCCTTGGGGCGAATAAGGGGTGTACCCGACTGCAACACCTTTTAAGAACGAACGATACCCCTGGGCTTGCCCTGTGGTTCGTTCATTTAACATTCATATTCCCTGAATTATTGACAATAACGCCTTATTCTATCATATTTAAAGTATGGCAAAAAATTCTGGTGGGTCATTTTTTTCTCGTTTGTTCAGTTCTCTTTTTAGCGGAGGAGACCCCGAAGCTGAAAAGAAAAAGCTTTTAAAAGCTATCGCAAAAGATTTAGCTCGCACTCATAACAAATTCTACAAGTCGAACTCCATGCAGCCGTCCTTCGGTAAATTCTTCTATGAAATTTACAAGGTCGCATCTCCTGTCCAGGCCATGTTCATGTCGATTCAAAACCCGAACGCGCTTAAAAACATGGTCGTTGACTACTCGCTTTCTGAAAACCAGAAAAAACTTATCGAGAACCTCAACGAGGACTCCATTAACACAATGTCCTCAAACATGCCCTTCTCAGAATTGAAGACGAAAATCAAAAACGACATGGATTCCTTCATGGGGGAATTCGACTCTGCCAAAATCACAGGAATCGACACACTCTACCAAAAGCTGATGGCATTCAAAGCCTTCTGCACCTATGACTATTATTTTATCCTCAAAAAATTCGACTCCTCATTGCACGAAAACGACTTCAACCATACCCCGAAATTCGAGCCGATTGAAGCCGCATACGTCGCAGAAGATTTAAAGGATTTTGCCACTGTCATGTATTCACTTCCGCTGGATTCCCAGTGGGACGACCTGATGGCCATGTTCAAGACTGTCCGCGGAATAGAGCCGGTAAAACCAGCAGTATGGAACAAACTCGTAAACCGCCTGCGCCAGCTCAAGAATTCCCGAGTCTTTGACATGATTATAGAGCTTGCCTCCCGCGATCCAAAGTACTACACACAGGCCGAGACTAAAAAAGAGCAGATTGTAGAAACCTACATCGAAAAAATCCGCTCCCAGGTGAACGTCGCAATCAAAAAGCTGGAGAATGACCAGACAAATTCAAAAATCGACAGTCTTTTGACCCAGATTTTCAATACGAACGTGATTGTGGTCCTTAAAAACTACTCCGACACCGGATCCGCCCCCTTTGAGAAGAAAAACCTCGGCTCCTTCCAGTTCTCCCGCCCCCTCAACTACCTCAAGGCATTTTTGGTTGAGTATGCGAAAAGAGACATCCGCGAGTACGGAGACTTGGTTTTGGTACGCGGAAAATGGACGAACAACACGCTTTCCGGCCAGATGAGCGAAGACTACCATATTCTTTTGGACACATCAGACGCGATTACAGCCTTTGACAACAAACTTGCTGAGGATGCGGAAATAGGAATGAAGTTCAAGACCCTTCTGCCCCGCTGCGAGCGCGACAAGGAAGCCCAGAACATCATCCGAACATTGCTTCGTGACACAAACTCAGAGGCCCGTGAATACCTTGTGAGCTGCACAAAATCGATGATTTCCTTTGCCAAGAATATCAAGGCCCTGCTCGACGACCACCAGAAGCAGAGACCGGAAATGGTAATCAACTGGAAGGAACTCGACCGCTTTGCAGAACATCCAGTCCAGCAGCTCGGCGTTGAAATCTACAAAAAAATCTATCTTTTCGTCAATTTGATGCAGAAATTCTTGGGAGCCGCTGAGAAATAGTAGGGAGCGACCCGCTGAAAGCGGGGAAAATTGCGATTTGATGAGCAATTTTAGCGAGTCCCGGTCTTGCCCCTGCGAGATAGGGAGCGCCCCGCTGTAAGCGGGGGAAAATCGCGATTTAATGAGCGATTTTAGCGAGTCTCGGTCGAGCCCCTGCGAGATAGGGAGCGACCCGCTGTAAGCGGGAAAAATCGCGATTTAATGAGCGATTTTAGCGAGTCTCGGTCTTGCCCCTGCAAGACCGCCAGAGCGGCAGCGATGGGAAACCCGAAGTTGGGGCTGGCCAATGCCAGGAATCAGCAGATAGTGTGCAGACGGTCATTTCGACAAGCTCAATGACCATCCGCCGAGAATTCTTTGGGGCAGCACCAATGAGCGCTAGCGAAGGTTGGACGTAGCGACGGGGCGGGCGTTGCCCGCTCCGGGCCACCCAAATCTTTTCTTTATTCTTTTCCTAATTTGACAAAAGCCAGACTCGGCCGGCGGAAAGGCCCCAGCGGTCATTCACGTATTCATCCAAAAGTGTCGCGGCGGAAGTGAAGCCCTCGGCATTGGTCTGGATTATGTAGTCGGCCTGGGTCTTAGCCTTTTCCTGAGAATGTTGTCGGGAGGCGGCGTTCACAAAATATTTTCCGACCGCGCTGACCGGCTGCTGGAGCAAATAAGCCATAAATTCATTTTTGACAAGATAATCGTCCGACAAATCGTAGTTCAAACTTGGCGTGACGGAAAAATATCTCAAAAGGTAACTCAAAGTCTGCTGGTCCATCGTGTAAAAAATCGAGGCGACAGTATTTCGGAAGTCCGGGTCGATGAAATACAGCCCGTGCCAGCCTTCATGGGCGACAAACTGACGGCGCAAATATTCAGGAGACTCCTGCGAGATTGAAATCACCCCGCCCTGCCCAGCCGTAATCTCTCCGGCCGGATTTTGGACTATGATTCCGTTCGCGAGGAGAATTTTCTCAAGAAGAACTTCCTCTGGGTTCAGGGGAAAATTCGTCCTTCTGGCAAGGTCAAAGAATTCCGCAAGGCTCTCTGCCTTATAGTCGTGGGCATTGTAGCCGTGGATGCCAGAAATCTCCTCATTTGACCAGAGCTTTCCCCGCCAGCCTGTCTTCTCGACAAAAAATGCCAGACGCTTGAACATCGCGGACTGATAGGCGTAGGAAACAGTGTCAAAATACAGGAGACTCGGAAAGCGGTCCCAGGAAAAAAGCTCGAAATTCGCCTCCCGCCATTTTGACTTCTGCCATTTTATAATCAAGCCTGGGTCAGTCGGAATCGGAGCTGGAATGTCAGAGAAATTCTTTGAGGAGAAAGTCTCGCCGTGGGCTAAAAGGGCTGTGACGGCATCCCCACCTTGAGGAAATGAAATCTGGGAGAATGGATATCTCAAGGCGGACGATTGAATCGCAAGACCATTTGGAGAGATAGCTGGAGAGCGGATTGTAATCACTTCCCCGCCACTTGCGATTTGGGCTGTCTTTAGTCCGTGATTTTCGGCGAAAAACAAGTCAATTTGGGGAAGGTAGGCTGACTTTGTGTTCACCGCCGGGAAAACCTGGGCTAGGCCAGAGAAGTCCGCTGTCTTAGAGCCGCTTACAAGTTTTCCACCGTTTGAGGCAAATGCGTAAAAAGGAAGAGATCGGTAGTCAAAGCCAACGATTGCGCGGGTGATTTTTGCCCCATCGACCTTGTATTTTGCGGCTGAGGAAATGTAAAATCCGGCCGGAACCTGCCCATCCCGGCTCATGCAAAAGGCTATGCTCACGGAAGAAGATGCGAAATCAGAGAGGGTCATGGAGACAGCAGGTTTTGACCGGATGTTGCCCGTGACTTTGCCAGAAGAAAGGTCTTCCTGATAAAAAAATCCGAAGGAGTCCGCAAAATTCACGGGGCTTGTATCGGAGCGGCTGACGGAAAGCGTAATCTGCAAGGCCGAGTCCCCGTTTGCGCTTCTAAAATCTTTTATGGCCTCAATCTGGCTTTTTGAGAAATGGAAAAATCGGATTCCGCTGGCGGAAGAAAGAGTGACTTTTGCCGGCTGATGATTCGGGATTTCAAGCTGAAAATTCGACGAGCAAGAAGAAAAAGAAAAAAACAAGGCGAAAAATGCAAAAGCGAAAATTCTTTGAAATGATAATCTACGTAATCTACAAAATCCACTCAATTTATTCATAGGAAAAAGAATAGCACTTTCCAAAAATAAAAAAAAGCACCGGAAAGTCCTCTCCGGTGCTTTTGAATCCGATACGAAAATATCTCTTTTTACGCTCCGAGTTTTTTGCTTCCCCGGTCCATTGATGTGAGTCCGGCCTTTGCAAGCTCCTGGATTCCATAAGGCTCCAGCAGGCGGACGAGAGAGTCAATCTTATCCTCGCTTCCGGTCGCCTCGACGATTACTGTCTCAGGGGCAACGTCAACGATATGCGCACGGAAAATATTGCAGGTCTCGATAATCACGGCGCGGTCAGTTCCCTTTGCAGAAACTTTGATCAAGGCCATCTGCCGCTGACAAGTCTCCCCCTTGCGTGCCTTCGTAATCGTGATAACCTCGACCAGTTTTGAAAGCTGCTTCTCAATCTGCTCGACAGTCTCCTCATCCCCGGTCACGGCGATTGTCATTCTTGACTCAGAAGATTTGTAGGTCTCGCAGACAGTCAAAGAATCGATGTTGTATCCACGGCGGCTGAAAAGTCCTGAGACGCGGTTCAAAACGCCGGGATGGTTTTCCACCAAAACTGAAAGTACGTACTGTTCCATATTTTCCTCACTTTTTAATGAACGGTTTACAATAATTTCGGGCGTTCCCCGCCATGCTTCCGCACGGCAGGTCGCTACGTTCCGGGGTTCGCCTCCTCCGGCTCATAGCCGTAAGTTTCGACAAGCTCAACCAACGGCTACTTACGCCCCTTCACATCGCTAACGCGGACAGCGGCTGTTTATTAATTCTCGCTGTAGATTCCCAAAAGCCTGATATCCTCGGCCGTCTCCTTGAGGGAATCGAGAGTCTTCTGGATATATCCGGCCACGTCCTCGATTCCTGTGTCAAAGGCTGCGTCAGCGTAGAACCAGTATTTCCACGGCTTTCCCGCAATCGGTCTTGACTCAAGGCGGGTCAGGTTAAGGCCAGCCTCCTTGAAAACTCCGAGGCAGTTGTACAAGGCACCGGACTCATTTTTCGTGCTGAAGACAATGCTCGCCCTGTTCGGAGCCGCACCCTCGCCTTTCTGGGCTTTAAGGGCCGCCTGCGCCGGATTGTTCTCCACGTGGTTTGCCGCAATCACAACAAAGCGCGTGAAATTGCTAGGATTATTTTCAATCCCTTCTTTGATTATGTCAAGTTTATAAAGTTTTGCGTTGACGGCGTTCGCAATAGCGGCGTTCTCAATCGAATTCTTTTCGGCAACCATGCTGGCGGCTGTAGCGGTGGAAAGAGTGTCCACCAGCTGCCAGTTCCGTCCCTCAAGGAAGTTCGCGCACTGGCTCAGCCCCTGGGGATGGGAGTAAACAGTCTTGATTGTGTCCAAAGTCGCTCCTTTGGGAGCCAGCAAAGAGTGTTGGATTCTTAGAGTCACCGCCCCGACGATTGAGATGTCCTCAAAGCGGGTCAAGTTGTCGTAGTTTTCGTAGACGGAGCCTGCGGTAGAGTTCTCAATCGGAACCATTCCGTAGTCAGCCTTGCCGTCAATGACAGCCCTGAAAATCTCTGTGAAAGAGTTCACCGCCTGAGCCTCAGCGTTTCCGTCAAAATAATGGCCGACGGCCATCTCTGCGTAGGCTCCCTTTTTGCCGGAATACACACAAACCGGTTTTTCTGACTTTGCGCAAGTCTTGCAGTCAGCTCCCTTTTGCTTTTTGCCGACATCGCGGATATGTACGACTTCCTTTCCGACTACCGGGGAAAGAGCCTCGATGTCACGCATGAGCTTGTCAAACTGCTCAGGGTAGAGGGCTTGGGCGGCATCGCTTAAAGCCTGCTCAGGGTGGCAGTGGACTTCAACGATGATTCCGTCAGCACCGGCGGCAATGGCGGCCAAGCCCATCGGAGGAATTTTGTCCCGGATTCCGACCGCGTGGCTGGGGTCAACGATAATCGGAAGGTGGGTCATTGAGCGTAAAATCGGAATCGCAGAAAGGTCAAGGGTGTTGCGGGTGGCTTTCTCGTAAGTCCTGATTCCCCGCTCGCACAAAATCACCTTGTCAGTTCCGCTTGAAAGCAGGTATTCGGCCGCCATCAAAAGCTCTTCGATTGTGGCAGAAAGTCCCCTCTTCAAAATCACTGGCTTTCCAAGCGCGCCGAGCCTTTTTAAAAGCTCGAAATTCTGCATGTTCCTTGCCCCGACCTGGTAGACGTCAACGTAGTCTTTCATCACGGGGATGTATTCAGAGGCGACGATTTCAGTCACGACAGGAAGCCCGTACTTTTCTCCGGCTTCCTTCAGGTATTTAAGGCCTTCTTCTCCAAGACCCTGGAATGAATATGGTGAAGTTCTCGGCTTGTAGGCACCGCCTCGAAGCATAGCCGCCCCGGATCTTGCTACAGCGGCCGCCGCGTCAAGCATCTGCTGCCTTGACTCGACCGCGCAGGGGCCTGCAATCGAAATGATTCTGGAGCCACCGATTCGGATAATCTGCCCGCGATTGTTCGGAATCTCAAAAACGCTGTCCTCAGGCTTGAATTCGCGGGAAGCCATCTTATATGGTTTTGAAATCGGAATGACATTCGCGACTCCCGGCATAACCTGAACTTCGCGTATGTCCATGGCCAGTCTTCCGACGGCCGCGAGAATCGTGGACTCCTCGCCCGCAACCTCGTTGATTTTGAACTTGCGTCTGGTCAGCAAATCCTTCAAGTTCTGCTTTTCGCTTTCAGAAATGTCCTTTTTTAAAACTATAACCATTTTGACCCCGTTTTTACGCCCTCATAATCTATTCAGACTATATTATCATAAGTCAGAATCTTGTGAAAGCCAGTTAAAGAAATGAAGTCCTACTTAATTCTGCAAAGTCCTAAGCTAGCACCATCCCTGAAAACAGAGCTTTTCTATTTTTTGAAAGTCACGCCATTCTCTGCTGACATGCTCTCAATAAT
The DNA here is from genome assembly GCA_946615905.1 of uncultured Treponema sp. Classification (GTDB taxonomy): domain Bacteria; phylum Spirochaetota; class Spirochaetia; order Treponematales; family Treponemataceae; genus Treponema_D. The sequence goes on along the minus strand of CAMOIE010000027.1, from coordinate 7,526 downwards.
CGCAAGTGACTCTACCCTCATTCCAGACTCGCGGAGCTTTTTTCCGCCTTCCTGAAAGCCCTTTTCTATGCAAATTCCGGCGCCCACCAAGTCAGCCCCGGCCTCCCGAACAAGGTTGGCCAAACCATGCAAGGCGCAACCGTTGGCTAGAAAGTCATCCACAATCAAAATAGAATCGCCCTTTTTTACGAAATCCTTTGAGACAATCACGTTGTAGTCTTTTCCGTGGGTGAAGGAATGAATCGGTGTGGAGAAAACGTCCTCGTTTACGTTTGTGGAAAGTGTTTTTTTGCAGAATACGACCGGCACCTTTAGGATTCTGGCGACAGCGCAGGCAATCGATATGCCTGAGGACTCGATCGTTAAAACTTTGTTGATTTTACAGTCTGAAAAAAGACGGACGAATTCCGCGGCCATTTTGTCAAGAAAGGCCACGTCAATCTGATGATTTAAAAAACTTGAAACTTTCAGTATGTTTCCGGGCAGGACTTTTCCTTCCGCCCGGATTTTATTCTCTAACTCTACCATAAACCATTTTATCGCAAACAATGCGGAATATACAATCTCTGGCAGAGCTTTTCGTATAGTTTCAATCTAGTTTGAATCCATGTTGAAGCTTACGGTTCTCAGAATGTCGCCGAAGACTCCGGCCGCAGTGACTCCGGCGCCCGCCCCGTAACCACGGACAGTCAGCGGAATCGGTGAGTAACGCTCGGTCGCAAAGACAAATGCGTTTTCCCCACCCTTAACCGCGTAGAGGGGATTTGACTGATCGACTTCCAAAAGTCCGACTGAGACTTTTCCCTTTTCGATTGAGGCTCCCATGCGGAGGACTTTCCCCTCTTTTTTGAGGGCCGCCATCTTGTCAGCAAAATAGCCGTCAACTTCCGGCAGCCGCTTCATAAACTCGTCAACAGAACCTTCAAGATTGAAGTCTTTGGGGAAAATCGAGTTCATTCTGATGTCGTCAAGCTCTATATCCATTCCAGACTCGCGGGCGATAATCAGAGCCTTGCGGGCGACATCTGTTCCACGGAGGTCGTCGCGGGGGTCTGGCTCGGTGAATTTTTTCTCCTTGGCCTCGATGACAGCCTGGCTGAAAGTCGCACCTTCGTCCATGCGGCCGAAAATGTACGAGAGGGAGCCTGACATAATTCCGTAGAAGCCTGTCAGACGGTCGCCTGATTTGAAGAGGTTTTGCAGGGTGTCGATAATCGGAAGTCCCGCGCCGACGTTGGTCTCGTACAAAAAGCGTTTGTGCATTTTGTTGGCTGTGGAGCGCAATTTATGGTAAAAATCCATTCCCATAGAGTTGGCCCGCTTGTTGGGTGTGGCGATGTGCATTCCGGCATTCAGGATGTCAAGGTAGCGTTCGGGCAGGTCGTAAGAGGCCGTGCAGTCCACAAAAACAGGGTTGAGGGGCTTTGTGTCGCGGACAAATTCGAGAATCTCGTCAAGGTTTGTCTTTTTGCCGGAATTCTCGATGTCACTGCGCCAGTTGGACAGGTCAAGGCCGTTAGCGTCAAGCAGCATTCCCCGCAGGGTTGAGATCGCAAGAACTTTGATGTCGATGTTCTGCTTTTTGAGTTTTTCCTGCTGGTCGCGGATTTGGTCGAGAAGCGCCCCGCCGATTGTTCCCGCGCCGAATGCGAAAACCTCGATTGGCTGGGCTGTGTTGAAGAAAAAGAGGTGGGCAGCCTTAACAGCGATGTCGCCGTACTCACCTGAGATTACGGTTGAGATTGACCTTTCGCTTGACCCCTGGGCAATGGCAAGTATATTGACACCACGGCTTGAGAGGGCATCAAAGAATTTTCCGGCGACTCCCTTGTTCTCCTTCATGCCGTCACCGACAATTGAGACAATCGCGGTATGCTCAACAACGTCAATCGGGTTGATCACCCCGTCACGAATCTCAAGGGCAAACTCGGCGGCAAGCACGTCGCGGACTAGCAGAGACTCGTCCTGCCTTACGCAGAATGAAATCGTGTATTCAGAGGAGGACTGGGTAATCAAGAGCATTGAGATTCCCGCCCGTGAGACGGCCTGGAAGACTCTGGAAGCCACGCCGGTCGTTCCCTTCATGCCGGAGCCTGAGACAGAAATCATGGCAGTTTTTTTGAGGCAGGAGATTCCGCGAACCGGGCCGGCAGACTTTTCGCTTTCGAAGGGGCCGCGCCCGATTCTTGTTCCTCTGGCGGCAGGATTCATAGAATTCATCGACCAAGCCTCGATGTTCTTTGCGGCAAGTGGGGCAAGGGTTTTGGGATGAAGGACTTTGGAGCCGAAGAATGAAAGCTCCATGGCCTCCTCGTAAGTCATGTCTTGGACAAGAATTGCATCGCCCACAGTTCTTGGGTCGGCGGTGTAGATTCCGTCAACGTCCGTCCAGAACTCGACTTTTGAGGAGTTGAGGGAGGCACCGACAATGGCGGCGGAAAAATCAGAGCCGTTGCGGCCAAGAAGACCGGGGACAGGCTTGTCGTCAGCATGGGCAGACCAAGAGCAGACAAAGCCCGGCAAAAGGAGAATTTGGGCCTGATTTGGCTGTGCTCCGTCCTTGTATGGGCCAAAAGCCTCAGCGGTTCTAGTATAGTCCGGGTCGCCCTCCTTCTGGTTTCCGCTGGTGAAAATGAAATTGCGGCTGTCGAGCTGGAGGACAGACTGATTTTTTGCCTTGAGGACTTCGTTGACAATCGGAACGCAGCAAAGTTCTCCCATTCCCATTATGCGGCAGTGGATTGAGATTGGGCACTCGCCGAAAACTGCCACACCGGAAAGAAGCTTCTCAAGCTCCGTGAAATTCGGCTCTATCTTTTTGAGGACTTTGGAGCCGTCAAAGCCTTTTACGCTAGACTGAAGCTCCTCGCAAATGCCCTCGTGGACTTTGCGGATTTTTTCTATAAAAGAGGAAGGTTCCTGACCGGAAACGGCCGCGTCAATGGCAGCTTGCAGGGAGTTCGAGACCCCGGCCACGGCTGAGACGATTACAGAGATGCGTCCGCTTTTCGCGCGGCCTGTCATAATTTCCACGGAGTTTAATATTCTCCGGGCGTTTCCCATGGATGTTCCACCGAATTTAAGAGTAAGCATATACAGACCTCGCTTTTTTTCCACAATTTAAAATGTCGCTATATTCTATTAAATAGCAAGGAAAAAAACAATTCACTTGTTTCACTGTGCTAGGGATTGTAGGGTTGATGTCACCTTCCATGGCTCCATCAACCCGACAGAAATTGCATGGAGCAATTTCTGTCTTTGCTTAAACGACCGCGCATCCATGCGCTAGTCTTCGCGCTAGGGATTGTAGGGGCGTCAGTTCTCTGGCACAGGGCTTAAGCCCTGTGCCAGAGAATGAGGGTACCGAACCCCGAAAAGCCCGGCCCGAACGGATGTGAGGGAAGCGCCCTGATTACTTCCATAAAATAGATTTTTCCGCTAAAATATCCGTTATGAGTGAGACAAAACACACAGTTGATGAGGACACATTAGAAAAGCTCCTCTATCTTTCACGCCTGTCCCCGGAAAGCACGGACATGGCCACCCTTAAAAAGCAAGTTGACGACATTGTTGGCTATTTCGACATTCTCTCAAAATACGATGACTCAGAGAACCCCTACGATGCATACCCCTCGACAAAAGCGGACGCACTGCGCGAGGATGAGATTGTTCCCGGCCTTGAAATCCACGACGTGAAAAAAGTCACCGACAAATTCATGGACGGCTATTTCCAAGTTCCAAAAGTCCTTGGAGAGGGAGCATAAAAGGAAAGTTTATGTTTAAGACGATAAAAGAGACAATAAAGGCCTTGAAAGAGGGAAAAGTCACAAGCGAGAAGCTGGTACGCTCCTCAATCGACACTTTCGAGGCGGACAAAAATTCCGAAAAGCCGCTCAACGCTTTCCTGGAGATTTATTCAGACGCGCTCGACTTGGCAAAGGCCGCAGATGAGAAAATCGCTGCCGCCCGCAAGGATGGAAAAATCGATGAGCTGTTTGCAGAATTCCCACTGCTGGGTCTTCCTTTCGCAAACAAGGACAACATCTCGTCAAAAGGACACAGGCTTACATGCTCGTCAAAAATCCTTGACGGCTATGTCGCCCCATACAACGCGACCGTCGTCCAGCGTCTTGTTGACTCAGGCGCAATCCCGCTCGGCCGCTGCAACCAGGACGAGTTCGCCATGGGTTCCTCAACCGAATACTCTGTCTACGGGCCTACCCGCAACCCGATAAACCGCGACTACGTTTCTGGCGGCTCTTCCGGCGGTTCCACAGCTGCCGTCGCCGCAAATCAGGCACTCTTTGGACTTGGAACAGAGACAGGTGGTTCCGTCCGTCTTCCGGCCTCCTACTGCGGAATCTACGGACTCAAGCCCACATACGGCGTTCTTAGCCGCTGGGGCGTAGTGGCATACGGCTCCTCTCTTGACCAGGTGGGTATTCTCGGACACAGCCCGGCCGACATCGCCCTGCCGCTCAAAGCGATGTCCGGAGTCGACATGTATGACGACACTTCCGCAGACTTGCCTGAGACCGACAAGCTTTCAAATCTGGAGGCCTACAAGGACTTTTCATCGCTTAAAATCGCAGTTCCCAAACAGTTTCTTGAGACAAAGGGACTGGACGCAGACGTGGCAAAAGTCTTTGAGCAGACCCGCGAATGGTTCACAAAAAAAGGCGCGAAAATCGATGTCGTGGACCTTCCAATTTTGGACGCATCAATCGCCTCATACTATGTGATCGCCCTCTCAGAGGCAGCTTCCAACTTGAGCCGCTTTGACGGAATCCGCTACGGAAACCGTCAGGACAACGGCAAGGGCTACGACCAGCTCTACGTGGACACACGGTCAAACGGCTTCGGCCCGGAAGTAAAACGCCGCATCATAATCGGAAACTACGTTTTGAGCGAGCAGTTCTCTGGCGACACATACAAAAAGGGAATGTCTGTCCGCGCCCGCATTCAGAGGGAAATCGCAGACCTATTCAAAAACTACGACCTGATTATAAGCCCGGTCTGCCCCACTCCGGCATTCAAACTGGGAGAAAAATTCGATGACCCGCTGGCAATGTACTTGAGCGACCTCTTCACGACATTCGTAAACTTGGCCCGCATCCCGTCAATCTCAGTCCCGGCAGGCCACACATCAGGCAGCGGAGTTGAGGCAGGAATCACGGTCGGCGAGAACGGCCCCTTCCTTAAAGCCGCAGCCACAGGAAAATCAGAGTCAATGCCGGTCGGAATCCAGTTCGCAGGCCCCATGTTCAGCGAGTGCAAACTGCTGCAAGTGGCCCAAGCCTGGGAAGAAGACCACCCCGGCTGCGGAATCCCTGTAGCTTGAGTGAAGAAGGATAGTGTTATTATATAGTAGATTTTGACTCCCGCTGAGGCGGGAGTTTTTTTGTTGGGTGGGGGGAAAAAAAATCGGAAAATTTATAGAATTCTATAAATTTTCCGATTATAGAATAACACGGACAGCAGGAGTTTGCAAAGCGAAGAACAAATACTCTAAAAATATTAAATATCAGGAAAAACAAAATGAGAATTACCTATTTTCTTTCCCAAACTCCATAATCGGCAGTTTTTTGACTGTAGTTTTTTCTTTGTCGCTTTCGTAGTTTGATTCCGAATAAGTTAGCAGACTGTGCTTTTCTCAAAACTTGATTTCAAAACACTTTTTTTATTCCTCATCAAGCCACACTAGTCTTGTAAAATCATTGATAAAATAATCGAGCGTGCTTTCGTTCCAGATTTTTTCTTTAATCAGGTCGGAGGAAATTTGTTTTAAGATTGATTCGGCTTTTTCGCCTGTGATAAGCTCCCCTGAATGACCGCCGTGCCATTTTGTGAAGCTAAAGAGCTTTTCATAAACATCGGCACTCAGATTTTTGTGTTTTGTGCGGTTGTAAACGGTAAAAAGCGCCAAGTCCGCATAGTGGACTTTCGTGCCGTTCTTTCTCCAAGAGTCATCTTCGTAAGGTTCCGATGTCAATTTTCCGGCTGCCACAAACCCGTCGTTTTCTGTTCCCACCTGCTGCAAGATAAAAAGATCCCCGCTGTGAGCGTTCTGCCATTCGTAAATACTCCAGTCAAAATTGAGCGGATATTCGTTTTTGTCCGTGTGGCGCACGAGTTTTTCAAAATCTTCCATCGTGAACGAAGAAATATTTGGATTCCAGCGCAAGATAAATAAATTCATAAGGTAGCCTCCAATAAGCAAAGTGCAATCATTATACCATAAGAGGAGTGTCATAGAATGACACTGAGAAAAAGATTTTCTTGTTTTTACATGGCAGACTTTTTTGTTCGTCTTTGCCAATCTTCAAAAATCTGCTCCGAGCTTTGCCACCAGCGTTTTGTAGATTCGGTTTCGAGTTGCTTGTAAATATCAGATGTAAAGAAAGTCAAATAGGCTTCTTTTAGAGAAATGTTTTTGTCGTTTTTTATTTTTATGATGATTTTTGCGTCTTTTGCGGGCAAGAGACTTCGTAAATTGAGCTGGGTTACTTCTGTCATAGTTTTTCGGCTCCTGTAAAAGTCAAAAAGGCAAGTGATTTTTGGGTATGAAACAACAGCTGGTCAACAAGCACAAATGTTTTCAGCCTTTTGAGCGTTTCGTCTTTGTTCAAAAAACCGTCTTCGTAGAGATTGATTGTTGTATACACACGGTCGTTTGCAACTTTTCCAAAAACAAGATCGTATTCGTGCGTAAAAGATGTGTCCATTCTGTTTTTTATGACAAAATCTAGCCACGATTCATTCGCCTCATCAAAGCGTAAAATTTTTAATTCTGAATTTTGCAGCAGACTGTCAGGAATCTCATATACATTGACATATCCAGCGCTCGACTGATTTTCGCCTTTGCGGATTTTTACCCAACGCTCCGCCTGTTCTTTGCTTGTTGTGGTATAAAAGCCAAGTCCAAAGTCAGCAGTGTGCCCATTCTTGCGAGGAAGAATCAGAGGATTTTTGACAATTTCAAGACTTCCGTGAAAAACTTTCATTTTGGTTCGTGTTCCTTTATGAAACTTTCTATCAGGGGGATAAGGAATTCTTTTCCCTGCGAATGCAGTTCGGTGTAATTTTCAAAAAGAAAATCAAAGACACCTGTTTTGCAAAAAAGTTCAGCAACCATACTTGCGCTTTGCTCGTGCTTTTTTGCATACATTTCCGTACAGAAAGTAATGAACTCCGTCTGTTCTTGCTCCATGTGGATATTATAGCAGATTTTTTTGAAATTTTCATTATATGTTTTCAATATCTACTAACATTCCTGCCTTCTATTTGGTAGGTTTTTGTTCAAGCTCGATTTTTTCCATATGGCGCACGAGTTTTTCAAAATCTTCCATAGAGCGATGGCAGGGGCTTTGCCCGTGCCGGAAAATTGCGACTGTGGGAGCAATTTTAGCGAGTCTTCAGGGGGTGATCCATGGCTCCATCACCCCAGCGCTAGGCAATGTAGCCCCGAAGTTCCAAAGCCGTTTGGCTTTGGAATGAGCGTGAGCGAAGGGCGGAACTGCCGGCCC
>CAMOIE010000026.1 GCA_946615905.1 uncultured Treponema sp. | reverse complement strand
CTTCTTCCCATTTTCTTCTCCCAAAAGTGTCCAACTTTTGGGGTTCGGTTCAGTTCCGCCCTTCGCTCACGCTCATTATACGGTAGTTTCGACTAGGCTCAACCACCGTATAACTCCGGGGCTACATTGCCTGGCGTATAATCTAGCGCATGGATGCGCGGTCGTTCAATCAAAGACAGAAATCGCGACAGCGATATTTTCATCACACGGATTTGTTCGGCACTAACGTGCCTCACCACTTCACGAGCAAGCGAACGCCGTTAGGCGTGAGCAAATCCGTGTGACAGCACTTTGTTTATCTAAAAATCGCGCGGATCATTTCTTTGGCGTTTTGGATTTTTTCGCAGCCATTCTCTGCTTCCGGGCCAAGAATCCGCGCAAAGCCCATTTCCTTTGCAGTCTTGACCCTCTGCCTAAGCCTTGCCACCGGGCGGATTTCTCCAGCAAGGCTCAATTCTCCGACAATCACAGAATTTTCCGCCACGGCTATGTCTGTCCTCGCGGAATAAAGTGCGGCCGCCAAAGCCGCGTCGATTGCAGATTCCGTCAGCCGCACGCCGCCGGCCACGTTTATGTACAAGTCCTGGTCGCTAAAGACGAGTCCTGTCTTTTTCTCAAGGACGGCGGCCACCCGGGCTACCCTGGCCGAGTCAATTCTGTCTGAATAAACCCTGCTTATCGAAGACTTTGCCGGAACCGTCAAAGCCTGAAGTTCCACCAAAAATGCCCGGCTTCCCTCAAAGACGCAGGTGTTCGCAATTCCGGCCGGAGTCCCACCGGTCCTCTTTGTCAAAAACATTGCCGACGGGTCGGGCACTCCGTTCAGACCCTTTTCCGACATCTCAAAAATGCCCAGCTCATCCACAGAGCCGAAGCGGTTCTTCACCGCCCGCAAAAATCTCACCTCGTTGTCATTGCGCTCAAAAGAAATCACCGTGTCCACCATGTGTTCAAGCGATTTGGGACCGGCAATCGTTCCTTCCTTTGTGACGTGGGCGGTCATCACGAGAACAGAATCCCGCTCCTTTACCCAACCAATCAGCTCGTTCGCGCAGTATTTGAGCTGGCTGACGGTTCCCGGCACGATTCCCGCCTGAACAGAATAGACTGTCTGGATTGAGTCGATAATCACAAAAAGCGGGTTTAAGGCCGTCAGCGCGTCCTTTATGTCCTCAAGGCGCATCGCGCACAAAATTTCGATTCCATCAGTTTCGAGCTTCAATCGGTCAGCCCGGTTTTTTATCTGCGAGGCTGATTCCTCTCCTGAGACATAGAGGATTTTTGAAGAAGATTTCGCCCCTGCTCCGAGTGATTTTTTCACGGAGGCGGCAGTCTGCAAAAGCAAAGTTGACTTTCCGATTCCAGGCTCTCCGCCGATTAAAACCGCTGACCTTTTCATCGCGCCGCCGCCTAAAACCCTGTCGAATTCTGAGATTCCTGTCAAAAATCTGTCGTTCTCAAGAGGCTGGACTTTTGAGAGGGGAAGGGGCTTGATTTTTTCTGTCGTGACAGAGCCGAAGGCCGCCGCCGTTGAATTCGGGTCCTCAAGGCATTCTTCAAGCGTGTTCCAAGAGCCACACTGGGGACATCTGCCCAGCCAGCGGGGTTGGCTGTAGCCGCATTCTGAGCATTTGTAAGTCGTTATGCTTTTTATTGATTTTTTTGCCGGCATCATATTCTCCTGAAAGTCTTTTTTCAGCCGCACGAAATCTCTTGACCCGTGCTAAAATTCTCTTTAGTTGACTTTTTTTTCGAGAGTAAATATATTTTATACCAAGCTTGTAAAAAGCTGATAAACTCTCTCCGATGTCCAGCTTGCTGGACGGCAGCAGTTCCCTTAAACGGTGTTTATTGGAACTGCTGTTTTTTTTTGTCCTTTTTTTGCGGAAAGCCCAGTCCAAAATTTCGATTTAAATCACGTACTCGATAAAATCTTCGCTGACAATCTGGCTTTCTGTTTTCGCCCCCTGACTGATCAGTGTGTAAGGAGGCACAGAATGCGTCACCCATGTGTTTCCGCCGATTGTGGCACCTTTTCCGATTACCGTGCGTCCGCCCAAAATCGTCGCGTTCGCGTAAATCGTAACGTCATCTTCGATAGTCGGGTGTCGTTTTGTGTCCGAAAGTGATTTTTTCACGGCAAGGGCGCCCAAGGTCACACCCTGGTAGATTTTCACGTTCTTTCCGATTACGGTAGTCTCTCCGATTACGATTCCCGTTCCGTGGTCGATGAAAAAGCTCTCGCCGATTTTCGCCCCCGGATGGATGTCGATTCCGGTCTTTCCGTGGATATGCTCGGTCATGATTCTTGGAATTACCGGAACCCCGCTTGTAAATAGAAAATGCGCGAACCTGTAGGCTATTATCGCCTCAAGTCCGGGGTAGGAGACGATTACCTCCTCGTCTGACTTTGCGGCCGGGTCACCGCTGAACATCGCGTTCACGTCCTTCTTAATCTGCCGCCTCAAGTCCGGAACCGCCTCGACCAAGGCACGGGCTGTTTTTTCCGCGAGTGAATAGCAGTAGAGCTTTGATGCGTCAGTTCCCTGCTCGCATTTTTTATGCTCGTAGACGAGGGCTTTTTGAATTTCTTTTGTCAGCACGGAAAGAATTCTGTTTACCTTTTGCGCGGTCACGTATTTGATTGTGTCAGCCTCGATTTCTTCAGCGGTTCTGTAGCCGGGAAAGGCCAGGGTCTGCAAGTCGTGGAGGACTGAAATCACGTTCTCCCTGTTCGGAAAGGAGAGTCTTCCGCTCTTGTTGATACCGCCGTACTCATCGTAGGATTTTAAAATATTGCCGACTAAATCGTCGATGTTAAGTTCATTAAGTTCGTTCGCATCCCTATTGGTCACAATCTTACCTCGCGAAAAAAAAGATAGCATTTTTTATTGCAGATTTCAACTTCTGCCCTTGACACAAAAGCGTTCAAAATATATATTTTTCAAACACATCTTTATTTGCTCTTGTAGCTCAGTCGGTAGAGCACATCGTTGGTAACGATGAGGTCAGCGGTCCGATTCCGCTCGGGAGCTGGATTTTCTTAGATTAGGAGAAAAATATGTCAAGCAAGAAAAAGGGTTCAGTTGATATTATCGCGCTTCAGTGTACAGAATGCAAACGCAAGAACTACACTACAACAAAGAACCGCAAGAATATCACAGGCAAACTTGAGAAGAATAAGTATTGCCCCTTCTGCCGCAAAGAAGTTTTGCATAAAGAAACAAAAGTAAAATAAGAAATTAACCGCCGTCTGAATTTGGCGGCGTAAAATTTTAGGTCGGTAGCTCAGCTGGTAGAGTCCCGGTCTCCAAAACCGGTTGTCGCGGGTTCGAATCCTGCCCGGCCTGCTAAAATTTTATAGAAAAACAGAGGTCAGAAAAATGGCAAAAACAACAAATTTTATCAAAGAATGCGGTGCCGAACTTCGTAAGGTTGTCTGGCCTTCACGTGACGATGTTGTTGCATCTGTTAAAGTTGTGATTTTTTCTACAATTATTATTGCTGCGATTCTTGGCGGACTTGACCTGCTCTTTACAGCGGGTATGTCACTTGTATTTTAGTTTTAGGGTTTTCTGATGGCTCAGACTTGGTATATCGTTCACACGTACACAGGATATGAAGCAAAAATCGAGCGCACAATCCGCATGATGTTGGATGCAAAAGAGCTTGATCCTGAAGTTGTTCTTGACGTAAAAGTTCCTGTAAAAGAGATTGTTGAAGTAAAAGACAATAAAAAGAAAGTCAGAAAAGATAAATTCCTTCCCGGCTACATCATGTTGAATCTTAATCTTCCTGATTTGGGTTGGAAAAAAATCTGCTCTGCAATCCGTCATATTGAGGGAGTTACCGGCTTTGTCGGAACAAATCCTTCTGACCGCCCCCGTCCGATTTCTGTTTCAGAGGCTACCCGCCTTCTTGAGCAGACTGGCGAAATCAAGGCGGAAAAGGAATCTGCTGTCAGCTCTTATGAGATTGGCAACCAGGTTAAAATCACTGACGGACCTTTCGCAACATTCTCCGGCTCTGTCGAGGAAATTCTTGCTGACAAAAATAAACTTCGCGTTGTTGTTGAAATCTTCGGTCGTCAGACACCGGTTGAAGTTGATGTCACTCAGGTTGAACGCATCGTAGTCTGATTCTCCGCAAAAAGTCATTAATTTAGAAACGTTTAGCTCGAATGAGCTATTCCTGTTTGGGAGGGAGGTAAGTCCGTTGGACAGATGCCTTCCGCTAGAGGTTGACTTTCAATCTCATCACCAATTAAGGAGTTATATATGGCCACAAAAAAGGTTACCGCTGTTGTTAAGTTACAGTGTCCGGCAGGAGCTGCTACTCCGGCCCCGCCGATTGGACCTGCTCTTGGACCGCACGGAATTCCCGCGCCGAAATTCTGTCAGGAATTCAATGACAGAACAAAGTCAATGGAAAAGGGACTTATCATCCCTGTAATCATCACTGCCTATCAGGATAAATCATTTACATTTATCCTCAAGACACCTCCGGCAGCTGTTCTTATCAAGAAAGCGCTGAAGTTGGAAAAGGGTTCTGGTAATCCTTTGCGCGACAAGGTCGGCAAACTTACACAGGCTCAGCTTGAGGAGATTGCAAAGACAAAGATGCCCGACATCAATGCCAATGATCTTGAAGCTGCAAAGAAAATTATCGCCGGTACTGCCCGTAGTATGGGCGTAGAAGTGGAGGCCTAGTGATGAAACACGGAAAGAATTACCGCGAGTCTTTGAAGAAGTACGATCCTCAGCAGCACTACGATGTTGCAAAGGCTTGTGCCCTCGTAAAAGATCTCCACTACGTAAAATTTGATGAGACTGTTGAGGCTCACGTTGCCCTTCGCCTCGGAAAAAGCCAGACTGTCCGCGACACTTTGGTATTCCCGAACCAGTTCACAGCAGAAAAGAAAGTTCTCGTATTCTGCCACGATGACCGCGCAAAGGAAGCGCTTGATGCCGGAGCCGCTTATGCTGGCTCAACAGAATACATCGACAAGGTAAAGGGCGGCTGGCTCGATTTCGATATCGCCGTTGCTACACCTGACATGATGAAAGACGTCGGTCGTTTGGGTATGATTTTGGGACGCAAAGGCTTGATGCCGAACCCCAAGACAGGAACTGTCACAAACGACATCGCAAACGCGATTGCTGAACTCAAGAAGGGACGCACAGAATTCAAAGCTGACAAGGAAGGAATCATCCATATTCCGGTTGGCAAGGTTTCTATGGATCCTGCTAAGGTTGCTGAGAACGTTTCTACTTTGCTCAACGAAGTTGAACGCAAGAAGCCTGCTGATGCAAAAGCTGACTTTGTTCGCTCTGTCTCAGTTAGTTCTTCAATGGGCCCCGGCGTTTGGGTCGATTTCAAAGAGGAGGCATAACCGATGGCTTTGCTTACTAAAAAAATCCAGCCGGCTAAAACTGCCGCTATTGAAGCTACAAAAAAGGAAATGGCTGAGTATTCAGACTTCATCTTTACTGAATACCGCGGCTTGACTGTAGAGCAGATTACGGCTCTTCGCGACAAACTCCGCGAGAAGCAGGTTCCGCTCAAAGTCGTAAAAAATAACTTCGCCCGCGTCGCTTTTGACGAAATGAAAGTCGAGAACGTCGCTGACTATCTTACTGGACCGACTGCAATCGCAATGGTCAAGGAAGATTCAAACGAAGCTGCAAAAATCCTTTTCGACTTTGCAAAAGACCACGAAGCCCTCAAAGTAAAGGGTGGCTACATCAACAAAGAGATTTACGATGTCGCTAAAATCGAGGCCTACTCAAAGGTTCCCGGAAAGAAACAGCTTATCGCTATGTTCATGTCAGCCCTCAATGGCCCGGTTCAGAAACTGGCCGCCACATTGCAGGCTTTGGCAGACAAGAAATCATCAGAAGGCGCAAACTAGTTTTTGTCCTTTTGTGAAGTACGGTCAGGCTTCATTGCTGTCGACTGTCCGTACAGGGACTTAATTGTCCGATATAGCACGGGTAATACAAAGCAGTTTGCTTTCGTCTGTGCAAAATTAATTGGGTTTACAAAAGGTAAACCTTGCCTATTCAGGAGAAGATAATATGGCAGCTATCACAAATGACCAGATTCTTGAAGCAGTTGAGAAAATGACTGCATTGGAGCTTTCAGACCTCGTAAAAGCAATCGAGGAGAAATTCGGTGTTACAGCCGCTGTTGCTGTTGCAGCAGGTCCTGCAGCTGGTGGCGCAGCCGCTGCTGAAGAGCAGACAGAATTCACTGTTACTCTTGAGAAATTCGATGCCGCAAAGAAAATCGGCGTTATCAAAGCTGTTCGCGCTATCACAGGTCTCGGCCTTGGCGAAGCAAAAGCTTTGGTTGAAGGCGCACCGAAAGTCCTCAAAGAGGGCGTAAGCAAGGCTGATGCAGACAAGATGATTGCTGACATCGCTGCTGCTGGTGGAGAAGCTTCAAAGAAATAAGTCTTAATGACTTTATATTCAACTCAAGATTGGCGATTTCAGTCTTGAGTTTTCTTAAAACTTACGTGTCTTTTGGCGCGTAAGTTTTCTGTGTCTAACGGCACATTTTGAATTTTACATTTTTGCACATAATTTTGTTCTTTTACATAATTTTGAACCTGCTTAGCTGAAGGAATTGTGCTGTGTTTTGGTCTTTTCATGTTATGAATTTGACCATTGTCATGTAGCAATCCGGAGGCAATTAAATATTCCAGGGGGAATTGATGTTCGCTAAAAGTAGAACAATCAATCGTCAGTATTTGGGTAAAGATTTCCAGAACTTCATGGAAATGCCAAATCTTATCGACATTCAGCTGTCGTCTTACGAAAGTTTTCTTCAGAGAGAAAAATCCCGCAAACATGAAGAATTAGCCAATCAGGGGCTTCAGGAAGTGTTCACATCAACATTCCCGATTGAAAGCCCCAACAATGACATGTCGCTCGAATATGAATTCTACGAGCTTGACGAAGAAAATATTAAATTTTCCGAACTTGAGTGCAAACAGAAAGGACTGACTTATGCGGTCCCCCTGAAAGCAAGAATCAACCTGAACTTCCATGAGTCAGGCGCAATCCTCCAGAAAGACATCTACATGGGTGACATCCCGATTATGACCGACCGTGGAACATTTATCATCAACGGCGCTGAGCGTGTCGTAGTCTCTCAGATTCACCGGTCTCCTGGAGTTATCTTCAACCACGAGAAGGGAGTCTATTCCTCAAGAATCATTCCTTACCGCGGTTCATGGCTTGAATTTGAAATCGACGAGAAAAAAGACCTCATTTACGCGAAAATCGACCGCAAAAAGAAGATTTTGGGAACGATTTTCCTCCGCGCGCTCGGTTATAACTCCCGCGAGGAAATCATTTCCGCCTTCTATGTGACTGAAAAAGTCAAAGTCGACGAAAAAGCCCGCGACTCACTTGTCGACCGTGTACTTTCAAAGGCTGTCTTCGTAAAGGACGAGAACGGCGAGGAAAAACGCCTCTTCCGCGCAGGAGACAAAATCCATCTTCACGACATCGATGACTTGCTTGCCCAGAATGTCTCTGAAATCGAAGTCATTAAATTTGATGACCGCGTTCACAAGGGCGACAAGGAAGAATGGAACCCCTCACTCGATACACAGATGATTATCAACTGCTTTGAGCGTGAGGACGTTAAATTCGCAAAAGAAGGCGCAGAGGGCGAGGAACCGACACAGGAAGACGCTCTTTCTGCAGTTTACGCTGTTTTGCAGCCCGGTGAGCCGATGACAGTCGAGAACGCCGAGAAAGACTTGACTTCAATGTTCTTCTCAAACCGCCGCTACGATTTGGGCAAGGTCGGACGCTACAAGCTCAATAAGAAATTCAAGCCCTACCTTGAGTCAGAGCACAAGGAGCCTGTTGGGGACTCCACACTTGTAAAAGACGATATCATCTGGACTATGAAGCAGCTGATGAAAGTCTACATCGGTTCAGAGCCTCTCGATGATATTGACCACTTGGGCAACCGCCGCATCCGCTCTGTCGGTGAATTGGTGACAAACCAGCTCAAGACTGCATTCAGCCGCATGGAGAGAATCGCAAAGGAGCGCATGAGCCTCAAAGAGACTGAGACAATGAAGCCTCAGGATTTGATTTCCATTAAGCCGATTGTTGCTGTAATCAAGGAATTCTTCGGATCCAACCAGCTCTCTCAGTTCATGGATCAGATTAACCCGCTTGCAGAACTTACACACAAACGTCGTCTTTCAGCTTTGGGTCAGGGTGGTTTGAGCCGCGACCGCGCAGGATTTGAAGTCCGCGATGTACACTACACACACTACGGCCGCATGTGCCCGATTGAGACTCCTGAAGGTCCGAACATCGGTTTGATTGTCTCTCTGGCAATCTACACAAAGGTCAATGAGTACGGCTTCCTTGAGGCGCCTTACCGCAAGGTTGTCGATGGAAAGGCCACAAATGAAGTTGAGTATCTTTCCGCAATGGACGAGGACCGCTACACAATCGGCCAGTTCGTTGAGGGTATGAAGGCTGACGGCTCTTTCCCGAAAGATGTCGTTGACTCCCGCCGCCGTGACGACTACTCAGAGCGCAGCGTAAAGGACATCCAGTACATGGATGTTTCTCCGCGCCAGACAGTTTCTGTCTCAGCTTCTCTCGTTCCATTCCTTGAGCATGATGACGCCAACCGCGCTTTGATGGGTTGCAACATGCAGAGACAGGGCGTTCCTCTTCTTTTCCCGGAGCCTCCGTATGTCGGAACAGGTATGGAAAAGAAAGCCGCCTACGACTCAGGCGTTCTCGTAAAGGCAAAGCATGACGGTGAAGTCGTCTGGGTTGAGTCAGACCTTATCAAAGTTAAAATTGACGGCTCTGACCAGCTTGACGAGTATCATCTTCTTAAATATCAGAGAACCAACCAGGACACCTGTTACCACCAGAGACCGACTGTCGAAATCGGCGAAAAGGTCAAAAAAGGCCAGGTTCTTGCAGACGGTCCTGCGACATTCCAGGGAGAACTTTCTCTCGGCCGCAACCTCCTCGTTGGATTCGTTCCGTGGAACGGCTACAACTATGAGGACGCTGTTCTTATCAGCCGCCGCGTAGTCAAAGAGGATATGTATACTTCTATCCATATTAAGGAGTTGCAGACTGAAATCCGTGAGACTAAGCTGGGACCGGAGAAAATCACTCGTGATATTCCGAACACAAGCGAAAAGTCTCTCGACAATCTGGACGCAGAGGGCGTTATCAGAATCGGTGCGAAAGTCCGCTCTGGCGACATTCTCGTCGGCCGCGTAACCCCGAAATCTGAGACTGAGACAACTCCTGAGTTCAAACTTTTGAACTCAATCTTCGGTGAAAAGGCCAAGGAAGTCCGCGATTCTTCACTGCGCGTTCCCCACGGAATCGAAGGTGTTGTAATCGATGTCCAGCGTCTCAAGAGAACTGAGGGCGATGACCTCAACCCTGGCGTTGATGAAGTCGTCAAAGTTTTGATTGCAAACAAGAGAAAGCTCCGCGAGGGAGACAAGATGGCCGGACGTCACGGAAACAAAGGTGTCGTTGCCCGAATCTTGCCCGAAGAGGATATGCCTTACTTGGAGGACGGAACTCCGCTCGATGTCTGTCTGAATCCTTTGGGCGTTCCTTCTCGTATGAACATCGGTCAGATTATGGAATCAGAGCTTGGAATCGCTGGTCGCTACTTGAACCAGTATTTCGAGTCACCCGCTTTCCAGACTCCTGATCAGTCAGTTATCGCTGAAAAACTCAAGGAAGCCGGACTTTCACCCGACTGTAAGCAGATTGTCCACGACGGACGCACTGGCGAGCCTTTCGTCAACCCGATTTTCGTCGGAGTCATTTACTTCTTGAAGCTGCACCACTTGGTAGACGATAAGATGCACGCCCGCTCAACAGGTCCTTACTCACTCGTCACGCAGCAGCCTTTGGGAGGAAAAGCCCAGTTCGGTGGCCAGCGTCTTGGAGAAATGGAAGTTTGGGCATTGGAAGCTTACGGTGCCGCGAACACATTGCAGGAAATGATGACAATCAAATCCGATGATATGAACGGACGTTCAAAGATTTACGAGTCAATCGTAAAGGGTGACCCCGCTTCACCTGCGGGAGTTCCTGAATCATTCAACGTATTGGTACAGGAATTGAGAGGCCTTGCTTTGGACTTTACAATTTATGACGCAAAGGGAAAGAGAATCGCCCTTACTGAACGCGACCAGGAGCTTATCGACAAAGAAGGCGCCGGATTTGAGAAGGAGTCAGACTAATGCGTGATATTCAAGATTTTGATTCATTGAAAATACAGCTTGCCTCACCTGATGCCATCCGTGCATGGTCTTACGGTGAGGTTAAAAAGCCGGAGACAATCAACTACCGCTCACTCCGCCCGGAGGAGGGTGGTCTTTTCTGCGAGCGCATTTTCGGAACCACAAAGGAATGGGAATGCCGCTGCGGAAAATTCAAGTCAATCCGCTACAAGGGAGTTATCTGCGACCGCTGTGGAGTTGAAGTCACACACTTCAAAGTCCGCCGCGAACGCACAGGCCACATCGAGCTTGTCGCCCCGGTAAGCCACATCTGGTACTACCGCACTACACCGAGCCGCATGGGCTTGCTCCTCGACTTGCCGGTAAAGGCTTTGACAGCTGTTCTCTACTATGAGAAGTACATCGTTATCGACCCGGGCGAAACAGACCTCAAGAAAATGCAGCTTCTTTCAGAAGATGAATACAATGAGGCTCTTGACCGCTACGGCCAGTCTTTCACAGCCGGAATGGGAGCTGAGGCAATCAAGACTTTGCTTGAGAACCTTGACCTTGATGCTCTCGCCGCTGAATTGCGCGAAAAAATGTCTGAGAAGGGCAAAAAGTCTGACAAACACCTTTTGAGCCGCATCAACATCGTTGAGAATTTCCGCTCATCAGACAACAAGCCGTCATGGATGATTCTTGACGTGATTCCGGTCATTCCGCCGGATTTGCGCCCTATGGTCCAGTTGGACGGAGGCCGCTTTGCGACTTCTGACTTGAACGACTTGTACCGCCGCGTAATCAACCGCAACAACCGCTTGCAGAAGATTATGGCTCTTTCTGCTCCGGATATCATCATCCGCAACGAAAAGCGTATGCTTCAGGAAGCCGTTGATTCATTGTTCGACAACTCAAAGCGCAAGAGAGTCGTAAAAGGCGCGTCAAACCGCCCTCTCAAGTCAATCTCTGACCTCTTGAAAGGTAAGGGTGGACGCTTCCGCCAGAACTTGCTTGGTAAACGCGTTGACTACTCAGGACGCTCCGTAATCGTCGTCGGACCGGAGTTGAAACTGTGGCAGTGCGGTCTTCCGACAAAAATGGCTTTGGAGTTGTTCAAGCCTTTCATTATGAAAAAGCTTGTCGACAAGGACATTGTTTTCAATATCAAAAAGGCAAAGATGCTGGTCGAGCAGGAAGCTCCCGAAGTCTTCGCGATTCTTGACGAGGTTGTCCGCGAGCATCCTGTAATGCTCAACCGCGCCCCGACTTTGCACCGCTTGGGAATTCAGGCTTTCGAGCCGGTTCTTGTTGAAGGAAAAGCTCTCAAACTTCACCCGATGGCATGTAAAGCCTTCAACGCTGACTTCGACGGCGACCAGATGGCTATCCATGTTCCGCTGACACAGGCGGCTCAGATGGAATGCTGGACGCTGATGCTCTCAGCCCGCAACCTCCTTGACCCGGCCAACGGAAACACAATCGTCGGACCTTCCCAGGACATGGTTTTGGGAATCTACTATATGACTTCCGTAAAGCCCAACGCAAAGGGAACAAAGAAACGCTTCTGCTCAGAGGAAGAGGCTGTAATGGCAGCCGAAGACGGATTTATCGAATGGCAGGCGGAGATTGAAGTTCCGGTTTCAAAGAACTCATTCGACTCATCTGTCATGAAGAAGACTGGAACTTTCAAGGCTGGCGACCTCATCAAGACAACAGCCGGAAGAATTCGCTTCAACGACGCTATGCCGGAAGCTGTTCCTTATGTCAACGAGCGCTTGGGAGACAAATTGCTCAAGAAGATGATTGAGCATGTCTTCCATACTCAGGGCCCCTGGCTCACAATCCAGATGCTCGACGCGATTAAAGACGTTGGCTACAAAAACGCTACATTCTACGGTGCGACACTTTCCATGGACGACATCCTTATCCCGGATGAGAAGAACCCCATGGTCAGCGATGCAAACAAAGAAGTCTCAGAAATCAAAGACCAGTATTCACGCGGTGTTATTACTGCTGAGGAACGCTACAACAAGGTCACAGATATCTGGCAGCACGTCAACGAAAAGCTGACAGACATCATGTACGACAAGATGGGTAAAGACAAAGACGGATTCAACACAATCTACATGATGGCTGATTCCGGCGCGCGCGGTTCCCGCAAACAGATGTCTCAGTTGGCCGCTATGCGTGGCTTGATGGCTCGTCCGAACGGAAAAATCATCGAATTGCCGGTTCGCTCAAACTTCAAGGAAGGACTTTCCGTTTTGGAATACTTCATTTCTTCCAACGGTGCCCGCAAAGGTTTGACAGATACCGCTCTTAAGACTGCTGACGCTGGTTACATGACCCGCCGCTTGGTCGATGTCGCCCAGGACGTAGTTGTGAACGAAGAGGACTGTGGAACAATCAACGGTATCTACTACACAGCCCTTAAAAACGGTGAGGAAGTCCTCAAGTCTCTTGCAGAGCGCATTGAAGGTCACTTCACAATTGAGCGTGTAATCCACCCGGTTACTGGAGAGGTTATCTGCGATGTAAACGAATACATCACAGGCGACATCGCCAAGAAAATTGAGGAAGCCGGTGTTGAGCGCGTAAAGATCCGCACTGTTTTGACTTGTGAGGCTAAGCACGGTGTCTGCGTAAAATGCTACGGAAAGAACCTTGCCCGCGACAAGTTGGTTGAAATCGGCGAGGCTGTCGGTGTTATCGCCGCCCAGTCAATCGGTCAGCCTGGTACACAGTTGACGATGCGTACATTCCACTCTGGTGGTACTGCTGCAAAGAAGACAGAGGAAAAGACAATCAGCTTGAACTACTCTGTGATTATGGGCGAAATTGCTGGTACTCACGTAGAGAATGACGATGGAACATGGCTCTTTACACGTAAGGGCTTTATGAACGTTACCCGTATCATCGATTCATTCGAGAATGAGGGCGGTGACAAACTTGAGGTTGCTGATGGAGCGCGCGTTCTTAAAGGAACTAAACTTATCGGCCGTAAGTCTGGTGACGTTCTTGCAAAAGAGAACGGACTTATCCGCATAATCGACGGAAAGATTTACCTGACCGGAAACGAGCAGAAGGTTGAAATCGCCAACGGTTCTACAATCACTGCAAAGGCCGGAGACATCATCAAGGCTGGAGATACAATCGGAGAAATCTTCGATCCGTACTCAGAGCCGATTATCGCTGAGGTTGACGGATTCGTTCACTTCGAGGACATCATCCCTGGCGAGACTCTTGAGGAAGTAATCGACTTGAGCCGCGGTACAAAAGAGTTGCACATTTCCAAATTGCATCTCGATGTAAAGCAGCCGCGCATTTTGATTACAGATGAAGCTGGAAACGAGCAGGGTTCTTACTTCTTGCCGGCCGGTGCAATTCTTCAGGTTGAGGACAATCAGTCAATCAAGGCTGGTGTCGTCATTGCTAAACTTCCGGTTGCCGCCGCTAAGACGAACGACATCACTGGTGGTTTGCCCCGCGTTTCTGAATTGTTCGAAGCCCGCAAGCCGAAGGTTGCCTGCGTCCTTTCAAGAATCTCCGGAGAAGTCAAGTTCAAGGGAGTCGCAAAAGGAAAGCGTAACGTCATTGTTGAAGATGCCTATGGCAAGCAGTTTGAGCATCAGGTTCCGGTTGACCGCCGCATGTTGGTTCGTGATGGTGACCATGTTGAAGCCGGTGAGGCTCTTTGTGACGGTGCACCCTCAGCCCACGATATCCTTGATATTCTTGGTGAGAATGCTCTTCAGGAATACTTGCTTACGGAAATTCAGGCTGTTTACTCAGCCCAGGGCGTATCTATCGATGACAAGCACATCGGTATCATCGTCCGCCAGATGCTCCGCAAGGTCAGAATCGAGGACGTTGGAAATACCAAGTTCATCTACGGTCAGGAAGTTGACAAGTACAGGTTCCGCGAGGAAAATGCCCGTGTCATCGCCGGTGGTGGTCAGCCCGCTGATGCCCGCCCGATGTTCCAGGGAATCACAAAGGCCGCTTTGGCGACAGACTCCTTTATTTCTGCATCTTCTTTCCAGGAGACGACCCGCGTTCTTACGAATGCCGCAATCGAAGGAAAGACAGACTCTTTGCACGGCTTGAAGGAAAACGTCATCATCGGTCACATGATTCCTGCTGGTACTGGTATCAAGGCTTATCACGGAATCAAGCTCTTCGACAAAGCCGACACTGACTTGGATCAGGAGATGGAAGAAATCCTTGAGCGCCGCCGCGAGGAAGAAGCTCCGGTAGCGGTTATGGAGGAATCGATTTCTGATTCACCTGCAGAAGAAGATTAAGCGACAAAATCGGCCAGAAGCCGATTTTGTCTGGCGGGAAAACAACTTGTTGTTTTCCCGCCGCATATTGACTAGCAATTCCTGAATTCGGTAAAATCAAATTCCCGAATTCAGGGGTATTTTGTTCATTTTATCCGGGGTGCTGACCGGATTTGAAATAGGAGTATAGGCGATGCCTACAATTAACCAACTTATTCGCAAAGGCAGACAGTCACTTGCAAATTCGACTAAAGCTCCCGCGCTTGAGTCTTGCCCGCAGAAACGCGGCGTTTGCACACGTGTTATGACTGTAACACCGAAAAAACCGAACTCAGCTCTCCGCAAGGTAGCTCGTGTTCGCTTGTCAAATGGAATTGAAGTTACTGCATACATTCCGGGAATCGGACACAACTTGCAGGAACACTCAGTAGTTCTTATCCGCGGTGGACGTGTAAAGGATCTTCCTGGTGTACGTTACCACATTATCCGCGGTACAAAAGATACTCTTGGCGTAGAAGACCGCAAACGCGGACGCTCAAAGTACGGTGCCAAGAGACCGAAGGCATAATAAAGGAGGAATACTATGGGAAGACATAAGAAATCAGTCAACCGTCCTGTTATGCCTGATGCAAAATACAACAGCCCGGTTATCACAAAATTCGTCACACGCATGATGTTGGACGGAAAAAAGGCAACTTGTACAAAAATTATCTATGAGGCTATGGATAAACTTAAGGAGAAGGCTGGAAAAGACCCGCTCGAAGTTTTCAACAAGGCTCTTGATAATGTAAAACCGATGGTTGAAGTAAAATCTCGCCGCGTTGGCGGTGCAACATATCAGGTTCCGATTGAGATTCGCGACGCTCGCCGCGAGGCTCTTGCAATGCGCTGGATTATCGCCGCAGCCCGCTCACGCAACGGACACGGAATGGCCGAGACATTGGCAGCCGAACTTTTTGATGCATTCAACAACACTGGTTCTGCATACAAGAAGAAGGAAGATACACACAAAATGGCAGAGGCCAACAAGGCTTTCGCCCACTACCGCTGGTAGATTCCTTTTACAAGCCCGCCTTAACCGGCGGGTATTTTTTTTGAATTCACTATATTTAAAACGTATTTTTATTCTTTTTGACTTTCTTTCTATTGCAATTATTTTCTAAAAAGTGTATAAAAATAGCACTGCAATCAGTTCTTATGAGACTGATTCTGTATAGGGTTCTTTGAAATACAGGCGGACGTGATGTAAAGTCCGGTGATGTCGTAAAGTTAATTGCTTCTATATAAGTGGTTTTCAGACAGTCACGACCCTTGCAATTTCTGTTCAGCCGTTGGCTGGACAATTTGATGACTGAAGGTTGCAAGAGTATCTGTTGCGGTGGTGCGCCGCGAGAGTCCCGGAGACCAAACCGGTCGTCAAAAGTAAAATTGATTTTGATGGTGCGCAGGTGGTGCCGGACAAGATATTCCGAAATTATGGAATATTAATAGCGAAAGGCAATCTTTTGCTTCCGAATATACATCTTTAGCATTAATCAATAAAATAGTGTGTATGCGAATGCGGCTGTTTTCTGTTGGGAATGGTCTCGTTCTGGCTTAAAGTGCATCACATATAATTTCACAATGCCGTAAATAAGAGGTTTGCGGCAAGGAGAAAAACATGGCAAAGGAGAAGTTCGTTAGAACTAAACCCCACATGAACGTTGGAACCATCGGTCACGTTGACCATGGTAAGACCACATTGTCAGCTGCTATCACTACTTACTGTGGTAAGAAGTATGGCGACAAGACTCTCAAGTACGATGAAATCGACAATGCTCCTGAGGAAAAGGCTCGTGGTATCACAATCAACACTCGCCACCTTGAGTATCAGTCAGACAAACGCCATTACGCTCACATCGACTGCCCTGGACACGCTGACTACATTAAGAACATGATTACTGGTGCTGCTCAGATGGACGGTGCTATTCTCGTTGTTTCAGCTCCTGACTCAGTTATGCCCCAGACTCGCGAACACTTGTTGCTCGCTCGCCAGGTCGGTGTTCCGAAGATTATCGTTTTCTTGAACAAAGTTGACCTTCTCGACGGCGATGCAGAAATGCTCGAATTGGTAACAGAAGAGATCAAAGATGTTATCAAAGAGTACGGCTTCTCAGAGGATACACCTATCATCCAGGGATCAGCTTTCAAAGCTCTCCAGGATGGCGCTTCTCCTGATGATACAAAATGCATCGAGGATTTGCTCACAGCTATGGACTCATGGTTCGATGACCCGGTTCGCGATGATGCAAAACCCTTCCTTATGCCTATCGAAGACATCTTCACAATCTCTGGACGCGGTACAGTTGTTACTGGACGTATCGAGCGCGGCGTAGTCAACATGAACGACGCTGTTGAGATCGTTGGTATCCGCCCGACAGCTTCTTCAACTGTAACTGGTATCGAAATGTTCCAGAAGACTTTGGATCAGGGTATCGCTGGTGATAACGTTGGTATCCTCTTGCGCGGTATTGAAAAGAAAGACGTTGTTCGCGGACAGGTTCTCGCTGCTCCGGGATCAATCCACCCGCACACAAAGTTCGAGGCTCAGATTTACGTTCTTTCAAAGGAAGAGGGTGGACGCCATTCACCGTTCTTCTCAGGCTACCGTCCTCAGTTCTACTTCCGCACAACAGACATCACAGGTACTGTTGAGCTTGAGGCTGGAACAGACATGGTAAAACCTGGTGACAACGTAAAGGTTATCGGTGAACTTATTCACCCGATCGCTATGGATCAGGGCTTGAAGCTTGCTATCCGCGAAGGCGGCCACACAATCGCTTCTGGTCAGGTTACAAAGATCATCGAATAGTTTTTTAACGGATAAACGGGAGTCGGCGGTTCTCCGCTGACCCTGTTTTCATCTTGGAGGAATATTAAAATGGCTAATGAAAAGATTCGTGTCAGACTCCGCGCATTTGACGTTGAACTGATCGATCAGAGTGCAAAAGCCATCGTGCAGACTGTTCAGAAAGCCGGTGCTAAAGTCCTCGGACCAATCCCGCTTCCGACCAGAATCAACAAAATCACCGTTCTGCGCTCTCCTCACGTTAACAAAAAGTCACGTGAGCAGTTTGAAATGAGAACACACAAACGCATGATTGACATCATGAATCCGACACCCGATGTTATGGATTCATTGATGAAGCTTGAACTGCCTGCCGGTGTTGACGTAGAAATCAAACAGTAAATCGAAAACCGCGTCGCGGTTGGTTTTCTGTTACAAAACGGTAACGGTCCCGTGGATCCGGGATGGCGGCCGTAGGGAAGGATTCAAAAGAATTCTTCTATAGGAGTTATCAGAATGAAAGGTCTGATTGCAAAAAAAGTAGGAATGACACAGGTATTCGACGAAAGCGGAAACCTTACACCGGTGACCGTGATCCATGTTGAACCGAATACTGTTGTTGCTACAAAAACAAAGGAAAAAAATGGCTATGATGCTGTAGTTCTTGGTCTTGAAGATGTTAAAGAATCAAGAATCACTAAGGCATACAAGGGCCAGTTTCCTGAGAACATTTCACCGAAACGTCATCTGAAAGAATTCAGAGATTTCGAGAAAGAAGTTGCCGTTGGTGACCAGATTGGCGTTGAACTTTTTGAAAAGACATCTTTCCTTGATGTCACAGCAACTTCAAAAGGTAAGGGCTTCCAGGGTGTTATGAAACGCTGGGGCTTCCATGGCGGACGCGCTACTCACGGTTCAAAATTCCACAGAGAGCCGGGCGGAACAGGAAATTGTACAACACCTGGACACAGCTTGAAAAATACTAAGCAGCCTGGACGCATGGGTTTTGACAGAGTGACTGTTCAGAATCTTAAGATTGTTAAAATCGATCCTGAGCTCAAAGTTGTAATGGTTCGCGGGGCTGTCCCGGGAGTAAAAGATAGTACGCTGATCATCAAGTCCGCGGTTAAGAAATAAGGTCGAGGAATAAGATGGAAAAGAAAGTCTATTCAGTCGATGGCAAAGAGCTGCGCACAATCACTCTTGATGATAAGGTATTTGGTCTTCCTGTAAACGAAGATGTTATTTACTATGCCATCACAAACGAATTAGCAAACAAACGTGTTGGAACTGCCTCTACAAAAGGACGCGCAGAAGTACACGGATCAAACGCTAAGCCGTATAAACAGAAGGGAACAGGACATGCTCGCCGTGGTGATAAAAAATCACCGATTTGCGTTGGTGGCGGTACGATTTTCGGACCGAAACCCCGTGATTTCAGCTATGCCATCCCTAAAAAGGAAAAACGCCTTGCTATGAAATCAATCTTGAGTCTTCAGGCTCAGAGCGACAGACTTACTGTTGTTGAAGATTTCACTGTCGAAAGCGGAAAAACAAAAGACTTGGTAAAAATCCTCAGCAACTTCGCTAAGGACGAACGCACAGTCATTATTTTGAAAGACGATGACAAAAAAATCAAACAGGCTGGTCACAATATTCCCAACCTTTATTTCTTGTCATTCAACCGCCTCCGTGCACATGACCTCTTCTACGGAAGAAAGGTTATCCTGCTTGAGGGCGCAGCAAAAAATCTTTCAGAATTCTATAAAACTGAAGAGGAGGCTAAATAATGATTCATATCAATGATGTTCTTATTCAGCCCGTGCTGTCAGAAAAAGCGACTGCATTGCGCGAACAGGGAAAATATGTTTTCGTTGTCCGCCCGGATGCAAACAAAACACAGATCAAAGAAGCAGTTTCAAAACTCTTCAATGTAAAAGTGATTTCTTGCACAACTTCTAACGTTGCAGGAAAGCAGAAACGGCTTCGCGGTAAACCGGGAATGACATCAAGCTGGAAAAAAGCTGTTGTCCGCCTCGCACCCGGCGAAACGATCAAAGTATTCGAAGGCGTGTAAGCCTTTGTAAATTAAGGGGAACCAGATGGCTCTTAAAGTTTTTAAACCATATTCAGCAGGTACTCGTACCCGTATTGATTTGGTAAGAGAAGAACTGACAACCGATAAACCCGAAAAAAGTCTGGTATCAGGTCTCAATTCAAAAGGCGGCCGTGGACAGGGTGGACGTATTTCTGTACGTCACCAGGGCGGCGGCCATAAAAGAAAGTATCGTATAATCGATTTCAAACGCGATAAGCACGGAATTCCGGGAACAGTCAAGACAATTGAATATGACCCGAACCGCTCAGCTAACATCGCTTTGGTTGCTTACGCAGACGGTGAAAAACGCTACATCATCGCTCCGAAAGGTCTTGTCGTTGGACAGAAGATTCTTTCTGGTGAGAACGCAGCCCCGACTGTTGGAAACGCTCTTCCTTTGGAAGCGATTCCTGTCGGATTCACTGTTCATAACATCGAGTTGACACTCGGCCGCGGTGGACAGCTTGCCCGCTCAGCTGGAGCTTCTGCTCTCGTTGCAGCAAAAGATGGTGACTATGTTGTTATCCGTCTTCCGTCAAGCGAAACTCGCCGTGTTCTTGGTAAGTGTTATGCTACAATCGGTGTCGTCGGAAACGAAGACCGCATGAACGCCCAGCTTGGAAAAGCAGGACGCAACCGCTGGAGAGGTATCCGCCCGACAGTTCGTGGTATGGCTATGAACCCTGTAGATCACCCGCTTGGTGGTGGTGAAGGTGCCGGAAAAGGACACCAGCCTGTTACTCCTTGGGGACAGCCTTGCCGTGGTTACAAGACGCGCAACAAGAGAAAGACCTCAAGTCGTTTCATTGTTTCACGCCGCACGAAGTAGTTGCATAGGAGTTAACGGTGTCAAGATCGGTTAAGAAAGGACCCTTTATTGAAAAGAGTCTTTATAAGAAAGTAATTGAAATGAACAAAGAGTCAGAGAAGAAGTTGATTAAGACTTATTCACGCTGCTCTACGATCATTCCTGAAATGGTTGGAAACACAATCAGTGTTTACAACGGCAAAACTTGGGTTCCTGTTTACGTAACGGAAAACCTCGTCGGCCACAAGCTCGGCGAATTTGCTCCCACTCGTATTTTCAAGGGACACGGCGGCTCAGATAAAACTGCCGCTGCTAAATAGAGGTGGATGATATGACTGAAAATAAAGGTTATAAAGCCACAACTAAATTCCTTATTGCATCACCTACAAAGGTTCGTCCTGTAGCTCATGTAATAAACCGCAAGCCTTATACACAGGCTATGGCGATTCTTGAAAATATGCCGCAGAAAGGTGCAAGACTGATTAAGAAAACTCTTAAGTCAGCAGCATCTAACGCTTTGGACAGAAACAAGAATCTTGATGAAGATATGCTTTATGTCAAGGAAATCCGCATCGACGAAGGTCCGAGACTGAAGAGAGTTTGGTTCCGCGCCCGTGGACGTGCCGACCAGCTTTTGCGCCGTATGTGCCATATCACAGTCATTGTTGACGAAAAGGCGGGGGAATAAAGTGGGTCAGAAAGTAAATCCTATCGGTTTGCGCCTTGGCGTAAACAAGACTTGGGCATCACGCTGGTATGCAGATTCTCGCGAATATGCTGACCTCGTTTTGGAAGACATCAAAATCCGCAATTTGGTTAAAAGTCTTCCTGAATGCCAGAATGCAGACATTGCAGAAATTGAAATCATCCGCCATCCGCAGCGTGTAACAATCGTTATTCACACTGCCCGCCCGGGTGTAATTATCGGTCTGAAAGGCGCTAATATTGAAAAAATCAGCGCTGATATTCAGGCTCAGCTGACAAAAAAAGTTCAGATTAAGATTAAGGAAGTTAAACGTGCAGACGTTAACGCTTCTTTGATTGCACAGAATGTCGGTCGTCAGCTTATGGGTCGCGGTTCTTTCCGCAAGGCTCTTAAGCAGTCTACCGCCAACGCCATGAAAGGCGGCGCTCAGGGAATTAAAATTCGCTTGGCTGGACGTCTTGGTGGTGCTGAAATGAAGCGCACAGAAGAAATGAAGCTCGGACGCGTTCCTCTTCACACTCTTCGCGCAGACATTGACTATGGTACATTCGAAGCCCACACGACATACGGTAAAATCGGTGTAAAGGTTTGGGTTTACAACGGAATGAACTACGGTCACGAACAGAATGAAGACGCCGGACAGCTCGTCCGCAAGCCGCGCCGCGACCGCTCAGAGAAATCTGACCGTGAGCACGGTTCTGACGACAAACCCAGAGCCAAACGCCCTGCACGCGCGGCGAATTCTTCCAAGGAGTAACGTAAATGCTTAGTCCTAAAAGAGTAATTCACCGTAAGGTGCAGCGCGGTAAGGTTCACACAAACGCTACCCGCGCCAACAATATCGATTTCGGAAACATCGCTCTTGTAGCTTTGGAACCGAAATGGCTGGCTGCCAAGCATATCGAGGCTGCCCGCGTTGCCATCAACCGCGCTCTTGAGCGCAAAGGTAAGGTTTGGCTCCGCGTATTCCCTGACAAGCCGATTTCTAAGAAACCTGCTGAAGTCCGCATGGGTAAGGGTAAAGGCGCTCCGGAATTCTGGGCTGCCAATATCAAAGCCGGTGTAATTTTGTTTGAAGTTGGCGGAATTGACATTAAACTTGCTGAAAAAGCTCTTACGCTTGCAGCAAGCAAACTGCCGATTTTGACAAAAATCGCTTACAAACCAACAATTGACTAAGGAGTAAGATATGGCTAATGCAAAGAAAAAGAATGTAAAAGAAATGTCTTACGCCGAATTGAAGGCTGAGCTTAGCGAGATGAAACAGAAATACATGGATCTCCGTTTCCAGATGGTAATCGGCCATGTAGATAACCCGATACAGAAGCGTACAATGCGCCGCCAGATTGCGACACTGAATACGCTCATCCGGCAGAAAGAAATCGCCGGATTGAACAAGTAGGAGCTGAACCGTGGCAGAAGAAGTTCAGACAAAGAAGGGCGGAAAGAAATCCTTCGTTGGTATCGTAACAAGCGACAAGATGGACAAAACCATCGTTGTCTCAATCGATACAAAGAGAATGGACACGCTCTATAAGAAATACGTCACCCGCACTAAGAAGTGCAAGGCACACGATGAAAAGAACGAAGCCCACATTGGCGACACAGTTCGCATCATCGAATGCAGCCCGATTTCTAAGGACAAGACTTGGAGATTGGATTCAATCATTGAGAGAGCTAAATAAGCTTTAAGGAGTTATAGATTATGCTTCAGATGCAGTCAAATTTGACAGTAGCCGATAACTCCGGAGCTAAGCTCGCTCAGGTAATCAAGGTATTGGGCGGCTCACACCGCCGCTATGCCGGTATCGGTGACATTGTTGTTGTTGCGATTAAGGAAGCGATTCCTACATCGACTATTAAAAAGGGTGCCGTAGAAAAGGCTGTAATCGTTCGCGTAGCGAAAGAGTACCGCCGCCCCGACGGAACTTACATCCGCTTTGATGACAACGCTTGCGTTATCGTTGATGCTGATAAGAACCCGAAAGGCAAACGCATTTTCGGACCGGTCGCCCGTGAACTTCGTGATATGGATTTCATGAAGATTGTTTCACTTGCTCCGGAAGTTCTGTAAGGAGAATTGAAGATTATGAACAAGAAATTCAGAATCCATAAGGACGATCAGGTTCAGGTAATTGCCGGAAAAGACAAAGGCAAGCGCGGACAGATTGTTCGCGTAATCACCAAGAGCGATAGAGTTATCGTTTCTGGCGTGAACCTCGTCAAGAAAGCGATGAAACGCCGCTCCCAGCAGGATGCAGGCGGAATCGTTGAAATCGAAGCTCCGCTTCATATTTCAAACGTCGCGATCGTGTGCAAAAAATGCGGTCCGACAAGAGTTGGCTATAAA
Organism: uncultured Treponema sp.; assembly: GCA_946615905.1. GTDB lineage: Bacteria > Spirochaetota > Spirochaetia > Treponematales > Treponemataceae > Treponema_D. The sequence continues at coordinate 14,051 of CAMOIE010000026.1, read as the reverse complement.
ATTGACGGCGACAAGAAAATTCGTGTTTGCCGCAAATGTGGAGAAGCGCTGTAATGGATAAGTACGTACCACGGCTTAAGAAAGTCTATAAAGACACAATCGCTCCCGAACTGTTTAAGGAACAGGGATATACGTCAGTAATGCAGATTCCCGCAATCAAAAAGGTTGTGGTAAGCATGGGCGTGGGCGAAGCTCTCACAAACAAGAAACTCCTTGATGCCGCAGTTACTGACTTAACTGCGATCACCGGGCAGCACGCTGTAAAAACGAAGGCAAAGAAAAGCATTGCTAACTTTAAACTTCGTGAGGGCAATGAAGTGGGTGTAATGGTAACATTGCGCGGTAACATGATGTATGAATTCTTGGACCGCCTGATTAATGTTGCTCTTCCCCGTGTTAAGGATTTCCGCGGAATCAAGGCTACTGGCTTTGACGGACACGGAAACTTCTCTCTTGGTATTACGGAACAGATTATCTTCCCGGAAATTGACTTTGACAAAATCACTAAGATTTCTGGTATGAACATCTCTATCGTAACTAGCGCTCCGACTGACGCTGAAGCCCGTGCGCTTCTTACCAAGTTCGGAATGCCCTTCAGAAAGTAGGTGAGGAATCATGGCTAAGAAATCAATGGTAATCAAAGCAAACCGCACACCGAAATACAGCACACGCCAGTACAACCGGTGTCAGATTTGCGGCCGCCCGCGCGGATATTTGCGCAAGTTCAAGATGTGCCGCATTTGCTTCCGCAAATTGGCAAGCGAAGGCCTTTTGCCGGGCGTAACAAAATCAAGCTGGTAGTGGGAGGATATTAGAATGAGTGCATCAGACCCAATCGCAGACATGCTGACTAAGGTTCGGAACGCAGTTCAGGCTCGCCACGAAAAAGTGGATATTCCCACTTCAAAGCTCAAGCTTGAAATTGTTAAGATTCTGAAAACTGAAGGTTATATCAAGAACTTCAAGAAAGTACAGGAGGACGGAATGTCCGTAATCCGCGTTTTCTTGAAGTATGACAATGAAAATGCTCCGGTTATCCACGGATTGAAGAGAATTTCAACACCTGGACGCCGCGTGTATTCTGGCTACAAGGATTTGCCCCGCGTATTCAACGGATACGGAACTTTGATTGTTTCAACTTCTGCCGGTGTTACAACTGGAAAGAAAGCAGCAGAAAAGTTGGTCGGTGGCGAACTTCTTTGCACCGTTTGGTAATAGGAGGAAAGTATGTCTAAACTTGGAAAACTTCCCGTTTCTATTCCTGCGGGAGTAACAATTACAGTTGGAGACGGCGTTGTCACTGTTAAAGGCCCCAAAGGTGAACTTAAACAGAACTTCTCAAAAGACGTTAAAGTCGAAGTGAAGGACAACGAACTCGTAGTAACTCCGACAAGTGAGTCAAAGAATGCGAATGCGGCTCATGGCCTTTACCGCAACTTGATTCACAACATGGTCACTGGTGTTACAACCGGATTCTCAAAGACCTTGGTTATCACTGGCGTTGGATACCGCGCCGAAGTCAAGGGAAAGGAACTTGTAATGAACCTCGGATATTCATCTGACTTCATCGCAATCATTCCTGAGGGACTTACTGTTACAGCTGATGCTCAGGGCAAGGTAACAATTGCAGGCATCGACAAGCAGAAAGTTGGAGAATTCAGTGCTCAGATTCGCAAATTGCGCAAACCCGAACCCTATAAAGGAAAGGGAATCCGCTACGAAACTGAAGTCATTAGACGCAAAGTCGGTAAGACCGGCGTTAAATAAGGTGTAGCACATGTTAAAGAAACTTAATGACAAAGCAAGAAAACGCCTGCACCGCAAGGTTCACATTCGCAAGAATGTTTACGGTACAGCTGAACGCCCGAGAATGACAGTTACAAGAAGCAACTGCAATCTCTATGCTCAGGTTATTAATGATGACGAGGGTACGACTCTGGCCGCCATTTCCACATTGGAAAAGGATTTCGCTTCCTTGAAACCGAATACTGAGGGCGCCGCCAAACTCGGCGAAGCTTTCGGAAACCGCCTCAAGGAAAAGAATATCACGACTGTAGTTTTCGACCGCAACGGATATTTGTATCACGGTGTTGTAAAGGCCCTTGCAGATGGAACCCGCAAAGCCGGGATTAAATTCTAGGAGAGTCTATGGAACGCCAGAATAAGTTTGATAAAGACAGAGACCAGAAAGAGTTCATCGAGAAACTTGTCAGACTGAACCGCACATCTAAGACCGTCAAAGGCGGACGCAGAATGTCTTTCTCAGCGCTGACAGTAGTCGGTGACGGAAAAGGCCGTGCAGGTTACGGTTTCGGCAAGGCAAATGATGTTTCTGAGGCTATCAGAAAGTCAACTGACCGTGCAAAACGCAACATGGTTGAAGTTCCGGTTAAAAACGGAACTCTGCCCCATGAAATGACAGGAAACTACAAGTCATCTTCAATCCTTTTGAAGCCGGCTTGCCCTGGAACTGGAATCATCGCTGGTGGTACAGTTCGCGCTATCATGGATGCAATCGGAGCAACTGACATTATTTCTAAGTCACTCGGCTCTTCAAGCCCTGTGAACGTTGTACGCGCAACTTTTGATGCACTCGCTCACTTGATGGATGCAAAGAAAGTCGCTTCTAACAGAGGTAAGTCTCTGCAGGAAATGTGGGGTTAATTATGGCAAAGAAACTTAAGATTACACTCGTCAGGAGTACAATCGGCCAGAAACCCGCAAAAGTTGCAACGGTTAAAAGCCTTGGTCTTGGCAAAATGAATTCTTCAGTGGTTCAGGATGATACTGCGGTTATCCGTGGAATGATCCGCTCTGTTGCTCACCTTGTTACAGTTGAGGAGGCAAAGTAATGGCAGATTTTATTTTGAACGCACCTGAAGGCGCAAATAAGAAAAAGCGCATTGTTGGACGCGGTTCTTCATCAGGCCGTGGCACAACTGCCGGAAAAGGAAACAAAGGACAGCAGTCACGCTCAGGCGGAAAGACATACGTCGGATTTGAAGGCGGCCAGATGCCCCTTTACCGCCGCATCGCTCACCGCGGTTTCAAGAACTACCCGTTCAGAAAAGAGTACGCTGTTGTCAATATTGCTTCTCTCGAAGAGAAATTCTCTGACGGTGAGACAGTTGACAATGCATCACTCGCAGCAAAAGGCTTGATTGGTAGCGAAAAAGAAAGCGTAAAGGTTCTTGGTTCAGGCGACCTGAAAAAGAAACTTAACGTTACAGTTGCCAAGGCTTCTGCTTCTGCTAAAGAAAAAATTGAAAAGGCTGGCGGTTCTCTCAAAGTTACAGAAGTAGCTGAAGAGGCTGAGAAGCCTGCAAAAAAAGCAGAAAAGAAAGCGGCTAAAAAAGCTGAAGAAAAAAAGTAAAAATTGGGGAAACAGATGGCAAACAATCCAATTGTAAATATGTTCAGAATTAAAGAATTGCGTGACCGCATGTTCTTTACTTTTGTAGTCTTGGTCGTTTTCCGCCTTGGATGTGTGCTGACTATCCCGGGAATTGATGCCGCTAAACTTCTCGCTTACTTCAATGACTTGGCATCAAAAAACAGAAACGCGTTTGCCAGCTACATGGACTTCTTTGCCGGCGGCGCATTCTCCAATTTCTCAGTTTTCATGCTGGGTGTTATGCCGTATGTTTCAACGCAGATTATTCTGCAGCTTGCCCTTATCATCTTCCCCGGCCTCAAAAAGGTCGCGCAGGAAGAGGGTGGGCAGCGCAAGGTTGCCGCTTGGACTAGAATCGGTACAGTTTTTGTATGTCTGATTCAGTCTTTGGCGGTGACAGTTTATGCCAACTCAATTCCGGGTGCTATCATTCTGGAAAGCCAGCTTGGCTTTAAACTGCTTGCGATGCTTACGGTAACAACCGGTGCCATGATTACTGTTTGGCTCGGCGATCAGATTACTGCTCACGGTATCGGAAACGGCATCTCAATGCTGATTTTCGCTGGTATCGTTGCCCGTCTTCCCCACGCGGTTTTTGAACTTGGTTCAAGAATCCGCTCAAAGGAAATCAATGCTGTATTCGCAATCGTTGTTGTGTTGATGTTCTTGGCTATTATTGCGCTTGTTGTTTTTGAGCAGCAGGGTGAACGCAAGATTCCGGTTCATTATGCAAAACGTGTTGTCGGACGCAAAATGTACGGCGGACAGAGCACTTATATTCCGTTTAAAATCAATCCGTCGGGAGTCATTCCAATCATCTTTGCTTCTTCTTTCTTGACTTTCCCGCTCCAGATTGTCTCCAGCCTTGGCGCAGGCGTTAACGCTCCCAGATGGGTTTCAAAACTCGCCGGGATTTTAACACCGACCGGTTGGTGGTATAATATTTTGTTGGTTCTTCTCATCATATTTTTCGCATACTTCTACACACAGGTTATCCTGAACCCCATTGAAATCGCGAAGAACATTCGTGAGAACGGCGGTTCCATTCCAGGAATCCGCACCGATAAAACCGAAGAATACTTGCAGAAGGTTTTAAACCGTCTGATTCTTCCGGGTTCATTGTATTTGGCGGCTCTAGCAGTGCTGCCGACAATTATCCAAAATCTGTTTGGATTCCCCCAGTCAATTTCAATGTTGATGGGCGGAACCTCACTTTTGATTCTTGTCGGAGTTGACCTCGATACAATGAGTCAGGTTGAAGCTCTTCTGAAAATGCATCATTCAGATGGATTGGTAAGAAGAGGAAAGCTCCGCGGACGTAATCTGTAGAATGCGCAATAAGTGCAAAATCCTGAAAAATTCGTTTTTTCAGGATTTTTTTGCGATTTTTTTACAGTTTTTCTCTCTACGGAGTAGAACAAGATTGGGATTTGTAGTATAGTTTTGTCTCCGACTGTAGTTCATTGCGAACTGCCATGGCCGGAAAATTATGCTATCCCAGGGGGACTTTTATGAAAGTACGAACCAGTGTAAAGCCCATTTGCGATAAGTGTAAGGTTATCAAACGCAACGGTGTTGTCCGCATCATTTGCAGTAATCCCAAGCACAAGCAGAAGCAGGGTTGAGGAGTAACAGATGGCTCGAATTGCGGGAGTTGACCTCCCAAACAAACATGTCGTTGTTGCATTGACTTATATTTACGGAATCGGACGTTCATCAGCGCGCGCAATCTGCGAAAAAGCTAAAATTGAACCCACAAAAATGTTGAATGACCTTGATCAGGACGAGCAGACAAAGCTCCGCACTATCATCGACGCTGAGTACAAAGTCGAAGGACATTTGCGCTCAGAAATCGGTCTTAACATTAAGCGCCTTATGGACATTGGTTGTTATCGTGGTCTTCGCCACCGCAAGGGACTTCCTGTACGCGGACAGCGTACTCGCACAAATTCCCGCACACGCAAGGGCAAGAAGAAGACTGTTGCTAACAAGAAAAAGGCAGTCTGATACGGAGGAATAATCAATGGCAACCGTAAAAAAGCGAAAGGAAAAGAAGAGCGTATACGAAGGAAACGTTTATATCCAGGCTACGTTCAACAATACTATCGTAACTATTACAGATTTGAACGGAAATGCCTTAGCATGGGCATCTTCCGGCGGACTTGGTTTCCGCGGAGCAAAAAAATCAACTCCGTTTGCCGCCCAGACAGTTGCAGAAACAGCTGTTCAGAAGGCAGTAAGCTATGGTCTGCGTGAAGTTCATGTATTTGTAAAGGGACCGGGCGCAGGACGTGAAAACGCTGTTCGCGCTCTCGGCAACTTGGGACTCAAAGTAAAATCAATTTCTGATGTTACTCCGATTCCCCATAATGGATGCCGCCCTCGCAAGACACGCAGCATGTAATATTTTAGGGCGGAGAAATCTTATGATTTTTCCGCTCGGAAAAATATTCATGAGGTCAGCCGGGAAATCCGGTGGAGTTGGGCACTTTCAGATTTAAGTCTGAAATGATGGTATTGAAGGCTCCTTTTGGAGCAAACATCTATAAAAAGGAGTTCAGATGGCTCGAAAAAATCTGCTGAAAGGTTTTAAAAAACCGAAAGGCGTTACATTTGAACATCTTGAGACGAACCCGAACTACGGAAAATTCACAGCCTATCCTTTTGAGACAGGATTCGGCACGACAATCGGAAATACTCTCCGCCGCGTGTTGCTTTCCTCAATTCAGGGATATGCGGTTTCTTCAGTTCGGATTACTTCTTACGATGCGGATGGCGTTCCGCACGTAATTTCAAGTGAATTTGAAAAAATTCCGAACGTTTCTGAAGACACTCTCGAAATCCTCAATAGTTTGAAACTGATGCGCGTCCGTCTGCCGAATGAGACAGAAGAGGATACGCTTCTTTACGAATTTAAGGGACCGGGAAAAGTAACTAGCGATGACTTTGCAAAAGAAGGTCAGCTTGAAGTCCTTTCAAAGGGTATGGACATGTTCACAATGATGGACGGTGCCCACATCGACTTTGAGATTCAGGTTGATTTCGGACGCGGTTACGTTCCTGCTGAGGTGAATGAGCATTACATCGAAGTTGTCGGTACAATTCCGATGGACTCAATCTTCTCACCCGTTCGCAAAGTTAAGTACGCAATCGAACCCTGCCGCGTTGGTCAGAGAAACGATTACGACAAACTTATTCTTGAAATTTGGACAGACGGAACTATCGCTCCGGAAGATGCTCTCGCTGAGGCCGCAAAGATTGCGAAGGATCACTTCTCAGTATTTGTGAACTTCAATGAAAGCGATGATTCTGGTCTCGATGATTCTGATGAAGGCGATGAGAAAATCCGCCAGTTGCTGAACACTCCTGTTGAAGAACTGGAGCTTTCAGTACGCTCATCAAATTGTCTGAAAAACGCAAACATTCGCACAATCGGCGAATTAACGAAAAAGACAGAAGATGACATTGCCAAGACAAGAAACTTTGGTAAAAAATCTCTTACCGAAATTAAGGAAAAGCTCATGGAGTGGAACCTTACTCTCGGCATGACAGATTACAGTCACTTGAAGAACGCTGTCAATTTAACAAAGCAGAAGGACGAATCCGATGAATCATAGAACTGGTTTTAACCCGCTTTCCAGAACAACGGCACACCGCCGCGCAATGGAACGCAATATGGTCACTTCACTCTTCAGATTTGAACGCATTACGACTACTAGCTCAAAAGCTAAAGAAGTCCGCAAATATGCAGAGAAACTGATTACACGCAGCAAGGTTGACACAGTACACAACCGCCGCATCGCCGCAAAGTTCATTCAGGACGAGAAAATCTTGAATAAACTTTTCACTGAGCTTGGTCCCCGCATGAAGGACCGCAAAGGTGGATACACTCGCATTTTGAAGATGGGCTTCCGCCAGGGTGATGCCGCTGATGTAGTTATTCTCGAATTGGTAGACTACAAACTTCCGTCAGAGGATAACAAGGCAAAAGAAGAGCCTAAAGCAAAGAAAGCTCCGAAAGCTGAATCTGCAGAGAAAAAGAGCGAGACAAAAAAGGCTCCTGCAAAGAAAGCAACTGCAACTAAAGCCAAGACTGCAAAAAAAGCAGCTCCTGCTGCTGAAGAAGCAAAATAAGGAGTGTAGAACATGTCTAAAGCACATCGCGGAACTGGTATCCGCAACGAAGCTAACCACGGACGCGGAAAATGCCCCCGCTGTGGAAAAGAGAATATCAAAGTCCTTTATGAAAAGGAAATTGACGGCAATACAGTTAAAGTTTGCAAATTCTGCAACGCTCAGCTGAAAAACATTGCCCGCAAAGAAGCAAAAATTGCAAAGGCAAATGCTCCTAAAGAAGAAGCAGCCCCCGCAGAAGCTTCTGCCGAACAGGCATAATAAACTGAGAACGGGTCTAGTTGCCTGAAAAATCAGTTTTACGCCGTCCTTCAAGCAAGGGCGGCTTTATTTTTGCCCTCTTGGATTTTCAGCGTCCCCGAAATTCTCTGAAAATAAGCGTAAAGATTCTAAAATCCGATTTACATAAAGACTTAAATTTTTTAATATTTGTTGATATGGAATTTCCATTTGGAGGCAAACAATGAAAAAAATACTGGCTTTGACAGCTGCACTTGCGGCTCTCTCAATGCTGGCCGGATGTTCTTCTTCCGGTGCAAAGGGAATTAAAATCGGAACAATCGGCCCGCTTTCTGGAGGAGTCGCTGTTTACGGCGTGGAAGCCAAAAACGGAATCGAGTTGGCAGTTGATGAAATCAATGCAGCTGGCGGAATCAACGGGGAGAACGTCGTCCTTATTTCTGAGGATGACGAGGGAAATCCTGAGAAATCTGTTAACGCATACACAAAACTCACGACAAAAGACGGAGTGAGATTCATCATCGGCTCTCTGACTTCCGGCTGCACTCAGGCCATCACTACACAGGCCCAGTCACAGAAAGTCCTGATGATTGCGCCTGCCGCAACAGCTCCCGCAATCACTGACGCTGGAAATTTCGTTTTCCGCGCCTGCTTTATTGACCCCTTCCAGGGAACAGTCGGAGCGAAATTCGTCTCTGAGACTTTGAAAGTCACAAGAGCCGCTGTCATCTACGACATCGGAAACGACTATTCTTCAGGTTTGACAGACAACTTTGTGAAGACTTTTGAGAGTCTCGGCGGAACAATCGTCGCAAAGGAATCTTACAACACTGGTGACAAGGACTTTAACGCCCAGCTGACAAAAATCAAGAACGCGGCTCCCGAAGTCGTCTATATCCCTGACTATTACGCTACTGTCGCTTTGATTGCAAAACAGCTGCGTGCCCAGGGAATCAACACTCCGATTGTCGGTGCTGACGGTTGGGACGGTTTGACTGACAATGCGGGCGATGAGGTTTTGAACGGATTCTATTCAAACCACTATGCCGCTGACTCAACAGACGATGCTGTAAAGACTTTCGTTGCGAACTACACGAGCAAATTCGGCAAGGCTCCGACTTCTTTTGCGGCTTTGGCTTATGACTCTGTTTATATGCTCCGCGATGCAATCGTAAAAGCTGGTTCTACAAAATCTGATGATGTTCGCGATGCCCTTGAAAAAACAGACGGCAGCTACGTGACCGGCCACCTGACTTTTGACGAAAAACGCAACCCTGTTAAATCTGCGGTAATCGTGGAGCTTGTCAAAGGAGCTGACGGCAAGTTGACTTCTGCCTACAAGACAACGGTAAACCCGTAAATTAGCAATTGACAATTAACAATGAGTAATTGAACAGGTCTGGCGGTTCGCCGGACCTGTTTTTTATGCCTGAATGCGCAAGGCAATGGAAGCCCGACAGTTCGGACGCGGGGCGGACGAATGAGCCGGAGGAGGCGAAGGCTGGAACTGCCGGCCCGACGCGGCAGCGACGGGAAGCGCCCAAATTAAAAAAAAGTCAATAGGAAATCTGTAAATTTTTCACTTTTATTTTTTCCTTTTTCATTAGTAAAAATCTCTGTTCACAAATAAAAAATCCGTATAAAATATCAGTGAGACTTGAATTTTTTAGTGGAGATTTAGAAAAGTGGAGATTTTTGTCCAGCAGCTGATAAACGGGCTTTCGCTCGGTTCGATTTACGCGCTGATTGCGCTCGGCTACACGATGGTCTACGGAATCGTCAAGCTGATTAACTTTGCCCACGGCGATGTGATGATGGTCGGTGCCTACGCGGCTTATTTTGTCCTCTGCGCCTTTGGAACGGGAACGGTCGGAATGATTCTCGCATTTGTGGCGGCCATGGTTATCTGCGGCCTTCTTTCAGTTTTGATTGAACGCTGCGCTTACAGACCCTTGCGCACTGCCCCCCGTCTGAACTCCTTGATTACGGCGATTGGTGTGGAGCTTATCTTGCAGAATGTGATGCGGGTTTTGCCTTTTGTCGGCCCAGATCCCAGACAATTCCCGACGATGGCGACAAAAAATTTCACCCTTGGAATGATTTCAATCTCAAACATCCAGCTTATCATCATAATTTTGTCAGCCGTTTTGATGATTCTTTTGAACTACATCGTCAACTACACGAAGACCGGCAAGGCTATGCGGGCTGTCTCCTACGACTTGGGGGCGGCAAGTTTGATGGGAATCTCGGTCAATAAAATAATCACCGCGACTTTCGTAATCGGCTCGGTTTTGGCCGGTGCGGGCGGAGTTTTGTATGCCTCGGCATATCCGCAGATTGACCCGGTGATGGGCTACATTCCTGGCTTGAAGGCCTTTGTTGCGGCTGTTTTGGGCGGAATCGGCTCTATCCCCGGTGCCATGACAGGCGGAATCATCCTCGGAATCGCGGAGACTATGACAAAAGCCTACGTTTCTTCCCGCTATGCGGACGCGATTTCCTACTGCATCTTGATTGTAATCCTGCTCGTAAAACCTGCCGGACTTTTGGGAAAGAAAACAAGGGTTAAAGTTTAAGGGGAGAATTTAGGATGAAAAATAAAATTTTACGGAACATGATGATTCCAGGGGCGGCCGCATTGCTGGCGGTTTTTGTTCCCTTTGCGCTTATAAAAGTCCATTTGATTGACGCATACACGGCCCGCATTTTTACCCTCGGCGGAGTCAACGCCCTGCTTGCCCTTTCTGTCAACGTTGTGTCGGGAATCACCGGTCAGCTGACTTTGGGTCAGTGCGCTTTTCAGGCGATTGGAGCCTATACGACGATGATTCTTTCCGGGACTTACGGACTGCCTCTTCCGCTTGCGGTTGTGGTTGGAGTTCTGGCTGCGGGAATTTTCGGCTTTTTAATCGGATTTCCGACTCTCAAGCTTGAGGGCGACTACCTTGCGATTGTCACCCTTGCATTCGGTGAGATTATCCGCGTTGTCCTTGTGAACCAGAAAGACTTGACCGGCGGACCAAACGGAATGTCATTTAAATACTCGCTTTTGCGTGACTCCCTCGACTGGGGACCTGCCCTCTCATGGCTTGTGATAACTGGTTCTCTTGTTGCCGTGATTATCCTTTTGCATAATTTTATCCGCTCGACTTACGGACGCGCTATTCTTGCTGTCCGCGAGGACGAAATCGCTGCCAACTCGAACGGAATCGGAGTTTTTAAGTACAAGATGGTCGGCTTTGTAATCGGTGCCTTGATTGGCGGTGTCGCCGGTGCCCTTTACGCCCCCTTCCAGGGCTTCATCAAGCCGGATTTGGCCTCTTTCAACAACTCAATCAACGCCCTGATTTACGTTGTTCTTGGCGGAATGGGGTCTGTCACAGGTTCTGTCCTGGCTGCCTTTGTACTGACTTACCTTCAGGAATTCCTGCGCTTTTTGCAGGACTACCGCCTGCTTTTTTACCCGGTCATTTTGATTCTCGTAATGCTTTTCCGGCCGCAGGGCTTGCTTGGCATGAAGGAGCTTTCCTTTGTCAACGTTTGGGACGGAATCCCCGGATTTGTAAGAAATTTAAAGGCGCGTCTTTCAAAAAAATCAGCAAGGCCGGTCGAAGAGGAGGCAAAGTAAATGAGCGAGAAAAAACTTCTTTTGCAGGCTTCAAATGTCTCCATCGTTTTTGGCGGTCTGCGTGCGGTCTCCGACTTTAACATGGAGCTTTATCGTGGCGAGCTTGTCGGCTTGATCGGCCCGAACGGGGCTGGGAAAACGACCGTGTTCAACATGCTCTCAGGCGTTTACACCCCGACAGAAGGGGAAATCGATTTTTGGGACAAGAGCGACAAAGTTCACGTGGTGAACAAAAAGTCCCCGGCAAAGCTGAACAAAATCGGAATCGCCCGCACATTCCAGAACATCCGCCTTTTTGGCAATCTGACTGTCGGCGACAACGTTAGAATCGCCCTCCACAACCAGCGCCGTTGCAATCCTTTTTCTGTACTTTTTAGGACGCTGAAATTCCGCCGCGACGAGAGAATTATGACTGTCCGTGTGGAGAACCTTTTGAAGCTCTTCGGAATCAAAGAGAAAAAGAACGAACTTGCGAAAAATCTCCCTTACGGCGAGCAGAGAAAACTTGAGATTTGCCGCGCGCTTGCCGCAAATCCCTCTCTCCTGCTTTTGGACGAGCCTGCCGCCGGAATGAATCCCCAGGAAACCAAGGAACTTATGGAGCTTATCGCATTTATCCGCCGGGAATTCAAGCTGACGATTCTTTTGATTGAGCATGACATGAAACTCGTCATGGGAATCTGCGAGCGGATTTTTGTTTTGAATTACGGTCAGGTTTTGGCTTCTGGAAGCCCTGACGAAATCAAATCCAATCCCGATGTCATCAAGGCATATCTCGGAAGCGAAGCGGAGGCAGTCTGATGGGCGAAAAATTACTTGAAGTAAAAAATCTCACTGTGAGTTACGGCGCAATCCGTGCCTTGAAAGGAATCTCATTTGACCTTGCGGACGGGGAGCTTATTTCCCTGATTGGTGCGAACGGTGCTGGAAAAACCACAACCTTGCACTCAATCTCAAACCTCGTGAAAAAGTCGGAGGGTTCAGTAGTCTTTCAGGGCGAGGACATCACAAGCCTTGCCCCGGATTTGATTGTCCGCCGCCGTCTGATTCAGGTTCCGGAAGGCCGCCGCGTCTTTGCCAATTTGACCGTCAAGGAAAATCTTGAGATGGGAGCCTATACCCGCAATGACAAAAGCGGAATCAAGGCTGACATGGAGCATGTCTACGAGCTTTTTCCCCGCCTAAAGGAAAGAATCAGGCAGGAGGCCGGAACCCTTTCTGGCGGTGAGCAGCAGATGCTTGCCATGGGACGCGCCCTTATGAGCCGGCCCAAGCTCCTTTTGCTGGACGAGCCTTCGATGGGACTTGCCCCGATTTTGGTCGATGAGATTTTTGAGATTATCAAAAAACTTCACGAGGACGGAATCTCGATTCTTTTGGTCGAGCAGAACGCATTCAAGGCAATGTCGATTGCAGACCGCGTTTACATTTTGGAGACCGGCGGAATCTCAAAGTCCGGCCCTGCAAAGGAAATGATTTCCGACCCGGCTGTAAAAGCCGCATATCTTGGCGGTTGATGAGCTGTTGATTACTTGCTGAATTGAAAATTCGTGGTAAAATTATCAGGAAACGTTAAAAATCAGTATTCAGTTCAGCGTTTCCCTAGAAAGATTTGGAGGCGAAAAATGATTATTTCCGACGTTATGACAAAAAATCCGATTTATGTTACTCCCGAAATGTCCGCTACGGACGCTAAAGCCCTCATGCTTAAAGAAAATATCAGCAAGCTGCCTGTTCTCGATAAAAACAGCAGGCTTGTCGGCATCATCACTAAAAACGACCTTTCAAAAGCAGGTCCTTCGGCCGCAACGACCCTCGATATGTACGAGATGAGCTACCTTTTGTCAAAACTCAAGGTTGAAAAAATCATGACCAAAAAAGTCACGAGCGTTTCTCCCGATGAAGTTGTTGAGGAGGCCGCCCGCATCATGTCCGACAAGGGAATAGGCTGTCTTCCTGTCATGCAGGACGATGTTATGGTCGGGATTGTCACCGAGTCTGACTTGTTCGACCAGTTCGTAAAAATGTTCGGCGCCCGCCACCACGGAGTCCGCATGATGCTTGAGTTCAACGAAAAGCCCGGAGAGCTTGCGAAAGTTGTCTGTGCGATTGCGGAAATCGGCGGAAACATCGTCTCTTCTGTCACGAGCGAAGGTCCCGATGTTTCAAAACGCTGTTGCACGATTAAAGTCACGGGCGTGAAAAAAGCTGACGTTGAGAAAATCCTCCAGCCTGTCGGCGTGAAAATCGTCGACATCCGGGAAAATTAAGGGATTTTTGAGTTAGGAATTAGGAATGGAGGACGGTTTTCCGAAGTGGAGACCGTCTTTTTTTTATGGGCGCAAGTGCCACCCGTATCAATGGCTTTCCGGGGTTCGCTCACGCTCATAGGCTTCGCGGAGGCGTGCGGGGGAGAGAGAGCCGGCATGGAGGCCGGCACCAGCGCGGCCAGAAACCGGTCCCGGTTTCTGGCGGGTAGGCCGAGCCAGGGACGGCGAAGCCTACCGTGCCCCTCCAATCCTTGCGCGTCTGCTCGTCATCTGCCTGTGCTATTCCCATAAATGAAAGTGAGCAACATAGTTGCGAACAAATACGGCTTTCGCCGTTTGCGTTGTAGGAAATCATTAACTCGCCGCTCACGCGGCTTATGCATCC
>CAMOIE010000025.1 GCA_946615905.1 uncultured Treponema sp. | reverse complement strand
GCATTCGGTCGATGACATCTTTTTCTTTTTTTGTTTTGGCCAACATTTCACTCCTTCTTAAGAGTAACATATTTGTTAGCCATTTACACAGAAAATTTTACAGGGTCGGTTTGAAAGCAGCTTTCTTTTTTTGCATAATTAATAATTTCATCAAATGAAGTTTTTGTTTTCGTTTTTTCAGCAAAATGATGCAAATTCCATAAATATGCTTGAATATTCCGATTTAAGCAGACTCTATTAATTTCATATTTTAGAATCTTAAATTCGTTTGTTTTATAATTTTCAAGTCTCTTAAATAACAAATGTAATTAATATTTAGTAAGAATTTATCAGTCAAATCTTCATTCGGTCCACCATGAAAATCATTTGTATACCAAATATCATTATTATATTCGATTTTATCATACATGAATCGGCTTAACTGTTCATCAAAATAAAGTTTTTCTATAATCTGTTTTAGAAATTCAGCCCTTTTTAACTTGTTTGCATGAGCCCATTGATAAATACCAAATAAAAATCCTATAAACAAAATTAATACATTTAAAAGACTTAATATATCTTGTAATGGAATGTTTTTTAAGCTATCTAAAATTTGATACATAATATCATTTACTCAGATTTTTGGATTTGCCCATATTGCACCTAAAATTTTTCAAAGCTCATTATAGATTCTTTCCTAGTTATCTATCTGTTCTTCTTCTGGAATATTTTCTCTTATATTTATAGAAAAGACTTCTTCTGTTTCAATAACAGTTTTTGTTTCTTCTCCTTCACATACAATATCTCTTGGAACAAAAGAAACAATACTAATTATTAGAGATATTATACCGATAAGGAGCGAAATCAAACTAATTTTGAATGGGACCCTAATTTCAGGTGCAAAATGATTCCAATAATAGCAAAATTTATTTGAAGGTTTCAATATAATAATTACAGGTTCATCTTTTTCAGAAAGTAAATATTTAGCCTCTTTATCGACATAAAGAATATCTTTCGTTCTTATAAATCTATATACACCTCTCCAAATTCTATATACTGTGAAGCCATTTTCTTTTGATGTTACTTTTACAACTTTTCGTTTCCACGGAAGTTTATTCTTGTTTTGTAAATTTGTCTTAAATAGTTTTTGATAAACATCATTAGTTGTATAAACGTACCAGTCATCAACTTTTACACCATTCTTTTCTAAAATAGTTTGAGCATTAGCTGCGTCGGATGGTTCAAATTCATATTTCAGAATGTATTCTTTCTCTATCTTTTTCATTTTTTTCAGTTTCCTTTTTATTTTCTAACCAATAATAATAACTAAAAGGTTTGCCAGAATAAATAATTTGCTTTGGAGGGAGACATTCTTTTTTTTCTATTTTATTATCATTTACAGGAAGAGTATTTAAGTATTTACAGAGAACTCCATAAGCTTGTTTTCTTGATTTATCAAGTTGTCGCATTTGTTGCAATGAATATTTATTTTTCTCTAGATTTTTAAAACCATAAGACCAACATAAAGTGGAATTCATGTTCATATCATATAACGTAATTCTACCAACTGACATACCAACTAACCTTTTTTGAACAGATTCTTTAATTTCTGGGACAGTTTTATTAATACCATACTTTTTTATTGAATTTATAACATCCAAAACAATTTTATACTGTTTTGATTGCTCTTTTTTTATCGACGATTTTCTTATTCGGACTTCCCCATTGAAGTTTATCTGATATCCTACAAAAGAAATCCATGGAATAAATTTTCTATCTGCAGCACCCCAGCGATATGGATTTTTTGATTTTACTGAATATATTTTTTTTGTATACCAACTATTATTTAAATCAATAGGTTCATGTATAAACAATTTGTTTTCATGAATTTTTTGTTGATATAATTTAAATGCTTTATTAAGTTTATCAAGATTTGTATGTAGCATAATCATATCATCACAATAGCGTAAATATAGTAAATCTGGATCTTTTAAACTTACTATAGCTTCATCAACTTTATTTTGAACAAGATTTGCAATTAGCCCAGAAAGTGGTCCTCCTTGCGGTATTCCTAATTCTACAGATTCAAAATTTTTTCCATATTCATTTCTTAAAATTTCATCTTTAATCCATTTAAAATATTTGTTACCATATCTTTTTTTAAATTTTTCGTCATTCTGATAACCCAAAACATTTTTTCTGAAATTATAGCTGTCCAAATATTCATCTAATACTTTGGTTAAAATAGTTTTAAATCGCGGTGGTATGTGTGCCCTGCTGTCATTTATAGCTGAGTAAAAACTTTGCTTGATGATATCATGATTAATCGTGTCAAAAAACTTCTGTAAATCACATTCAGCTACATAGATCGTTTCATTCTGATGAAGTTTACGATATTGTAAAATTTGGGTTATTGTATCGTGATGGGTTGGTATTTCATTATTCTTATTTTTTGCCCGGAATGCATAAGAACAATCATAAAACAAAACATCAAATTTTCTCGTTAAATATGAGTTTATCTCTTTTAGGATAATGTTATCATCAACAGTATATGAACATAAAGGACGTAAAGTTCCCTCTTTTTCTGATTTTAAAATTGGAATCACAATAGGTTCGGCCAACTTGAATTCCTGATAATTGAAAACTCTTTTTCTTAACTGTTTTATATATTGAATCAATTTTTTATAATATTCAGGCTTTCTTTTTAATTTTTTATCCCTCTCAATTGTATACCTAAGTCTGATTTTATTTGCATTAACTGAATTTAATATAGGCGTATTAGTTCTTCTTTGTTGACCTAACTTTACCCACGTGTTTCTTGCAGGCATTAAAGAATAAATTACGTTTCCTTTTTTTATCTCTGATTTAGAATTGGCATAACTTCCAGAAATCAAGTTATCATGATTTTTTTTTGCTTCTTTTACACGCAGATTAATTAATTGAGAAATTAATTTTTCATTCGAAAAAAAAAGCAACTGTTTTTTCATACTGTATATAAAAAAGGAATTAGGAAATAAAGCAGCAGAAATGATTAGATGACGAATTTTTCCATTTTCAACAAAACAGTTAGTCTACATAAATTATATTTACATATAATTTTAGCAGGAATTATCTATGGTAGATAATTCTGGAACTTCTTTTACTGTTTAATACTTATTACTAAAACTTTTATTTCAAAGCTTTAGTAATCTTTACTGCTTTATTTCCCTTTTCCTTATTTTTTCCAACCTTTTTCTCTTGCACAATATTTTATTGTTTCAAAGCTCAATGGATTTTCTACTTCTTGAAATGTATTTACATAACATTGAATAAGTTTTTCTTTACTTTTTTCTTCATCATGTTTATTTCCATCCAAGCGGCATAATCGTAAATAATAATCTTTTCCGATAGAATAAGAGAAAGTATTAGCAATAGATTGCCCTACTTTATACCAAGACTGATAGTTTTCAGTAATTGATAAATTTCTTTTTTTCAAGAATTTTAATATTGAATTCAACTCTCTTCGTGCTAAATTATTCTTAGGTCTACTAATATTCTTTACCAAAGATTCATCTTGGATTTTTATTTTTTTATCTTTAATGGCTTTTAATTTTTTGCTTTTAATTGATTGTTGTGTTTTTGTAAATAAAACAACTGGTCTAACTTCAAAAGCCTCAACTGTGTCCTTAATTTTTATGGCTGGATCATATGAAGTAAGACATAATCTTGGAATATCTTTGCCAGATGGATCGAGTTCTATGTTATAGCCTAAATATGTTTTGCAAAAAAAGTCATTAAATTGCTTAAACCCTTGTTTATGATACTGAGATAAATTAGATAAAAAATTAGGAATATTAGAAAAATCAAAAAAAATAAGTCCTTTTATTCCTTGACCACTAGGTGATTTCCAATAAGCAAAAACGTAAGGGCAAGTTTCTAAATATGATATCAATGAATTCATACATTCATTAGTTGATAAATCATCGAAATCTAAAACACACAATTGGGAATATTGAATTATTGCATCTGTTTTTCTTTTTGAAAAAGTTCCAGTAAACAAAAATGCTTTTAGGCTTTCTTTGTATTTTGCCTTATTCTCAATATCGTTTCGTAATTTTAAAATACTGTCTTTATTGGTATCAGATTTAATTTCAGTAAGAGCCTCTTCTAATGAAATATTGAAAGTTTTGGTTGATTTTATATTAGAGCAAACAGAAATTTGTTTTTTAAGTAATTCACAAACATTAAGAATCATTTTTATATTTTGCTTTAATCAGTTGGTTGTATAAATCAAAATCAGCAATATCTTTCGTAATTCCACAAAGGTCCACTGTAAAATATATGTCAACAAAATCAGTCCCTAGAAAAGAACCTTCTGTCAGATTTGTTTTCTTTTTTAATTCTTGTTTTTTTCATATCGTGTAACTTAAACTTTTAAATCATTTTATGATTGAGACTTTGCAAGGTTTGAAACCTAGTTCATCCCAAAAAGGTCTTTCGTATATACCTTGCTCTTCCATTTGTCCAAGTCTAAACTGTAACGGTTTGCGACAATGACTTGCGATTGCTCCGCAAAATTTTTCAAATCATTCACAACAAGCGAACCAAAGAACGTTGAGCCATCTTCAAGAGTTGGCTCGTAGATTATGCACTCAGCACCATTTGCTTTGATTCGCTTCATGATTCCTTGAATTGCGGACTGGCGGAAGTTGTCGGAATTAGCTTTCATCGTGAGGCGGTATATTCCGATAGTTACTTTCTTTTCGGTGGATGCGTCATAGTCATTCTCATCGCTATATGAATAATAGCCCGACATCTTTAAAACTTGATCAGCGACAAAATCTTTCCTTGTTCTGTTTGATTCCACAATCGCCTGAATCAGATTTTCCGGCACGTCTGCGTAGTTTGCCAAAAGCTGTTTTGTGTCCTTTGGAAGGCAGTAGCCGCCATATCCAAAAGAAGGATTGTTGTAATCAGTTCCGATTCTTGGGTCAAGACAAACGCCTTCAATGATTTGCCTTGTGTTCAACCCCTTGCACTCGGCGTAAGTGTCAAGCTCATTGAAGTAAGAAACGCGGAGGGCAAGATATGTGTTTGAGAAAAGTTTTACTGCCTCGGCTTCGGTAAAGCCCATAAAGAGGGTTTGGATATTCTCTTTTTCCGCACCTTCCTGTAAGAGTTTTGCGAAAATCTTTGACGCTTCAACTGTGTTCGGGTCGGCAGGATCATTTGAAACGATGATTCGTGACGGATAAAGATTATCGTAGAGAGCCTTTGACTCGCGCAAGAATTCCGGGCTAAAGATAATATTCTTTGTCCCCTTCTCTTCTCGGATTCGCTTCGTGTAGCCTACAGGAATAGTTGACTTGATGACCATCATGGCATTTGGATTCGCTTTTCTTACAAGGTCAATTACCGCTTCCACTGCGGAAGTGTCGAAGAAGTTTTTCTTTGAGTCATAATTTGTAGGAGCGGCTATGATAACAAACCGCTACTCTGTGATTATGGACCGTGAAACGATGTTTATTTTTTTCGTACCAAGTTTCAAAATTATCGTTAGGATTTTCTCCATGACCTAAAATTAATTTTTCGTCTTTTATTTTTCGGCAACCATGGACATAAAAAATCCTTTCAGACGGAATTCCATACACATTTTCAAGGAAGTCTGTATAATCGAAATTAAAGAATCGGCTCGCAAGCTATTTCAATTGATGCACAATAATCGGCATAACGGAAATTATCATCATAGTTGTCTAATGTTTCTGGAACCGTATCAAGCATAACACCAACACTTTCCATAAGTTTTTCCCTGTCTAAGTTTGCAAGGTTTACTTCAAAATCTCCCCACAAATTATCAGCAATAAGATAATTCTCTAATGTCTTTTCTAACCGATTTCCATTATTTTTCTGTAAATAATCTGCGAAATGGCGGTAACTTGACTTTGCTCCGTGATACAAATCAAAGCCATTTCCGATTATAAAAAGAGTGTGCTCATCGGCAATGTTTTTTATACTATCAGAAAGTCGTAATGGCTTGTATTATATTAAAAATCAATGGAGTTATATATAATTGAGAATATGAAAAAAATAGGGAGTAGAAGACTTCGTATCTTTTTTCCTTATACTAAATCTTCCAAAGTTATTCTATCGCCATATCCGATATTTCGTTTTGCAGTCTTATTTAATAGTTCCTTGTAATACTTGGGCTTTAATCCAGTCCCAGGACGGATACTCCGCACATTTTCGCTCGTAAACTTGTCGCCTTTCTTAATATCCTTGACAGCAAACAAACTCCTTCTCAAAGAACAGTTCCCTTTTTCCAGCGGACTTGGGCCGTAATATATCGTTCCTCGGATTTCAACAGCATCGTGAATGTCTTTTATCATCTTTTCAAAGTCATCGCAGCTCATGCTGAATCCCGAGTCCGCGCTTTCGATTCCGGGCATCTTCATGTGCTTTTCGATTACACAAGCCCCCATTCCTACAGCAAGAATTGCAGCAAGGTCTCCCTCGCTGTGGTCGGAAAGTCCGACTGGCACATTGTATTTTTGAATCATATCTGGGATATTTGCAAGATGCATGTCCTTCCAGTTGGCGGGATATTCCGAGCAGCACTTCAAAAGAACGATTTTATCGTTCCCTACCCGCTTGCAGGCATCGACCGCTTCTTGAATCTCCTTCTCGCTTCCCATTCCGCAGGAAATAATCATGGGCTTTCCTTTACTAGCGGTGTATTCGATAAGCGGGATGTCAACAAGCTCGAACGAGGCAATCTTATAGGAGTCGCAACCCATTTCTTCAAGGAAGTCCACGGCGGTGTTGTCGAAAGGGGTGGAAAGGAAGTCGATTCCGACTTTATCACATTCTTCCTTGATTTTAGGCTGCCATTCCCAAGGGGTGAAGGCTTCTTTGTAAAGGTCGTAGAGGACGCGACCATCCCAAAGTCCACCGTGAATCACAAAGTCTGGTTTGTTGCAATTGATTGTGATTGTGTCGGCTGTGTAAGTCTGAATCTTTAGGCAGTCCGCCCCGATTTCCTTTGCCTTGCGGACGATTTCCAGAGCGTTCTCCAGCCTGCCGCCGTGGTTCGCGCTCATCTCGCAGATGACGTAGACACCACCGTTGTTGATTTTTTCAAAAAGGTGTGACATACAGATAATCCTCCATAATTATTTTAAGCCTTTTCTTGCAACGAGTTTAGGCAAACTTAGGTGGTTTTGCCATTTCACTTATTCCACGATACGCACACTTATTATTTAAGAAAGGAATAATTCCGTTATCTATTTCATTATTCATATAACGAATAGCTGCTTCATCAAAACAAAAAGGTTCATCCGTAAATCTGTAATCCGATTTTAGAAGTTGTTCTCGTAACAAATCGGAATTACAAGAATGAGCATTGCAATATTCATAGAAATAAGAATTACGAAGCATCTTTTCATTCTTTATTCGATGTTCCAGTTTTCCTATTATATCATTTGGAAAATAAATCTTTCCTCGCTTGCAGTTATAGAATACTTCACTTGCAAAAGCTTGACTTTTAGGCAAATCATACTTTTTGAATTTCAACTCTTTTTCATCAATATTTTGCATATCCAATGCCAAGGCCTTCTGTACGTGAGGACGCAACAATGCCTGAAAACTTATTGCCCTCAATTTTTCTGTTGTTGCACTAGACCAAGTTTTTAAATTGCTTACATAAAGTGTTGGTGAATAAAATGTAAAATCATCAACGGGTTTATAACTTTGGGAGTGTTTATCATAAAAAGTATAGGCGAAAAATAAAGCAACATTAAAATCCCGTGTCAAATCAATATAATTTGAGATAAATTCATAGTGTTGTGCTATCGCCTCAAGGTTAAAGTCGTACTTGCAATTAACAACTTGAAATTTCCGGCACCGATGATAATATGGCGTTGATTCGAAAGTTTCCAAAAATTCTTTTTTATTCACCCATTCAATACAATGTCGAATCCGCTCGTCAATATTTTCAAAATCAAAGCGTTTTGCACTTGGTAAAAAATGAGGAAAATCTCTATTTTGCCCACGAAAAATGAAAGGGCTATATTCATGTCCGGGCATGATTCCAAATTTATTATTGCCCGAATCAATAAAGACTCCTTGAAAATTATATGGTTCTGTAACAGTTCCTGAAAAACCAATATCACAAACAGAATAAGATTCCTCTGTCATTCTAATCCATTGTTTGATGGTTGGGAGTTTCACTCCAGCTCTACCTACATCAAGTGCAAAAGAAAGAAAATTTTCGTCATCATAAGCAATCACTTTTCTTAACCTCGTTATTCGCTACCAACCATTTTTACTGTATCACATTTTGAGCGAAAACACAACGAGTTAAATACTCATCATAATGCCAGAGGTTAGATTTCATACCCGCCACCCATTCCAAACACGACCGTTATGTCGCGCCCAACACCCGCATCCGCATAGGCCTTGTGAAGCCCAAAAGCTTTCTGCATTGAATTGTCGTAAAGCATATTCTCGATTGCGATTTTCGCAAGGTAGCAGTTGTGCCCCACGCCGTCCTTCATGACATAGTTGGTGTCCTTGTCAAAGAGGAAGAAGTCTATCGGAAAATCCGAATAAGCCATGATTTCCGCAAAACCGCACGACTTGCCCAGTGCGGAAAGCGAATCCCTTGTGAAATAATAGTTGTGTTCTCCGGTTTTCACCGCAACGAAGAAATCGCGGTCGATGTCGCCCCTTTTGAAGAGTTCTTGCTGTACAATAGAAAAATCATTCGGCACCCGTATGAAAAGCAATGTCCGCTCATGGCACAGAGGAAGAATGCTTTTGAAGAACAAACTGGCATCGTCAACATGCTCCAGAACATTGTCCGCCGTTATTATGTCGAATTTTCGTCCTTCCGAAGCAAACGACTTCATCACCTTGTACGAGTCCCCCTGAATGACGTTGGCCGCAATCTGCGGATTGTGGTGTCTGGCAGCCCAAATGCTGAAGTCTATGCCGGTGACCTCATAGCCGAGCCGTGAAAATTCCGCAAGAGCGTAGCCTTCGCCGCATCCAATGTCAAGTAATCGCCCCCCCCGTTAGATATAGCTAACCTGCTTATTTTTCTGGCAACAAAATCCTTTTCCTTCGCCTCGTTGCCAAAATATACTTTCTCGCATTCCTCGTACTTGCTCGAGTATGTCGCGTGTTCCTGCTGAAAATACTCGTCCTTGTAAAAATCCGCAAGGTTCTTGCGGTACTCGGTCTTTAACCTGTAATACCCTTCCGGCATTTTCTCGACATTCTCATAAAAGTTTTTCATCTTTCATTCCTCCACCAATTCTATCAGTCCAATGTCCTTTTTGAGCAAAAAGGCGACGGACTTGTTCTGCATTGCAACAGCACCAGCCGGTTTTGCTGTGACCAAAAAGCCAAGGCTTTTCAGCACATTCACTTCCCATAAAATATTCCAGACCCTGTAACAGATATGGTAGGGTGTGGCAAGGTTCGTGTTCTTCCGCAATGCCCCCGCCGCAGGACTTTTTTCCCCGACAGGCTCTATCAACTCAACTCTTATTCCATCAATGACATTTTTCATAAAAGCGATATTCACGCTCCTTGATTCGTCAAAAACGGCAGACTGCTCAAGCACAAAACCAATCAGCCCATATTCTTTTGCCGACTTTTGAATGTCACTCACGGCATAGCCTATATGGTCGATTTTATACCCCTCCCCGTAAAATTTCACAGCGTCATACTTCTTTGTCGACTTTATCGCAGCCCACTCATCAGCCGTAATCAAGCAATGCGTAACATCGTAGGCCGTGCCGTTCTTCACGACTTCGCCCTGCACAACCCTGTCAACGTGGCTTCCACAGGCCTCGTGGATTTTCACAACGGCGGCATTGACCGAAAAAGTCTCACTCCGAAGTTCCCTGAAATGCAGAGTATCAAACACAAAGTCACACAGGCTCATCTCGAGCGACATTGCAATCTTGAGCGAGCGGAGTTTCTTTTCTCCCATGTACCAGCCCCATGACGTGACCTTATTTGTCCAGTCGATGTTCTGCAGGTTCATAATCCCGGCGGGAACGCCGTCAACCTCAATCATCCATACGCGGTCACTCTCGGACAACTTCATTTTGGAAAGCCACTTCTTCTGCCCTTCCAGCGTGAGTTTCGGGTCTGTGTTCATATACCTTGTGATGTCGGGATCCATCCTCCAGTTCATTATCATCTCAAGGTCTGATTCTTCGATGTTTCTCAGCGTCACTGCCATATCATTTTTCCAAAAACGAAATAAAGTCCTTAACGCCCCTAAAATCGGCGGCAATGTCAAGCGAAATTGAAACGCCGAGCTGGCTTTCAATCTCGCCGACAATCATCACCTGCGCAAGGGAATCCCAAGCCTCGATTTCGTCTGCCCTTGTGTCCTTGGTGACAGTGCCGGTCGGCACGTTCAGCACGGCTTCGACAATCGAAATGATTTTTTCTTCCATAAATATTTAATTCTCCTCATAGATGATTTTTGCAAAGTATTTGCGGATTGGACGCTCCACAAGTTTCAGCCTGTAGACAGACTTTTCCGCATCCGATGAAACAGCCTTGTAGCCGAGCGAAGCGTAAAGTTCCCTTACAGGAAGGTTTTTCTTTGTGGGTACATAAATTCCTTCAATTTCATCACATCCCGCTTTCTGCAAGTCCGACTCAACATCGTCAAGAACAGCATTTTCGATTCTTCGCCCCATAATTCTGCAGCTCATCACAAAGTCGCTGATTGTCGCGAGTTTTCCTTCTTGAATATTGACCATAACCACGGCGGTTAGCCCATTGTCGCCAAAACTGTCTGAAACGCCGTATGCGTATATCCTGCTGCTTTTATCGCTGAACACGTCCCACATCTGGCTTTCTGAATACCGTCGTGTCGTCAAGTTGAACTGGTTGGTTTTATTTACAAGCTGGAAAATTCTGTCCTTGTGTTCGTCTGGATTCAGCCTTGTGATTTTTATGTCAAGCTGCTCAAGATATTCATCAAAACTTGCGGCGGATGACTTCAAGGAATTTCGCTTTGCGTTTGAGGTATACTGCTCAGTCTTTGAAAAATCCTCCGCTGTCAGCGAGGGCTTTTCAAAATACTTGCGGTAAATTTGCGAAAAAAATTCCGGCAATTTTTCAATATTTTCAGGAAAATCGGAAACGGAAACTTCGGGCAATGCATGTTTCACAAGTTCACGCTCTGCTCGGCTGTCGTCAACAAAGACGAACGAGTCAAGCCCAAGATTGAGTTCTTCGGCAAGTTCGCGAATGTTCAGGTCCTTGCTCTGCCAATTGATTTTCAGTGCCGCAAAATCTGACTTGCGCAGAATCTGATGGGGATGATTTTCGATAATCTCCAGTGCATCGTCCTCGTTGTTTTTCGAGGCAATGCACAGGATTGTCCCCTGTTCTTTTATCTGTTTTATGACTCTCTGAGCATTTTTATAGACAAGCCCCAAATGGTCATCGGAAAGGACAACAGGATTCCTGTCGTTCTCCCCGGCAAGTCCTCCCCACAAGGTGTTGTCAAGGTCAAGAACGAGAACTTTCTTTGCAGTCCTCGTGTTCACATCCACCAAGTGCCTGATTTCATCTGCCACAGCATTTTGAGCCTGCGGACTCAATAGAATTTTTCCCATGTACCAGGTCTTTTTGGACACGGCATTATTCAGCCCCAAGCTGCAAAGCATCGAAGCAAGCGGAAAAATCCGCACGTTTTTCAGCCTCAAAATCAAATCTGCAAGGGCATTGTTCCAAAGATTTTCCAAACGGCTTTTTAAAAGTCTGTCCGCAAAGACGGCGCACTCATCGCAAATCAAGACCGCATCAGAAACATAATAGGTTTTATTTTCATCGATATTCGCCTCAAAAAGCGAGAACCATTGTTTTACCGCACCTTCTGCTGCGGTAGGTTCAAAATTATGACCGATGAGTTCGGCAAAATCTTCAAGCAGAAAAACAATTTCAGGATTGAAAGCGTGGTAGGAAGATGACTTGTCTAAAAGCACTCCTATCTCGTTTCCGTAGCCCTCGCTCTGATACACATCAAGCTCGCGGGACAGAATCCGAATGACAAAGTTGTAGTTGATGTTGGAAAGGAGTGCAATTTTCATGCCGCAGCCTCCTGTTCAAAACAGGAAGTTTGCGGAATAAAAATCACTCTACAGTTGTACCCCCCCCCCGATTATTTTAGTATACTGTATAAAATTACTATCGTATATACTTTTATCGAAGCCACAAGCCTCAAAGCACTTTTGACTTGCAACATTCTCTATTTTTACCTTGGCAATGAATTCTATAGTTTTGGCTAGTCCGAATGACTTTTCTATAAAGAGCTCCAGCATTTTTTTGCCGTAGCCCTTTCCTCGCTGATTTTTGTCGATGCTGTAATCAATTTCAATCTTTCCGTCAACAATGTCGCCCCTAATCTGCCCCAGAGGAAGCCTCCTGTCATTTTGGAAAATGTACATACTGCATTTTAAATCGTGCATTTTTTTTGCAAACCAGGTGCAATGCTCATTCCAGGCAATAGGCTGTGTATTGAAGGCGTTTTTTCTAACATCCTCGTCATTTGCCCATGCGTACAAAAGGCCGCAGTCAGTATCATTTACAGAACGAAGAGAAAAACCGCTCGTCAGCTTTGAGGCAAGACATCTCACCACCTCAAAGCCTTCCGCGCATCCGTAGCCGCACTGCATTCCACGGAAAGCTGCCAGCGTCCGAATCCCTTGAGATGAGCGCGGGTGAGGCCATTCGCGTAGCTCACTCTTGTAACACTCCATGGCTTTCACCTTGTCTTCAATCGAATCTGAAATATCCACAAAATAGTTCGGCGCAAAATAACTTTCCTGAAAATTCCACTCGGACGCGGAAAGTGTTTCAAAAGAATAAATCTCCTTTACGCCCTCCCCCTGCATTGGCCGCGTCGCCGTAAGAACCGCCTGATAGGTTATGCGGTGGTCAATGTTTAGGTCGTTTCTGTAATGCGTGTATATGATGTCGGGCTTCACAGCCTCAATCGTTTCCTCAACCTTCTTCACTATGTCCAAGAGGTCAACCTGGTCAAAGCGATTGTCAGGAAAATTCGCAAAAAAAACTTTCTTTACCCCGAGGATATTCGCCGCGTCAACACTGTCCTTGTGCAGACTTTCCACCACGGCACTAGAAGCGTCCGAGCGGTCTGACCATCGGGAAGTCTGTCCTTCTCCAAGAATTATCGAATAGACATTATCTCCATTCTTTACATGATTAATGACAGTGCCACCAAGCCCCAAAAGCTCGTCGTCTGGATGGGCGGCAATCACCAAAACTGTTCGTTTACCACTACTCATTTTCGACCTCCTCAATTTTTACGTTGCAGTCAATTGAATTGAAGTCTTGTTGGGCGTGTGTAAAATACAGCCTGCATTTACCGAATTTTATGAACGCATTTGGATAACCTTCCGCGTCAAGCATACGGATTCTGTCGTAGATTTGGGAAATCGTGAGGTCTTGCGTTATCTCGCTTTCTTCGGGCTTCCGCCGCTTGAACTCGACAACCTCCCCCTCCTGCGGAACAGGCTGCATATTCTGTGCGATGATTTCAGGAATCATCTTCTTAAAGATGATTTTTGCCGCCCTGACATAAATCTCGGTCGCAGAGCCGTAAAGCTGGAGCGGCTCCTTCAGGTAAATGTCGCCGGCATCAAGGGTCTTTGTAACGCGTAGAGCCGAAATTTTCGTTTCGGTAATTCCACGGACAATCAGATTCTGCAAGGGGCTTCCGCCGCGTCCGAAAGGCAAGTCTGTCATGTGGAATACCACGCAGCGGTAATTTTCATAGATTGAGGAAGGAATTATGTAAGACCAGTGGGGGAAGAAAATCCAGTCTGGCCGCAAACCGTCCACGGACTCTTTTGTGAGTTCTTCCTTTTCCGTCCAAACGGTGATTTGGTCTTTCGATGATTTTTGAAATTCTTTTGCAAGCTGAATGTTCCAGCTCTTTGCCGTGCAGATTAGTATTTTCATGCCGCCCTCCTACGCCGCCAAATCTGCCGCGGCATTGAGGAAGTCGGTGTGAAAAAGGCTATATAATTGTACCCCCCCGTTAGATAACGCTAACTTCTTGAAGTCTTCGACAGGAAGCGAATAGTCAGATACAAACTCTTTAAGTTTTTTGCCGTCCTGCACGCTGTGGTAGCTGCCCCTGCCGAGCGGTACTTTCTCCATCTCGTGCCAAAAGCGGCGGAGCGGGTAGATTTGCTTGAAGAGGGTCTGGGCGGCGGCATCCAGTTTGTTGTAGCTGGACTGGAGCGTGTCGCCGTCCTCAAAGGGAACAATGGCTTGGGCAATAATCCTGCCCTTGTCCAGCTTTTCGTCCATAAAGTGAATCGAAACGCCGCGCGGACTTTCTTCCGCCGCGCTCCAGATGTTGGGATCCGCGCCACGGTTGAAGGGCAGGAATGAATTGTGGATGTTCAGAACCTCGTTTCCAAGGGCATTCAAGACCTGAACGGAAAGGATATGGCGGTATGTGTAGGAAAGCGCGAAGTCGAATTTTTGGGAAACGCACCAGTCGGAAGAAAGCTCCCCTGTTCTCAGGACGACCTCGTTCCCCTGCTCCTCCAGCCAGTCAAAGAGCGGAAGCGCACAGGGATTGTTGTAAAGGCACAGTATTTTCATGCTGCCACCTTACGCCGCCAAGCACATTGCGGCATTGAAAGAAACGGAACAAAAACAACTAAATGTTTGTACCCCCCCCCGTTAGCCAAAACTAACTTATTCATATCCATAGAATACACAATACATTTCTCCTCAAATCCAAGACGCGCAAAAATCCTGTTGGAAGCCGTGTTCCCCGGCTTGACCTCCGCAACAAGGGTTTTCACGGTTTTATATTCCTTCCGAACTTTCCCGATTGCAAGTTCGATTATTTTCTTTCCGAAACCTCGGCCTCGAAATTCAGGTGCGATGCTGTAGCTGATTTCAGCCCTTGTGCCGTCTACGCTAAAGTCAAGCCGAACCTGTCCGGCATCCACTCCGTCAACAGTAAGAATATACAGTTTTCTGAGAGGATTTTCAAGAAGCCGGTTGAACCACACCGTGTGTTCCTCGATGGAGATGGGCTTTTGGCTAAAGGAATTCTGCCTTGTGAGCGGGTCGTTGCTCCATGAGAAGATAAGCAAGAGGTCAGCGGGTATGGCCGGGCGGAGATTCAAAGTCATAATTTTATCCTAAGTCAAAAAACTTTTTGCTGTCATCAAAAAACTCTGTAAGCGAATTTACGACCGTCCGCTTCGCCTCGTTCGTGACCATGCCGCCGTCCGGCACAAGCGAAAGCAATTCTTTTAGGGGAAAAGTTCCCGCACCGTAATGCAAGTGGCTGTCAAGTTCGCTTTTTACGTCGCCGTCGGTCAAGTGAAAGAGTCGTGGCTTCAATTCCATTAACTTTTTTATATAAGCCAACGGCTCTATTTTGTACGTGTTCGCGGCGCAGACTGCGTGGCCAAAGTCAAGGCAAAAGCCGACGTTCCTTCCAATTCCGTCGATAATTTTTTTTAGCTCCTCAAACGTTGAGCCAATACAATCACTCCCGTCAAGGCCTTTTCGCGGCTTATTTTCTACCAGAGTCCGTTCGTCGGCATAAGGCAAAAGCTGGCGGATAGTCTCCTCACATCGTCCTTTCAACCCCGACTTGCTCAACCCCGGATGAAAAATCACATAGCGGGCATTCAAACTGTCCGCAAAACGGTAGGCTTCTTCGATTTTCGGCTTATTGGATTCGCGGCTTTCTTTTTCCGACGGATTCAGCCCTGCGGCGGAGTGGGCAGCGTGGATTCCAAATGGTATACGATGCTCGGCTACAATTTTTTCCCAATAGTCGATAGTCTCGTCGTATGTGCCAGGAATTGCGAAAAGCTCGATGTACTGGAAGATGCCGTCTGCATGGTAGCGGATGATTTCGTCTGTATAACGGGTATCGCGTGAGCCGAGCTTTAGACCGAGATGAAGAGATTTATTTGACATAAGATTATCTTTTTTCCAATCACTTTTCATGTATTGTATGCCGTTATAAAGTCATTGTATTTAGCATTAAGAATACTAAGACTTGTTGAATACAATTTTTTATTCTCTTCCAGCAAAGAATCGGGAGATTTCCCCATATTGAATACAAGTTTATAATCCCCTGCACTAAGATGATAGTGAGAAGGACTAAATATAGATAATATCTGCTGTAAAATCTGACTTATAGAATTTAATTGTTGCCGCCAAAGCGAAAGGCCGTATTTTTCTGGATATACAGCTTCGTCTATAAAAGTTCCTATCATATCAACAGCCTTAGTATGGAACATATATCCATCTCCATCATTTACAAGTTGCATTATGCGGGTTAACAGCATTATAAGTTCATTATTTTGGGGAGCTACATAAAATGCCTCAAGCTTCTTTTTATACATAAGAATTTCAAGTGGTCGGTAATTCTTACTTTGGCTTGTCTTAGAATCATACTTATCATGATGCGCGAGACACAACCAAACCAAATTGTCATAGTCGCTACTGTTTGAGTGGTTATGGTCAATATGAGCTATCTGCCCCTGTTTTTCAGTGTAATCATTATTCATAATTGCACAAATTGCACATCTATTGCGGCAGTTATATTTTAGCATTGCTTGAAGATTTTCTGGTACAGGAACTCTATCTGACATAAACATTCTCCTTAACCTTGCAAATATTTGAGTAGGTCAAATTTATGACATGGTTTTATAAATCTACTTAAATACCACACGGAATGTAACTTTTCCCTATAAGTCATTTTTGAATCGCCTAATATTTCCATCATAGTTAAGTATGAAGAAATTTCTTCTTCTGAATAATCAGAAAGCGGACGAGGTAACAAGGAAATATCCGCGACCATACTGTTTGATGCAAACTTGCTAATATCTTTAGAAAAATCATCAGACTTGTTAAAAGCATAGACAACGGATGCTGCCAAAAAGTCTGCAATTTGAAGTGATATGCAAGTCTTAGATGATTTCATTTCTATCTTATTTGCAAGATTAAAATTAATTCTCAGTTTATGCTCTCTTACACCTGCATATAACTTTCGTGTATCACCAACTTCCACATCAAGAAAATCCTTAAAAGCCGTAATAGGCTTCGAATCATCACAAACCACCTGTAGCGATTCTGTACCATCACCTTCAAATGCCGCCAACAAACTGAACAAACCTGTATCGGTGATATCTAAAATCCAAGTATCAAAGGATTCAGAAAAGGTTATATCTGATGCAATTTTATTCCTATACATTTGACAAAATTTAAAAAATGGATACAACGGATTATCTGGCAAAGGCTCAGGTTTTATAGAATCAACAAAGTCTATCTGTTTTTTCCCTTTTATGAATTTTTGGAAATTAGCAAAAATTGACTCGGCACTCCTATTACTTTTAGTAAAATAATTCCAATACAAAAAATTGGTAAAAAAAATATGGAACCCAGAATTATAAATAATAACATTATGGTCTGCAAAAACAGGCTCATAAACATATTCAAACATTTTTGCAGCCAAAGCGTACTTCTTGTCTGCAAGAAAAAACTTTGTTTTTTCAGCACATAACGGCCAAAGTTCTTTCAAAAGTTTTTGGCCAGCCTTATGCTTAACAACATTCGTTCCTTTTACTTCAGAGTTTGAATACTGGTATTTTGTCTTCAAAGACAAAAAGGCATTTTCCAATTCAGTAGAACAATCCACACCCAAATAGCAAAAAGTCGGTTGAGTATTGTCAAGAAGATTATTTCCAGTATAACCAGATTCATCAAAATACAGGTGTTTCATAGTAAAATTTAGTGTATTTTCATTTCCATACTCTGTCAATTTTTCTAGTGATACTATTTCACTTCTTGAATTCCTCATTCCCATGATTTACAACTATCTTGTTATTCAAAAACATATATTTCTCCTCAGCAATCGCCCAGTCTTCATAGGTGTCTATGTCTTGAGCCTTGCTTTCGCTTATTTCATATCCAAAAGAATGCTCGCCAAAACCGGCGACTTTCTCTTGGAAATATTGTTTTCTGTACCAATAGAAAAGCCCTGCGTCATGGAAGGCTTCTGGCAAATCCTGACTCCGCTTAGAAAAATTCTCAGGCCAAAACATTTCAATCTTTCCATCCGCGTTTTTTTGCAGTGAGCGGAATATCGTGTAGGAATACTTTACCACTGGGAGGACTGCAGTTGCACTTGCGTTTTCTTCCATTAATTTATGTGCTCTTTGCAAATCATCAGCCGTTACAAAAGGTGCGGTTGAAAGAATGCAGCAAACTTCGTCAAATTCCTTTCCGCGCTCCTTGTACATGGAAAGGACTTCGGTCATCACGTCCTTTAAGATTGCGTAGTCGTTGGCGGTCTTTTCTGAACGGTAAAAAGGAACGGAAGCTCCATATCTTTTAGCGACTTCCGCAATTTCTTCATCATCGGTAGAGACCATCACCTCATCAAAGAGATTCGACTTCAAAGCGGCCTCCACAGAATATGCCAAAATCGGCTTTCCGCAGAATTCCTTGATGTTCTTGCGCGGTATTCGCTTGCTTCCCCCTCGGGCGGGGATTATTGCCAATCTACTCATATTTTTTCTCTACCCTAAACTGGCAAAGCCTTTGCATCATTTCTTGATGGCTTCGCTGTTTAATAATTAAATTAGGCGACTGCCCAAAAACAAGACAATCGGATGGAATTGTCTCGTCTTTTATCATTGTGTACATTGAAATTTCAACGTTATCCCCGATGACACTTTTTCCAATTATTGAAGAATATGGATGAATCGTAACATTCTTTCCGATTGTCGGATATAAGTTATGATTGTTACCTACCGTTACGCCTTGGCCGACGCACAAGTAGTCTCCATAATTTGCCCTGCCCAAAACACAACCAAGCGGATGATCCGCAAAGAAATGCTCTGGAAGATTTATTTCATAGAACCATTCAACACAATTTAATGCCTTGTTCAAGTAATAAATCTTTTCGGCAAGTTTGATTTCATCGTGCTTAAATGCTTCATTGGAAAGATAATAAAGAAAAACACCATACTGCCCAGAATGGAGAGGATTAAAAAATGTCTCGCCATCCCGGTTATAATATTTGTTAGTGACTGCACTAAAACAAATATCCAATCTTTTTAATACCCCCCCCCCGTTTATTTGTATAGTCAATTAAAAAGGCAAGTTTTTCCTTTTCTTTAGCAGTAATTTCACTGTATGAAAAATTAGATAATTGCGTTTTAAGAAGAGATAACAATTCGTCTTGTGTACAGGCAAGTTTCATATTTTAGTCTCCATATTATTATTTTCTGTATGCCTCACATATTTTTTTTACAGCCGCAATAGTATCCTCAACATCTTTATCAGACATTTTGGGATATAGCGGAATACTCATTATGCCCTTATACATATATTCCGCATTTGGACAAAGGCCTTTTTTATAGCCCCTATGCTCATAGAATGGGAACCAATAAACCGGTACATAATGAATCTGGCACTGTACACCTTCTGCACTCATTGCATCAAAGAACTGACGGCGAGTGCAATTAAGTTTGTCGAGTTTTAATTGAATAATATAAAGGTGGCGGCTTGTATCTGATTCTGGAATCTCTTTCTGAATAAAGAGTTCTGGAATATCCTTGAATGCCTCGTTATACCGAGCAACAATTTCCTTTCGGCGGGCAATGAATTTGTCGATTTTTTTGAATTGACTTTGCAAAAGAGCAGCTTGAAAGTCGGTCATTCTGTAGTTATAACCAAGGCTAATCATCTCATAGTACCACATTCCCTCATGCGGAGCCCCTTCCATTTGGGCTTCATCATGTGTAATACCATGGGCATGTGCAAGCAAAGCTTTTTTATAGAATTCTTCATTATTGGTAGTTATTGCACCGCCTTCTCCTGCTGTAATTGTTTTTACAGGGTGAAAACTAAAGCAAGTAATATCGGCAAGGTTTCCAACCATACGAGGCTTGCCGTCTGTTGACTTTCCTGTATATTTGCTACCAATAGAATGTGCAGCATCTTCGATAAATACAAGATTGTGTTTATCGCATATCGCTCTGATTTCATCAACTTTTACAACTTGGCCGGTAAAATCAACTGCGATTACGGCCTTTGTCTTTGGAGTAATATGGGCTTCAATACTTGCAGGGTCGATATTGTATGTCTCCGGATCTATATCTGCAAAAACCGGTGTGGCACCACAATAAACAGCACAGTTCGCAGACGCTGCAAAAGTCATTGGAGTTGTAATTACTTCATCTCCAGGCCCAACACCAGCAGCCAAACAAGCACAATGCAAGGCAGAAGTACCAGAGTTTACAACTATGGCATGTTTTGCACCGGTATATTCCTTAAGTGTTTGTTCCATTTCTGAAACTTTAGGACCGCAAGTGATAAATTGGCTACGAAGAACATCTGCAACCGCTTTTATATCGTCTTCTTCAATCCACTGTCGACCATAATAAATTTTATCAGTTCTGATGGGACTCCCACCGTTAATTGCCAACAACTTCTCTTTGTTTAGTTCATTCATAATGACATCTCCAAATTATTATATATTCTTTATCTCTATGTCGTTGGGAAAGTGGCTGTCCGCCTTGGTTTTCAGTTCGCTGTACCTCTCATAAATCCGCTCTTTCAGGTTCGTAGAACTCACCCCAGAGCCGTATGGAAAGTACACCACGTCAACACCCTGTTCTTTGAGGTAGTCGTATTTCCCAGCCCAGTCGTCACCGACAACAAACACATCGAAATTCAGTTTTTTCACCTTGTCTGCATGGTCGAGTGAACGCTGTGGAATCACAATGTCGGGGTACTTCAATGCCTTCACGAGCGCAATACGCTCGTCAAAGGGAATAATCGGCTGGGACTTGTAGCTTTCCACAAGTTCGTCCGTGTTCACTCCGACAATGAGAATGTCACCGAGAGAACGGGCGTACTCAATCATCTTGATGTGGTTCGCGTGCAGCATGTCGAAAGTTCCGCTCGTGTAGACTACGGTTTTTCCAGCTATCATATTTTACTCCTCAAATTTCAAAATCGAATACCAGCGGTCAGTTTCTCTGTATTCATTTTCTTTGTTAAGATGTGGAAGAAAATTTGAAGTGACGACCCTTACCCCCCCCCCTCAAAATTCTTGACTTCATATCTATTTCCTCCAGAGATTTCACAAGAAAATCATTGTCATTTTTGTCGCGGATTGCAAGTCTTATATAGTTCGGCTCCTCGAAGCACTTCTTGCCGGTCAAGTCTTTTATGTAGATGTTGTCTTCAAGCAGTTTGACAGCAAGGTCGTCCGCTCGGTGATTTTTGTCAAGTTTGCAGAGGATAAAGTTCGCCTGACTTGGGAAGACTTTCAGCCAGCCGATTTTTGACAATTCTTTTACAAAGCGGGCTCGCTCATCGGCAATGGAGTCGCAGGCGGCAGAATAAGACTTCTTGTATTTCTCGTAAATCTGCAAAAAGTATTCGCCAAAGGAGTTGATGTTCCAAATGGCGTTTGTCTTTTTGATTTTTCCAACATAATCAGCATTTTTTGAAGCGAGGATTCCAAGCCTCAATCCCGGAACCCCGTATGATTTTGAAATTGACTTTACGACAACAAGATTTTCGTACTTGTCCAAAATGTTTTGTTCAAGCAGCGTGTAGCGGATTTCCCTATCAGCAAAATCTATGAAAGACTCGTCAAAAATCAAAGTGACGTTCAATTTTTTAAGCTCGGCCAAAAGACTAATCACATCATCTTTTTTAAGGAAGTTTCCAGAAGGATTGTCCGGATTTATAAGAAGGACGGCATTTGCCTTTTCTGATTTTACAGTTTTTAGAATGTCGTCTGCCATGTAAGAAAAATCTTCCCTATTTGTCGGGACTGGAACCAACTTGCAGTTTTTAAAACGCTCTGGATATTCGTTAAAAGTCGGATAAGGGATTGCGACAGTTCCTGAAAGAAGGTCGCCAATAGAAGAGATAAGCTCTGCCGCTCCGTTTCCTACAACGATATTTTCCGGCAGGATGTTGAAGATTTTTCCAGCCAAAAGACTTTCCTGAGCCGCTCCGCTCGGATATTGGGTGAGCAAGGTCTTAAAAGAAACTTCCATTTCGTCAACCATCTTCTTTGGCGGAAAGTATGGATTTACCAAATAGCAGTAGTCCTTTAGCTGTGGAAAGCGCCAGTAGCCGCCATAACGGTGCTGGAGCTGCACAAGCTTTTCTTTGCCTGTCGCAAATCGGTTTTCTGCAATGGAAAGGTCTGAAGGGTCGTCAATCTCGTACCAGTCGTCGCCAGAAACAGGAAGACCTTTGAGTGTTGACGAAGAAAGGAAGGAGAGGACTTTTAAAACCTGCTCGTAGTATTCGTTTTTGCCGAATGCCTTCTGGTATGCTTCCAAAAATGGCACGTAATAGTTCTTTGAAAAATCTTTTGAAAACTTATAGATATTCACAGTCTTGTAGTAGTTTTCCGTCTCAAACCAGTTGAATGTGGCTTTATCAACCATTCCTGTAATATTACGTTTTTCGTCAAGGATTGTACAAGTTCCGTCCATCCAAGACTCGAAATGGGAGACAACGGCAAGGTTTTTGTCGCGACATTCAATCAATTTTCCGATAATCTCCGGCTTGAAGATGAGGTCACTTTCCAAAAGAATCGTGTCATCCTCGTAGAGCTTGTCTTTTGCCATATAGAGGGAATAGATGTTGTTTGTCTTGTCGTAAACCTTGTTTTCGATATATTCAATTTCCATGCCGCCAAGGTTTGACTCATTGAATTTTGAATTGATAAAGTCTATTAAAACGTCCGACTTGTAACCTACAACGACAATAAACTTTTTGATTCCGTTTTTGACAAGAGCTTCAATTGCGTATTCAATCAGTGCTTTGCCATTCACAGGAACCATGCACTTTGTTCCGTCTTTTGTGTATCTTCCAAGTCGCTTACCCATTCCAGCAGCCAACATCAATGCCTGCATTATTTTGCCTCCAATGCATTGTATTTTTCAATCATAAACTCCGCTATTTTTCTTCCGGCAAGGCCTTGTTTTGTCCAGGCTTCTTCTTTTGCATTCTTGCGTAGTTGGGCAAGCTCCGCAGAATCGGATGCAGACTAAATGATTTCTTTGATTTGTGCAAAGTTGTCTTCTTTAAGTTCTATTCCGATTTTCTTTAAAACCGCAAATTGCCAAATGTCTTTTCCGTTCGACGGCAGGTCGTAAGCATCGTAAGGCTTTAAGTCCAAGTCTGCGTTTACGTATATTACCGGCTTGTCGCAGAGGAAGGTGTAGTCATGGATGATCCCCGAAAAGTCCGTGATGAGGATGTCGGCGCGATTCAGGACGGCAAAATTGTCGTTGTCGTAGTTCCATTCAAAGCACGCGAATTTTTCTTCAAGCGGCTTCAAAATATCCTGTTCTGAAACGACCGTCTGCGGGTGCGGGCGCACGATGATTTTGAAACCTGTGTCTTTGAGGGACGAAAGGAATTTGTCGCCATATTTTGAGAGGATTCCGCTTTTTCCCCAGCTGGGAGCGACAAGCACCGTTTTTGTTTCGTTTTGGACTCGTTCGTTCGAGTCGTATTTTTGCTTTAAATTGTCGAGCATCAAAGAGCGAGAGGATGATTTTTTCGTTTTCCTTAATAAGTTCGGAAAATTCAGGTGTCCGAAAATAAGGTACTTGTTTTCACCCGATTTCAAGTGTTTCTTCGTCAGACTGAACCGGTCCGACCGTAAAGTTGATCATGCTGATTCCCCTTCCAGAGCTGATATTAGTGACTGCATTATAATCAAAAAATTAATTATTTTTAGATTTACATTCAGTAACATCATCACAAGGTTTTGTATATGTAAAATTTCTAAATATTCGATAGAAAGGAAAAATAATTAACATGATAGCGACCTTAAATCGAGACATATTATTAAAGATTAAATCGACACCCAACTTTTGATAATAATGTGAACAATTGGTTGATGTCCCCCCATCATCACAATTAGCAATAATGAAATCGACTTTTTTCCATGTTTCATTCTTGATAAAGTTAAAAAACAAATAATCTGATATTGTTGTACCTTTGTTAACTAAATAAAATCCATATTTATCATGTAGCTCTTTCTTATATATCAGTGCTTGATGTGTTATATGCATTCTATCTAAATTACTTTCTATAATGATTGCCCGTTTTCCACTATATATTGCATCAGAATAATAACAAGAAAAACTATTTGTCTTTATTTCGTTGTAAAAATTCTCTATAACAGTTGAACTATAAAGAATATCCCCGGAATTTAGCATAATTAAATATTTACCATTTGATTTTTTAATTCCTTTATTCATAGCATCATAGATGCCTAAATCTGGTTCAGAACAATAATAGTCTATTATATCAGAGTTATCAGACAATAAACTTTCCGTACCGTCTGAAGAATTCCCGTCAATGACAATAAACTCAAAATTATTATCACTTTGACTTCTTACACTATCAATAGTTTTTTTTAAGCCTTCAATATTATTTCTAGTTATGGTTATAATTGATAACTTAGCTTCTTTCATTATCAAACTCCTTTTTATAAAAGTTTAGAAAAAATCTTTATTTTTTCTCATACAATAACCTATCTAAAATAAATCCATAAAATTATTTATATCGTTTTAATTGCTCAAGCTCAAATTCTGAAAGCTCTTTTCCAAGCATTCCATAAAAGATTTTTTTTAATAACAGTTTAGTCTTTATTCTATCCCTGTAAGTATTATAAGTTTGATTTTTGCAATATTTATCAAAAAATAATTTTTCAGAATTAAAATAAAAATTTAATGATTCTTTTCCTTTTGGCTTAGAAACAGACTCTAAGTGAACAATTTTTTCAGGATGAATAATTGTAAGTGGGACATTCAGTTTTTTCATCAAGACCAATTCTTCAAAATTAAGAAAAAATTCTTCATCAAAACCATTAACCTTATTAAAATTTTCACTCGCCAAAAATAAATCTGCCCCCCAAGGATAGGAGAAACTCAATTTTATTGTCCTCTTCCGTAAAACAAAATACAATATTTTACTGTATAAAGGGAAGTTTATTTTTTCTGGTAAAAATCCAAATGAAGGCATATCCTTATTTTTTCTTGATACAAGATGAAACCCACCCACTGAATTGTCTTTTTTTTCTAGTTGATTAATTATTATTGAAAAAATAGGTTCCACCAAGATCGTATCTGGATTAAGAAGAAATAAGTATTTCCCGTGAGAATTCTTTACTCCTAAATTATTCCCCGCACCAAAACCATTATTCTTTGAAGGAATGAAAGTAATGAAGTCTCCATATTTTTTAATAATTTCTTGTGTATTATCTTTACTTCCATTATCAACTACTATAACTTCAAGGGAAGCTCCAATATCATTAAATTTTTGTATTGATTCAAGGCAGTCACATATAGTAAGTTCATTATTATATGTTACAATAATAACTGATAGGATTTTCTCATTTACCATAATTTAAAACCTAACATATCTCATCGATTTTTAAGCAAAAATCTTTATTTTTAGGATTATCTAGATTTTGTATAAGAATTTGCAGATTATCACAAAAGACTTTTTCATAAGCATATTCATCTGCCAAATCATTTATATGCATAATACTAGGAGGAAATATTTTATCTATTATTTCCGTCTCATAGATATAATAATAGACATTTAGAGCATTTTCGATACTATCTGAATCCAATTTACAAACACTATCTTTTGAATATGTTTTTATAAAATTTATATATTCTTTTGCATTTAAAAATTCTTTGGTAAAACCATAACCATTATAATAACCAGCACCAGCTAATATATTGGGAATGCCATAGCATGCCATCTCTAAAGCAATAGTCCCCTGGCAGGTAACTATTATATCACAGCAGTCGATCAATGATTTATTGTGGAAATCTTTCGGACATAAATAAATATTGTCAGATTTATATCTTCTGAGGTTTTTAATAACGGCATCTTGTTCTCCATACATATATGCAGAAGGATGCGGCTTTACAATAAAAATCACATTCTTATTTTTTTTTGCTTCTTTTAATACTGAAATGAACCACTGTTTATAATCATCAAACAGCAAATACTCCGTATTGTGAGGACAATCTGAAAAAACATGTGGGAAAACAAAAGCAACCGGTTTATTAGAATTAATTGCTAACTTATCAAATAACTCTTTGCGATTATAAATGTGTTTATTTATATAAGTATTTTTTACATCATGTTGAGCTACATTTCCAGACATTCGATTTTCAAGGTGTTGACATATTTTATCAATAGAAGCTTTATTTTTAAATTTTATTTCATCAATTGAAATATCTGGATGCATAAATGCTTGCAAAAAATTATTACTAGAATATCTTTTCGCTCTAGTTGTTCCAGAAAGTATTACAGGTATGTTTCGTTCAATACAAAGTTGAAATAGTACGCCTTGTGCAGAATATTCTTTATCAGCAAATACTGCATATCTTATTGAATAATCAACAAGAAGCTTTTTATAAGATAGATAGTATAACAATGTTATAAAAATCACCCTTAAAGATTTTATTGATTTTGGATTAATTTTTTGTGTCAAACATGTATCATAAATAATCTCTCCTACTCTAACGACTCCTAGTTTCCAATTAAGCATCTTTGAAAAAAGATGAGATAGTATAAAAAAGATAGAAAAAATAATTGATTTCAGAAAAATTCTTTTATCAAATAAATATTGATTTATATAGCAAAATTTGTTTATACAATATGACTCATAAAGTTTACGGCAAAGCAGCTCCTTTGGTTCTTTTTTATTAAAAATTACAAGTGATTTTAAATTGTATTTTTTCTCAATTATTTTTCCAACTCTTGCACATTCATTTACACTTGTTGGCCATAAAGGAAAGCCATCAATTAAACAAAATTCATTTGAATTATTATCGTTCCAAAATTTTCTATTCTTTTCACAGAACTTTTCAATTAAACTATTTACTTGTTTCATAACAATTCCTTTTCCTAATACAAATAATAAAATACAATAATGACAAGCAAAAACCAAAAGCAAAAGAAATTAAAGTAGCTACCGCAGCACCTTTTATACCAAAGTCTTTTATCAAAAAACAATCCATTATCACATTCAAAACGCCAGATATTATTAAGGAGATATTATAAAACCATGTCTTATTAAGATATATGAAATAATTATTTAATATTTTCCATAAATGATCAAAAAAATATGCAAAACATATAATTGGAATTATTTCGCGTGCATACAAATACCTTTCTCCAAACATAATGACTAGAAAATATTTAGCAATTGGAATATATATACATATACCCAATAAAAAAAATGATGTTAAAACAACTATGTTTCTAATGACATTTTTGGAATCGCTCCCCAGATTTTTATAAAAATATGGTGCCCAGGCCTTACTAAATGCAACTTCAATCATCATTATTACCATTCCAAATTTGTAACCAATTGAATATATTGCATTCTGTCCTAAACCAATCATTCCAGATATAAAAAATTTATCAATCATTTCCATTGCCCAACTAGAAACAGTGGAAAAGACAAATGGTATTCCAAATATAAAAAGTTCTTTTATTGTATTCCAGGAAAAATATTCTCTAAGATTCTTAATAAAATGTTCTCTAAATAAAACGATTAATGCAAGCAAACCAAGTGATATTAATACACCTAAAATTCTTACATAAAAAGAAATAAAAAAGCATTTTATAATAATTAAAGTAATCAAACACTCTATAATTACTTCCAAAATAGCAACTAATGAATAAGTAATTGATTTATTTCTTAATTGCAAATCTAATAAATAAACAGTTTTAACTATTCCCAAAAACACTGTCAAAAATAAGATTACAATTAAAGAAAAATCAAAATGAAGATTATTCTTGAATATAGAATTAATTATTGAATATAGTGCTACAAATACCAATGATGACAGGAAATTAAATACTATTATATTTGCTTTTATATATAAGTTATCATTTTCATTCTTTTTATAATAATTTTTTACATAATATGTTGTTGATCCAAATATAGAAATATTAAGAACTATATTTGTAATACTATTAAATAATTCATATTTTCCATATTCATCTAATCCAAGATATTTAGTTAATAAAGGAGTAAAAAAAAAGGAAATTATAGCCTCAACAATTGATGCTATGAAAT
This sequence comes from uncultured Treponema sp., assembly GCA_946615905.1. Lineage (GTDB taxonomy): Bacteria > Spirochaetota > Spirochaetia > Treponematales > Treponemataceae > Treponema_D. The sequence goes on along the minus strand of CAMOIE010000025.1, from coordinate 12,761 downwards.
ATATTGAAAAATTGGACAATAAGTTCGACTTCTTTTTTGTCATCTTATTTATCCTTAAGATAAATTCCAAATATATAATACTTTATCAAGGTCAAAAGAATATAAGAATCAAAGAACACAAAAGGAAATAATAAATACAAACTTGGACATTGTATAAAGCACATTATAGGTGCAATTAAAATAAAATTTGGAGCATTCGAAAAGAAATCAATTATATAGTAATACCAAGGGTATTTACTTTCGCTTTCGTCCCCTCGTTCATGATTCCTAGAAAACGAAAGTAAATACATTCCTCTTTTTAATATATTTATAACTAAATAACAAATAAATAAATTATATTCCAACTTGGAATTCGAATGTTGGGCTATACCAAATATCATGATTGGATGAACCAATAAATGAACAACATAATCAAATTCTTTTCCATACTTGGAAAACTTTTTAGTTTGTCTGGCGACAGCACCATCCCAAGCATCAAAAACAAACCAAAAATGCATTAAAATATAACCAATTATCATCAAAGGAAGATTATCAAAGGCGAATGCTATACCCCCTATTACTCCACAACAGAACATTGCGAAACTAATATAATTGGGAATTAGTTTTTGGGAATAAAAAAATTGATTTAAAATCCAAGAAACAGGAACTGAAAAAAAATATCCGACGAAAACATCATCTTTTAACTTATATTGGTAGTTCTTCCTATATTCTTTGAAAGTCATTTATTCTTCACCTCTATTTCTTATAGATAATATTTTTTATCAACCGGATTATTAAAAGATTAATTAAAAGAAATCTATTCTTAATCACTCCAAATAGTTTCATTTTACTTGTATTTGAATAATTTTCTTCATGAATACGATGTAAGATACCCTTATCAGATATTAATTCAACTTTTCCATAAAATGACCCTAATATTCCAAGCCATAAATCATGTGGCATTTTATAATGAATGTTCACTGGCCATATTTTTGTTGTTATTGTATTTCTAAAAGCCATTTGACATCCCAAATAGGATCCCTTTATATAATTACGAAATGCATTAGCCGAGGTATTATAACTTTTGAACAATTCATTTTCTTTATTTAATTTGCTATCTGTCAAATATCCATCTCCAATCAGAACCACCGTTCTAGGATTATCAATAAAATATTTAACCATTATGTTAATTTTATCATTTATCCATACATCATCTTGGTCAGCTAAAAAAATATACTCACCGTGACAATTTGCAACAGCATTATTGAAATTGCTTTCTACACTGTGACCGCTGTCAAAGACGACATGGATTCTGTCATCTTTTTTTTCATAATCTTTAATAATGGCAAGTGTATTATCTGTTGATATATCATATGAGATAATTATTTCATCATTTTGAGAGAGCATATTTATTATAGAATCAATTTGTTCTGCAATATACTTCTCTCCATTGTAAGCGGCCATTGCTACCGATGCTCTTATTTTTTTTGTCATAACCCTCCTAATTCTTATATATCCCTGCTTCTATCAACTCTTTTTCACTCGGAGCAGTAATCAGAACAGCCCGCAATCGGCCATAAAAAACAAACATGCTACCACCTGCCGCAGCATGCGCATGGCCTTCATGCAGAACATTTTTCAAATCCAGAATGTCTTTTGCACCGCCACAAGCAGTAACAGGAATAGATACAAACTCCGCAATTCTTTGAACAAGAGGAATGTCATACCCCTGCATCATTCCATCGTTGTCAATGGAATTTAAAAAAATTTCCCCGCATCCCAATTCTTCCGCTTTTTTTGCCAGTTCTATAGGAGTATATTCAGTTTTTTCTTTGCCATCCGCAATAAAGCATTTATAAACATCAGAAACTTTTTTTGCGTCAATTGAAGCTACAACGCTTTGGCTCCCAGCAAGTTCAACAGATTGCTTTACCAGTTCAGGATTTTTAACCAGAGCTGTATTTATGACTACTTTCTCATATCCGATAGCTAAAAGTTTTCTAACCTGCTCAATAGTCTTAATTCCACCGCCATAACTCAAAGGCATGAACGCTTGACTTGCAATATCTTCCAATAATTCAAAATCGGGTTCTACATTTCTTTTTGTTGCAGAAATATCAAGTATTGAAAGTTCATCAACTCCCTTAATATTAAAAATCTTTACAGCATTAACTGGATCACCAAGATAAGTTTTATCTTTAAACTGGACTGTTTTTATTAAATCTCTGTCATCAATCAAGAGAACAGGTATAATTCGTGGTCTTGTAAACATATCTCTGTCCTATTTACAATTATGTACGAAATTTTCAAATATCCGCATTCCAAAATCATGACTTTTCTCTGGATGGAATTGAACACCATATACATTGTCTTTATGTACAGAAGCCGCAAACTTATAACCATAGTCACAAGTCATCAATGTATTTTCTGAACTATCACATACCGCGTGATATGAATGAACAAAATAATACCTTTGTTGTCCTTTAATACCATTAGTTAATGAACTCCCGTGATTAAACTCAACCACATCCCATCCCATGTGCGGAATTTTCAATAATGGCTTTATACTCTCATCAGACACAGAAGAAAAATTGAACCTCCTGCTTTCAAAAGGAATAAGCCTCAAGCCCCCTAATTTTCCTTCTTCACTCTTCCGACCCAACAACTGCATTCCAAGACAAATTCCTAATATAGGTTTTCCATTATTTGCTTCGGCCTTTATTACTTCTGAAAGTCCACTTTCATTTAGTTTGCTCATTCCGGCATCAAAAGCACCAACTCCAGGAAGAATAATATGGTCCGCATTATGAATCTCTTCTTTATCTGCTGTAATTACGGAACGCTCCCCAATTACTTTGAGCATATTTTTTATAGAGCCAAGATTCCCAAGCCCATAATTGATAATTGCAACCATAGAAAAGCTACCTCATATTCCGGCTTTCAACGCCGAGCAATTTGGCAAGTTTAATGGCGAAACTGATAATGCCCCATGAATTTTTATAATCCATAGGAGTTTTATTTTCACCTTCAATAATAGAATCAAATTCTTTTACTCTAATTCCAAGTTTTTTTGCAATGTATTCTTTATCGTCTATCATCTGATTATAATCATAAGGCTCTGTCTCCAGCTGCTTTAATGCTTCTTCCCGAGTCATGATACCAGCAAGGATTTGTGTTGAATAAACATCTTTTCGTGTGTCAAAACCGAATTTATGCGGCAAATAGTAGCCTTCAAAAAACCTGGTGAATACATTTTCGTAATGCTTTTCTTTATATTTTGTCCAACCGTATTTCTCATGCAAGAACTGTTCTGCTTTTGGCTTATCATAAACTACATAATCAAGAGGATAAAAACGCCTCATGCCTAAGAAGTAATGATAGAAAATTCGGTACGTAAACATTCCACACCAAGGATATGTTTTCATAGGAATCCTACCAAACTTTTTATGAATATCCTTATACATACGAATATCATTTATATAAATCCATTCCACTGGCGGACGAACAAATTCTGTAGAATTGTTTGAGCCTGTAAGAATATATTTTATGTGGTTCTTTGCAGCATAATTATAAAGAGATGCAAAGATAGCTTGGTCTTGAGGTGCGTCCTGTGAAGATATCTGTGACTTGAACATTGCCAACTGGAAATCCGCCATTTCTTTCCAATTTATTACTTCTGTCCACATATCAAGGTCAAGCCCTTTTACAATCTTTTCAATGTTTTCAACAGCAACATTTAGGTTCCAACCAGTGTCCACTACAAGGGCCAACGGCCTAAGATGCATTACCTCTTTAGCTATATAAGCCAAATAGGAACTGTCTGCACCGCCACTCAACCCTAAGATACAATCATATTTATGACCTTTTCCAGCCGCTCTAATTTTTGCAGCGGCTTTTTCTAGTTCATCAAAACGGTTTTCTTGAGGTTTCCAATACGGCTTAATGTTCTTGTCAAAATTTCTACAATGGTCGCAAACACCATTCTCATCAAATGTAATTTTTGAATCCGTTGTATCCATTACACAGCGGCTACAACGTTGATATGGGCGATTTAAGATTTTTTTAGCAATCACTTTATTCTTTTCTCCACACCATCCTGTCAACTATCCCGGTGTAAGACTGTATAATCTTCACCACTTTGCTAGAGACATTTTCTTCCAAATAGTCAGGAACCGGAATTCCCACATCTCCGCTCTTGTTCATTTCGACCGCCGTATCAACCGCCTGTAACAATGACTTTTCATCAATGCCGGCAAGAATGAAGTCACCTTTGTCCAAGGCCTCGGGGCGCTCGGTACTGGTTCGGATGCAGACCGCCGGGAAGGGATGACCAACGCTCGTAAAGAAACTGCTCTCTTCGGGTAGAGTTCCGCTATCGGATACCACGGCAAAGGCGTTCATCTGCAAGTGGTTGTAGTCGTGGAAACCTAGTGGTTCGTGCTGAATCACACGACTGTCAAGTTTGAATCCGCTCGATTCAAGACGCTTTCGGCTCCTCGGATGGCAGGAATACAGAATAGGCATGTCGTATTTTTCTGCCATTTTATTAATCGCCGTAAAAAGAGAAGTGAAATTCTTTTCGGTATCTATGTTCTCCTCGCGATGAGCGGAAAGGAGAATATACTGCTTTGGCTTTAGTCCAAGTTTTTTCAAGATGTCGGAATGCTCAATGTTGAAAAGATTTTCGTGCAAGACTTCTGCCATAGGGCTACCTGTTACATAAGTTCGCTCTTTTGGAAGACCACACTCAGCAAGGTAGCGGCGGGCATGCTCGCTGTAAGCCATATTCACGTCGGAGATGATGTCAACAATTCGGCGGTTGGTCTCTTCTGGCAGGCACTCGTCTTTGCAACGGTTCCCAGCTTCCATGTGGAAAATCGGAATGTGAAGCCGTTTCGCGGGAATCGCAGAGAGGCAGGAGTTCGTGTCGCCGAGGACAAGCATAGCGTCAGGCTTAATTGCACACATCAACTTGTACGAGCAGTTGATGATGTTTCCAACTGTCGCACCGAGGTCGTTGCCAACCGCATTCATGTAGACTTCAGGTTCTTTTAGTCGCAAATCCTTGAAGAAAATTCCGTTCAGATTGTAGTCATAATTCTGCCCGGTGTGCGCGAGAATTACATCAAAATATTTGCGGCACTTTGTGATAACCGCAGCAAGGCGGATGATTTCCGGACGAGTTCCAACGATAATCAGCAACTTCAACTTGCCATTGTTCTGCCATTTCACATCTGAATAATCTAATTTGATATTTTCCATATTTATTATACATCCTCGTGGAAAGTGTCTGGCTTCTGTGAATTAAAAAGCTCGTTCGCCCACATGAGCGTAACCAAATCCTTATCCTTGGAAACATTGATTATGTTGTGTGCATATCCTGGAAGCATGTGAACAGCTTCAATTTTTTCTCCGCTCACTTTGAATTCGATTACAGGATAAGGCTTCCCATTTTCATCCACACCGATTTTTCTTTCTTGAATCAAGGCCTCCCCGCTCACCACGATGAAGAACTCCCACTTTGAGTTGTGCCAGTGCTGACCTTTTGTAATACCGGGTTTTGAGATATTCACTGAGAACTGACCAGTGCTTGCGGTCTTCAAAAGTTCGGTGAAAGAGCCTCGCGCATCGCATTTCATATCGAGCGGGAATTTGACTTTTGATTCCGGGAGGTATGAAAGATATGTGCTGTACAGTTTTTTCTCAAAAGAATTGTCTGAAATCGACGGCATGAGCAGCGTTTCCGGCTGAGCCTTGAATGACTCCAACAAGTCCACGATGTTTCCAAGCGTCACATGATGGGTCGTCGGCACAAAGCAGTATCTGCCGTCCGCCTTCTCCAACGCGTTCAAGCCATCAAACTCGCAGCGGTGTTCGTTGCCACTCAAGGCAGAAAGCATTTCTTCAACTAAATCGTCTATGTAAAGAAGTTCTAATTCCGTGCTTCGGTCGTTCACCTGAATGGGCAGGTCGTTCGCAATGTTATTACAAAAAGTCGCAACGGCAGAATTGTAGTTCGGCCTACACCATTTTCCAAAAAGATTGGGGAAACGGTAGACAAGAACCCTTGTACCTGTTTCTTTGCTGTAGTTGAAGAACAAGTCTTCGCCAGCAAGTTTGCTCTTTCCGTAGTCAGACTCGCCGTAGCGGCCAATTAAAGTTGCCTGAATTGAAGACGAGAGCATAATCGGACAGGTGTTGCCGTATTTTTTTAGCGTGTCAAGCAAGGTCGAGGCAAAGCCTAAGTTGCCCTTCATAAAGTCGGCGGTGTCCTTAGGGCGGTTCACTCCCGCAAGGTTGAACACAAAATCGCAGTCTTTGCAGGCTTCATCTAGTTCTTCTGCAGTGGAATCAATGTCATACTGGACGACTTGAAGCGATTCTGGATGTATCATGCCATCCGTTCCGTACTCACAGCCGCTGATTTTATGAACACGGTCGTAGCCGTATTTGATGTTGTTCAATGCGGTACAAAGGTTCTTTCCCACAAAGCCCTTCGCGCCGGTGACGAGGATTTTCATTATTTTTTCCAGTTTTTAAGCTCTTCGTTCACGTATTCAGTCGTGAGGAGTTTTTTCACCGTGCCTTCCACGTCAAGACGGTTTGTGTTGTGGCTGGTGTAGGCTTCGTCAGCCATCGTCTTTACAGATCCTTTTACAAAATATTTATCATAGTTCAAGTCGCGGGTGTCAGCAGCAATTCTATAGTAGTCCCCTTGGTCTTCCGAGCGGAGCATTTCCTCACGAGTTACCAAAGTTTCGTAAAGCTTCTCGCCGTGGCGGGTTCCGATAATCTTTGTCTCTGTTTTTCCAAAAAGCTGTTGGACGGCCAACGCCAAATCGCCAATTGTAGAAGCGTCTGCTTTCTGAACAAACAAATCACCTGGCTTTGCGTGTTGGAAGGCATACATTACCAAAGCAACTGCCTCATCAAGATTCATCATAAAGCGGGTCATGTTAGGGTCGGTGATGGTAATCGGGTGTCCGTTCCGAATCTGCTCGACAAAAAGCGGAATTACCGAACCGCGTGAGCACATAACGTTACCGTAGCGAGTACAACATAGAATCGTTCCGCTTTCAGCAGCAGCCTTTGCATTTGAGTATATAATCCGTTCCGCAAGAGCCTTTGTAATTCCCATAGAGTTGATTGGATAGGCAGCTTTGTCGGTCGAAAGGAGCACCATCGCCTTTACATGGTTTTTCATTGCAGAGTGGACGACGTTGTTCGTTCCCTGCACGTTCGTTCTCATGGCCTCCATCGGGAAGAACTCGCAGGACGGGACTTCCTTGAGCGCCGCCGCGTGGAAGATGTAGTCAACGCCGGGCATGGCGAGGTCAACGGACTCCGCGTCGCGCACGTCACCGATGTAAAACTTCACCTTCGCGAACTGCTCCGGGTACTGCGCCTGGAGCTCGTGCCGCATATCGTCCTGCTTCTTCTCATCGCGGCTGAATATGCGGATTTCCTTGATGTCGCTTGTCAAAAAGTGCTTCAACACAGTATGGCCGAAAGAGCCGGTACCGCCGGTAATCATCAATGTTTTGTTTTCAAATACTGACATGAGTGTTTCTTCCTTAGAAAATAGGTATGAGTATAAAAATCTATCTTTTAGTGAGCGATGAGAGACGAAAGTTCTTTTTCGAGACTCGAAAAGAAAAAGTCTTCCGTAAAGTGTTTTTTGAAATAGTCTCTGGCGTTTTTACCGCAGTCGGAAAAATGTTCAGGAGCGTTTATAAATTCAACCAAATGACTCGCCAACATTTCAGAATCGTTCGCCGGCGCGACCCGACCGCAGCCGCTTTCTTCAATGACTTCCCTGCCCGCCCCGTTGCAGGAGGCGATAATCGGTTTTCCGGCGGCCATGTAGGTCTGGACTTTGCCGGGGAGCGTATCGCCGATGCGGTTGGAGCCGTCCAAGGTGAACACGCAGCAGTCGGCGGTCTTGTACAGTTCTTTTGTTTTTTCAAATGGAACAGACCCGACAAACGTAATCACATCATTTAGCCCAAGACGTTCCGCCGCGTCCTTGCAGTTTTGCAAATCCGAGCCGCTACCGGCGACCGTCAGAGTAAATGGATTTGCCGTCAACTTCTTCGCTTTGCCGATGGCCTCTATCAGAGTTTCCAAACGCTGCGCCTTTCCTACATTTCCTATGAAGAGAAAATTGACGCTTTTGTCCGTCTCGGATTTTTCGCGGGAATACTCCTCTTCCAGCATCCACTGCGGGCCGTACTGCGGGAGGTAGGAAATCTTGTTTTCATCGATTTGGTCCACCGTCTTCAAATACTCGATGAACGGTTTTGACGTTACCGAAATATGGTCTGCCTTTTTGTAGGCGTTGCGGCTCAACAATTTTACGGCTGAATAAAAGAGGGAGCCTTCCCTAAATCCCATTGCCTTTACGCATTCAGGCCAGATGTCGAGGCAGTGGACATACAGCGGGATGCCAAACCGCTTGGCGACCGCCGACGCAGGAAAAATCTGCGTCACCGGCGAGACTTGCCAAACGTAAACGACGTCAAACTGCTTCGGTTTTCCGTCAGCGTCCAGCCACGCGTCTCGCTTCGCGAATTTTGTGGCGTTTCGGACGAACGAAAGATAGTTCAAACTCCGGTGAATCGGCCCGTGCTTCCTCGGATGCGTCTCAACGCGGACGACATCGGCGCCCTTGTAGTTTTCCCGTCTGTTCTTTCCATGCTGATATTCTTCTGGAATTTCAGACGTTGTATAGTCAGGAAGTCCTGTAAGAACAGTAACTCTGTGTCCACGCTGAACTAAGTTTTCCACATAATTATTGATTGCAAAAATATCTGGGTAAAAATTCTGAGAAACAACCAAGATCTCTTTCAATCTAATCATTTTCTTGTATTCTCGCCAACACAGCCCTATTCACAAAATGTATAACCGAATAGAAGGCGCATTGGAACATAAAGACAATGGTCAAGAGCATTACACCTTTAGACCGAGACAAATAGCAGGCAAAGGCAACAGAAATAGCACCAAGGCACTGTATACCCAAAAGACAAAACAAAGTTCGTTTTTTGCCGAAGCCGATATTCAGCAACTTGTGGTGGATATGGGCCTTGTCAGGACTCATAATGGGTCTTTTCTCCCGCAGTCGACGCCAAATCGCAGCAACTACATCAAGAGCCGGCAATGCAACAATAACAACCATTGCAGGCCCCTTAATATATTCAAAATCAGGACTTGAAAAATAAAGAGGGACTACAGCCACGAGGAATCCTAAGAATTGACTTCCGCAATCTCCCATAAAAATCTTTGCAGGCGGCCAATTATAAATCAAAAAGCCGAGGATTGATGAAGCTGCTATAAAACAAACACCAGCTCCCTGATCCCTCATCATCAAAAAGATAAAACCAAAAGTCAAGAAAACTATAAAAGAGATTCCTCCACAAAGTCCATCGAGACCATCGATAAGGTTAAAAGCATTTATAATCGCTACAATCCAAATAAAAGTAACTGTAATACTGAGCCAGAAAGGCAAGCGAAATCGCAAGACACCATCAAAACGATAACCACCTGCAATAACTATAAAAGCTGCAAGCATCTGGATTAAAAGTTTATATTTTGCAGGCAGGTCCTTTATATCATCTAAGATTCCTGTGCCAAAGATCAAGATTCCAGAAACCAGGAGAGGCAGAAGCCTGTAGCCAGAAATTTCCTTAAAAACCTGCGAACTTACTACGCAGGAAATCATAAATGCAACAAAAAACGCCAAGCCTCCTAACCTTGGAATTTCTCCAGAATGAATTTTTCGGGCATTCACAGAATCATAAAGTTTATACCTTTTGCAAAACTTTATGATCAAAGGAATAAGAACAGAACTTATTGCAAGTGCGATGAAACAAGAAATCGAAAACATAATATTAAATATATATAAAAATATAAAATGCCAGGAAAGAAAAAGCCACAGCCGCACAATTCAGCCGACGTAGCAAAGTTTCGTCAAAGCCCTCTATTTTTGTACACACGAATGGGGTGAGTGTAAGAGCCAGCAGATACTGAACGGAGAAATCACCTTCTCCACCATAGAAAAGGAGGGTGGCTGATACCGCAAGGGCGGCAAGAGCATACCAATTTAGCCCTTTATCCTTAGACTTGTCAAAAAAATAAAACAAAAACACCTTCAACAAGAGCAAGACCGTCAATGAAAAGCCAACCAGGCCCTCCTCATACAGAATGCTCATATAGGCATTTTCCGAACCAAATTTCATTCCAGTCCTTGCTTCAAAATCCACATCAAAAGACTCAAACCCATGCCCAAACAAGGTAAGAAACACATCAGCCTTATGCATCATTGCCTTCGCATTACGCAAAAGTGCAAACCGGATTCCATCAGACTCTGAAATGCCAACCCTCTTAGCCATTAAAAAGACAAAAAACACAGTAAAAACAAGAAGAACAGAAAACAGCATAGGGAGCAGAACCTTTTTAGGTATCGTCTTCCAATTGAGAATCACAAACAAAACGAGGGCAAAAAAAAGTGCGATATAGGTGCTGCGATTAAAAGTAGTCAAGATAGCTACAAAAAAAATCAGCTTAACAAAAACACTCTTTTTTCTATCGCTAAACACTGGCAAAAGCAAACCAAAAAGCATCGCCGTTCCGGCAGGCAAGGCATTAACAAGAGTATTATCAAAACAAGATTTATCAACAAGAATCATGTTTGCATTAATTACCAACAAAACATAGTTGACGATTCCTGATAAGGCACACACAAGAATAATAACGGCAACAATTTTTGCACAACAATCATAAAGCTTTCGATTATATTTAAAAAGCAAACTTGTCAAAAAAAACAAGAGTGCAAAATGAATCAGTCCTGCGAACTGAATATCTTGTCTCAAAAAATCCTTGTAAGTACCAAGGATCGGGAACGACTCCAAGAGAAGGCCCTTATTCGGATTAAAAAGATAAGCAAAGGCAGTAGAAAGCAGAGCCGCCACAAGCCCCCAGAAAAAAGCAGACTTTAGATTAATAATCTGATTCCATTTTTTCTGCGAAAGCAAATAGCAAAAAACAAAAATACTCCCAAATGCCAGCAACAAGAAAGATTTAATTCTCACAGAGCCAAAAAGGCACATACAGTAGCAAGCAGGAATGAATAAGGTGATTATAAAGTCCAAGACTTTTGAATATCTATTCCCGTCCAAGTATTCTTTCAGTTGCATCAATAACCATCCATGCTTTTATATTCACATTTCTTTTACAAGACACATCTTCTCCATTGCCGCTTAAAGTCAAAACGCAGCAAATCAAATCGAGAAGGATGACCTTGTGCGGAAATGTGCTTGAACCAAGCTACATTGCTTATAACAAGTAATAGAACATTATACACGTTCTAGGAAATAGTTCAATAAGTACCCCCCCCCATTAATATTCTGTTATAAGTAAATAACTCAAAGTTTCTGCAAAGATTGAATATTCTCCAACTTTTTGATATATCTAGAAAAAGCATGTTTGAAAAATTTTATTGCATAGCCGTCCTTACCGGTAAAGAAGATGAATTCAAAAAAAATGCAAAGCTTCTTGAATCTCCGCTAGCCCTGCCAAAAGGACTTAAGATTCACGTTTTCAAAAAACTGATGCGTCTCAAAAAAGGAAAGATTTATGAGCAAGTCCTTTTTCCTGGATATATTTTTTTGCAGACGAGTGAAGACCAAAAAGAGGATGAATTGGTCAAACTGCGTAGAGTGCCGGGATTTATAAAATTTCTCCACAGGGACGGGAAGATTCAGCCGTTAACAGGAAAAGACCTTGAAATCATTAAGGAACTGATTCAATTCGGCAGCCGGCAGGGCTTTGTAAAAGCAAAATTTGATGAAAATGATAAGATTATTCTGCTTTCCGGCCCCTTCGCAGGTAAAAACGGAACAGTCATCCAAGTGAACCGTCGCAACCACCGGGTAAAAGTCCTTCTTGCAGGCGACTTGGGAATCAAAGTCGACCTAACATACTACGACATCCAACACGAAGACTGGAGCAAGGAAGAGGATGAGTTTAAGAAGAAAAATGATTTACCCAACTAAAAAACGGCTTCTCGATAAATTTATTGATTAATTTAGAAAGAATAAATGAGAAAAATACCAGTGATGAAAGAATAAGAATATAAGCAACAATCACTATTGCCCCTTTTAGTTCATGTAAAACAGCATAAACATTGAGATTTTCTAACAGGAACAAAACAGCTCCATGAAGTAGATAAATTCCGTAACTCTGATCACCAAGAGGTATCAAAAAGTTTAAGATTCTAAAGCCTGAGTTGAACAAGACATAGCAAATAGAAATAAAACAAAGACCGAACTGCAAGTGATATGGAACAAGCTGAATACCATAAACCAACCTGATAAGCCAGATTACCGAAAATATAAAAACAAGAAAGAAAAATGAACTTTTTTCTTTAATATTATTTTGACAAGGATTCTTCAAAATAAAATACATCAATATTCCTGCCACAAGGCCACAAAATTGATTTGGAAAGAACATATAAAAGAAATCTTTTTCAGGCAGATTTAATTTGTTTACAACAAGAGCTATAATAAATGATAAAATCATCGAAAAGAAAAACAATAATACAGCTCTTTTAATGCTCCTTATATATCTAAATATCAATGGGGCGAAAAGTAAAAAAATCACAAAATCACCTATATACCAATTTGCATAAGGATTTATATGCTTAACCGAAAAGCCATTCAAAAAAGACAGTGTGAAAAGATACAATAAAAGTGCAGTCGAAAATACCCCGAAAATAAGAAATGCGA
>CAMOIE010000024.1 GCA_946615905.1 uncultured Treponema sp. | reverse complement strand
CTCGCATTTCTTATTTTCGGGGTATTTTCGACTGCACTTTTATTGTATCTTTTCAGCGAAGTGCGAAAAGCCCGACCGCCGTGTCTGCCCATGGATGGGCAGCGGAAATTAATTGTGCGAGTTTTGCTGGTTTGCGAAGCAAATCTGACGCGGACTGCGGCAGAAAGCAAAACTCGTAGCCGTGCGGAAGCACGGAGGCTGACGCACGGCGTGGCCGCCCAAATAAGAAAAAAAAACAAAAAAAATCTTTGAAAATACAAATATTATGCTAACACGCTTTTGTCTGTCTTTTACAATTTGTGTCAGAGAGAAACTCTTGCTGCTAAGATGTAAATGGAGGCCGTTTATGGAAAAGACGGAAGTTACTGTACGCCCCTTTGGTTTGAGGGACAAGATTGGTTATATGCTGGGAGACTGCGCGAATGATTTTACTTTTATGCTCTCGGCGATTTTCATGATGAAATTCTATACGGACGTAATGGGGGTTCCGGCCGCGGTTATCGGTCTGATGATGATGCTTGCCAAGGTCGTTGACGCCTTTACCGATGTTTTTATGGGGCAGATTTGTGACAGAAGCCAGCCCACCGCCAAGGGAAAATTCCTTCCGTGGATCCGCCGCTTTATGGGGCCGGTAGCCCTTGCGTCTGTTTTGTTGTACGCCGTATGGCTTAAAAACGCTCCGCTTGCCGTAAAAATCGTCTGGATGTTCGCGACGTATATTCTCTGGGGTTCTGTCTGCTACACGGGAATCAACATTCCTTACGGCTCGATGGCATCTGTAATTTCTCCGGAGCCTAAGGACAGAACGTCTCTTTCTACTTTTAGGAGCCTTGGCGCGACTGTGGCCGCGACTGGAATCGGAACTGTTCTTCCGATGGTCGTTTTCTACAAGAACGAGGCGGGGCAGACCGTTATTTCAGGCGAGAGAATGCTTGGGGCTGCGATAGTCTGCTCGATAATCGCCGTAATCGCATATTCACTTTGCTACACGCTGACTACTGAGCGCGTGAGACTGCCGAAAATCCAGAGCAAATTCTCGCTTGGAATCTTTGCGAAGACTATTGTCTCAAGCCGTGCCTTGGTCGGAATCATCATCGCGGCTTTGCTTTTGGTTTTGTGCCAGGGAACTTTGACCGGAATGAACAACTACATTTTCCCGAATTACTTTGGAAGCCGGGCAGGAATCTCAATCGCCACGATGCTCGCAAGCTGCATGATTGTCTTTATGTCAACTTTCGTGGGAAGAATCTCGACTTTTGTCGGAAAGAAGGGCGTGACGGTAGCGGGTGCCTTGATAGGAGCTGCTTCGATGTTCTCGGCATTTTTCGTACGCACACATTCGATTCCGGTATGGTGCTGCTTCTACGTGTTCGGCTATGTGGGACTTGCCTGCTTCAACCTTCTTTGCTGGGCTATGATTACGGACGTAATCGACGACATGGAGGTGAAGAACGGGGAGAGAAACGACGGAGCGGTTTATTCTGTGTATTCATTCTCAAGAAAGCTCGGTCAGGCAGCGTCATCTGGACTTACAGGATTCTTGCTTGGTCTTGCAGGCTACACTCAGACGACAGCCTTTGACGATGCTGTGGTGAACAAAATCTACACAATTGCGACCGTCGCACCTGCGATTTCGTTCAGCCTTCTTGCCCTCGCGCTGATTTTCCTTTACCCGCTGACAAAGCAGAAGGTTCGCGAGAACGCAAGGATTTTGAAGGAAAAACGCGGGTAGATTCTTAGCATTTTGAACGAATAAATTTTATTTCAGGAGTTTTTATGTTGTATCCGATTATGACCAGCTCCAGGTTTGTGAGCGATTTGAGCGGAATCTGGAAATTCAAGTGCGACTGGGACGGAAAGGGCTTTGACGAAAAATGGCAGGATTCCCTTTTGTCCGAAAGCGAGACAATGCCGGTTCCGGCCTCTTTCAACGAGCTTAAGAGCGACCCGAAATTGCGCGAGTTCCAGGGCTGGGTTTTCTACCAGAGGAATGTGACTCTTCCTTCTTTTGTGGGCGGCCAGAGGGTGATGCTCCGCTTTGACGCTGTTACCCATGCTGCGAAAGTATTTTTGAACGGGGAGCTTTTGTGCGAACATAAGGGCGGATTCTTGCCTTTTGAGTGCGAGATTACTGGAAAATTGAAGGAGGGCGAGAACCTTCTTACAGTCGCCGTGAACAACAGGATTGACTTTACGACCCTTCCTGTCGGGCGACCGGGCGGAATGTTCAGCCGTGACGGCGAAGCTAAAAAAGACGAGCCTTTTGAGTGCAACTTTGACTTTTTCAATTATTCAGGAATCAACCGGGCTGTCCGCATTTACACGACTCCGCTTGAATACATAAAGGACATCACGCTGACAAACAAAATCACTGGAAGTGACGCTGAAATTTTCTGGGAAGTAGAATTTTCTGGAAAGGCTGATTCCTGCCAGGTCGAGATCCTTGACGAGGACGGAAAAATCGTTGCGAGCGGAAATGGTTTGAAAGGAAGCGCAATCGTTAAGGGCGTGAAGCTCTGGCAGCCGCTTGCGGCCTATCTTTACACCGTGCGCGTAAAGTGCGGGGACGACGTTTACGACGAGGAATTCGGAGTTAGAAGCGTTGAGGTCAAGGGAAACAAATTCCTGATCAACGGAAGACCATTCTACTTCAAGGGCTACGGAAAGCATGAGGACACTTTCCCCAACGGGCGCGGAACGAACCTTGCCATGAACACAAAGGACATCTCGCTTATGAAATGGCAGGGGGCGAATTCATTCAGAACAAGCCACTATCCTTACAGCGAGGAGATGATGAGGCAGTGCGACCGCGAGGGAATTGTCGTAATCGACGAGACGACGGCCGTAGGTCTCAACTTCCAGTTCGGGGGAGGTGCGAATTTCGGGGTGAAGAAATTCCCGACATTCGACCCAAAGGAAGGATTGCAGACTTTCGAGCATCACAAGGACGTTATCCGCGACTTGATCAGCCGCGACAAAAACCACGCCTGCGTCGTCATGTGGTCAATCGCAAACGAGCCTGACTCCTACGACCCGGCGGCCTACGATTATTTTGCGCCGCTCTATGAGCTTGCCCGCTCACTCGACAAGCAGAAAAGACCATGCACGATGGCATCTGTCGCTGTCGGCGGAAAGCCAAAGGACGACATATCGCTCAAGCTCAGCGACGTAATCTGCCTTAACCGCTACTACGGCTGGTACATCGATGGCGGAAAGCTTGCCTCTGCGGAGAAAAAGCTTCGCGCCGAGCTTGACTTCTGGGCCGGAACCGGAAAGCCTGTCGTCTTTACAGAGTACGGGGCGGACACTGTGTCCGGAATGCACGACGTGAACGCGACCATGTGGAGCGAGGAGTACCAGGTCGAATACTACAAGATGAACAACAAGGTCTTCGACTCATACGAGTGCGTGACCGGCGAGCAGGTCTGGAATTTCGCGGACTTCGCCACAAGCCAGAACATCGTGCGCGTCCAGGGCAACAAGAAGGGGCTTTTCACGCGCGACAGGCAGCCGAAGATGGCGGCCTACTACTTCAAGGAACGCTGGCACCAAATCCCGGACTTTGACTACGAGAAGTAGGTGTGGTCATTGAGCCTGTCGAAATGACCATGCGTGTTATAGACGGTAGTTTCGGCACGCTCAACCACCGTCTATAAATTTTCACTTTTTCAACGTAAAGTCAGAGTCGTTTTTGCTAGCTTTACGAAATTCCGAGGGGCTTTTCCCTTCGATGCTTTTGAATACTCGGGAAAAATAGTTCATGTCCTCGTAGCCGCATTCGTTGGCTATGTCGTCGATTGACTTTGTGCTTTCAGAAAGCTCTTTTTTCGCGTATTCGACCCTCGCTTTTTTTATGTACTGGGTTAGCGGGATTCCTGTCTCCTTCGAGAAAATTGAGGAAAGGTAGGAAGGGTTCAGCGACAAGTCCTCGGCGATTGTCTTTAGCGATATGAATGACTTGAAGTTGAAGTCTATGTAGTCGATGCATTTTTTCACAGAAAGCGAGTAATTTTTTCTTGAATGCTTTTGCACCATGGCGCAGTATTCTTCAATCATGGCGGGGCCTAGCTTTTCAATCTGGATCAGGCTTGCCGCTTCCTCAATCTGAATGGCGAATTTGGCCGAGATTGAGTCTAAGAAAAGCGGGTGGATTTCGTCCTCCTCGACCGCCTTTCGCAAAAGAGTGTTCAAAATTATCGAGAAATTTTTCAGGTTTCTGAGTGAATTGGGATTCCGGGGCTTTATGGGCTGCTCGGCCATGCGGGAGTGAAGTTTTTTCGCCTCCTCGGTGTTCCCTTTTTTGACCGCAAGCAGCATCTGGTTTTCAAGGCGGTATCGGTCTTCGAGAATCGCTTTTTCAGGCGAAAGATCGAGGTAAGACAATGCCTTTTTGTCGAGACCAAGCCAGAAGTCTTTTTCCGAAAGAAAGGCGCGGTAGGTGAAGGTCATTTTCCGCTCAAGAAGGGGCGGAATGAAGGCGCAGATGAAGTTGACGAACGAGTCGCGGGAAGGCAAAAATGGAAGCTGCGAGCAGAATTTTCCGACTGCCTCCTTTATCTCGTTCGAAAAGCCAGAAAGACTTTCTTCTATATATTTGGCGTGCTCAGCCTTCGTGTCAAAGGAGAATGGGCCGATTATGAAGAACTTTTCGTCGTCGATTTTGAAGACTACGGTAGCGAAGTGGTAGAAGTCTTCGAGCAGGTAGAGACTGTCGATTTTGATGTATTTTGTGAGCCAGGAAATTATCGGCTGGTAATTTTCTAGTCCGCCGAAGAGAATCTTCCTGAAATTGTAGTCGATTCTCTCGATTTCGGAGAAGGGCTTTTGGCATGAGAATGACTGTATGTTTTGGCTTTGGAAAACTTCCGATATGATTTTTAGCGCGTCTTCTTTCATAAAAAATCACGTTTTTTTACTTCAAAATCTCATCCCGACGCTTTTTAAGGACATCATTAAATCTTGTCATGAAAGATTTTAGGTAATATTCCCTTCTAGGGTTGCTGATTATTTCTAATCCGTTATGCTCGTTTGGAATGGATTTGAAAAGACTGTTGATTTCGTCCAATTTACTTTCTACCAATTCGGTGTTTTTTATGATTGCGTCTTTCAAGAGTTCAACTTGTGCGGCAGGAATTTTTGTTTCGTCAAGCTCAAGCATCAGGCGGTAGTTTAGGTGATGTTCGCCGTCAAGAGTGAAAGGCTCTTGAATGTTTGAGTTGTTCCTTGCTTGGTCTGCTTCCGGCAGTTTTAAAATCTGCTCGATTGCGAGTGTGCTTTTCTTTGGGTAGAAGGCGGCTCCGTTGTCAAAAATCGGGGCGAGTTCTCGTTTGTTGCCGCAAGAAAGAATTCCCCAGTTGCCGTTGTTTCTGTCATTGTTGCCAATTAGCCCATCAATCACAACCTGATTCCAGAATCTCTCTGCAACGCCTTTGATTTTTGAAATTTCTGGATTCAGTTCAAAGTGAATAAAAAGTTCGTTCAAGTCAACAAGGTGGCTGTCATCGGTTTCGTGCAAGTCCATTTGGAATTTTTTGTTCATCTCAGGAATATGGATATTTTTCAAAGTCCGCATTTCCAAAAGACGGGTATTCTCATCGCAAAAATCCTTGCAGACAACAACTACAAAACCGTGACGAATTCCCAAAAGAGTCTCGTGAACCGGGTAGCCTAAAATGCCGTATATGTGGCTTCCGATGTATTCAGAAAGAGGCGTTTGTGCGGTTCGGGAAAGCTTGTCGTTTTTTGCCATTCCTTTGTTTGACTTTGGATACTTTGCAATCCACGGCTCACCATTAAAAATGATTCCGTCCTTGTCGCCAGCCGCTCCGCCGTAATAACCGTTTCTGTTGCTGTATTCACAATTTGAAAAATCGTATATTTCCATTTTCTTCCCTCTCTTGTCACATTACGCAATCGGATATTTCATAATCAGCTTGTCGTGCGTTGGTCGGTCAATCGCTCCGTCTTTTAGAAAGCGATCTGCCATCATGTAAAGCATATCGGCACATTCGTAGAACATCGTGTCGTTATTGCGGTCGTATTCTTCAAGTTCCTTTATGGTATTTTTGATGGCCTTGGGCAAGTCGGTAATATCGAGGCTAATTTTGTTGTTGATAAAATTGTATTTTACAGGAGCCGGAATAGAGCCATTTATCAAGTCAAGAAGATTGATTGCAAGTGTGTCGGCAATTTTTACGAGCGTGTTTACCCGGCATTCCATGATGTCGGCTGTTCCGTTGCAGATGCTGCAAAGAGTTGTGTAGGGCACGTGGCTTTCTTTTGAGAGGCTGTAGACTGAAATTCCCAACTGGTTAACATAGTTTCCTAGTTTCATATTATCACCGTCAACAGTATATAACGGTTAACAGTGATATGACAAGTGGGTGGGGGGCCGCCCTAAAATATAATTGAATGCGCTATGCTTTTTTATTAAAATTTTACTGTGCAATAAAGGCCTGTCAGGCCACCGCTCAGCTGAATTTTATTGTCGTTTTTAAACCAAAGTGTATTCACCAGCGGAACTAAAAATCCGCAGGCTGTGCCGATTGCTGCACCCGCAAGCACGTCGGTCGCAAAATGGTTCCCGCTGCTCATGCGCAAAATGCCGGTTCCAACTGCAAGAGCATAAGAGGTGCAAATCGCAGGAATTTTCATTTTTGAATTTGGATAGTAGTGGCAGAACATAAATGTTGTAAATCCCGCAGCGGCAAATGCGAGAGTTGTGTGTCCTGACGGGAAAGAATTTAAATAATCACCGTCGGCAATCTTGTCTGTTGGAGCGCCAGAAAAGTACATATAAGGTCTTTCCCTGTCTATGCTGTGTTTTAAAATTGAGCGGATAGCAAATGCCGAGCCAAGTGTTTCCAAGCCAACAACTCCGATCTTCCAGTAGTCTTCTTTTGGAGCTACAAGCAAACTTGCTGTTGTTGCAATCGCCATATAGGAAGCAACTGTTCCCGCAAAATCCAGAGATTTGTTGTATGGTCTTATGAATAATGAATCAAACGAATTTACCTCTGACTTATCCGACAAATAATAAGGATAAGCGTTTATCGCTTTTGCAGAAAGATAGTTTGCAGCAAAGAAAAATACCGCCAAAATAAAAAATAATTTGAATCGTTTCATGCCACAAAAAATGGCAGAAACTTGAGTATCTTTCCATAAATACTAGTTTACATTTGTGATACGTTTCGTAACCTTGAACAAAACCACCACTTTTGCTATCAAAAAGAAAAAAGTGAGAATACAAGCGTTCTGCTGGTTGGTAGAAATATAGAGCAAAATAAGTATAACGCTAAAAACAATAGAAAGAATTCCCAGCCATTTTTTTTCGCAGTTTTGAAGCGCAAGTTCCACAATTCCTAATAATGGAAGCAGCCCTGTAAAGATTTCAAGAAAGAGCTTTGTAATTGCGGAACTGCAATTCAGATTTAAAAGCGATAAATGAACGACCTTATCTGCGTGAGCAGTGTAGTCCACGAAAAGCGGCAAAAAGAAAAAAAGCATAATCAGAAAATCAAAAAGTCCAAAAACAATCGAACGTAGGTTTGCACTATTCTTTTTTAAATTCGTTTGGGCGGCTTCAAAAAGTTCATCGTTTGATAAAAGCTGGTCAATTGAAACACCAAAAATTTCGGCCATCGCTTTTAAAGAATCTAGGTTGGGGTAGCCGCGCCCTGTTTCCCATTTGGAAACCGTAACCCTGGAAACAAACAATTTTTCCGCCAGCGCTTCCTGTGTCAGTTTTGAGTCGTTTCGCAATTGCTGAAGTTTTTCGTGAAAAGTCATCGATCGATGGAAAAATCCTAATTCAATACTTCTGGTAAGTTTCTTGCAATGGCAGGCTCTTTTTTATCAAAAGCGAGATAATTATGAATTGCGTCTAAGTCAGCAAAAGCCTTTTCTGTCGAGAGCAACAATACATTTTTTGAAAATTCTGCAAATTCAGTCTGTGGCATAGTTTACCTCCCTTTTTGTGAATTGTATCATAATTTGTCAGATTTGTGCAGCGACAAAGGCTTCTGCCGGTGATGTCCAATGAGTAAAGACTCCAGCGGCCTTTTTCCTAACTGGATGACGACAAATGATTCTCAACTCAAGCATATGTTTGCATAGCTTTTTATCGTAAAGCATTTTGGTGATGAATATCATTGGAATGCTCTTTTTTATTTAAAAAACACGGAATCTATTCAATCGGGACTTACGGCTGCTGCAGAACCGCTGAATACAAACACCATCTGCGGGAAGGCCTGAGGTCTTTCATCAAGGAAATCAAAACAAAAATCATCCTCGTCTATGGAGCTATGCCGGATTCATATTCGGTGAATTCAAAAAAAGTTCAGTTCGTTCATTTTGACGACTGGACTAAAGTTCAGCATGGGAAGGGAGGAAAACAACATGGGCAGCGGTTACAGCGGAATGTACCACGGGAGACGGGACAATGAACCTGTTATTTTGAGAATTGACGCAAAGTCTGCTTCAAATTCGTGAATAAAGTTTTATGTAGGAAACGATAAGGTCTTGCTATGCGATAAAGTTCCGGTAGCGTTTATTTTGTTTTAACTCATTTTGCTAAGATGAAGTAAAACTTGTATCGGGTGGGGGCGTGAAAGCGAGGCTGAGCCTTCTCCCGCCCGAATGAAAATATAATTGAATGAGCAACAGCTTTTCACTAAAATAGAAGAATGTTTCGTATCTATGTTGAACGCAAAGCCGGTTTCCAGAGCGAGGCCGACCGCATTTTTGGTGAAATCACAGGATTTCTTGGTGTTTCAGGCGTCACTGGCGTCCGCTATCTCAACCGCTACGACATCGAGAATACCAGCGACGATGTTTCAAAGGCTGCCGCCCAGAGAATTTTTTCCGAACCCCAGTCTGACACGGTGATTTATCCGCCGTTGGAACTGAAGCCCGGCGAGACTGAGATTATCTGGGAGTACCTGCCCGGACAATACGACCAGAGAGCCGATTCCGCCCAGCAGTGTCTTTTTTTGCTGCGCGAGTCACTGAAAAATTCTGCAAAGGTCGGGACAAAGCCTCCGATTGTAAGATGCGCGAAAGTCGTGATTTTGACTGGCGACGTTTCAACTGATGACCTTGAGAAAATCCGCAAATACTTGATTAACCCGGTCGATTCCCGCCTGACCGATGATAAAATTCCTGAGACTTTGGAGATGAAATCCGCCGAACCCGGTGACATACCCGTGGTCGAGGGCTTTGTGAAATTCGGCAAAAAGGACTTGGAAGCCTACCGCGTCAAAATGGGGCTTGCCATGGATTTTGCGGACATCAAATTCCTGCAGGACTACTTTAAGAAAATCAAGCGGAACCCGACTGAGACTGAAATCCGGGTTTTGGACACTTACTGGTCCGACCACTGCCGACACACTACGTTCAACACTGTTCTAAAAAACATAAAAATCGAAAACGGCCCTTACTCAAGACTTTTCAAGCGGTCTCTTGAAGAGTACAAGGCCATGCACACTGACATCTACGCCAAGCGCAAGGACAAGCCGCTGACTTTGATGGACATGGCCACAATCGGCGGAAAGTATCTTAGAAAGCACGGTATGTTGGACGACATGGAAGTGAGCGAGGAGAACAACGCCTGCTCTGTCTACATCGACGTTCACTACACGACCGACAAAGACGGAAAGCCCCTGCCGGCTGGAAAAGAAGAGACAGAACGCTGGCTTTTGATGTTCAAAAACGAAACCCACAACCATCCGACTGAAATAGAGCCGTTCGGAGGAGCTGCCACTTGTATCGGAGGCGCAATCCGCGACCCCCTTTCCGGCCGCTCATGGGTCTACCAGTCTTTGCGCGTTACTGGAGCCGGAGACCCGACTCTTCCTTTGAGCGAAACCTTGCAGGGAAAACTTCCCCAGGTAAAGCTCTGCCGCGAGGCCGCCCAGGGATTTTCTTCTTATGGAAACCAAATCGGCTTGACAACCGGTCAGGTCGCCGAGATTTATCATCCGGGCTTTGTGGCAAAACGCATGGAATTGGGAGCCGTAATCGCGGCTGCCCCTGAGAACACTGTCATGCGCGAGGAGCCTGAGGCTGGCGACATAATCATCTTGCTAGGCGGCGGAACAGGGCGTGACGGAATCGGAGGGGCGACAGGCTCTTCAAAAGTCCACACAGAAAAGTCAGTCACTACTGCCGCGGCGGAAGTTCAGAAGGGAAACGCCGTTGAGGAAAGAAAAATCCAGAGACTTTTCCGCAATCCAGAGGTGAGCCGCATGATCCGCCGCTCAAATGACTTTGGTGCGGGCGGAGTTTCAGTAGCAGTCGGAGAGCTTGCCCCCGGATTGGACATCAACCTTGACGCAGTTCCCAAAAAATACGAGGGCTTGAACGGAACGGAACTTGCGATTTCCGAAAGCCAGGAGAGAATGGCAGTTGTCGTCCGTAAGGGCGATGTTGATAAATTCATCTCTTACTGCGCGGCTGAGAACTTGAACGCGGTTGTAGTCGCGACTGTCACCGACACAAACCGCCTCGTCATGAAATGGCGGGGAAAGACAATCGTTGACATCGACCGCTCATTCCTCGACACTGCCGGAGCAAAACACGAGGCTGTGGCGAAAATCGAAAGCCCTGCCGAGCAGACTCAAAGTCCTCTTGTCCGCCCGCTTGATTCAGTTGCGGAAAAACTCGGAAAATGCGCCTCCGCGACCGGAGAGTCAGCCTCTGAAAAACCGACAGAAAAGCAGATTCACGATGCCTTTGTGGCAAATATTGAGGATTTGGCCTGCTGCTCTCAGCGGGGACTTTGCGAGCGTTTTGACGGCTCTATTGGCTCCAGCACGGTTCTCTTCCCCTTCGGCGGAAAGTACCAGTCAACCCCGGAAGCCGCTATGGCCGCGAAAATCCCGGTTTTGTACCCGCGCGAAACTTCAACGGTCAGCCTGATGTCATACGGATTTGACCCCCGCGTTGCCCAGTGGTCTGCCTGGCACGGAGCGCAGACAGCTGTTTTGTCTTCCCTTGCAAAATTAACCTGCGTTGGCGCAAAGGCTACGACTGCCCGCATGTCATATCAGGAATTCTTTGGACGTACAGTCGACGAAAAATCTTGGGGATACCCTGCCGCCGCCCTGCTCGGTTCTGTAGAAGCTCAGGCTTTGATGGGCTGCGCCTCAATCGGCGGAAAGGACTCCATGTCAGGAACTTTCGAGGACATGAACGTTCCGCATACACTTGTTTCTTTTGCAGTAGCCCACGATGAGGCAAAAAATGTCCGTTCCGGCTCCTTCAAAAAGGGCGGGGACTTCATCTACTTGGTTCAGCTTCCCTACACCGCTGACCTTGCCCCGAATTTTGACATCTTCAAGAAAAACTCCGATGCCCTCTACGAAATCAACAAGGCCGGAAAAATCTCCGCCATGTACCCGGTCGGGGCGGGCGGAATCGCCGAGGCTCTGACAAAAATGGCCTTCGGAAACAAAATAGGTGCTGCAATCAACGCTATTCCCTCTTCCGCGACAGCAATCGGCTTCCACAGGAACGTGAACAACACAATCGCTGACTTGTTCACCCCCCAGTACGGCTCCATCATCGTTGAGACGAGCGTAAAGCTTGAGGAAGAGGCTGGAATCGTAAACGGAACCGCGATTAAAATCGGCTTTACCCAGAATCAGCCGGAAATCACAGTCTCAATGACAGGACTCAATCCCCTGCCGGAAACTTCAATCAAACTCGACGAGTTGTACCAGGCTTGGGAGAAAAAACTTTCAAAAGTTTATCCTCCGCTTTCTGGAAAAGAGTCAACCGTGACCCTGCCGGACTTTGCCAAAAAGCCCCACGAGTCAGTTGAAAAGGCCAGGGCATCATTCAATGTCGCAAATCCGTCTGCCGCAAAGCCGAAAATCTTGATTCCGGTTTTCCCTGGCACCAACTGCGAGTACGACATGGCCCGCGCCTTCAATTTGAACGGGGGAGAGTCAAAAATCCTCGTCTTCCGCAACAATAGTCAAGAAGCGCTTGAAGAATCTCTTGCGGAGCTTGCAAAATCAATCGATGAGACCCAGATTCTTGCCTTTGCCGGAGGCTTCTCCGCAGGTGACGAGCCGGACGGTTCAGGAAAATTCATCGCCAACGTAATCCGCAACGGAAAAATCGCCCAGGCAATCACCGATTTGCTCGAAAAACGCAAAGGCCTTGTCCTCGGAATCTGCAACGGCTTCCAGGCTCTGATAAAAACAGGCCTCGTCCCCTACGGAAAAATCATGGAGCCGTCAGAGGAAATGCCGACCCTCTCATACAACACGATTCACCGCCACATAAGCAGGGTAGCCCGCACAAGGCTTGTCTCCGCGTCAAGTCCATGGGCTTTGGACAAGTCAGTTTTGGATCCACGACCCCATTATGTTCCGATCAGCCACGGTGAAGGCCGCATTCTGATTTCAGAGAGCCTTGCAAAAGACTTCTTTGAAAAAGGCCAGGTCTTTACCCAGTATTGCGATGAAAATGGTCAGCCTGCAATCAACGAGCCTGACAATCCCAACGGTTCAGCCTTTGCAATCGAAGGACTTACAAGCCCGGACGGTCACGTTTTGGGAAAAATGGGTCACTCAGAGCGTACTATAGGAATTGGCGGAATCGACGGAAGAGGCCTGTCTGGTTCGTCAGACGACTTGATTAAAAACATCATCACCGACAAGGACGGAAACTCCTGCGAGAATATTTTCGCCGCCGGTGTCAGATATTTTAACTAGGGATTTGGGCGTTGCCGGCCTTCGGCCGGCCGCGTCACTCCGGGTTCCGCTTTCGCTACATTGGGGCTGTCCCAAAAACCGCAAAATGGAGGTTGTGCTTGTTTGGGCAACGCCCGCAACCACCACCTATAGTCGCAAATGTCATTTCGGCAGGCTCAATGACCGCATTCTGCGAACTTATTGGACGGCCCCAACTTACGCCCTGCGAGCCGCTAACGCATTTTAACATTTTAATTTTTGTGGGAAAAATATGAAATTTTGTAAAAGATTTATTATTCGGGTTTCAATTCTCTGTCTTTCTCTGTCTTTTTTTGCCGCCTGTAAGAATTCAATAGACTCATCAAAATGGATTGACAATTTTGATGACGGAAGGTCTGCCGCTCAAAAAGAGGACAAAAAAATCCTCGTACTTTTTTCAAATTTTGACAAAAATCCGGAAAGCAAGGTTTTAAAAGACGGTCTGCTTTCAAGCGAGGAATTTCTTTCAGCCTTTACAAAAGAATACGTTTTAGTCAATTTGGATTTTTCAAAGTCCCTTCTCGAAAAAGCCTACCCTGTTGAGGGCATGTCAGAATCAGAAGAAAAAGCGGCTTTAGCTTTGGCCGAAAAAATCGAGGACAACATCAAGGCCGCCTACACTTATGACGTTGCCGACTATCCTTCGATTTACGTCCTTTCAAAAGAGGGCTATGTTCTTGCTATGCTTGGTCAGGAAGTTCCTGATGAATTTGGGGAGGCGACTTCCGCAATTTTGAATTCAAAAGAAATTAAATCCATGGAAGATTTAACAAATCTTTTTTTGCAGAAAGATAAAGAAATCAAAGAGATGGAAGCTTTGATTGCTGATGTGAAAAACAAGTCAGGTCCTGAAAAGGCAAGGGCAATTCACGCTCTTTACGAGGCAACAGGTCTTAAGAAAAGATACGCCCTCCATGATTTGGGAATGCAGATGAAAAATCTTGACCCGAAAAATGAAAGTGGCTTTGTTCCACAAGCTCTGATGGCTGTCGCAAATGCTGATGCTATGGATTTGGTTTATAGTCAGAAAATTGAGGAAGCGGCGAATGTCTTCAACGATGTGGCTTCAAGCGAATTCCTTTCTGTCGAAGAAAAACAGGCTTGCTATTATCAGGCGGCCGCAATTCTTATGAATTCAGAAAGCAGCAACTTTCCCCTGATTTTGCGCTACTATGAATTGTGTTCAAAAATGGATCCAGAAAGCGACATGGGCAAGGCTGCCAAGGCCGCCATTGAGCAAATCTCAAAATTTCTTGGAATGTTCCAAAATTCTTCAAAAGAGAATTCAATTGATTTTGAGGAAGTAAAATAGAATCTATGGAAGAACCTCCGGCCGGAATTTTTGACTCAAATTTTCTGATTCTCCTGCTTGCCGCAAGCCTTTGCATTGTCCTTTCCCTGCTTTTTTCCGCATCGGAGTCGGCTTTTTTAGGGCTGAACAAGCTGCGCATCCATTTTCTGCGTGAAAAGGGTGACAAAAAAGCCGTAAGAGTCTCAAAACTTCTTGAGCGCAAGGAAGAATTGCTCAACATGCTGCTTGTCGGCAACGAGCTTGTAAACGTCACGCTTTCCGTCATTTTGACTTCTCTTGCGTTAAAACTTTTCGGCGCGGCAGGTTTGGCTTATGCGACAGGAACCGCGACGATTCTTCTGCTGCTTTTTGGAGAGATTACGCCAAAATGCGTGACCACCCGCTACCCGGAAGAGTCGGCCTTTGCCTTGAGTCCTTTCGTCAAATTCTTTTTCTGGCTTTTGAGGCCTCTGGTCATTTTTTTCACAGGAATTTCCCGGACGATTTTAAAAGTCTTCGGAATCGACACAAAAAAGAAAAAAGTCACTTTCACAGAAGATGAAATCAAGACTTTTATCGATGTAGGTTCGGAAGAAGGAATACTGAACACCGGCGAGCAAAGAATGATGAACCGGGTCTTTAAGTTCTCTGACTTGAACGCTGAGGACATTATGATTCCCCGCCGCTCGATTATCGCAGTTCCGCAGACAATCTCTTACCGGGAGTTGGTGGAGCTTTCCGAGAGAACCCGCCTTTCCCAGTTTCCGGTTTTTCACAAGGACATTGACGACATCATCGGTGTCTTGTACGTGAAAGACTTGCTTAAATTCTCCGGGGAAAAACATTCTTTTAAAGCCGGAAATTTTGTCCGTCCTCCGATTTTCATTCCGTCCACGACAAAAATGACTTCGATTCAAAGCCTTTTGACGGAAAACAAGCAGTCTTTCGCAATCGTAATCGACGAGTATTCCGGGACTGACGGAATCCTGACTTCTGACGACATTGCGGAAGAAATTTTTGGAAGCCTTGCCTACGAGACGGAGAATTTTTCCCGGCCGCAGAAAAATCAGACTTTGAATCCGCAGAATATTTATCTTAACGGTGACAGCCGCCTGGACGAAGTAAAAGAATTGCTCCACATTCCGATTGAGGACTCTCAGGCTGAGACTTTGGCAGGCTGGCTTTTGGAAAAACTCGGATATATTCCCGGTCCCGGAGATTCTTATGAAGAGGGCGGCTGGGTTTTTGTCGTCACTTTGATGGAAGGACTCCGCATTTCAAAAGTCCACTGTCTCTGGTGTGAGGCTACCGGCGAGGTTTATAAGGAGGATGCATGACTTTATTTCTCAACATAATTCTCCCGCTGATTTTGACTCTTGTCTTGGTCGGAGTCGTGGCTTTTTTCGCGGCATCCGAGTCGGCCTATCTTTCAATTACAAAAGTCACTTTGAGGCAATTAATCAAAGAGTGCCGGGAAAATAAAAAAAACGCGGCTGCCAGAAGGGTCGTCGGCTTAAAAAAAGACAATGACTTTTTGCTTTCGCTGATTTTAATCGGAATCAATTTTGTCACGTCACTTGCCTCTGGTTTGGCGGCTACAGTCGCAATAAATATTTTTGGTCAGGTCGGTTCGACTTACGCAACGATTGTGATGTCGATTGTCCTAATTATTTTCGGCGAGATTACCCCGAAGACCGTGGCGACTGTTTATCCGGTCAAGTGCGCGAAGGCATTTTCGGGGCCGCTTGCACTTTTAAAACGGATTTTCTTTCCGATTGTCTGGATTTTCGCGAGGATTTCCGGCCTGATTACTTCTTTTTTGCAGCTTTTCCTCAAGGAAAAAAAAGACACGATTACGGAAGAGGAATTGCGGTCGCTGATTTCTGCCGGAGAGCATGAGGGAACGCTTGAGCATTCTGAAAAGCGGATGCTGGACAACATTTTTGAATTCACTGACTTGAAGATTCACGACATCATGAAGCACAGGAGTCTTGTGAAATTCGTTCCGATTGACGCTGATTACGAGGAAGTCGTCAAGATTTTTACGGAGACAGGATTTGCCCGCCTGCCGGTTTGTGACTCTTCTTTTGAGAAAGTCTGCGGCATGATTCATTACCGCAACGTCCTGCTGATGAAGGCGAAATCTTCAAAGAGCGGCAGAAAATTCGTAAAATCCTGCATGAGAAAGGCTCTTTTTGTGCCGGAAACTCTTTCCGCTTCCGAGCTTTTGCAGAAATTCCGTCAGGAAAAGAAAAAATTCGCAGTCGCGGTCGACGAGAACGGGTCAAATTCCGGGATTGTCACGATGGATGACCTCTTGCGGGCGGTTTTCGGCCGGTCGGTTCCTGATGACACCGCTGAGATTCCCCCGGAAAAAAGAATAAAGCCTCTTTCCGCCACAGAATATCTTGTCCCCGGCGACATGCGGCTTGACGATGTGAATGACTTGCTCAGACTCGGTTTGGATTCTGAAAATTACGAGACTTTGGCCGGATGGATTTTGGAGCAGTTTGATGCCCTGCCGGAAGCCGGAGAAGTTATCCGCCGGGGGGAAATCGTCTACAAGGTTGAGGAACAGACAAGAAGACGGGTTCAGTCGGTCAGAATAATCTTTCCTGCTGTCCCCGTCTCAAAAGTAAAGGGAATTTCTAATTAGTTTGCGGAATGCGGTCTTTATGCCTGCCGGACGAATTGAGCCAAAAGTTTTGCCGTGCCCTCAACGCCGAGGATTGAGGTGTTCACCAGCAAATCGTAATTTTTGCGGTCTCCCCAGGTATTTTCCGTGAAAGTGTTGTAGTGGTTTGCCCTCCGCTTGTCCACTTGAATCACGGTCTTTTTCGCGTCTTTTTCCGGGACTCCGTAATATTCAATCGCCCGCTTGATTTTGTCCGCCATGTCAGCGTAGACGAAAAAATTCAGCAGGTCTTCGTTTTTTATCTCGTCGCAAATTGACAGGATGTAGTCAGCGCAGCGTCCGACTATGACGCAGGGGCCTTTTTTTGCGATTGAGATGATTGTCTTCCGCTGGGCGTTAAAAACCTGGTCTGCGAGGGGAAGAACCGGCGTTCCCGTATTCAAACTTGCCCCGGTCGTTCCTGACGATGTTCCCGCGTATGAAGTTCCCAAAAGAAGGTTGTAAAGCCAGCTGGAGGAAATATTCTGCTCGGTCTTTTCGATGAAATTCGGTGAAAGTCCGCTTTCTTCTGCGGCCATGTCGATTATTTCTTTGTCATAAAAACTGTAGCCTAATTCTTTTGCCAGCTGCTGGCCGACCAAACGTCCGCCTGAACCGTATTCTCGGCTGATGGTGATGATTTTTTTCATTTGTAAGCCTCCGAGTTTTAATCTACGGATATTATAACACGGAAAAAGCCTTGTTAAAATTAAAATCATAAAATTCGTCTTAAAAAAGTTTGATTTTGCAGCCTGTCGTGATTGTGTATTCGTAAATGTCACTGCCGGCTTTTTGGGTGGGAATGATTTTCATCTTGTCGATGTTTTTATCTGAATACAAGTCTCCCGTGATTTTGCCGCCCCAAAGTCCTGAAATTCCGCCGGTTAAAGAGAGCGTTTCATTCAGTTTATAGGAAAGGCTCAGACCTGCCCGGTACCGCTTGAAGTTTGCGGAGAAAAAATGCTCCTGATGGCTTTCAGAAGATTTGCCGTAGTGGGTGTCTTTGACATAGGTGTAAGTATATGGAGAAATCCCCCCGAAAATTTCAGCTGAAATCCGTGAATTTATACTGACCCCGACACTTATTCCGGTGAAAAGGAAAAAAGTCTGCTGTAAATAGTCGATTCCGTAGAGTCTGCCCTTTTCGTAGTAGGTTCCGTGCCTCCAGTAAGAGTAAGCCCCGTTCCCCTTGTAGGAAGCAGTCGCCCCGTACCAACCGTATCCATTTTTAGCTTTAAAAGCCGCATGAAAGAAAGAGGCTTCTATTTGCGGTTCAAGGGTCAATCTTTTGCGAATCGGTATTTCATAGGAAAGCTTTAATCCAGTGTGCAAAAGAGTTTTTACAGATTGCTCATGAACGGAATAAATTGTTTTTGTGTCGGTGACGTTGAGACCGTCTGTCCAGTCGGAATCTTCCATCTTTCCGCAGCGGAGGGGGAGAGCGGCATCAAAATAAATTCCGGCCCTAAAATTTTTGTATTTTCCATCACTCTTAAATCCCAAAGTCCAAAGAGGCTTTTCCTCCCACGTCAAATGGCTGATTGTATCCGAAGTGTCTACTCCGCTTATATACTCTCCGATGTGACCGTAAGTGAAACCCGCAAAGGGTTCAAAATCGACTTCCCAAATTGTTTTTTCTGAAACTTTTGGAAAAACCTGCCCGTGTACAGGAAAAAATCCGCCTATAAAAAGCATGGGGAGGATAAGGATGATGCCTGAAATTTTTTTCATATCAAATTAGAGACGAATCAGAGGATTGAAATTTTCCATGAAAGAGAAAAGTCTAGATTCCATTGTGAGGCCCCGCCTTCTGTCGAGGATGTCTTCCATGTTGCGGAATTTTCTTTTTTGTAGTAGTCCGACCCTCGGTGCTCTTTTATGTACAAAAAAGATGAATTCAAACTGATGGCGTTTCTTTTTGAAATCTTGTAGCTTACACCTAGGCCGCACTTTGCCGCTGCAAAATAGTCATCGCAAATATCAACGAAATTTATGCTTCTGAGCAGGTGGTTGTCTTCTGACCAGGTGTAGACATAGGGGGCGACTTTTGCCTCAAGTAAAATTGAAAAATTGTTCGGCAGGTAAAATGTTCCGCTAAGTCCGACCCATGTTAGGTAAGTTTCTCGGCGGTAGGTTATGACATCGCCGCTGATTGAGCCGGATTTTGAATTTGAAGACTTGTACTGATAGTAGTATTTTCCTGTGGAATTGTAGTTCCCGTACCAGTAGTCGCCGTCTTTTGCAGTGAATTTGAAGCAGTCGTAGTCCAATCCGATGAAGGGGAGTAAATCTAAAAATGAGAGGGGCTTGAATGTGTAGCCTCCCTGAATTCCAAATGAGTAGTTGTAATTCAGATAATTGTCGCTTTCTGAATAATTTGTCTTGTACTGGTAGGCGTTCAGACCTGTTGCTGTGACGTTTTGCCAGTCAGAATCTTCCATGGAGCCGGAATTGTTTGGAATTGCTACAGTAAAATAAGCTGACGTTGTAATCCTGTTCCAGCCGCCAGTCGCCTTGAGACCCATGTACCAAATGTTTTTCATGTCCCAGTCCAACCGGCTTAATGTGTCGTCACTGTAGGGGCAATTTTTTTGAAAAACATATTCTTGAACCAAGCCGTTTTTTATCCCCAGCATTGGTTCCAGCGAAAAGTTCCAAGCAGACCCGTTTTCTGCACCCACAGAAAAAACTGTGAGTAAAATCAAAAAGAAAATCGATTTTTTTTTCATAAAAAGGTCTCCTGGGAAAAAAGTGTTCTTATTTATTTTCGGAAGAATTTTTAAGCGGGTCAACTCCAAAAATATTTTTGAACTGCTTTCTAGTCGCTTCCAAATCCTTGGGGTAAGGTGCGGTGAATGTCATTTTTTCGCCGGATGAAGGATGAGTGATTTCCAGTTTGTAGGCGTGGAGGGCCAGCCTTGAAAGTAGGGGGCGTTCCGTGTCCTCGTCACCCCGCCAGTTGCGTTTTACTTCGCTCAGTCTGACGGGCTTTTGGTTTCCGCCGTAGAGGGGATCACAGACGATTGACATTCCGATTGCATCCAAATGGGCGCGGATTTGGTGGGTTCTTCCAGTTTTTGGGCAGGCTTGAAGCCAAGCGTAAGGCCCGCAGATTCCAAGCAGAGTGAATTCAGTCGTGCAGGCTTTTCCCCATTTTGAGTTGACGATTGTGCGGTGGCGGGCATCTCCATCGGGAAGAAGTTTCAGGTCAACTGTCTTCTTTTCCCAAAGGGGGTGGCCGTAAACTAAGCAATGGTATGTCTTTTGGACTTTGCGCTCCTCAAACTGAAGGGAGAGATTTTTATGTGCGTCCGAGTTTTTTGCGTAGATTACGCAGCCGGAAGTGTCCTTGTCGATTCTGTGGACGGCATAAAGGCGGCCGAATTCTTTTTCCGCAAGCTCGTCAAGGCGGGCAGCGTCCTCATCGTAGCGGTCGCGGGCAATCAAAAGGCCGGAGCGTTTATTCAAAACAACAATGTCATCATCGTTATAAATTACTGTGTAGTCGGGAGTGATTTTCATGCTGGAATTATAGCAGATAATCACTCCTCCCGCTAGATTGCTTCCGGCCTGTCGGTCTGCCTAGAGACGGATAATTCTTGAATGCGTAATGACTTCGTTTCCTTCTTCGGTGATTAGAACGTCATTTTCCAGACGGACTCCACCGATTTGTGGATCGTAAAGTCCGGGTTCCAAAGTGACAATCATTCCGGGCAGGAATTTCTGGTCATCTGGGATTTTGGCGGAAATTCTGGGCCATTCATGAATTTCAAGTCCGATTCCGTGACCGAGCGTGTGGGGCATTGTCCTCTTGCCTTTTGCGAACACATCGTCTGCGGCTTTTCCGGCCTTGCAGATTTCCTCTCCTGCCTTGTAGAGGGGGAGGGCTTCTTTCGCGGCTTTTTCCACCAGTGAGACAAGTTTTTCCTGTTCAGCGGTTGGCTCTTTTACGACCGTTACAGTCGTGTCACTTGTGTAGCCCTTGTAGACTACGCCAAAGTCAAGGATTGAAAGTCCCTGTGCAGGCCATTCTCCGCCAGTGTAGCCGGGGAATGCGTGAATTGCGAATGAGCGGGCAGGACCTGCGGCCAATGTGTCGAATCCTGTGCGCTCACAGCCGTTTGCCCTAAGTTCACGTTCGATTAAAAGTGCCACGTCTGTTTCTGTCTTGATGGAACCGTTTTTACAGCCTTCTTCGATTTTGTCGATTATCAAATCGCCGACGCGGGCGGCTTCCTTTGTGCAGTCGATTTCGTATTCATCTTTTTGGGCGCGGAGACGGGTAACGTAGTCGTGGGCGGACTTTTCCCTGCAGAGAACGTCCCATTCGTCGAGGGCGTCAACGAATTTCAAAAAAAGCGGGTAGGGAACTGTCGGCGGAATTTCTACCTTTGATTTTTCCTTCAGTTTGAAAGATTTTAGAGTTTCCCTGGCGGCCTTTGTGTTCAGCCTGCCGTATTTATTGTAGGGAACGACTTTTACATCAACTGCCTGCTCTGAGGCGAGATTTTCGTCCCAGGGGAGCAGAATGCATTTTCCGTCAGAGTCGATTATAAAAAGAGCGTCAGACGGATGTCCGGTAAAATAGCGGACTGCCGGAGACCGTCTTTCTTCTGTGTCTTCAAAAATAACGGCACCGAGACCGTTTTCCTTCATATATGCGCAAAGCTTTTCCTTGCGTGAATGATAGATTTTTTTCATGTCATCAATTGAGCGTGTTTTCATGAAAAAAGTTATAGCACAAACAAGGAAAAGTTTACATAGGCTTACTAGGACTTTTTACGCCGCCCAGACTTCCTTTACGAAGGGGAGTTTTTTGAGCTGGTCAGCGAATTCCTTTGTGGACGGAGCCATCAATTGCGAATTCGCCCGGACTATATAGCTTCCGCTCGGAGTGTCTATATGGAAGTAAACCGTGCAAGTTCCGTTAGTCCCGAAGAGGAATTCCTTAAGCTCAAAAATCTGCCTCTGGTCAGAAAATCCTGAGTCAAGCTGAATGTGAAGCTCCGAGACAGACTTTTCCTGCAAAGCCTTCACGTCCTGCAATTCGTCCACGATAAAACTGGGCTGCTCACGGCTTCCATCGAGTTTTCCCTTGAAAGCGTAAACTCCGTCCTGTTGGATTCTGGCCTGCAAGGTCTCCCAAGTTTTCGGGAAGAATGTCAGGTCCATTGACCCGTTGAAGTCTTGGATTTTCGCGAAAGCCATGCGGGCGCCCTTTTTCGTGGTGATTTGCTTAAGCTCGCTGACCATTCCAAGACAGGTATACTCGCGGCCGGAATTCTTTACCCTCCATGCATTTGCACCGGCGGCCGCCTTCGCAGCGTCAGCTTCCGCCTGTGCGATTCTGGCTTCCCGTGCGATTGTCGTCGAGTTCACAGAAGTTTTTTCCCAGGCAGAACGGTAGTCGTCCAGCGGGTGGCCTGAGACATAGCAGCCAATAAGCTCTTTTTCCATGTTCAGCTTGTCGAGTTTTGTCATGTCCTCGACTTCTTCCCACTGGTAGTCGGTGAATTCCTTTTCGCCAGTGTCCTCGAACAAGGAGACTTGGCCGTATTCACCGCCAGACTGGATTTTCTCGACGTACTCGGTGATCCTCTCAAAATTCGCAAGCAAAGTCGGCCGGTTCTTGTCCAAGTTGTCAAAAGCACCGGTCTTAATCAGGACTTCGATTGCCTTTGAGTTCAAGATTCTTTTTCCAGTCTCATCGCACTTTGCCCCCATTCGGGTCATAAAGTCCATGAAGTCCTTGTAGGGGCCGTTCGCCTCCCGGTCAGCGACTATGGCTTTTGCGGCGGCATCGCCCATTCCCTTGATTCCCTTGAATCCGAAGACTATGTGGCCGTCAACAACGTCAAAAATCGCATCGGACCGGTTTACGTCCGGCGGGTCAACGGGAATTCCCATGCGACGGGACTCGGCTATGTATGCGGGAAGACCGTCCGTAGAGGTGATTTCGTTTGTCAGGTTTGCCGCCATGAATTCTGCGGGCTTGTGACACTTGAGCCAGCCTGTCCGGTAGGCGACGACAGTGTATGCGGCCGCGTGGGACTTGTTGAATCCGTAACCGGCGAAAGGAATCATAATCTCAAAGATGTCATCGGCGTGCTTTTCCGTAAAGCCGGATTTTATCGCGCCCTCGATGAATTCCTTTTTTTTGCCCATCAAAACTTCGGGCTTCTTTTTTCCCATGGCGCGGCGGAGCATGTCTGCGGCACCGAGAGAGAATCCCGCGATTTTTTGGGAAACCTGCATAACCTGTTCCTGATAGACCATAACCCCGTAAGTCTCTTTGAGGATTCCTTCAAGGCATGGGTCAGGATAGTGGACAGTCTCAGGCTTCCATTTTCCGTCAACGTACTGGGGAATGTAGTCCATAGGACCCGGCCGGTAAAGAGCGTTCAAAGCGACCAGCTCCTCAAGGCGCTTGGGCTTTACCTGCCGCAAAATCTTCTGCATTCCTGGCGACTCAAACTGGAAGACCGCAACCGTGTCGCCCCGTGTGAAAAGCTCAAATGACTCCGGGTCGGTGTCGCTGACAAGGGAGGTGTCGAATTTCGGCTCTCCGGGCTTTCTGTGCTTGTTGATGATGTCCTCGGTGTAGCGGATCAGCGAAAGGGTTTTGAGTCCGAGATAGTCGAATTTTACAAGTCCGCAAGGCTCGATTATGTCCATCGTGTACTGAACGGCGACTTCTCCGGTCTTCGGATCCTTGAAAACAGGCGCCCAGTTGGGCAGGGCAGTCAGTCCGATTACCATGCCGGAAGCGTGCAGACCAGTGTTGCGGATTACCCCCTCAAGTTTAAATGCAAGCTCAAAGAGCTTTTTGTATCGCGGGTCGTCCTTGTATGGAATGAGCTGACCTCCATCGGGGAATTTTTCCGTGGGCGGCTCAAAGGCGTTTTTCAGCTTGAATTTCGGGTTTGCCGGAATGCATTTTTTGAGCATGTTGACTTCGTTCAATGGAATTCCCAAAACGCGACCAACATCCGCAATGACAGCCTTTGCCTTTTCCGTTCCGAATGTAACGATGTGGCCGACTTGCGGCTCTCCGTACAAAATGCGGGTATGAGAGATGATGTCCTGTCTAAAGTCGTAGTCCATGTCCACGTCAAAGTCAGGCATTGAGACGCGCTCTGGGTTCAAGAATCGCTCGAAAATCAGCTTAAAGCGGAAGGGGTCGATGTCGGTGATTTCCATGCAGTAGGCGACAAGGGAGCCAGCACCGGAACCTCGTCCGGGACCAATCGGAATGTAGGGTTTTGGGCCGTTGAACACAGGGTCGTAGTCAGGCGTTGACTTTGACCAGTGGATGAATTCCCAGACGATTAAAAAGTAACCGGCAAAGCCCATCTTGAAGATGATTCCAAGCTCGTACTCAGCCCTCTGGCGGATTTCCGGGGTGATTTTTCCGTAGCGTTTTTTAAGTCCCTCTTCCACAAGGTAGCGCACGTAGTCGTTCTGGTTTTCCTTGTAGTCCTCGTGGGTTTGGAATTCCTTTGGCAGCTCGAATCGGGGCAGACAGTCTTTCAGCTCCTGGGTCTTGTACTGGTGAATCGTCAGGTCGCACATGTTGGCGATTTTCACAGTGTTTGCGATCATCTCGTCCATGACTTCCGGGGTAAAGTCTGGCAGCCCCTGCAAAAGGCTCCGCATCTCGCTCTCGTCTTTCAAGTACCACTCAGAGCGTCCTTCTCCCATGGTCTGATGAGGCTCGTTCAAAAGCTTTTTAAATCCGATACAGCGGAGGGCGTCCTGAGCCTCAGCGTCTTCCTTGTAGCAGTAGTGGATGTCGTTTGTCAGGACAATCGGAATGTCCAAATCGCGGGCAAGTTTTAGGAGCATTGGGGCGACTTCCCGCTGGTCTGCAAGTCCGTGGTCCTGAATTTCGATATAGTAGTGGTCGGGTCCGAAAAGCTCTTTAAAATCCTTGGCGACCTTGTAGGCCTCCTCGACCCGGTTGTTGAGCAAAAGCTGGGGAATTTCCCCTTGGATGCAGGCGGAAAGGCAGATGATTCCCTCGTGGTATTTTTTCAAAAGCTCAAAGTCAACGCGCGGTTTTCCGTGCCAAAGCCCTTCCGTAAAGGCGATTGACGAGAGCCATGACATATTCTCGTAGCCCTTCTGGTTTTCGCAGAGGAGAATCAGGTGAAAGTAGTGGGGATGCTTGCCGTTGCGGCCGAATGGAACATCAGCCTTTTCTGTGTGGTCGCCATAAGAGGCATAAAATTCTTCGCCCACAATCGGGTTGATTCCGTTCACGTGGCAGAGCTTTTCAAAATTCAGTGCGCCGAACATGTTGCCGTGGTCGGTCAGGGCAAGGGCTGGCATGTTCAGCTCTTTTGCACGGGCGACCAGTGTGTCGATCTTTGAGGCACCGTCCAAAATCGAATAGTCCGAGTGGACATGCAAATGAACAAAATTAGAAACCGGAGTACCTTCCGGCGGGTCAGGAAATTTGTGATAGTCGGCCACTTTCGCTACGCTCCATTGGCCGAAGGTTTTAAGGAAATTATTTTCTAGCTCGCTCTCGCGACCAATCCCCCAGCCACTACGTTACAGTTTAATGCTTTTCAAATTAAAAATGAACAATGAAAAAAGAATAATTTTTGAATTTGCAAAAAAATCAGCGCACGGAGGCACGGGCGTTTAGGCGGAGACAGAAATTGCGGAGCGATTTGTGTCGGGTGAGAGGAGGCATGGATGCCGAGTCGAACCCTAGCGTTCCCCTTCGGGGCGCTACGTCCGCCACTGCGCTGTCGCTCCGGCCTCGCTTGCGCGAGTCTGCCTAGCGGCATGGCTACCATCGCTAACGCGAATTTAGCAAAATGACATTTTTTGTCCTATTGTCAAAATAAAATTGCGGTGGTATATTGACTTCACTTTTTGAGTTTTACCATCCGACGGTAAATCAACTAGGGGGAATAAATGAAAAAGCTTGCCGCAATTTGCGCATTTTCTACAATCGCCGCTTCTCTTTTTGCCGGCGGAATCGACAGTAAGACAAACCTTTCTACAGGCTACCACCGCAATCCTAGCCGCAATACAGAACATGAGAGACCAGAAGCCGCTCTTTACAACATTGCCGGAACAGGTTTTATGAAAGACGGTCTTTACCTTGAGATTGGTGATCAGCTTGTCTTTAAGAATTATTCCAACGCTTTTGATGATACAAGTATTAACGACGATACTTTTAGAGACAAAGAAGTAGTCTGGTTTTACCCGGACTTCAACGCGGTCTACAAAATGGACAAGTTGGCCTTCTTTGGAGCCTTTGCCGTAGCCGGTGGTGGCGGAACCCTCAATTACAAGGACGGAACTGCCGCAACATGGGGACTCTTTGCAAAACAGGCCGCTAGTTACAAGAAAACGGCGCAACAACTTAGCGCGACTATTGCGGCAACACCAACCCTTGCAGGTACGCTTGGTCCGAAGGCACAGGCTGCAGGTGCCGCAGCAACAAACTTTCTTGCGATTGCGAACAAGCATTCCCTTGAAGTCTACTCCGTAACTTACGGCGAGACCTTGGGACTTTCTCTTCAGGTAAATGATATGTTCTCTGTAGCTGCGGCCGCCCGCCTCTTGCAGTCTCAGCAGAATCTGACACTTTCAAGTTCCAACGCATTTTGGAAAACTCAGAACGGCGGTTCAGATGCAGGTTATGAGGCTTTCGGAATGGGAGTCGGCGGAATTTTCGGTGTTCACGCAAAACCGATTGATGCCCTCGACATCGCTGTCCAGTACAAGACAATCACAAAGATGAACGTAGAATTCAAATCTATGGAAGGAAAATTGGCTTCAACCCTCCTTTCCGGGGCGGAAAAAGGCGACCACTACTACAATGACATGCCCCCGGAGCTGAACGTTGGTCTTGGCTATCAGGTGCTTAATCCTCTTTACGTAAACACAAGCTTTAACTACTACTTCAACGACCAGGCAAGAATTTCAAACGCCCTGGCAAAAAGCGACAAGATGAAGTACAAGAATTCTTGGGAATTGGGCGGCGGCCTTGACTGGCAGATTACAGACCGTCTGCTTGCAAGCACTGGCCTTATGTACAGCGACCAGGGCAGCAACAGCAAGGCGAATAACCTTTTTGCCCCCGTTTTGGACTGCGTGAATATCGGCCTCGGAATTGAGGTAAAGGCAACAAACTGGCTGACTGTCACAGCCGGCGGAGTTTACGCAAAGTATTTTGAAAAAGAATACAACACTATGGGCTACGATTTTGACTTGAACAAGGACGTAACTTTGTTCAGCCTTGGTTTGACATTTAAACCCCTGTAATTTTCAAAAACAACGGAATTTTATCATATTAAGCCGTTTTACTGAAAATTCAACTTGACAGAGCTGCCTTTTACCCCTATAATACCACTACATTACGACGCGGGGTAGAGCAGTTGGCAGCTCGTCGGGCTCATAACCCGGAGGCCGTTGGTTCAAGTCCAACCCCCGCTATAAAAAAGGATTTCTCGCTATGGGAAATCCCTTTTTTTTGCTCAAATAAATTTCCGCTATGCAGACTTGGACTTGAAGCCCCGGAGAACGCAAGCAAGAGCGTAGCGTTCGATGGGGAGCGGCCACGAAGTGGCAAGTCCAACCCCCGCTAAAGAATAAAACTTCCTTGAAACACAGGAAGTTTTTTTATTTTTAAACCGATTTTGCATAAAAGTGAGTTTTGGACTTGAAGCCCCGGAGAACGCAAGCAGGAGCGTAGCGTTCGATGGGGAGCGGCCACGGAGTGGCAAGTCCAACCCCCGCTATAAAAAGGATTTCTCGCTATGGGAAATCCCTTTTTTTTGCTCAAATAAATTTTCGCTATGCAGACTTGGACTTGAAGCCCCGGAGAACGCAAGCAGGAGCGTAGCGTTCGATGGGGAGCGGCCACGGAGTGGCAAGTCCAACCCCCGCATGGTAAGGCGGTAGCGATGGGAGCCATGCCGTTAGGCAGCCTCGCGTAGCGAGGCCGGAGCGAAAGCGTAGTGGCGGACGTAGCGACCCAAAGGGGACCGCCCGAATTTTCCGTCTTAACTAAAATCTTCTAAACTGATAATATTTTTCTATTATTAATTATTAGTATTACATTGATTTTGGAGTTAAAGATGTACATAACTTGCTTGGATTTGGAAGGGGTTCTCGTTCCTGAGATTTGGATTGCATTCAGCGAGGCTTCTGGGATTCCTGAATTGAAGCGGACGACCCGCGACGAGCCAGACTACGACAAACTGATGAAGTGGAGACTTGGAATCCTCAAGGAACACGGACTCGGCCTCAAGGAAATTCAGGACGTAATCGCGAAAATCGACCCACTGCCCGGCGCGAAGGAATTTTTGGACACGCTTAGAAGCGAGTGCCAGACTATAATCATTTCGGACACTTTCACACAGTTCGCCGCCCCGTTGATGAAAAAACTCGGAATGCCGACGATTTTCTGCAACTCACTCGAAGTCGCCCCTTCTGGGGAAATCACCGGCTTTAAGATGAGAATCCAGAATTCCAAGCTGACGACCGTAAAGGCCCTGCAGTCAATCGGATTTGACACAATCGCAAGCGGGGACTCATACAACGACCTTGGAATGATTCAGGCCTCGAAAGCGGGATTCCTCTTCCGCACGACCGACAAAATCAAGGCGGACTTTCCCCAGTATCAGGCCTTCACCGAGTATGACGAGCTTTTGTCCGCCATCAGAAAAGTTATAGCGAACTGACTTCTTCTTCGGTCAAATCCCGATATTCGCCGGGGGCGAGATTTTCGTCCAACTTGAGGCTGCCCATCGAAAGCCTTTTTAGCGCGACAACCTCGTTCCCCACGGCCTTGAACATTCTTTTTACCTGGTGATATTTTCCCTCGTAAATCGTAAGCTCGCAGACGTATTCTCCGCAGTCCTTCCAGACTAGTTCCGCGCTCTGGCAGTCGCAGGCGTTTTCCCCGTCTTCCGGTGGGATGTGAATTCCATCCTTGAATTTTTGGATGTATTCTGATTTTGACTTTTCATCGACAGAATCGCGGAGGCCTACGGCATAAGTTTTGGGCACGTGTGTTTTGGGAGAAATCAGCCTGTGGGTCAAAGCCCCGTCAGTCGTCAGCAGGAGAAGGCCTGTCGTGTCCGCGTCAAGTCGGCCCGTGCAGTGCAAGTCGCCGCCCGGCAATTTTCGGGGAAGGTCCAAGTCCAAAAGGTCAAAAACTGTCTGCAAGTCAGGATTCTGGCTTTTGTTTGAGCAGACCGTTGACTTTGGTTTGTTCAGCATGATATAGAGATTTTTTTGGATTTTTAAAATCTGCCCGTCGATAGAAATTTCATCTTTTTCATCATCGACTTTTACGGCCGGGTCATAGACAGCCTTTCCGTTGACTAAAACAGTTCCGCCATGCAAAAAACGCCGCACGTCCTTCCGGGAGCCGAAGCCCTGACCGGAAAGGATTTTATCTATTCGTTCAAGTGACATTCCTACAATATATCAGCAGGACTATCTGTCTTCAATCGGAATATAGTCGCGCTCAGCGAAAATATTTTTGTAGGCAGGACGGTAGATTCTTCCGCCTGCTACGATTTCCTCGATTCTGTGGGCAGACCAACCCGCGATTCTTGAGATTGCGAAAAGTGGCGTAAAGAGTTCGCGTGGAATGTTGAGCATCGTGTAGACGAAGCCGGAGAAAAAGTCGACGTTGGGGCAAATTCTCTTTTTGTCTCCGTGGGCCTTGTACAAAAGCTCCGGTCCCAGCCGTTCAATCAGTTTGTAGAGTTTGAATTCCTCTTCCAAACCTTTGACTTGCGCCAGATGCTCGGCTTTGCCCATCAAGAGCTTTTCGCGGGGGTCAGAAACCGTGTAGACCGCGTGACCGAGGCCGTAAATCAAGCCGGTCCTGTCAAAGGCATCCTTGTGGATGATTTTGTTCAGATAGTCAGCGACTTCACCCTCGTCATTCCACCTGCGAACGTGGTCTTTGATGTCGTCCATCATTTCCATAACGCGGATATTCGCGCCTCCGTGCCTGCGTCCTTTTAAGGAGCCGACCGCAGCCGCAATCGCAGAATATGTGTCCGTGTCAGCGGAAGAAACAACGTGGACTGTCAAAGAGGAGTTGTTTCCGCCGCCATGCTCCGCGTGGAGAATCAGGGCGAGGTCGAGAAGTTTAGCCTCTTCGTCCGTGTATTTTGTGTCGCTTCTGATTAAGCGCAAAAAGTTTTCCGCCGTGGAAAGGTTTGGCATCGGATTGTGGATGTACATTGACTTGCCGTCATAGTAGCGTCTTTTTGCTTGATAACCGTAGGCCGCCAAAGTCGAGAAGCGGGAAATCAGCTCGATGCACTGGCGCATTATGTTTGAAATCGACCGGTCCTCCGGATTCACGTCGTAAGAATAAGAAGCCAAGACACCGCGGGCAAGTTTGTTCATGATGTCGCTTGACGGAGCCTTCATAATCATGTCTTCCGTGAAGTTTTCCGGCAGAGTCCGCTTGGAGCCGAGCAAATTTGTAAAGAGCTTTAATTCTTCAGCAGTCGGAAGCTCTCCGAACAAAAGGAGGTAGACGCACTGCTCGTAGCCGAACTGATTGTGGGATTCCGCGTCTTTGATTAGGCTCTCGACGTTGTAGCCACGGTAGACCAGACGGCCGGGAACAGCGATTTTCTGACCGTCCTTCATCTCGTAGCCGACTACATCTCCGATTGATGTGAGACCGACCAAAACACCGGTTCCGTTGGAATTGCGCAATCCCCGTTTAACGTCATACTTTGTGTAAAGCTCAGGATTAATCGGGTCGTTGTGTTCAGCTAAATCCGCCAGTCTTTTAATAAAATTCATGTCAACGTCAGTCATCAGTACCTCGACATAGCCTAAATTTGCATAATTATGCACTGTTTCTCGGCAATAATTAATAATTATACAAATTTAGTGACTTATTACAAGAGATTCACATAAATCTTGTGTAAATTCACTGCTACCCAAGAGACTTTAAAAGCGTTATCATTTCAAAATGCAAAATCAAAAAAAATCAAAATCACTGCTGTCAGCAGGGCTTTCCCTCTCATTTTTTACGCTTTGCTCACGGGTTTTAGGCCTTGTGCGTGAGATGACGAAAGCCGCCTTTTTAGGAACCTCCCAGTACGCGGACGCATTTGGAATAGCCTTTATGATTCCCAATCTTTTCCGCCGCCTTTTTGCGGAGAATGCGGTTTCAACGGCCTTTATCCCGACATTCCGGGGCTATCTTGAATCCTGCAAGAATCCTGACGGAAGTGAAAATGCCGAAAAAATCCGCGAGACAAAAGAATTTGCCGCCGCCACTCTGACTTTGGTTTCTTTTTTGACAGCCCTCGTCGTTGTCGCAGGAATTTTGCTTACCCCGCTGATAATTCCCTTTTTTTACAAGGGTGACGCATCCGCGATTTTTTCCGAGACGACCCTTTTGACCCGGATAATGTTCCCCTATCTTTTTGTGATTTCAGTCGCAGCTTTTTTTCAGGGACTTTTGAACGGGGTCAAGATTTTCGCCCCGTCGGGTTTTACCCCGGTTTTATTCAACGCAATCGTAATCGCCGCAACCTACATTTTGTCCCCACGGATGGCAAACCCTGCCCGCGCAATGTCGGTCGGCGTGATTTCAGGCGGAATCGTCCAGGCTCTTTTTCAGCTGCCCTTCGTCATAAAGACAGGCTGGTGGCCGGGAATCGCCTCTCTAAAAAAAGCATTCACGAATCCGGGAACCCGCAAAGTCGTCGCCTTGATCGGACCGACAATAATCGGAATGGCAGCCTACCAGCTCAACGACCTTGTTTCTACAGCACTTGCGGGCAAGGCAGGAGCCGGAATAGTCTCTTCCCTTCAATATTCGCTACGCTTGCAGGAATTGATTTTGGGAATTTTCGCAGTCTCAATCGGAACCGTAATCCTCCCGGACTTGAGCGGAATGGCAAAGTCAGGAAAATGGGCAGAATTCAACGATTTGCTCACCCTGGCACTGAAAATCATCGCCTTGATTGCAATCCCTGTCACATTTTTCTCCCTCGTCACCGGGCGAGAGATAATCCAACTGGTCTACAAAAGCCGGTCATTTGACGAGAATTCAGTTTTGCTCACCTTGAGTGCCTTCCGCTTCCATATCGCGGGACTTTTCTTTATCGCTCTAAACAGGATTCTAGCCCCGGCATTCTACGCCCAGGGAAACACTAAAATGCCGACCATGGCGGGAATCCTCTCCTTTGCGGTAAACATTCCTCTGGCACTGATTTTAGTCAA
This sequence comes from uncultured Treponema sp., assembly GCA_946615905.1. Classification (GTDB taxonomy): domain Bacteria; phylum Spirochaetota; class Spirochaetia; order Treponematales; family Treponemataceae; genus Treponema_D. The sequence continues at coordinate 9,600 of CAMOIE010000024.1, read as the reverse complement.
TCCCATGTCCGGCGGGGGAATCGCACTTGCCCTTACACTTGCCTCTTTTGCGAACACGGTCTTTTTGTTCGTGTTTTTGAAAAAATCCAATGCGGTCAGCGTGAACTCCGTAATCCGCTCGATAATTTTATATTCGTTAAAACTCGCCCTTTTCAGCGTTCTTGCGGCAGTTCCGGCATATTTTGTCCGAAAGGCTATTTTGCCAGTCATGTCCGGCTGGGGGCGACTTTTCGGCAACGGAGGAGTCTTAGCCGTCAGCCTCGCAGTTTTTGCAGCAGCCGGGATCGTTTTGCTTGTAGTCACAAGGGATCCGGTAGTCCGCAGGGCAGTCCAAATGGTCAAAAGTCGCGGCCGTAAATCGTAAATAGACTGGATAATCTTGCTTTTTGGGCGGCTGTGGCTGTCGCAAAAGTACGGTGGTTGAGCTTGTCGAAACCACCATGGCGGAGGTCATTTCGACAGGCTCAATGACCTCCGCCATGAACTTATTAGACAGCCCCACCAGGCTATCCGCCGTTACGCGCTAACCGCGCTCCAATACGGGGCAATGCCCCGCATCGGCTCCGCCGCGGCTACTATCCTTGCCGCATTCAGCAATAGGGTGTTTTTTTTGCTTTTATACTGTTATATTTTTCACAGAAAATCTCTTTTCATGACGATTTTTTTATAAATACTGCAAAAATCAAATTTGCTTTCAAAAATTCCGTTGACCGCCCAGGGATAATGGTCTAGAATTCTGACTGTATTCTGTTATATTTTTCACAGAAACTTATTTTTCGTGGCAATCGGACAGTTTCACCTTTTCGACTGCCGCTTTAAAGGGGTACAAAATGAGTCGTGTTTACAATTTTTCAGCGGGTCCTTCCTGCCTGCCAGAAGAAGTTTTGAAAGAATGCGCAGCGGAAATGCTGGACTACAATGGAACTGGCCAGTCCGTCATGGAAATGAGCCACCGGTCAAAGGCCTATGAGCCGATTATTCAGGATGCAGAGGCCATGGTCCGCAAGCTGATGAATGTCCCCGAAAACTACAAAGTCCTCTTCGTTCAGGGCGGAGGCTCCACACAGTTCGCCATGGTGGCGGAAAACCTTGGAATCCACACTGGAAAGGCCGCATACATCAATACCGGTGTCTGGGCAAAAAAAGCCGCCGCAGAGGCAAAAAAACTCGGTGTTCAGGTTGACGTAATCGCCTCATCAGAGGACAAGGGATTTTCTTACATTCCGAAAGTTGAAAAAATCGAGGGCGACTATGACTACGCATACATCTGCCTCAACAACACAATCATGGGAACACACTACGAGTACATCCCCGACACAGGAAAAATCCCCCTCGTGGCAGACATCTCATCCTGCGTTTTGTCAGAGCCGCTTGATGTTTCAAAATTCGGCCTCCTTTTTGCGGGCGCGCAGAAAAACCTTGCCCCTGCCGGAGTCACACTTGTAATCATCCGCGAGGACTTGATTACTGACACTCCCCGCGCCGGAACTCCAACAATGCTCACATACAAAACCCACGCGGAAAACGGCTCCATGTACAATACTCCGCCATGCTACACAATCTACGTTTTGGACAAAGTTCTTCACTGGATTGAAAAGAACGGAGGTGCCGAGGGAATGCTCAAGCGCAACAAAGAAAAGGCTGACTACCTCTACAACTACTTGGACAACAACGAGGGCAGCTTCTACCATGCGACAGCCGCTGTCGGAAGCCGCTCTTTGATGAACGTTCCCTTCCTAACAAAATACTCAACTGGAGCCGAGGATGAAGCGTCCAAAGCCAAAGAAAAGGAAATCAACGACAAATTCGTAAAAGAAGCCGCCGCAGCCGGACTCGTAAACCTCAAAGGCCACCGCCTTGTCGGAGGAATGCGCGCCTCAATCTACAACGCCATGACTCTTGACGGCGTAAAAGCCCTTGTAGACTTCATGAAGAAATTCGCCAAGGAGAACTAATAAAAAAATACGGTGGTTGAGCTTGTCGAAACCACCGGAGTAAAAGTTTATGAATACTGCTTGCATGTATATTTTGCAATGTTCGGATGGCTCTTATTACGTTGGAAGCACAACGAATTTGACTTTAAGACTCTTGCAGCATCAAAATGGTGAGGGTGCTAAGTATACAAAAAGCAGATTGCCTGTGAAACTGGTTTATTTTGAAGAATGCCTTAGTATTAAGGAAGCATTTCTTAGAGAAAAACAAGTTCAAGGCTGGGGCCGGAAAAAGAGGGAAGCGTTAATTAATAAAAATTACTCTTCTCTACCGGTTCTGTCAAAATCATATTCAGCTCCGATTTCGACAGGCTCAATCTCCGCTTTCAAAGAGGAGAAAATTATGTATAAGATTCAGACATTAAACAAAATCAGCCCGGTTGGACTGGAGAATTTTCCACGCGACAATTACGAGGTCGCAACAGATATCAACAATCCTGACGCGATTTTAGTCCGCTCAGCGGAAATGCACTCTATGACTATTCCGACAACCGTAAAGGCCGTCGCCCGCGCAGGTGCCGGAACAAACAACATTCCGATTCCAGAGCTTACTGAAAAAGGCGTTGTCGTCTTTAACACTCCGGGCGCAAACGCAAACGCCGTAAAGGAATTGGTCATCCTCGCAATTTTGATTTCCAGCCGCCCGGTAATCGCGGCCAACAAGTGGGTCGCAGGCTTGGCCGGAAAAGGTGACGAAATCCCCGCCCTCGCAGAAAAAGGCAAATCTCAGTTCGTCGGCCCTGAACTCAAGGGAAAGACTTTGGGCGTAATCGGACTTGGCGCAATCGGTGCCATGGTCGCGAACACAGCGATTGAATTGGGTATGAATGTAGTCGGATATGACCCCTTCCTCTCAGTCGCAGCTGCATGGAGACTGAACCAGAAAGTCCAGCACGCCGAGACTTTGGATTTGGTCTACGCAAAGTCAGACTACATCACAGTCCACGTTCCCCAGACTGACGATACAAAGGGAATGATTAACGCGTCTTCAATCAAAACGATGAAGGACGGAGTCAGAATCATCAACTTTGCCCGTGGCGGACTTGTAAACAACGCCGATATTCTCGAAGGAATCAAATCAGGCAAGGTCGCCACTCTCGTAACGGATTTCGCCGACGAGGAGCTTTTGAAGTGCGACAAGGTAATCTGTCTGCCGCATTTGGGCGCGTCAACTCCCGAAGCGGAAGACAACTGCGCGGTCATGGCCGTAAAGGAGCTCCGCGACTTCTTGGAGTCAGGAAACATCACGAATTCCGTCAACTTCCCCAAAACCACTATGGATCAGGCAATTCCCGCCAATGGAACCCGCCTCTGCATCAGCCACAAAAACCAGCCCGGCTTGATTTCAAAATTCACTACGATTTTGGGAGACGCAAAACTCAACATCGCGGGAATGGTCAACCAGAACCGCAACGATTTGGCCTACAACATCATCGACGTTGACGGCAAGATAAGCGAAGAAACCCTCCGCAAACTCGCCGGAATCGCTGACGTAATCAACGTCCGCCCGATTTTCAACTAGTTTTGCTTTAAACAAAAAATGGTCTGCCAGATGACAGACCATTTTTTTATTTCTCCATGCCGCTTTTCCAATGCCAAATTGTTTTGCTTAATGCGTTGGAGAATGGCTGCTGGCGGTTGAAGTCGGGGAGCCAGGAAGTGTCATCGCTCAAATCCTGATAAAAGAGCCATTCAAAGTCGTAAGCGTCGATTAAGTCCCGCAAGTCCAAGTCCTCGGACTGGCTGACAAGGCGGTTCTCAATCGCGGCCAGAGCCTTTTTGCGCCTTTCAAGCCTGTCTGCCTCGTCCTTGAAGGGAACGGGCGTGTATTGCAGCATAAGTGAAATTATCGCTTTTCCGTCGGCGTTGTGCTTGAGCCAGTCGAGAACATCGGCGGTCTCCGCAAAGCGTCCGGGCAAAAAGAGGTGGCGGATAATCACCCCCTGCAAAATCTTGTCTTTTTTAACGCCGTTTTTTTCCACGCTGGTGATTTTGAGAGGATTGTGGTCAATCATCCATTTGAGGGCGGATTCCGCAGTCTCTGGATAGTCGGCAGCGGCGCAAAGCTCCTTTGCCAGGGCGGGGGAGAGGGTCTTAAAGTCCGGCAGCCAGACCGTAACCAGGCCGTCAAGCATTTTGAGCATTTCAACAGAGTCGTAGCCAGAGGAATTCCAGCAGACTGGCAGCTTAAGCCCCCGCTTTTTAGCCTCTTCCAAGCCCCGCGCGAGTGCCGGAATATGGTGGCTTCCAGTGACCAAATTTATGTTTTCAGCCCCAATATCCTGCAATTTAAGGCAAATTTCAGCGAATTCTTCTATAGATATAGCTTTTCCCATGCCCTGCTGACTTATCTGGTAGTTCTGGCAAAATGCGCAGCGCAAGTTGCAGCCGGTCAAAAAAATCGTTCCGCTCCCATTGTGGACTGTAATCAGCGGCTCTTCTCCAAAGTGCAGGCAGGCGAGGGCGATTTTTATCGACGAGTCTTCCCCGCAAAAAGCCGATTTTCCGGCAGCCCGGTTGACCCCGCATTTTCTTGGGCATTGCAGGCATTTTTCGTAAAATTTAGAAATTTCTTCGGACATGAAAATTATTTCCAATCCTCTTCGTCAAAATCATCGTCATCAATGTCGTCATCGTCAAAGTCAGAATCCGAGTCGCCAGACCCCATGGCCCCCTTGCTGACGAGAATCCCCATCATCTTCTGCAAGTCGTCCAAGTCCAAGTCTTCCGCCTCAGCGTTCACCTCGTCCCGCAATTCCGAAAAGTCGTGGTCGTCAAGGGCGGAAAGATTTTCTTCATCTCCGTCAAAAAAAGCCTGAATCGCCAAAAGTTTTTCCCGGTGGTCTTCGGTCGGCTCCTTTTCCATATCAGCGGAAGCCAGGATGTATTCGTTAAGCCAGTAGTCCGCCGCGCTTGAAGCGAGAGATTCCTTGTCGCGGTTTGCCTGAATAAAAAAGTCCGCGATTGAGCGGGCAGCCCGTTTTCCGTCGTAGCGGCCCCCGTTTGAAGCCCTGTCGTGTTTTATGATTCGCTGCATGTCAGCGTTGAATTTGTCGAGTGAGTCCATTCCGATATTATATAGTGAATGCCTGTCAGTGAACAGTGAAGGGATTTTGAATTCGGGCGGCCGCCGCTTTGCGTCGTCGGGCTTTTCGGGGTTCGGTAACCCTCATTGGGGCTGTCCCAAATGTAGCAAAATGGTGGTTGAGCTTGTCGAAACCACCATCTATAGTGGCAAATGTCATTTCGACAGGCTCAATGACCGCATTCTGCGAACTTGTTAGACAGCCCCAACTAACGCCCCTCCAATCCCTGCCGCCAAGGATGGCGGCGAAAGTCAAAGACAGAAATCGCCTTGCGATTTGTGTCGGGTTGATGGAGTCAAGGAAGACGACATCAACCCAGCAATCCCTGCCGCTTGTTGTGGGCCAGCAAAAAAGAACCGCCGGACAAAAGCCAGACCTTTGTGTCATTTTCTTGCGGATTTCCCTTTGTGACATGAAAATGAACTGGCTCTGCGTTTTCATTTGACCAAAAATAGATTTTATAGCCCCCGGCCTGAAGATACGTTGGCATTAGGCGTACTCCAATGCGTCAAGGTTTCGGACGCTTATGATAGCCCTGTAAATCTGCGTGAAATATTTTTTATAAAATTCAGTTCTTTATTTATAATATTCAGACTTAAAATATATTGTTATCGATTTAGAGATTTAAGATTTTTTTTCTTGACTTTTAGAGAGAATGAACTTAGTATTTTAGTATGGACTTAAGAACTGTATTAACACCAGAAACGGTGGAGCTGCATCTCAAAGGAAAGACAAAAGAAGAAATCATCGACGAGATGCTCGATATTTTGGTTAAAGCTGGCAAAGTAACTGACAAAGCTGCTGCCCGTGAATGTGTGCTTGACCGCGAACGCAAAATGTCAACCGGTATGAAGCATGGTATTGCAATTCCTCATGGCAAGACTGATACTGTATCAGACTTGGTTGCCTGCATTGGAATTTCTGACAATCCTGTCGCATTTGACTCTCTTGACCAGGAACCGTGCCGCATCTTCATTATGACTCTTTCTCCGGTCAACAAGACTGGCCCTCACCTTCAGTTCTTGGCAGAAGTTTCTCTGCTCTTCAAGAGCGCAGAAAAACGCGCCCAGATTTTGAACACACAGGACAAGGCTGAAGTTATCAAAATCCTTACTGAATAGTTTCTATTTGGTTCGTTGGGTCCCGGAGTTTTTGCTCCGGGATTTTTTTTGTCCTCTTGGGAATTCGTTGAATCTTTTATTCCTTTCAACTAAAATCAAGGCATGAAACTCGAAAAACTCTTTGAAGCAAAAGAAAATAAACTTTTTAAACTCTCTGGAGAAGAAGTTCCCCTTTCAAAAGAAATGGTTTTTCCGGTCAAATGGTCGGATGTCGAGGGTAATCCTGAAGAATATAACGAGGAATTCTTGGCGAAATTGCGCGAGGACTTGAAGTCTCTTGAGTCAGACGGAAAATTCGTCTTTATAGAGCCGGAATTCGACAAGGATGGCGGAGCAGAACAGTTTACCGCCGCGATGAAGCACTGCGCCCGCCGCATAAAGGACTGCCGTTCCGTAATCGGCTTTGCGATTCCCGCGCAAGTCAAAGCGAATGCCGCTGACTATCAGGAAGCCCTCCTCGAAAAGCACGGTCACTATGTTTTCTTTGCGAAAGAGCCTTTGGGAGCGTCCGTAGTCTTGTATTAGTTTGCAGCGTTTGTTGTTCTTTGCAAAGCAATGCGAAATATCGGGATTTTTTACGAAAAAAACGCAAATTTTCTAATATCTCCATTGACTTAAAAATCAAATGCGGAATATCATTTTATTATGAGTACAACAACGTCAAAACTTATGCAGGGAACTCTCGCGGTGAGCCTTTTGTTTTTGGGTGCTTGCCTTGCTGTATTTTTGTGCATTCCTGTTACAGAGCCTGCGGAAGAAAAAAGTTCTGAATTCAATTCTTACACATCATTTTTCACTGATTTTTCTGACGAATCCGAACTTGCAGCTTTTAAAACTGATTATGCCGATGACTATTCTCCTGAGGATGACAACGGTCTCGCCCTTTACAGGCAGCCCCAGTCCCGCCCGGCAGTTGAATGGTTCTACACCCACTTGACCGGCAGCCGCCGCGTTGCCACAGCGATTCTTGAGAATGCCGACAAAAACGACATTCCCCTTTCGCTCGCGTTTTCTCTGGCGTATGTGGAGAGTCACTTCAAGCCGAACGCCGTCAACAAAAACACGAATTCGACGATTGACCGGGGGCTTTTCCAGCTAAATTCAGCTTCTTTTCCGAGACTGGACGAGGAGGACTTCTTTGACCCGGAGACTTCCGCAAAATACGGAATGACCCACTTGCGCTACTGCATGGACATCGCCGGGAACGAAATCACAGGTCTTGCCATGTACAATGCCGGAGCCGCCCGCGTGAAGAAGAATCAGACCCCCCAGCATACGCTTAACTATGTGGCCAAGATTTCAAATTACCGTGGCTATGTGGAGAATCAGTTCAATTCAGATGTCGTCAGATTCTATTCTGGAAACGATGCCTCCGCGCTCGCGATGGCGAAAAATGCCGGTGGAAAGCAGACCGTAAAATAGGTTATAATGTCCGTATGATTTTGATTCTTACGGGCATTAAGCACTGCGGAAAATCCACGCAGTCAAAATTTCTTGGGGCGCATTTTTCCTGCCCGGTATTCGACACTGACGATTTTGTGAAAAAACTGAGCGGAAAATCCCCCCGCGAAATCTATTCGACAGAAGGGCAGGACGCATTTAAAAAGGCGGAGCGCCTTGCCTGTCAGGAAATCATTTCAGCAATTAAAAATTCAAAAAAAGAAAGCAAATTCACGGTAAAAGCCGTAATCGCGACAGGCGGTGGAATCTGCGAGAATCCTGCTGCCGTCCAAACATTAAAATCCCAGGGAAAATTCATTTTTTTAGATTCCGGTGAAAAAACTGCCGCTGACAGAATCGTGAATGAGGCTGAATTTGACGAGACCGGTGCTTTTACGAATCTTCCGGCTTACATTGCAAAAAAAAATCCCGCGAATGAAGATGACATCCGCAGGATTTTCCATGAATTTTACGTTGACCGCGAGAAAAAGTATTCAGCTCTGGCGGATTTTACCGTCAAAATGACCGCCGACCCGCCGATTGTCAACATGCAGGCCATTCTCGAAGCCGTGAATATTTAGTTTTACAGGTCGTCCTCGTCGAGTTCGCCGCAGGAGCCGCCGCATGTTGAGCAGGAGCCTGAGCAGCCGGAGCATCCGCCACCGCAGGAACAGGCATCGTTCATGCTGTACTGGTTCAACTCCAGCTCTGTTGGCTCGCGCACGCCGACGATTTCCACGTCAAAATGAAGGGTCTTTCCGGCAAGCTCGTGGTTGGAGTCCAAGGTCACGGAGTCGTCGTCGATTTTTTTGACGCGGACTGTGATGGAGCCGTTCACGGTGTCAGCCTGTAAAAGCTGGCCTTCCTCAAGTTTTAAGGCCGGGTCGAACTGGCTTTTGGGAACCTTTTGAATCAGGGATTCCTCATACTCGCCGTATGCTTCGTTCGGGGCGACCGTCACGGAAAGCTTTTCCCCTTCCTCGTGGCCCTCAAGCTGGCGTTCAAGGCCGGGAATCAAAGAGCCGACTCCCTGCATGTATTCAAGCGGCTCTCCGTCAATTGAACTGTCGATTACCGTGCCGGAATCGTCTTTAAGAGTGTAGTGAATTTTCACCATTTTTTGTGATGCGATTTGCATGATTTTCTCCAGATTTTTTATGCTTCCTGAACGACTTCTGTGATTTCCGGGCAGGCGTCTTTCAAGTAACGCTCAACGCCCATTTTGAGCGTCATCACGGCCATTGGGCAGGAACCGCAGGCTCCAGTCAGGCGCAGATGAACCCGGTTTTCGTCGTCAATTGAAATGAATTCCATATCGCCACCGTCCGCCTGAAGCTGGGGGCGGAACATATCGAGGGCTTCGAGGACTGTCTTTTCAAGTTCTTTGTTTGCCATATAAAACTCCGTCAAAGTGTTTCTTATAAAATACAAAATTTTTCCATTAGGGGCAATTATTTATTCGTGCGGAGGGTTTAATACCCCGCCCCTTGGGGCGTAAAAGGGGTATTGAACCCGACTGCGATTCCAATTACGAACCAACATACCCCGCGGGCTTGCCCCGGGGTTGTTGATTTGTGCGGATGCATACTGTTGGGGGTGGGGTATTGACACAGTTTGTACTTTCGCCATTTTTTTGCTTTGATTCGGAAATTTTTAAAAGGTTTTTTGATTTGAAAAATAACGATATTTAATAGACGGGAAAAAGAAGATGTAAACCGATAGTTAGCAAGATTTTGGTTTACAAATGCTGATTTTTTAATAAAACTTTAAAAATTATATCACAGTATGGTACGCAAAACAACCCAAATCTCCAAAAAGTAACAAAAAAGACGGAAAATTTATAATTTTGTGTATTGACCGTTATAATTTTCCGATATATCCTAATAACGAATTGGGAGTATTTAAAAAAACCGTTGGTTCGGAATGCCCCCGTAAAAAACAGGAGGATTTTTTATGAAAAAA
>CAMOIE010000023.1 GCA_946615905.1 uncultured Treponema sp. | reverse complement strand
CAGAAGTTTCTGCAGCAGCTGGTTATTGATAATCATGACGAACTGTTCGCAGTGTTCTGATATTTCCCCCCTTGTCACTGTATAGTTTACGTCAAGGTTTTCTCCGATATTGTCAATCCTGTCTGCGCCGACATACCTTGATAAGCAGTCCATAATTGCAAGATTGGTGTCCGAACAAGGAGCGGCAAATGAAAGTTTTTTTCTTCCGTTGGAAAAAGTAACAGTAATCGGATTATATTTTGAGTTACTCTCCTCAGCTTTCAAGAACTGCTTTAGTTCAACTGCATTGAGAATTTTTCCTGTTTTTATTTCAGTAATCTGGTCGTAAAAAATTCCTATTTCTTCTGAACAACTCTGATCTATGTATATTTTTGCATCGGGATCAGACAAAGTACTTTTGTCTCTGATTACATAGGCAACGCCATTGCCGTTAACAGAAAATTGATTGGTTAATACTATAAAATCATTCTCTTTACTTTTGAGCTGAAACCATTCTTTTTTTGTCCCCTGCTGGAATTCGTATATTTTACCATCAATTCTATAAGCGAAATTACTTTTATTGTTTTCTATGAATCTATTTATCCTATACTGATTGCATTTATGCAAAATATAGATAAGAATAAGATAACAAATAACTGCAATACAGTAAGGAATCCATTTATATTTAAACTCACCAGATATACAAAAGTGTATTAGGCAAATAATTGCTGTCGGAATGATAAAACCCATGATTGGATAATCTTCTGATTTGTTAAACACAAGGCATGATTCATTTGTTTTTGTAGCTTCGTATGAAGCTGATACTTCTTTTTCCATAATTTATTCTTCCTTTTAATATAAATTTTGAATGATTCCTATTCTGGTTTTTCCTGTTCAAGGGAATATGTTTTATTTTTTTCTCTTAAAATTTTTTTCATCATGAAGTTATCTGTTGTTATTTCATACCCGTCTTCAGTAACAAATGTAACTACAGTTTTTCTGTTATTTTGATCTGGCCTATATACAAAACCACTTTTACCGCCTATGTTAATATAAGAAAATGAATCAAGTGGAGATGGACCATCGAATTTCAGTTTTTGTCGAATAGGGTCAACATAATATTCAGTATCATCTATTTTGAAGTAATATACATAGTCATTCTTAGAATAGGCAAGTTCTGAACCTGATTTTCGCAATAGATACCAGATACTAAATATAATCAAGGCTATAATAATAGGTAATATAATTGTAAAAATATTTTCCAACAGTGTAATAATTGTAAAAATATTTTCCAACAGTGTATTTCTAGGTTTTTCTGACATAATTTATTTCTCCTCTTCTGTTTTTTCCTGTTCAAGGGAATATGTTTTATTTTTTTCTCTTAAAATTTTTTTCATCATGAAGTTATCTGTTGTTATTTCATACCCGTCTTCAGTAACAAATGTAACTACAGTTTTTCTGTTATTTTGATCTGGCCTATATACAAAACCACTTTTACCGCCTATGTTAATATAAGAAAATGAATCAAGTGGAGATGGACCATCGAATTTCAGTTTTTGTCGAATAGGGTCAACATAATATTCAGTATCATCTATTTTGAAGTAATATACATAGTCATTCTTAGAATAGGCAAGTTCTGAACCTGATTTTCGCAATAGATACCAGATACCAAATATAATCAAGGCTATAATAATAGCTAATATAATTGTAAAAACATTTTCCAACAGTGTATTTCTGGGCTTTTCTGACATAATTTATTTCTCCTCGAACAGTTTTTCAAAAAGCGGCTCTATGATTCAAGTTTCATCTCTTCCTGCAGCTTCTCATACCATTCTTCAGGTTCTTCGACTCTTACGAAAATACTTCCGCCATATGTTTCACCTTCCCTTGAAATATCAATGACTGCGTTTCCTTCCTTGATTCCGCTGGCAAGGACATATTTTCCGTCTTTTGAGAACTGTGCTCTTACTATTTCATCGGTATGTTTATTAACTGAAAGCTGCCATGTGCCGTCTGCGAAATCTATGTTCAGTTCAGTAGAAAATATTCGTTCGGCCGGAACTTTTCTGACAAAATATTCCTTAAGCTCAGGATGCAACAGGATAAACCTTTCGTCATAGGCCGGTATAATGATAGTCGGGTTCCTTGCGGACAGGTTCATCTCTGGCTGAGGAAACATTTCCTCATAGTACATTTGGTCAGCTTTCTCTGCTGCAATCTGTTCTGCTTTTTTTTCTTCAGTATTTCTTAGGATTGAAAATATAATGCCAAAGACAGCCATCGTGACAGGCAAAATCAGTTTTTTCCAGTTTATTTCTTTTGTTCCGGCAGTCTGCCATGTATAAAAAAATAATCCTACTGCACTCAAGTAGCATAAAAAACTTAAAATTTCAATTTTATTCATAATCATTCCTCCTTGAACACAAATTTAATTTTTTTTGTCCTTATCCTTTGTTTCCTTTGTTTTCTACGTTTTCTATGATACAGTTTATCGCTCCGATGACTGTTATCAGGGAAAAAATTGTTATTGTTCCGTAGTATAATAGTGTCATTCTGTCTTTCCTTTTTTTGTCCGTCAGTAAATGTCGAACAGTGTCGGCTGTTTTGCCTGCGTCTGCCTTTCTCTTTCTTCGAGGATTTTGTCTACCTCGTTTTCGAGCATCCTCGATTCTTCGAGGGCTGATTTAAGTTTTGTCTTGAAATATTTTTTTTGTGCCGTTCTCATTTTCTGAACGAGTTCAGCGAATTCACCTGTCGTCATTTTCTGTTTTCCTTTTTCAGTTGTTTTTTTATTTTTTTGGTGTTTATTTCTATCATGGATTGCTCAAAGTTTTTCGTTTCTGCTATAACCTTTTCTCTTTTTTCTGAGTTCTCGTTTAGCAGTTCGACCAGTGCGGTGTTCTCGTAGAGGTCATCTTTCGTGAGGGGCGTTTTTTTGTTAGTCTCAAAGTCCTTGAGTTTTTGTTCTATTATTGTCTTGTTTTGTTCCAGTTCCATAATCCGGCTGTAGTGGAGTTCCAGGTCTTTCCGGATCCATGTTTCGTTCTGGTTGAGGTAGAGGAAAAATATTCCTGCTAAGGTGCATGAGAGACCTATTTTTCTTAGCTTTGAGTTTAATTTCGGTTTTTCATAATTCGTTATGATTATGCAGAATAAAGTTGCTGCTCCGATTACGATGAGGGAGAATCCTGATATTAAGAATAAAATTGTGTATGAGAACATGCTATTCTGTCTCCTTTTTTTTAGTAGGATTTCACGGGTTTTGGAAGCTCGCTCCATGCTGAAATCTTGCATCCGGGCCGGGAGTCCCCGGGGATTTTCTTTTCCGTGTTTTTAAGAAGCCTTTCTTTTTTGCTCATCTGTATTTTCCCCATTGTTCTGATTCAAGTTCGTCGGCGTAGATTCCTGTCATGTGGTATTTGTTTCCGCCCCAGTATGTGTACGCTCCGGAAAGTAGCGGTTCCTTGTCGCATTGGAGTCTCCATGCGGGGCTTTCCTGGACGCATACGGCCTTGTAGTGTCCTTTCGGGATTTTCATTATTTTCCGGCACTTTTTCGTGAGGAATTTCGGGTTTTGGGGTTCCGGGTCTATGACTATTATCTGAACTTCGTCCCCTTTCTGTATTCTTCTCAGCGGAAGGATTTCGCTGTATTCAATGTCGCGTCTCATTTCTTCTCCTTGTCTTTAGCCGGCTTTTTGGGTCGGATAAAATTATTCGTATTCCTTTATGAAGGCTTCCATTTTAAGCTTGTCTGCCATGATTTCAGCTTTTAATATGTCAATATTTCTGTTTCTTTCCGGGTTCAGGCTGTCTTCAAAATCCAGCTGGGCGAATTGCATTTTCATGAAACTGTCAACTAAATTTTTTTGTTCGGGCTTTATCATTTCCTCGTCTTTTGGAAAAATTCTGAAATTTTTTATTCCTTCTTTTATCTGTTCAAGCTCTGAGTAATGTGTTTGAAGTTTGTAGTTTTCGAGGCTCAGTTTGTTCTCGTCATATCCGTTATGTTTTCGTTGTTCGATAAATTTTTTTAGTTCTTTTATTTCTATCATTTTGTCTATTTGTTTTTCTTTTAAGGATGCGAGAACATATTTGCTTATCAGGACAAACGTTTCGTAATCAGTGTCGTGAAGATGTACCATAGAAAGAAAGAAACAAAGGGTCTCATCGTTGTATATTTCTCTTGGGAAAGATGCTACCTTTATATTGCTTAGTTCATTTGAGACTTCATTTAGTTTCTTGTTTATTTCCTGTAAATTCATCTTCATTTCTCCGCTGATATTTCTTCATCCAGTTGTTTCTTGATTTCTTTACGCTTCTTTTTTACTATATTATTCTCAAATACTGATGCTTCATCTGAAAGTTTTTCTATTTTTTTATAAACCTCGGCATTTATTTCGTACAATGCTGAGTATTCATAGGATTCCTCCGGGCTGAGAATTCTGTTCTCGTCCGCCTCAAAATCATTGATTTTCTGCTTGATAATTTCTCTTTTATGTTCCAGTTCCAGAATCCGTTTGTTATGATTGCACAGGTCTTTTCTGACCCAGCTTTCATTTTGGCTGAGGTACAGCAAGAAACCGCCTGCGCAAAGCAGGAGCAAGCTAATTGGAAACATTATTTTAGCATTTCTATCAAAGGGATGGCCCTCCAGACAGTGGTAAGTTAAAAGCGCAATGAGCAGCAAGAAACCGATCACAACAATACCAATACCTAAGAAAAAAAATAAATCTGTGTATGAAAACATGTTGTTTCTCCTTATTTTCCGTTTTCTTTTTCTTCGAACACGAATTTTACTTTGTATTCCCCGTCAAGCTCGAATCGGCAGTCGAACGGCTTCCCGTTTTTTCCGGTACAGTGCTTCGTTCCGGTTCTTTTTCCCTCGCAGAGTGCGGCTACATCTTTCTCGGTAATCTTTGCCCCCGCCACAGTGCTCCATATCTTGACCTTGCACCCTTCCTTATAGCCCGAGCAGTACCATCCGCTCTCGCTTTTCCTTATTTCTTTTCCGCAGGAGGGGCATTTTATTCCGCTTTCCTTGTTCTCGTAGACGGGCTTGAGTTTCTTGTTCCCGTCGAGGGTAAGTTTGCACTCATAGGCTTTGCCTTCCTTGTTCTTGCATTTTTTTGTCTGGGTCTCCTTTCCCTCGCAGAGATCACGGAGGTCTTTTTCTGTTATCATGGTTCCGAAGGCAGTCTCCCATACCGAGAACTCGCATCCTTCCTTGTATCCCGAGCAAAACCATCCGTTTTTTCCTTTCCGGATTTCCTTACCGCATGAGGGGCAGTTTATCCCGGTTCCGGTCGGCATCGGCACCGTGAGCTTCATTTCCTTAGAGGCTGATTCCCGGACGAATCTTTTTATGTCGTCGAGGAATTTCTCGGGGTTCTCCTCCATTCGCTCCTCCCAGTCGGTTGTTGCTGATATGTCCGCAAGGCTTTCTATGGGCGAGTTCCTCAGGTTTTTTATGAGGGCGTGTCCGAGCGGGGTTGCGATGAAATTCTTTTTTTCGGTTACTATGTAGCCGTACTTGATGAGCTTCGGGATGAATGTGTGCCTTGTGGCGGGCGTTCCTAAGCCCACGAGTTTTTTCTGTGAGTCCTCTTTCTCGTTCCTGGGGTTCTCCATGAAGGAGAGGATGCTCGCCTCGTTGAAGTAAGCGGGGGGCTTTGTCCATTTCTCTTTCGTCTCGATGTCGCTGAGCGTCATGTCGTTCCAGTCCGTGTCGCCTGGGAGTTCCGATTCTTCCTCTTCCTTATCGTCATTTTCCCAAAGGACGAATTCTTTGAATCCTTTCTTTGTTATCTTTCTTCCCGTGATTCTGAAATTGTTTCCGCTGACCGTGAGTATGACGGTCTCTTTCTCGTATTCGCAGGGCGGGAGGAAGGCTGTGATGAATCTGTTGTATATGAGGTTATAGATGTTCTTGTGCTCGTCGCCGGCTTTTTCCGGGAGCCTTTCGAGCGGAATTATCGCATGGTGGGCTTCGAGTTTCTTGTCGTTGAAGACCCTCGTGTTCTTGAGCGATATGTCCGATTTTTCGAGTGCGCTCTTGCACAGTTCGAGCGAGGCGGGCTTGTTGTGCGTCATTCCTTCCTGTGGCTCGCACAATGACTCGAATATCTTTCGTACATCCTCGACGTTCTTGCTTCCCATTACCCGTGACGCGGTTCTCGGGTACGAGACGCATTTAAGCTCATCGTAGAGTTCTTCCATGATTTCGAGCGTCTTTTTTGCCGAGTAGCCGTATTGCTTGAAGGCTTCTTTTTGCAGCGAGTTGAGGTTGTGGAGCTGTGGCGGGTTCTCTGTCTTTTTCTCGCTTTTTCTGTCGGTGAGGATTGCTTTCTGTCCGATTAGTGCTTTGAGCTTTTCTTTCTTTGAGTCGTCCGGGAATTTTGTCCTGCTCTCGTTCTCGAAGTGGATTCCTTTTACGGGGTTTTCCTGGCCGTCATTTGACGGTTTGAAAAGTCCGTAGTGCTCGAAGTATTTCTCGCTTTTGAAATTCGTTATTTCGTCGCATCTTTTGCAGATTGCCGAGAGAATTGCCGTTTGTACCCGTCCTACGCTGAGCTTTGCTTTTGCGGCACGGCTTACGAGCCTGCTGAAATTCATTCCGCACAGCCAGTCGCTTTTCTGCCTTGCGAATCCTTGCTCGCTGAGCTTGTCGTATTCGCTGAGGGGTTTTGCCTCTCTCATTCCGCTGGCGATTACATCTTTTGTCAGTGCCTGGCTGACCCAGAATCTTTTGATTCTTCCCGTGTCTTTGATTCCGGCTTTCATCAGGCACTCTCGGGCTATGACCTCTCCTTCCCGGTCTGCGTCCGTAGCTATGATGATGAGGTCATCGGCGTGCGCCTTGAGGAGCTTGTTTACTATTGATGCCTGCTCCCGTGTCTTTTCGTTCGGGTGGTAGCTGAATGTCTCGGGGATTATCGGGAATTCTTGCCCGTAGCTGTCAGGCTCGTCAAGCGAGTAGAGGTGTCCGATGCAGTTCGTTATGGTAACGCCGTCCTTCTCCCATGTCTTTGCCGCCTTGTTCTCACGGCACCCGAGGGCGTTCGAGAAATCCCTTGCCACGTTTGGTTTTTCGGTCAGAATCAGCATATTTCGTCTCCCCTATTCTTTCGTTCCTGTTTCTTTTTCGAGGATTTCCTCGATTCCGGGGAGCGAGACTGTTCTTGCGGTTACTTGTGCGTCTATGTTCTTGCTCGTGAAGGCCTTGATTCTTTTTGCGAGGGCAAGCATGTCCTCTGCGCTTTTGATTTGTATGGTATTTAGAATACTTTCGGGGGGGGGGTATTATTTTGGAGATATTTTCTGCGTACTCGTCGGAGATGAGGGCTTCTATTTTTTTTGTCTCGTTGTTTTGTATTACGGTCATTTGTTTTTCTCCATTTTCTTTTTTCTTTTCTCTTCCTTAAGAAGCTCTTTTTTCCGTTCGATTAGGCGGAGCGTTTTTTTAAGCTCCTCTTCATCCCCTCTTTTCCGCTGCCTTATTGCCCGGTGGTAGAGGGTGTCGAGTGGAACATTTTCCCCGTTTCCTGCCGAGTTCTTGTTGGTTCTGAACTGGTTGTTTTTTCTCTTTGCTTTTTTCTCGGCGTCCATTTTTTTTATGGTTTCTATGTCCTTTTCGGTGAAGGCAAAGATTATGTTCTGGGGACGTGGCCCTTTTATTTTTTTCACGCCAAGTATCTCTCCGTACCTGCGGATATAGGTTATGCAGAGTCCTGTTATTTCGGCGACTTCTTTTGTCGTGTAGTATTTCTCTTCCACCATCGGTTTCCTTTAGTGGAAAGGTTTGAAAGGCTCGGCCTCAAACTCTTTATTATCATCGAGTATTTTTTTCGAGAAGAGGGCTATCAGTATCTTCTCGTTCTTCTCAAGTCCGTCATAGCACTCGCCGCCGAAGAAGAGTGCCGAGAACTCGTCCGCTGAAAGAAGGTGAACTTTTTCCGGGACTGAGTTGAGGAGTTTTGGGTGTATGTCACTGAGTTTCCGTGAGTCCGATATGAAATTCTCAGTGTCTACATAGATGCCTCTCGTCTCGCTGTCGGTTATGTCGGTGCTGTTTCCGGTGTTCACGAGCGCACAGAATCTTGAGGCTTCCTTGTATTTCTCGGCGTATTCCTTGAATGTCATGGTTTTATTCTCCCATAAAAGATTATGTTTGTCAACTAAAAATAAAAAGTTAGTCAAAAGAAAATGTTTGTCATAAGTCGCTGACGGCTTCCCATGCTTCCTCGGGAAGCTCGAACGAGCTGATTACGCTCGGGGAAAGGTCTGATACCCTCTCGTCGTTGTATATCTCTTTCGGGGTTCTTCCCTTCAATGTCTCTGAGAGGGCGAATACCAGTGCTTTCTCGAATCCTTCCGAGACTCCTTTCTGGTATGCCTCCCGTCTTTCCCTTGTGCGCTCCTTGTCCTCCTCCTCGCTTATCCTGTCCGTCTTGTATTCCCTTTCCTTTATGAATACGGCTGACGGGTTTCCCTCGTTGTCCTCCAGTGCGTCCGATATGTCGTCCGGGAAGTCTATCCCCTCCCCTTTCTCCGATTCCTTTATCTCGTCGCAGATTTCCTCGACTGTCGCTTCCCCGCTCTCAAGCCTTTTTTTCTGTTCTTTCGTTGCCTTGTCGTTTATCATCTTTTCTCTTTTCTTTATCTCGTTGAAGGTCTGGTTGATGCTCGCCTCGTCGTTTTCGATTTTCTTTTTCTCTTCGTCCGTGGCGTTGTTCTCGACATAGTTTGCCCGCTCTATGGTTTTCTCGCTTTTCCCTAGCATTTCGCCTATTGCGGCGTTCTTGTTTCCCTTGAGGGTTTCGTAGATGTCGCTGTTCTTTATGAGCCTTATGCTCGCGAGAAGCTCTGTCCCGTCGAGGTTACGGCGGTTTATCTGTTGCTTTATCGCCTCGCTCAAGGCCTCGTTCTCGTCTGCGTATGCCCTCTCTCTGATCCACACCTCGCTGATTCCGCTTTCCTTTGCGGCCCGGAGCCTTGTGTAGCCGTCGATGAGTATGAGTTCCCTTTCCCTGCCCCACACATTGAGCGGTTTGTCCTCGTCAAAGCCGTTCTCCTCCATGTCTAGCTTGATTCTCTCAAGCGTGTCCTCTCTAACCGGGTAGAGGCTTTTGAACGGCTCTGTTTCGGTGATTTCGTCAATGTTTACGAGTTTTTTGATTCCTTCCTGCATATCTTTTCTCCTTTGTTTGTATTATTTGATTGTTTTGTTCCATGATTCGTTCAGGATTTCGTCCGGTATATATCTTCTTTCAAAGTCGGGTATATAGCGTTCATAGGATTTGTCATTTTTTTCAGGAATGTCTGTTTTCCTGCTGAAATAAATAATCATTCCTATTCCTGTCATGATTATGAATATATATCCTAATGGTATCCATAGGTCATTGAGCAGGATAAATTCGCTTAATTTTCTGAGGATATTTTTGTTTTTGTGAGATTTTTTATTTTTGATATATTCGTTTATTGGGTCGAAGTTTTTTTCTTCGTCATTGTTTTTTTTGAAGAAATCAGAGTTTTTTGACACTCCTATCCAGTAGAGGTCGGTTTTTACGGAAGAATGTTTCTTGCTTCTGTAATAGCAGAAATCTACGTCAAATCCTTTGTTTTCGTAATATGATTTCATAGTCATTGTGTCGCTGTATTCTGAGCGTTTTTTTACTTTGAATTCAAAGTTTTGGTCTGTTATGTCTATTTCATCTATGAATTTGTAAGTGTCGTTCAGAAGGAAGTCTTCGAGTAGGCGGTATTTTTCCTGGTCGAAGGGGAGTATTTTTATTTCGGTCGGTGTTTTTTTTGTTTCAATGTTTTTTGTGTTTTCTTTGTCGAGGATTTTGATTAGCTTATTGATGGATTTTTTTTTTGCTTGTTCGCTTTTTTTGCTCATTTTGTTTTCCTTTTTTTTGGCGGGATAATTGCCGGATTATTTAGGGCGTGGCACAATCCGGCGAGGCCACATTTGGACGTTGATTTAATCAGCAGACAACCTTCATCGGTTAATCGTCACCCTACTCCTGCGACTCCGTTTTTTGGAGGCTTTATACCCAACGGAAGCGAAACCTGTGGGTATTTTTTATTTGCTGAGTAAGAACAGTGCTATGAATGTCGTCAGTATCATATTCCAGAGGGTGAGGATACAGCTTGTTATGAGCAGGGTGTCTCTTTTCTTTTCTTTTTGCTCGGGTGTCTCTTCATTGTCCGTCATTTTCCTTCTCCTTTTTTTGGCAAGTTATTTTTATTTTTGTGCCGGATATTTTTTTTCTGCTCGCCAAGCATGTTAATGAGTATCGTCATTCCTTTTTGCGATAGGTTTCCGTCCGGTGTGAATATGCCTTTTGAGTCTCTTTTTCCTTGTATCATTCTTAGTTTTTTCCTTATATCATTCTTTAGTTGTCTGTGAGGAGGAGGCATCCTATCGTGAATGTGAGCATCGTCGCTGAGATTTCTGCCATTGTCTGTATTCCGAGCCTGGATGCTAGGAGGATCAGCTTTATGAGCGTGAAGGCGAGCATGAGGAGCCCTGCGGTTCTTATGAGCTTGAGGGTCTTTTTTGAGAAGACATTATTGAATTCTTCTTTTTTCTCTTCTTTGGTTTCCTTGCCGTCTTTTCCCACGAGTCCTGCGGCCTTGAGGAAGTCCTTTGCCGTCTCCTCGTAGAGAACGAGGTGCTTGGTGCGGTTCTGAAGGAAGTAGACCGTGCTTGTCGGGTGTACGAAATAGCGGGTCCATTCCTCCGTGACATTGTAAGTCGTTCCGTTCTCGGTTTTCTCAGTGATGAGGATGTCCTTTGTTATGAGGTAGTTCAGGATGCTCGTGTACCATTTCGGCTCTTTCATCGCAAGGAGGAGCGGGGTCTTTTTCCCGTATAGTTTCTCGTTTATCCTTTTTATCGTGTTGGGGCAGTTTTCCTTCACGAGTTCGTAGAGGCTTATTGTCTTGTTGATGTCAAGCTTGTCGGGCATCGCCCCGAGGAAGTCGTTGATGTTTTTGTTTTTGTTGTCGCTCATTTCCGTGTGCTCTCCCATAGCCCGAGCCGGTTGTCCAGCGCGTATTTTTCCGCTGCGGCGAGGGTCATCATGTGCTGCGTGTTGAATTTGAATTTGTCGTAGAATCTTGCGAATCCTCTTTCTACGAGGATTCTGTTGAAAAGGTGTTTTCCGACCCAGACATAGCAGATTATCCGTCCGTATTTGTCCCTTTTTTCGGATATGTTGTCGAACTGTAGCTCTACATACTGGTCGTTGAGCTCCTTGTTGGTGAAGCGGAGGGCGTCTTTGGCGTAATATTCTGCGGGTTTTTCCTTTCCTTCGTTCAGCTCGGGGCAGTTTATCCCGATAAGCCTTACCCTTTCCGTCGTCTTGCATCCCGGAGGGATGTCTGCCATGAAAAGTATGTCTATCGTGTCCCCGTCCACTACCTTTGTAACATGGGCCATGTATTTTTCGGGCGGGAGGTAGTCGCCTCCCGTTTTTCTTTGAAGCATTTCAAGCGAGCGCTGGCTCTTGCATCTTGTCATGCCTTGTATGAGGGCGAACATGATGAGGAGGAGCGCTACGCTTTTTCCTTTCTTGGTTTTAATAAGTTTCTTTAGTTTCAAGTTTTTCCCGCCCTAAGATAAAAGTCTATCAATATTCTTTATTGATAATATTATCCTTTGGCGGGTTTTTCAAGTGTCGTCATCTTTTTTTCCCGGCTGTTTTTTTTTCGAGCGAGAGGTTTCCTTCCTCTACCCTGGCGGCTTCCTTTTCG
The DNA here is from genome assembly GCA_946615905.1 of uncultured Treponema sp. Taxonomy (GTDB): domain Bacteria; phylum Spirochaetota; class Spirochaetia; order Treponematales; family Treponemataceae; genus Treponema_D. The sequence continues at coordinate 30,139 of CAMOIE010000023.1, read as the reverse complement.
AGCGAGACGGTTCTTTCCTTGCGGGAGAAGTCGGCTATGTAGTTGGTCGCTACCGATGCGTTCATTGTGGCGTTCAGGATTGCGCTCGGTGCGTCCTTGATGGCTTTGCTCCAGCTTTGGATGTAGCTTTTGCTGTCCTGTCTCGGCTCGAATGTGAGCCGGCATTTTTTCGAGAGAAGGTAGCTTCCGATTTCCGCCACAAGCTCCTCTTTCGCCCTCCATTCTTTGTTTTCACCATATTTTTTGAATTCTTCTCGTCCGAGTCTTTTTTCGGCTCCCGTCCAGTGCGTGAGCTCATGCAGGACGGTTCCGTAGTAGTCCTCCTGGCTCTTGAATCTTTCGGGGACTACGAGGTGGATTGTGTCGTCGGATTCACGGTAGAAGCATGAGTCTGCCTGGTCATGTTTTATTTTTGCTCCCGTGTTTTTTATGAGTTTTTCTGGGGCTATGCGTGGCTTGAATTTCTCGGTGTTTTTTTCTGGCGGGTCGAAGGCGGGTTCAGTCACGGGGTTTCCGTTCTCGTCCGTGATTGATTTTCCGTTTTCGTCCTTCTTGTATCTTACGAGCTGGGAGTAGTTGAAGACCTGGAAGTATCTTACGCCTGTTTTTGCGAAGCTGATGTTTTCCGGGGTGAGGAGTTCGGGGTCTTTTATGGGCTTCTTGTCCTTGTCGAAGAAGGTCTTTACGAATTTACAGATTGTCGTGGCGTGCTCGCCTTTCTTGATGTAAATTTTATTGTCCTGGTTCTCTTTCTTTTGGTTCAGCTCCCAGATTTGTGCGCTTGTGATCCACCGCGGGTCGTCCGTATGAAGCTCGAGGAGCCTTGTGATTTCGAGAATCATCGAGTTTAGGCCGTGGTAGCCCTGCTCTTCGGGCGGCAGCGTCTTGTCGGTTGTCGGGTTGTGGTCGATGGCGTTGATGTTCGGGTCCCAGGGCTTTTGCCACGGGGCTTGTTCCTCTTCGATTGCCTTGATGAATTTCTCGGCTATTTTCTGCTCGTATTCCTTTATTTTGAGGTCTCTCTCTTCCTTTGTTTTGGGTTCATATTTTTTCTTTGCCATGTTATGCGCTCCTTGTTCTTGTTTTCTTTCCTTCTTCCGTCTTTCCTGTTATTTTTTGGAAGGCTTGTTTCAGGCTGCTTGAGATTCCGAGGTTCTTTTCTTTCGCCCTCTTGTTGTTTTCCGTGCTGACTTTCTCATAAGCCTCGTCCCAAATTCTCAGGCATTTTTCGGGGTTTTCCTCGAAGTATCTCACGCATTCTTTCACTGCTTTTTTGTTGAGGAAAGGCTTGTACGGGATTCCGAGTCCTCGGCATCTTACGTTCTGCTCAAGTAGCATGGCAAGGTTTTCCGACACATGATGGTCGTCCGGATTCCATTCCGAGGCTTTTTTTTCGTCGAACGGCTTTATGTTCGGCATGGTTTGGTCGAATTTTTTGTCGTTCGCTCCTCTGATCATTTTTTTTGCCTTGTCGTTGCAGTCGTAGAGCGGGACCATTATCTTGAATTTTTCCTTGAAGCTGTCGTCCTTGACTCCGAGGTTAATCTGTTTACCGTAGAGGTAGTTTCCGTCGTCTTTTTTGAGGTAACGGCTTTCTGAGAAGCTGTTTTTTTCCACATAGATTTGTTCCGCTACTTGTGTCGCGTTGTTGAGGGTCAGCGTGTATAGCTGGCCCTCGCCGGAGATTCGTCCGCTTGCGCTTGACGAGAGCGAGGCTTTCTGCTTGCAGAAGAAAGGCTTTTTCTCTTCCTTGAAGAGAATGTTGTCCTCCCCCTGCTTTTTCATGGTCTCGATGAGCCATTTCTCATAGTTTCTCATGTTAGCGTCTTCCTCCCGTTCTTCTTCCGTGGCCGTTTGACTTCTGGTTTACGTTCTCGTTCTTGTTCTTCGGGACGATTGCGTTTCCTTGTGTCCTTGTCTCCTCTTGCTTGTTCTCGGTTCCGTTTGCCTTGTCCCTTGCTTCCTGGATCTGCTGTCCGATTTCGAGGTAGCTTTGGTTCTGGTTCTCGATTGTTTTCTGGGGGTTTTTCTTGATGAACTGCTCCAAAGCCTCCTTGTAGGGGCTTTTCGTGTAGTCAACGGTCGGGGTGTACTGTGTCTGTGTGAGTGCTGCTGCGAGGAAAGCCTTCGTGTCATGCTCGACGATCTTTTCAATCGGCGCGTCTGCCGGCGGCGGGAAGCCTATGTTGATGTCGCTTATGTTCGCCTGCGGCGGGAGCGGGTCGCTTGTCATGTTGATCCGGTACAGGGGCAGCATGTGGTGTTTCTTGAAGAATTTCAGCTCGTTTAGTGCGTTCTTGTATGCGAGCTTTACCTGGTCTTTCTCAAGTTTTCTCATTTCTTTCTCTGCGTTTCTCTTGGCGAGGGCCGAGCAAGGGACTAGCATCTGGTAGACATACCTTCCCCTTGAGTCCTGTCCGTGCGGGACGAGGAGGGTCGATGCCTTGTAGTTCGGGAGCATCATGCCTCCCGCCTGCTGCGCCTGGCTTGCCGTCACATAGGCTTTCTCGTTCATGCCGTTTATGTTGTTGTTCGTCTGCAGGAGCATCTGGGCGCATCCCCGGTAGATCGAGTTCTCTTCGGGATTGAAGATGAGTGGCGGTATGCCCGCTATCTGCAGCGGGTGCTTGTTGTTCTTTACGGCCATGAGCTGAGTGTCAGCGTTGTATTTTATCTCTGCCGGGATGTTCCTTTTGAATCCCTGGTTCGAGAGTATGTGTTTCTCCATGCAGATGCCCATTCCCGTGATGTCGTTTTCATTGTCCGGGTTCCTGATGTAGCTGTCGAACGCCTTTCTCATCTCCTTCTCGCTTCCGTCGGTCTCAGAGTACGCTTTCCACAGTTTCTTGAAGAATTTTTTGTCCTCCTCGGCCATGTTCCTGTCCTCGTCCGCGAGCATGAAGATTTCCTTGCTTCTGAGGTAAAGGAGTTCGGTGTAGTCCTCTTCCGAGACCGGCCTTTCGTTTGCGATTCCGTCCCTCCTGAGCTTTTCCGGTACCGGGACTGTCGGTTTTTTTTCGCTCTCTTCTTCGGCTTCCTCTCCCTCTGCGGTCTCAGCTTTTTTCTCTTCTGCGGGAATGTTTTCGCCCCTTGTTTTTTCGAGCTTTTTCGTGATGTTCTCGACGCTGACTTTCATTTCGCTTGTTCCTTCCGGGAAAGGCGGGAGCTTTATTTTCATGTTCGGGTCGTTGAGGCGTTTGTTCCATGCTTCGAGAAGGTCGTCGTTGTTGAGGATTCCCGGAGGGAAGCCGTTGAGTCCCCTTGCCCGTCTGTTGTTCTCGATGTTCTCGTCTCCTGCGGGAAGGGTCGTGTCTGTGTAAGGGAAGGCCTCGTTAATCTCTTCCTTGTTGTTCGCGCATCTGAGGCTTGGGTTTTCCTTTGAGTTCGGCGCTATCGCATATACGGCTTTTATTTCCTCGTCCCCGCCCTCTGCGTTCTTGAAGCTGAAAGTGACCTGGTAGAACTGTCCTTCTTCCATCTTTCCGTTTCCGCTTTCTTTTTCCGGTTCCGATTTCTCTTCCCCGTTGTTTTTTTCTTCCGGGGTTTCGGACGGGGTTTCTCCTGCCGGTTTCTCTTTTTCCCCGAAAAGCCTTTTGAAAAATCCTGCTTTTTTCTCCTCTTTATTCTCTTCGGCTTCCTCTTTTTTCTCCGGGGCCGTGCTCTCGTTTCCTTCGGTCTCTTCCTCCGCGTTTACGGCTTCCAGTTTTGCTTTTGATTGCTGCCATTCTGCTTCATAATTCTCGACATTAAATTTTATCTGCCGCAAAAGTTCTTCATCCTTAATCTCAATAGTCGTCTGAATAAGTGGATAATTATAATTTTCCGGCTTGAACTTTGAGATAAGGAATTGGTCTGGAACTTCTGGATTTGTCGATTGGCGGTAAGTTATAGCAGGGATTTCTCCATCAGAAAAATTTGTCTCCGAATACTGCTCAGGAACAAGCTGACTGAATAATCCTTCGTCAATCCTGATTTTGTACTCGCGAACTGAGACCTTATCAGAATTGAAATAGAGCATTTCACTTCTATCAACGACTTCAAGCGGAATCTGTCCGTCATCATAATCCTCTTTTTCGTCAAACCAATGAGGATTTCCCTGCTCGTCAATGAAATCAGGGCGGGAATTTTCTTCCGCAGCAATTTCCGCTTCCATCGCATCTTCGCTCATGCCGACGTTTGCATCCGTTCGTTCTATTTCTTTGTCTGTCATGTTTTCGATGAGGTTTTCTTCCCATTCGTCGAAGTCCTTGAAATTCACCGTCTCTTTTTCCGGTTTGCCGGTCTTTTCGTTGAGGTGGTTCTCGTAGGTGAATCTTCTGAGGTGGTCGAATTCCATTATGTCGGTTCGGATGTCATTGTCGTTTTTCTTGGATTCGTCCCCGTCGTTCCAAAGGTCTGAGTGCCGGGTGAGGTTGTCGTATTTTTCCCGGAGGTTTTTTATTTCTTCTTCGCTTGCGTATTCTGATGCGAGTCCGATGAATAAGCTGTCAGCCTGTGTGTATGTCTCAAGAAGCTCTTCTGTCGGGATGTCCTTGAGTCTTGTTCCGTCCTGGAATGTGTATGTCTGTGCGTCTAATAATGCTAGTCTTGCCATTTTGTTTCTCCTTTTTTATCGTTTTGAGCCGGTGTTCGAGCCGTCTTTTTCGTCTGTTTTTTTGTTTGTGTTCTCGTTGTTTTCCTTTGCGGCGTTTTCGCTTCGTTTCTGGTCGCAGATTTTACCGAGCGTTTTCCATACATCCTGGGTCTGTTCCTTTGACAGCCCGCGGAACATGTAAGGAAGGTCGATGTTGAACTCGCCCTCTTTTTTTATTATCTTGTTGAAGTTTGAGAGGATGTTCTGTGTCTGCTCCTGGGCTTTCTTGAGCCTTTCCATCTCTTTCTCGACCTCGGCCTCTCTCTTGTCTAGCTCCGCTTCTTTTGCGCTGAGCTGTTCCGCTATGTTCTTTTTTGCGAGGTCGTTGTATATCTTGAAGTTGTCGTCTTCAAGTTTCTTTTGGGCGTATGCGTACTCCATTATGTGCTTTGTGAATTTTGTGTACGGGTTAAGCCTTTCGTCCGGGGTTCTCATTATGTCGATTCCATCCCTGATGTACTTGTTGTTGAAGTCGGTGTACTCGGGATGTTTTTTCATCGTATCGGCTATGAAGCTGACGTCGGGCATGAGTCCCATCTTTACGAGTTCGGGGAATTCTTTCTTGTAGGTGTCTGTGTACTCGTTTTTGAGGAATGGCATGTTACGCTCCTGCCATGCGGCGGCGAAGAAATCCTTGTCCGAGAGCCTTCTTGGGTCGTATGTCGTGTCGTCCTTGAGCTTTATTGTCGTGTTCTCGGTCGTGTAGTTAGTGTTCTCGACTAGCAGCGTCGATGTGTTTATGTTGTCGAGGACTCGGTTCACGGCATCGCTTTCGGCCTGGATCTGGTTCGGGATGTCATAGTGCCCTGTGTTGAGTGAGCTTTCTATTCCGTGTTTTGGGTCGTATGTGAATGTGTGTGTCGTGAATGTTCCGTTGTCTCTCTGTGACAGAAGCACATAGTCCCTCCATGAGTCCTCGCTCGTGAATACGAGGAGGGGGGTTGCGTTTATTCCTTTGACGGCTTCCTTGAGTTCTTTCGCGTAGTGCTCGGGAAGCTCCAGAAAAGCCTGCTCTGCCGTTTTCTTTATCACTTCAAGCTCGCTTTTCTGCTTACTGTAGAATTTCGGTCCTTTTTTCTTTTCCAATTTTTCCTCCTTGTTGTTCTTTATGGTTTTTCCGGTTTCTTCTTCGTTGTTCTCCATTGTTTCTTTGTTTGTGTTGTCCGCCTCGAAGTTGTGTCCTATGTCAAGCTCGTCAAGTTTCTCGATGAGTTTTTTTGTATCGAGTCTTTTGAGTCTTTCTTCGGTTTTGTCGATGAGGAAGCTGTCGTTGTCCGAGTGGTATGTGATGTCGAGGAATCCTTCGTCGTTTTCGGTGAGGTCCACATGGGATTCTCCGTATTTTTCGATTGCGGCTTTGAGTAGGTTCTCTATCCTTGACAGTCTGTTTTCCTTGTCTTTTTGCTCGTCGAAAATGATTCCGGTGTTTTTTGAATTCTCGATATCGTTCCTATTTTGCTCATCTTCTTTTTCTACGAGCCAGTCCCTGATTTCTTCGTGTTTGTCTAGGATTTTTTTCTTGAAGTCAGTTTCTTTTCCGACATAGTTTAATATTTTGTCCGCGTGGATGTACTCTTCGAGAAGCCCGCTCGGATTGCAGGTAACGGCGTCCTTGTCCTCTTCGCCGGTTTTTTGCGGGTATCTTTTTTCGAGAAGGACGATGTTTCCCAGCTCGTCCTTCATCACGGGCCTTCCCCATTGGTTCATTGTCTCGATGATGTCGCTTGCTGAGATTTTGTCGCTTGTCTTTCCGTACTGGTCCAGGAAGGTCTCGATGTCCTCGTCTTCGGCCTCCGAGTATTTCTTCTCCCAGTCATACTCAACTTCATCCGTTCCGAGTCCGTACCTTATGTCGCTGTATGACGGCTCGTTGTGTCCTCTTGTTTTCTCGAAGATTCTTTTCTCGAACTGAAGGTATGTCTCGTTTTCCTCCGCTTCGAAGATGAATGAGCTGTGCATGTCGTCGGCTATGAATGCATCGAGGATATGGTTTTTCTCTTCCTCTGAGTTGAGGCAGAATTCTGTGGTGCTGTCTCCTCCGAGCGACCATTCGATTATCGGGGTGTTGTCGGGGAGGTCTTTTGTCTGCTCCTTTATGTTCTTGATTATGTCTTCGTCGTTCTCTTCGTCGAGCCCTTCGAGGGCCTGTGCCTTGTTGTCATATTCTTGGTAGTAGTTTTCCTCTGCAAATGCGTTGAGGGCGTCTTCCTTTGAGTCGTATTCCAGCACTATCGGTGGTCTTTGGTGCGGGATTTGTACGATGACTATTTCGCCGTGCGTAAGCTCGTTTTCTTTCATGTCCTTTCTCCTTTAGCGGTTTCCTTTGTGGCCGGTGTCTTTCTGTTTGTCGTTTTCCTGTTCGTTTTGGTGTGTCTTGCTGTTCTCAAGTCTCATTTGGTTGCAGATTGCGCTGAGTTGTTTCTTTGCCTCGTCTATCTGGTTTTCGGATAGTCCCTGGAACATTTCGGCGAGTTCCATGTTTGCCTTTCCGTTCTTGATGCTTTCCGAGGCTTTCTTTGTGTTCTTGCTGAACTGCTCGACCTGCTCCCCTACTTTTTTTGCCTTCTTCTCTTTTTTTGAGATTTCGGTTTCTTTTTCATTGAGCTGGTTTTCTTTTTCGTCGAGGGATATTTTTTTCGGTGGCTCGTATGCGTATTCATGCGGTTTCTCGAATATTCTGCTTGAGAGTTCCCTTGCTTCCTTGAGGTCGTCCATCTTGATGTAATCCCGTCCTTCCATGTTCGCTACCGTGAGGGAGAGCTTGAGGAGATTGTTCTTTTCTCTCTCAGAGAGACCGTTTGATTCCACATGGTTGTCGAGGAAGGCTTGCTCTTCCTTGTCGAGCTTGCAGTATTGTTTTACCTGTTCCGGGGTCATCTTTCCGTTGTAGACTCCCCTTTCTCTTTGGATTTCGATTGCTTTCGCTACCTGCCCTCGCATTTCTTCGAGGCTCATTTCCCGGGTGTCGCTCTCGTTTTTTTCTACGAATTGCTTTATCTCAACCCGGTCGAGGAGGGGGCCGCTGAATTTTTTCCAGTACAGGTCTATGCTTTGTGCGTTGTCGAGGCATACCTTGTCTTTGGTTCCCATGCAACCGCAGGGGCATGGGTTCGTTGCCATTGCGAGCTGGAAGTCTGCCGGGTAGACCGTCGTGCGTCCGGCACGGCTTATCGTGATTGTCTTGTTTTCGAGAGGGACCCGCATCATCTGCAGCACTGATGTTTTGAACTCAGCGGCTTCGTCGAGGAACAGGGTTCCGTTGTGCGCGAGGCTTATTTCTCCCGGGCGTACTTGTGCGCCTCCACCGCATATTCCCTCGATGCTCGAAGTCTGGTGTGGCGTACGGAAGGAAGGGCGGAGGTTGTTTGTGTTCGGCGAGTCGAGTCCTGCCAGGCTCTTTATCCGTTTTGGGGCCTGTGCCTCTTCTTCGGTGAGGTCGGGCGTGAGTGCCGGGAGTAGTGATGTCATGAGCATTGTTTTTCCGCAGCCCGGTGCTCCTACCGCGAGGATGTTGTGTTTTCCTGCGGCGGCGATTTCGATTGCACGGATTGTCTCGAAGTGACCTTTCATGTCGAGGTCCTTGATGCTATCCATGATGTAAGGGTCGTCCGTGAAATGGATTTTGCTTTCGGTGTGCCGTGGTTTTGTAGGTACGAAAAGCTCTTCTTTCAGGTGCTCGTGATTTTCAAGTTTTTTATTGAGTTCTTCTAGGTTTTCTGCCTGGCAGATTTTAATTCCGTCAATGTCCTTGATAAGCTCTGCCGTGGTCGGGTCACAGATTATTTTTGTGATTCCGGCTGATTTTGCGGTGTTTGCTGCGGCGACGGCTCCCCTTACTGGGCGTATTTTTCCTGAAAGCTCAAGCTCTCCCATAGCGAGTACGGGTTCGTCCGAAGGATAATTTTTTGTGTGCGAGAGTACGCTTAGTGCTATCGGGAGGTCGAAGCCTGTCCCTTCTTTTTTGAGGCCTGCCGGGCTGAGGGATATGAGGACTCGTTCTTGCGGGAACTCAAGGCCGGAGTTTCTGATTGCGGAAATCATTCTTTCCCTTGATTCCTTCACGCTTCCGTCCGCAAGTCCTACTATGTCAACGGCCGGGAGTCCTTTTCTGAGGTCGGTTTCGATGGCGACGAGGCTTCCTTCGTATCCGAACGGTGAGAATGAGTAGATTGACGTTTTTTCATGGTTATTGTTGTTTTCTTCGTTCTTCATGTTAAGCTCCTTTTCCTTTTCGAATAAGAATTCTGGTTTTTCGGTATTTTGAAGTTGTTTTTTTGCTTCTTCGTAAAGTTCTTTGTACGCGGATATTACATTTTGTGCGTGCTCGTTGTTTTCTTTGAGTTCTTTTACGAAATTGTCTCCGAAGTAGAATGAGGATATTCCGCTTTCTTTTTCGCTGAAGATTAAGGCTCCTTCTCCGTATTTGTCGTCGAATACGGTGTCCCCGGGAATGTTCAGCCCGATGTAGGGACTGAATCCTTCTTCCGTAAGGCTCTTGTATTTTGTGACAGCCTCTTCTGCCGAGAGTCCTGTTATCGGCTCAATCTCCGCCCCGATTCCGAGGTCGAGGTTTGCGGTGTCGTTGATGAAGTAGTCGTACTTTGCCATTTTGTTTTCTCCTTTCTTTATCTTTTTGAGCCGGCGTTTGAGCAGTCTTTTTTGTTCTGCTTGTCGTTCTGCTCCGTGTTCCTGATGGAATTCTCGCTTCTCATCTGGTCGCACCTTTCGTTTAGTTCGTGGAGTGCTGCGCCTACCTGCCAGTCCGTGAGGTCTCGGAACGTGTACGCGAGTCCCATGTACGCCGGCCCGTTTCTTATGCTCTCGCAGGCTTTGGACTGGTTCGTTTTGAACTGCTCCATCTGCTCGCTCATTTTCTTAAGCCGTTTCTCGCGCTCAAGAAGCTCGGCCTCTTTCTTTTGGAGCCTTTCCTCTTTTTCCGAGAGGCTTTCAAAGCTCGTCTCGTTTTTTTGTCTTTCCGTCTCTCTGATTTCTCTTTGTTTATCTATGTAGATTCTAGATGCGGCATAGACCAGCGGCTCCATGTCCGGTACGAGTTTCCTTGCGTCCTCGAGCGTCTTTCCGGTTGAGATTACGTTGTCGAGAAGGCAATGTTTCCATCCGATGTATTTTCCGAAGATCTGGGCGGAGCCTTCTCGCCATCTCATGTTTCCGGTGTCAAGTGATTTTATCTGCTCGTCTGTGAGTGTTTTTCCGCCCTCGGCCATGTTCTTTTTCTGCTCGTAGAGGGTTTCGTGCGGGTCTGTGACCAGCGTGTTCATGATTATTACCATGTTCTCACCGAGCTTCTCCTGGATTTTCTCTGCGATTCTGAGCGTGTATTCGGCTTCTCCCGTGTGCTGGGGGCATGGGAAGAGGACTGTAGGCTCATGGATTCTTGACGCGAGGACGCTTGCCATTTCCTCTATCGCTTTCTCGTCCCCCTCCTTGACTCCGTGGCATACTTTTGCCGTGTGCCCCTCGTGCTCGTAGACATAGACTGTTCTTCCGTTGAGGTCGGCGAACGTCGGGGTGTCTGAGAGAATGTCGTTAATGTTTATGTTTTCATTTGAAGTTTTTGCCTCGTAAAGATTTTCTGAGGCAGCCTTGTCGTTCATATTGGTGGTCGGCCAGTGACATTCTTTTATGAGCTTGTCGTCTTTTTTTATCGCGTCGAGGATTTCTTTCTCGAATTCTTTTTTGAATCCCTCGTAGTCGTTTTCCAGGATAATGTTACGGTCAATTTTGCCTGTATCTTGGTAGCTGACAGGGACGAATCCTATGTCGAATTTTTCTGTTTTTGGGTCGGTGTCTCCTACGACATAGAATCCGAACGGAATTCCGTCCTTGTATTTCTCGTAGGGTTCCGGGGTTATGTCTGCTTCGATGGCTCCGATTTGTACTGAGCAGTTGTCGTAAGAAGGGTATTCTCCGGTTTCTAGTCCTTTTTTGAGGCTTTCGAATTTTTCTTCGTTGAAATCTTGCCAGTCGAATTTCTCATTGAGAGGTTTGTCGAGGATGTAGTCTTTTAGGATTTCGCGGTTTTCTGGCGTGTCGATGAAAGTATGGGATTCTCTTCCCGTGAAGATGTCTTTTTCTTCTTCGAGGAGTTTTCCGTCCGTGTCCTTAATCCATTGTTGCGCGGCTTCCTCGTCTGATGAGAATGTTCCCATGCTGTCTATTGCTTTGACGCACTCTGCTTCTGATATTGGGTCTTGTTCCTGGAATATTTCATACCCTTTTGTGATGCTGCCGAGGTCCCGTTTATCCTCTATTCCGTTTCTTATTGCCTCTGCGTTCGGGCGTATGAAGTCTATTGACTCTGAGCCGTGTTCGTATGCGTCCTTGCCTCGTATGAGTGTCTCGATTTCTTCCGGGGTGAAGGTGGTTTCGATGCTTGATGTGATGCCTTCTTTCGGGATCCACAGTTCTTTTGATACGAGTCCTTCGTTGTTTTTGTAATTGTAAATTATGTCGTCGAGTTTATTTGCGACGATTTCCCCTTTTTCGTAAATCTCTTTGTTTTCTCCGATTAAGCCGGGATAGTTCTCGTATTTTTCGGTTATCGTCTCATAGGCTTTTTCTATCCGCTCGTTGACGAGGTTGCTTTTGATTTCAGAAAGTTTTTTTTCTGCGTCTTTTGTGGCGAATTCTTGTATTTCATCCCATGTTTGGTTTGGATCGAGAAGGAGTTTTTTTGCGGTTATGTCCGAGACATTCCATTCCCACTCTGCGTTGTCTTTGTATTCCGGTGCATTGAATTCCGGGAATTTGAGGTTTCCGAGGAGCATCCTTGATGCGGATTCTTTAAGTATTTCCGTTTTGGTAAGTTCCGGCCACATTTCCTTGGTCCATTTTTTCATTTCCTCGAAGTTCATCGGAGAGCCGTTTCCTGCTGACGATTTCATTTCGTAATTGTCTTTTGTGAAGAATTTGTCGAGCTTTATGTTATCTGTCCGCTCGTAATGCTCGGCTCTTATGTCTTTGAGGCTGCGGAGTATTGTGAGGTCTGTCTCGTTATGAAGTGCCTTGCCGTCGAGAGACAGGAGGCAGTTGTCGAGGACTTTTTCGCAGGTTTCTGTCGTGACTTCTGAGAAATGGTGTTTTGAAGGTTCAAGAGTTGATATTTCGTCGAGGTATATTCGTCCGTCGATTTCTTTTTTGAGGAATCTTTGGCTCCATGAGTTTTCCATTTCTTCTTTGAGCGTGGAGTATATGCGGTCTGATTTTGTCGCGTCTCCCGGCATGAAGTTGTTTTTGACAAAAAGTGCTCTTATTTCTTCGATTTCAAGTTCTCTTGACATGTGTGAGAGCGTTTCCATGAGTTTATGGCTGTCTTTAGTGAGGTTTTCTTGTGCCTTTGGGAATGAGTTGATTTTTCCGCTGATGATTTCATCTGCGGTCATTTTTGCGAGTTGTTTTCTGTGAATGAATCCTCTTTCGTCGTTGTTTTTTTGGTCGTAGTTCGTGACGGAGAATATTCCGAAGTCGATGTTGTCGTAGAGCATGTTCGAGACAGTGAATTCAAGCCTTCTTTCTCTGCTCCATTCTTTTAAGTATTCTGTGTCAACCCAGTTTTTCATTTCGTTGAATGTGAACTCTTCTCCGCTTCCTGCTGATGAGGTCATTCCTTCGAATATTCTTTCGAGTCTTTTTTCTTCCTTCCAGTTTGTGATTTTTTCTATCTCGTTCTTGCGGTATTCTTTTTTTATCCCTTCGATGTAGTTCGGGTCGGTAGGTATGCCGTATATATCGTGGGAGAATTCTGATTTGTCGTTGAAAAGATTGATGTGTCCCTTGTACCAAAGCCAGTCCTCTTCGTCGAGTTTTGTGTCCGTGTCGGCCCAGGGATGCTCTTCTTCGGTTGTTTCCTTGTTGAGTCTTTCCCGTGCCTCGAAGATAAGTTCCGGGAGCGAGAGTTTTATGTCTTCTCCGCTGTCATAGTCATGGAGAGCGAGGTTCGTTTTCTCGTCAGTGAGGAGGATTGTGTGTCCGTCGAAGTCCGGTGTGAAAAAGAATCTGATTATCTCTTCGGCATCGGATTTCGTGATTCCGTATTTTTCCCCGAGGTTCATGAGGTCGTCAATGTCTGCCTCGTCGTGGTCTGGGTTACTTGGGTGAGGGAATTGTTTGTATTTTTCTCGTTCTTCGTCTGAGAGCATTGAGCCGGATTCATTGAACATGTTATATTCGGGATGTTCCCGGAGGAAATCTTCAATCGTTTCTTCGGGGCTGTCTGCTTCCTCGATGTTTATTCCGAAGTCTATTGCAGTAAGGGCTATGCTTCCTCTTGCGTTGTCCTTTGCCTTGAGCTCGGGACTGAGGAAGGCGGTGCCTCGTGAGATTATCTCTATGTCGTCCCATGTAAAGTAGCCCCTTTCTTCTGCCTTGTGGCGTGCCTTGTTCCGGTCGAGGTCTTCGAATACTCCGTAAAGATTACTTTGTTTTCTGAACCATTCGAGGGCTTTGTCTTTGAAGATTGTATTAAAAGCATCTAAATCTATGTCGGAGAGATCTTTGTGTGGATATTCTTTGTCAAGTTCTCCGTTTTCATTCAGAAATTCTGTTGAATAGTCAAGAATATTTCCGTATTCGTCGAGGTCGAGGGTGAGTCTGTAATCTCCGTTAATTTTTATTGTGTTGAGCGGGAATCCGAATCTGTAAGGGTCGATGTCGGCATAAAGTTTTGTGAGGTCTCCTATCGGGTGTACATCAATAGCGTTTGATAGGGTGTTGACCATTCTTTCGGCTGAGAGTTCTTTGAGCCGTGTTTGTCGGTCGCCTGCGTATTCGCTGATGATGTTGTCTATGGTATTTCTGAGGTTTTTGTCTTTGATGTAATCGTCAATCCAGTTTATGTCCTTGTCTTCCCATACGCCTTCGTTGCCATCGTCGAGGAGGATTTGCTCTTCGATTAAGGTTTTTATGTCATTGAGTTTTTCGTATGGAATTCCGAAGTTTTTGTGGATGAAATATTTGACCTCATGGGTAAGCCCGTCGCTTCCTGTCGCGGTTTTCTTTTCAAGTCCGAGTATTTCTGCGATTTCTTCTGGGATTGGTTCTTTTGTTCTTATGGTTCCTGTAAATTCATAACTGTTTTCGTCTTCGGGGTTAGCCGGTGTCTCTTTGTAAGATATGTTGTTTTTGAGCCATTCTGTAAGTTTTTTTAAGTTCTCGTTCTCTTTGCTGTTGTCTGCCATGTTTCTTTTTACTCTTTGGGTATGGTTTTACGGCCGTCATTTGACGGTTCTCCCGCATGGGAAAGTGAAAATGAAAAAGGCAGGCTGAGTTCATTTATGAAATCATGCCTGCCTTTTTTTTCCTAATTGATTTTTCCGTCGTATTGAGAATTTAATTACGACGGAATGAGCTTTTTTTTGTGGATTGTCTTAGTTAGAGCGACCCTTTGATTTGGTGTTTGTGTTCTCGGCCACTTTTTTCTGTGCCTTGGCTTCTACTGCGGCGTCGATTCTTGTGACTGTCTCTTTGTCGCCCTTTGCTCGTGCCTCTGCCGTGTTCGCAACTCCTCGGAACTCGCCCGGATGGTTGGTGTAGTATTCCTTCATTGAGGAAACCTGCTCTTTTGTCGGCTTCCATCCCTCGAAGTCGCCTGTCATGGCTCCTCGGAGTGCCATTGTGAGGCCTTCCATGAGGACTTCTTTAGGAGAGTTGTCCTTTGCTTTGTAGAGGTCAGCGGCGTCGGCGTTGATGATAGGCGCGTTTGCTTTTGTCGTCTCAAGTTTTTTTCCGGTTGGGACTGTCTCGTAGACTGTTGAGCCTGCGCTGTGTACCTTGACATAGTCGCCTTTCTTGTATTCGATTACTTTCCCGCTTTTTGTAACATATGAGCCGTCATGGTCGTATTTTTTTGCTTTTCCTCGCTCGTCTGTAGCGACTTCATCGTATTTGTATCGTACTACGCTTCCGTCGGCGTTCATTTTTGGCTGGCGTTTCATTTCGGTCATTTTTGATGCGTCGTAGACGAATGAGAAGTTGATTCCGCGCATTTCCTTTCCGTCAGGATATGTGCGTTTTTCGCCTGCCTGTTTTTCGCCTGAGAGGACTTCCGGAGAGTTCTTTCCGTAGAAGGCCTTTGCGTTGTTGTATGTGAGTGTTGCGATGTAACCGTTCTGACCTTTCGGGTTCCAGTAAGCGTTTCCGCTTGGGTTGTTGCCTTTTGCCTGCTCGTTCGTGATTACTGTGCGGTTCTCGATTCCCTGGTCTTTCATTGCCTGCTGGAGAATGATTGCGTTGAGACCCGTGATTGGTTTTCCTGTGATGGCGTTTTTTACGTAAGTTGGCTCTTTGGAAGGCTGCTGTAACCAGCTTTCGCCTTTTTCGAGTTTGTCGAAGAAGTTCGCTACTTCTCTTGTCAAAAGACCCTGTTTCTCTGTGTTTTCCATAAGTTTTACCTCGTTTCGCAGTATCGCCCTTTCTCCGTCCGGAGGGGTGATAGAAGTTTTATTTTTGGCCTCCCATACGGGAAAGCCTTTTTATGTCCCCGCGACGCGGGGACAAATTTACTTTTGTTCCTCGGCTTTCGGGAACACCCTTGTTCCGTCAACCCAGTATTCGGTTGTCTCCCAGTTGTCCGTGATTACGGCCGGCATTAAGTTGCCGTCGTCGTCCTTGTGGTCGTTGTGGAGCTTGCCGTCCTTCCAGTATTCGGTGTGTCCGTCGCTCATCTGTACGGCGGGGATTACCGGGTCGGCATCCCAGTCTGTGTCGAGCTTTCCGTCCTTCCAGTTGAGGAGGCAGGAGATTTCTTTGTATCCGAACATGTTCGTGAAGGTTCTGAATTCCTGCCCCTGCATGAGGACTCCGTTTACTTTGTATGGCTTTGCGCCTTTTGCGGCCTCTAGGAATCTTGATTTTGATTGAATCATAATGTGGTTTCCTTTTTGTTAATTTTGATAGACTTTTATCTTAATTCTGATATTACATTTGTTCGTCTTTTTTTGCAACACTTTTTTTTAATTTTTTCTTGATTTTTTTTTTATCCGTTGGTAAAAAATGGGTATGTTAGTTTACAGGGTTGAGAGGGGTGCGGCGGCGCGCCTTTACAGTATGGGGGTCGAGCTTTCTTATGGCGGGGACCACTTTGAGTATGACGGCTCGTATCCCGTCCTTCTTTTCTTTTACTGGCCGTCCTATTCGGTCTGCTATTGCGTTGATTCTCTTTCTTCTTCGGATTCTATTCCCCAGGTCGAGGGAAGGTGCCGTAAGGTTTTCCGCGCCGAGGGCAAGGTCGTGAACCGCATTAAGGAATTCCTGCGGCTGCATAAGGGTGACGGGGTCCTCCGCCTCGGCTCTTCTTTCTGGCTTGAGCTTTATTGCGTTCTGCTCTATTCCCGCTCATGGCGGGCTGACTCAGAGCTTCTTTTCTTGTCTCGGACGGGCGGGCTTTCCTGATGGTTCCGGTCGATACATCCCTCTCCTCTTTCTTCATGCTTGACGGTGCCTCTGTCATTTTTGACGACGGCTCTGTTTTCTCCGCGGGAATCCGTGGCGTGGGGCTTTTGGATATGGAGCTTTTTTTCGAGGATCCCCCTCCCCCTTCCCTTCCTGCGTCTTTCCGCCTTGAGTTCGGAACTTCTTTCGGCATGGTCTCCCTCCGTGTCACGGCTACTCACGTGATGCCGGACGGCTCATTCTTCGTGATGCAGGTTCGGATTCTTTCGTCCAACTTGAATTCTTTTTTCATGGCTCTCCGGGAGTTCTGCGAGTTCTTCCGTGACGAGAGGGATAAGAGGTTGCGGGCTTTTGTTTCTACAAGGAGAAACCTTCTTCTCCTTTCTTTCCGCAGTATGATTATGCTCGATTTGCAGGGGCGGATTTACCGTGCGGTTGTCCGCAGGCTCTCGGGCTGTGCCCTTACTGTTCTTGTCAGCCCGGATTTCTTTCAGTGCCGCAGGATGCGTTTTTCTTTCGTAGTCCGGGTGGCGGGCAGGGATTTTTCTTTCTCTTCCCGCCTCGTGGTCTCAGCCCGCCCGAGGAGGGTAATGGGCCGGCTTTTTGCCGAGGTCGGTATCGCCCTCTCGGACGAGAGGCGCCTCTGGTCTTTCGTTGACCGTGAGGCCCGCAGGCGGGAGCGGGGAAGGGTGAGGTGAGCCTTTCCTTTACCTTCCTACCCTTCTCCATTCGTCCTCGTTCTCTTTCTCACGGAATTTGTTTATTGCCGGGAAGTAGTCGAGGACAATCTTCCCTTTCGCACCGTTTCTCTGCTTTATTATCTTGACCTCTATCTCGCAACCTTTTCCGTTCCTTATGCTCTCAGCCGAGCTCCTTATTATCTCAAGCGCCTTTCCTTTTCCTTCTCCTGCGGCCTCGTCCATGCCCTTGTGCTGCATTCCTATCAGCACGTCGCTTGAGTATTCGATTGCCCCCGATTCCTTGAAGCTGCCCATGTTGACCGGGGACGTGTAGTTGTCCCGGTTGAACGAGCTTATCGCTATGACCGGGCAGTTGAGGTCCCGTGAGAGGATTTTGAGGCTCTTTATGTTCTTGTCGCACGCCTGCTTGTCGGTCGTCCATTTTCCGTCCTCGGGCGGGTCAATTATCTGTAGGTAGTCGATTATGACGACTGGCTTTCTGACGCCTCTTCTCATGTGCTTCTCGCAGGTTTTCCTTATGTCGTTTGTCGTCATGCACTCCCCGCACTCATAGATGAATATTTTGTCGGAGAAGCCTTCGTATCTCTCGCACGCTTTCTGGAGGATGTCGCTTTGTTTTCCCCTTAGTATGTCCCTTGTCGTCATGGCTCTTGTCACGGATCGGCTTTTCTCGATGTCTATTGCGGCGGTTAGACGGCTGAGGCTTTTTGCGACTAGCTCTTCCCCGCTCATTTCGAGCGAGAATATTATTACCTCGTTTCCGCCTTCCGCTATCTGGTCGGCAATCTGCAGGCACAGCGTAGTCTTTCCGAGCGAGCTTATTGCCCCTATGATGTGAAGGCCCGGGTAAAGTCCCCCGTCGAGTGCTTTGTCTAGGTTCTTGAATCCGGTGCTTACGGGCTCAAGTCCTTTTCCGCTCGTTTTTTTGAGGAGGTCTGTGAGCCTTGTTTTCGCGCTGTTTTTAAGGAGTTCCTTTTCTCGCTCGCTTTTTTCCTCGGAGGCTTTTTTTACCGCCTCTTTTTCTTCGGCTGAGAGCCTTTCCGCAAGGACTTTTTTTCCGTCCGTGCAGAGGGATTCGTTCGCATCCTTGTGGTTTCCGAAGAGGATTTTGGGGTCGGCTTTTATGATGTGGAAGCCGTTTTCTATGAGTTCGTCTTTTTTTTCGGAGAGTTTTTTCAGTTCTTTTTCGGTGGCATTAAGTCCCCGCTCGTCGTTGTCGAGTGCGAGTATTATTGGCTGTCTCACTTCCCTTTTTATCAGCTCTTCGATGAGCGTATCGAGCATTACGATTGAGCCTGCGGCGATTGCCGTGTGTCCCGTCTCGTATATGCTCATCATGTCGAATTCTCCCTCGACTATGAATATGGGTTTTTCGGCTTTTACCGCCTCGTCAATGTTCAAAAAGCGGGCCTGCCCTACTTTCATTTTTGAGTATTTCCCGCCGTCCTGCGAGCATTTTCTCGCCACATAGCTTCCTTCTCCGGTGGGGATTATGAGTCTGTCGTCTCCGATTACGGTTGCGGGGGAAGAGGGATGTTTCCATCCCCTTGCGAATCCGAGCTTGAAATGTATTGCCGTCTCCTCGCTCAGTCCCCGCATGAGCCAGTAATTGGTCTCGTAGAGGTGTCGGTGGCTTTCGGCTTTGAAGGCTTCGGTTTTTTCGGTGCTCTCGGGCGGAGGGGTTTCTTTCGGTTTTTTTTGAGGCTCGGTTCTTATTACCGGGGTTTCCGGCAGGTTGAGGCATCTTTCGGCGTTCTCGATTACCGCTTTCGGGTCTTTCGGGTCTATTCCGTTCTTGATTGCGAGTATGTCGATTGCCGTTGCGTTTTTGAAACAGTCTCCGGCAAAGCAGGTGTAATGGAGAGGGTATTTCGGGTTTTCTTGTATTCCCGTTCCGTTCTTTCCGCTTCCGCTCCCGCAGATGGGGCAGATGAAGCCAGTGCCCGCTTTGTCCCTCTCGAACCACATCGAGGGGTTGTTGTTTACATATTCGAAGATGTCATAGTTTTTCATTCTTTTTCCCGCCCATGAAAGAGTGTAAGGTTTTTCCCGGCGGAAAGCAATTATGTTCTTTCCGTGCGGGATTATCTTTTGATAATCTTTTAATTATCTTTTGCGGAGTTTCTGATTTCGTAAATCCTTTTGAAGTAAGGTTTTGAGCCTTTGCCAGTCCACGTGAAATGTCGGTTTTTCCTCGTAGAATGTCGGTTTTTCCGCCTGAAATGTCGGTTTTTCCTCGCGGAAAGTCGGTTTTTCGGGCTTTTTCCCTCGTAAAATGTCGGTTTTTTTCGTGAAATCCTTGTTTTTTCGGGTGTTTTTTTGTTTCTTCCTGCAATTTTTTCCTTGTCTCGGGTTGTTTTTCCTTGATTTTGCGGCCTGGTTTTCCCTTTTGGCGGGGGCTTTGCCTTTGCCCTCCTGAAATGTCGGGATTTTTCGTGAAATCCTTGCTTTTTGTCCTCGCGGAATGTCGGAAAATCCCGGAAAATCCTTGTTTTTCATCCTCGCGGAATGTCGGTTTTTTTGCGGGATTCGCTTGTTTTCATCCTCGCGGAATGTCGGTTTTTTTTGTTTTGGGTAAAAAAAATTGCCACCGAGATACCTCTCGGTGGCAGGTTCGGTGAAAATACGAAATCAAATCACCTGTCGCTTTTTTATCTACAAGAGTAGAAATTTTTCCCGGCGACATTTGAATTGTATCATGCGCGGGGGTTTTTGTCTATTGTTTTCCCGCCTTTTTTTCGATTGCCTCCTGGATTTTAAGTGCCTTTCTCTGGGCCATGTCCTTGTATTTCTCAAGGTACTGGTTGAAGAAGGTCACTGTTATGTACCCTTTGTCAATCCATTCGTTTATCGGGAGGTTGTTGTCGCATACGGTTTCGATTGTGAAGTCTTTGGTCCCTTTCTCTTTCTCGTTCAGCTCGTTCACGGCGTTGATTATAGGCCCCTTTATGTCCCTTCCGGGGTAGTTCGAGGCCTCGGGGATGGCGAGCCGCTGCTGGATCACCTTGAAGCTGATGTTGAGCTTTCCTGTCTTCGCTATCTCCTTGCAGTTCACCCGGGCGAGGTAGAAGATGGATTCTGCGAGGTCGAAGGTTCTGTTTGAGAGCTGGTAGCTGTAGTTCGGCATGATCTGGTATTGCGAGATTATGAATCGCCAGTCGCTTCCGGTCTCAAGCGTTACGAGGCAGGTTCCGTTTTTAATCATCGCTTTGTTGAAGAGGTGTCCGAGCATCCATTCGTATTTCGCCTTGTTCTTGCCCTTGCCTTCCGTCCGCTCTCCCTGAACGAGGATTGTCAGCAGGCTTTCGGCTCCGGTCTTGAATCCCCTTCGGGCGGTGTCGAGGTTTCCGTAGAGCCCCTGGTCGACGAGCTCCTGGAGCGGGAACTGCACGAAATCCCTCTTCATTTCGTGGTTTGAGAACGCCTGCTCGTTTATCTTTGTCATGAGGAATCGGAGGAGTTTTTTTGCCGGCTGGGGAAGTCCTTTCTCAAGCTGTGAGAAAATGAATGTTATCTCCGTCGTGTAGCTTTCGGTGTGCTGGACTATGCGGATTTTGTTGTGGTTGTCCGTCTCGAAAAGCTCAAGCTGCCTCGCCGAGTTCTCGGAGCTGTGGCTTATTCCTTTCTGACGGCTTACCATGAGGCCGAGGTTTTCGGAGTTCGAGATTCCCTTGCTCATGAGGTCGAGCGTGGGGCTGTTTGGGGTGTCGAAGAAGTTCCTCTCGTTTTTTTTGGGGTCGAGGGCTTCCTCGAAGTTTACGATTCCTGTTTTCTTCGTCATTTTTCCTCTCCTCTTTCCATGAGTCTGTCCGTGAGTGAGAGGATTGCCTTCTGCCAGTTCTCGATTGCCTGCTCGGTGTTTTTTCCGATGGTCTCCTTTATCATTTTTTCGGTCGGCACGAGGCTTTCGGTGTCTATCGGGCGGTAGGTTTTTTCGAGTTTGTTTCTTGAGGATTTTTTGAGGCAGGACGCGACACCCTCGAAGAGCCTGTTGAGGTTCTTTATCTCCTTCTCTTCGTTCGTCGTGTCATGCAGGACGCTTTCCATGAATCCTACGGAAAGCTCGTCGAATATTGTTTTCTGCCAGAGGTTTGAGGCCTTGAAGTATGCCGTGCATTTTCTGAGCCATTCGTGGCAGTCGCTTGTCTCTTCCCTTCTCTCCCTGAATTTCTCCGTGAGGAAGGATTCGGGGGTGAGGAGCGGGCTGTCGCAGAGCCCCATGCACAGGCTTCTCTCCATTTCCTCGAATGTGTATTTGAGGCGGTAAAGGCTCGAGTAGAATTCCTGCTGGTATGTCTGGCTCAGCTTCGCTATTCCGAGGACGGCTTGTTGGAGCGAGTCGTACTTGTGGTATTCTTTTTTCTCGTGGGTCTCAAGCCTTACGCATACGCGGGAGAAGAAGGCTTCCGTGACCGGGGGCTTTTCTTTTTTGTGGCTGAGTGCGGATGTTATTATGTGCCTTGTCGAGTAGAGGTGAATCAGCCCCGCATCCCGTCCGTCCCATGTCTTTTGGTTTTGCAGCTCTTCGATTGTCTTGTATTCTTTTCCTTCCATGTCGTTTTTCCTCTTTTTGTCGGGGGGGATTGTCTCTTAGTCTTGCTTTCTCATCCTTCCTCTCATTTTTTCGAGGAAGGTCGTCTTGTTGGTGCTCTGGTGCTCACGGCTTTTGATTTTCTCGATGTCGCTTTCCGTGAGCTGGTATTCCCTGCCGACTTTCTCTATGCCGAATTTCCGGCACAGCTTCGTTACGGCGGGGTATGTGAGCCGGAGGATCTCGCACGCTTCCCGTGTGTTGTATGTTCTCTCGTTCATCTTTCCCTGACTCCTTTCCAATTTTTTTTCTGTTCTTCTGTTAGCTCGTCGTAACGGGCCATGAACTGATAGGCGCAGGATTCGGCGTAGTTTATGTCGCAGCTGTTTTTCATGGTCGTGTAGCGTTCGATGTATTTGTCTTTGATGAGGTAGAAGCCGTAGTCGTCGAATTGCACGAGGACGGTTCTCCATCTTGAGCGGTGAAGTATTCTGATTGTTGTCGTCATTTTTCCCTTATTTGTCCGTTCTCCATCCGTTTTCGGTGAGGTATTGGTTGCAGGCTTCCTTTATGGCGTCTGAGAGCGATTTGTCGCTTCCGCCTTCTGTCGAGACCTCGGCTTTCATGTCGTCTTCCGAGAATGTCACTGAGACGGAGATTTTGACTTTCCGGATGTTTTTTTCTTTCGGAGCTTCTTCTTCTGCTTTGTCCTCGTTGAATGTCGGGATTTTTTCTTTTTCCTCGTTTTCTTTTGTTTTCTTGGCGAGGGTCTTGTGGAGCTCTTCTTTTGTTCCCCCGGCCTCGACCGTTTCTTTTATGGCTTCTTTGAGTCCGTCGTCGGTGAGTTTTTGGAGTTCGAGGAT
Organism: uncultured Treponema sp.; assembly: GCA_946615905.1. GTDB lineage: Bacteria > Spirochaetota > Spirochaetia > Treponematales > Treponemataceae > Treponema_D. The sequence goes on along the minus strand of CAMOIE010000023.1, from coordinate 8,002 downwards.
GTCTCTGGTTGACGGTTCGAATCCGAGTTTTGAGATTTCTTCTTCGTTTTCCTTTCGGAAATCCTTTGCTTTGAGAGCCAGATTTATCCATATCCGGGATTTGTGGAGTGCGTTCGCTATTTGGGTTTGGTTCATCCCCAGTTCTGTGAGCCTTGCTATGTAGTTCTCTCGTTCTGCGGGTGTCATGTCTTTTCTCTGCTCGTTTTCAATCGCCTGCTTGAGGATTCTCTCCCTTTCGTCTTCGAAGTCATCGGCTATGACGCATCTGAGGGTCGGAATTCCTGCCTTGATTGCGGCCTTGAATCTTCGGCTTCCTACGAGGATTTTGTACCTGTCTCCGTCTTTTGCGACTACGATTGGCTGTAGCTGGCCGTATTCTTTCATCGAGGCACCCAGCTCTTCAAGTTCCTGGTCTCCGTCCGTGAGGACATCCCGGATGTTTTTTGCCTTAGTGAGGAGTTCCACAGGGATTTCCACGATGCTGTCAGTCTTGAAGTCCTGCATGTTTATGACTTTTGTTTCGGTGATTCCGTAGCTGATTTTTTTCTTGTTCGTGAAGTCAGTTTTTTTTGGCATTATTTATTCCTCCGAGGCGATTTTTTCAGCGAGCTGTGCGAGTCCTGCGCATATCTTGTTGCTTGGCATGTATTCTCCGAGGAACATTTGGTTTGTGTTTGCCTTTACGACGGCTTCAGAGCGGTTGAATTCGTATATTTCGAATGGCATTGTCTCTTTCATGTCGTTGATGAAGTATTCGTGTACTGAGCTTTGTCTGTTTATCTTGTTGATTATGAAATAGTTTATGTCAGTGAAAACTGCGTCGAGGTTTGCCTGTATTTCCTTGAGGTTCTTGGCGTATAATGCCATTGATTCAACCGCGAGGTCTTCCGGCTCGATTATCGGGATTATCTCGTCTGCGTATGAGAGTATTACGTTGACATAGTAAGGGAGGCTCGGCGGAAGGTCGAAGAAGATGTATCTGTAACCCGATTCCTTAAGCTCTTGTATTACTTTTCTGAGGTAAAACGGGCTGTTTCTGAACTCGCCCTCGAAGTATGTTTGCAGGGCTTTGGAGGAGACTGTTCCTATGATGTCGATTCCCCTGCATCCGTTTTCCTCGCTTTCTTTTCGGACGGGGATTATTGCGTCTTTTACCTCGGTTCTTTTCTGTAGGACTGAAAGAAGTTCGTTTTTTTCGTTTATTTTGTTTTTGTCTGCAAGTTGTGACGTGAGGTTTCCCTGCATGTCGGCGTCTATGAGTATCGTCTTTCCGTGGCGGCTCATGGCGTATGCGAGGTTCATCGTCATTGTCGTTTTTCCGATTCCGCCCTTAGACATGTGAAGGCAGATTGTCTTGTTTTTTGTTCCCATTTTCTTTTGCTCCCTTTGCTTTTTTTCAGCTTTGGACTGACTCGTTCGCGGCGCTGATGAATTCCTCGTCGGCTTCCTCGAACCAGAAATTGGGCGGTATGAGGAAAAGGAGGTTGTTCATCATTTTCCATGTCGGGCTTCGCCTGCCCTCTGCTACGGCATGGCAGAATTTGTAGCTCAGGTTCTTTAGCCTGCATACCTTCTTGAACTGTCTTTTTGCCATGAGTGCGTTGAGCATGACTATTCCTTTCGTGATTGCCGGGTTGTTGTCGTCTTCTACTGTTTCCATTGGATTTACCTTGATTCTATTCTATCAAAAAATAAAATGTTTGTCAATGAAAAATGATGGACTTTTATGTTTTATTCGGGCAAAAAAAAACCGCCTTCAATTTTGGGCGGTTTCTTTTTTCAGTCGAGCCAGTCCGGTTGGAGCAGGCTTTGGAGGAATATCTCTACGAGGTATTCGTCTTTCTTCGTAATCTCCCTTATGAGGTAAAGGAGTATTATGGCTATGGGAATAATTCCGGCAAGTTTCATTTTCGAGTCCATCAGTATGATGACCGTGATTCCGACTATCAGTACGAACGGCACTACCGGGATTCCGCCTATGAGCTGTCTTTTCAGTATCGAGCGGTGGACTTTGTACGAGTAGTCCGGCTTTTCCTTGTCTTTCATGGCTTAGAACAGTCCGCTGAATGTCTCTCCGCTCGTTGCTTTGGCCGTCTCTCTTTCAGGCGTGAAGAAGAGCTGGCAGAATCCGCTTGCGCCGCCGATGAGGATGAAGGCGGCTACTTTCGGTCCGAGGTCTTTGAGGATTGTCGGCTCGCCTCGGTTCGTAATCCATTTGATTCCGGTCCAGATGAGGCCTACGGTGCAGATTACGAGCGTGTAGCTTGATGCGAAGAACTGGTAGACGGTGCTGAACACTTTGCTCAGGTTCGTGAGCGCCTTGGATGTGGCGTCGGTAGATGAAGATTGTGCGAACGCTCCCGCAACGAGGCAGGTGGCTACGATGAGGAACATGATGAGTTTTTTGTTCGGTGCCTTGATTTTCATTTTCTTACGGTCTCCCTTTTGGTTTTTTCTTTCTTGTGTTTTAAATTATAATAAAATAAAAGTCAACCAAAATTTAAGAAAAAAACATATTGTTGGTGTGCTTTTTCTCAGGCTCCTTTCGACGACTGCTCTTCCTGGGCCTTGTCCGCGAGTTTTTGGAATTCATCCTCGGTGTAGTTCTTGGTCTCAAGAAGCTCGTCTATGATGATTCCGCCCGGGACTTTTGCCAGGTGTATTATGAGGTCAACGAGGTGCTTGAACGGCCCTACCCTTCCGAAGTCCTCGTAAAGTTTCTCTCTCATTCTGAGGATTGCGCTTGCGGCCGTGTTTGAGTGGAGCGTGCAGACGCCTCCGGGGTGTCCCGTGTTCCATCCGTCGAGGAGTGCCTTCAATACTTTTCCGGTTCTTACCTCTCCGAAGATTATTCTGTCCGGGGACGCTCGGAGCGCGAAGTCTATCGCGTTCTGCGGGTCCTTGTCTACGACGAGCATTTCTGCGTATTTGGCCAGGCACTGTAGCTCTGGGGTGTCCTCTACGATGTAGAAGCTGTCGTTGGGGGTCTGTGTCGCCATCTCGAGTAGTATTGCGTTTGCGAGGGTCGTCTTTCCGGTTCCGGTCGCCCCGGCTATTATTATGTTCTTTCGGAATTTGATGTAGTGCTTTATCTTGTCTGCGACTTCCTGCGAGCAGGTTCCGTTCCTGACATAGTCGTCGAGCGAGAATACGGTTTCCGGTCTTTTTCTGATGATGATGATTGGGCTTCGGCACCATTTTTCGAGTACGGCCGAGATTCGTGCCTCGTAGTGCGGAATCGTGCTTTCCAGCTTCGGGTTGTTGAGGCGGTCTATCGTGATTCCCTGGTATTTTGCGATTTGCACGATGATGTTCCGGGCTTGTTGGTTGCTGATGAAGATTCCGGTATCGTGCCTCTGCCTTCCGAACTCTTTCACGGAGACATTTCCATGGTCTACCCAGATGTCAGTGAGGTTTTTCTGCTCGAAGAATTGCTTGAGCGGTCCGAGGGACTGGAGGATTGCGGCCTTCTCCCGCTCGTCAATCATTTTCTCCTGCTTGCTCTGTAGGTTCGTTATGTCCTCTGCGCTCATTCGTCCTCTCCTTCCTCTCCGTTTTCCTCGATGTTCGTTGCGAGGAGTTTCGAGAACAGCGATTCGTAGCGGTTGAATACGCTGTTGATGAATTTCTTCTCGAACTTGTCTCGCTGCTCGATTGCGGCCTTTGCCTTTACCGCGCTTCCCTCTCCGCTGAGAGGGTGTGACTGAAACCACATTGCGAGGTATGCGTGGAAGAGCTGAAGGAGGAATTCTGTCTTGGTGTCGTTTTTTTCGAGCCGTTCCTGGATGCTTGATATTGCCCCGAGCATGAGGTTCTGGGAGTTCACTTCGTCAGCGAGGTAGTTGAGTATTATGTGCTTTAAAAGCTCCGCTCTCGTAACCCCGTCCTTCTTCGCTTTCATGTCGAGGATTTCTATTTGGTCGTCGTTGAGCCTTGTTGATACGGTGTTTGTCTTGTATTTTGTCATTCGTCTCTCCTTAAAGAAGCATCTGAACTTCTGCGTCCATTTCTTCCTCGGTCTCATGTTGTTCCGTGGCGAAGTTCTCCGTCTTGTCGCTTTTTTCAAGTACGCCGTCGGCGTCGTAGTCCGGGTAGATGTAAAGGTCTTCGCTGTTGCCCGTTGAGTTTGCGTGCGTGAAGTCCTCCCACCATTTCTTGTCCCCGTCACGGAGGACCCGGGAATACTTCACTTCCTCAAGCAGCTCTTTCCTCGTCTTCGGGAATCGCCAGCGGGCTTTGTCCTTGAATCGTGGGTCTGAGTAGTACGCGACTTTTTTCAGCGTGAATGTCGGGCCTCCTTGCACGAAAAGCAGTTCCGTGTCCGGCGGGAGGTTTTCGATTTCGTTTGCCGTTATGAGCGCCCTTTCTCCGATGTCGTTCGAGATTGTCATGTTGTTCATGCCGTAGTCGAACTTGCTTCCCGATGTCGAGACGTTCTGCTTGATTACGCCTTCGTTTCCGGCTCGCTTTGAGTAGTATTGCGCCACGTTGTCGTCGTTGATTGCGAAGGTCCATGTGAAGGCGCAGTGCTCGAAGATTGGGGCGTTCTGTCCGTAGAGCTGCTCAATCTGCGCTTTCGTCTGGGCTATCCACAGGAAGCTGATCCCATAACCATTCAAAATTCCAGCAAATAATTGTATAGATTCTACTTTACCAAGGACGGGGAATTCGTCAATGAGTATGAGGAGGCGGTGCTTGAGCGGTTCGTTGCCGAAGCTCGTGTTGTCCTGCGAGAACTTTCGGCAGATGAACTCGATTATGAGCTTTGTGAGCGGCTTGAGCCGGTCGACGTCCGAGAACGGGATTGTGAGGTACCATGAGATGGGATAGTCCGAGTATCTCAGGTCGTCGAGGCAGAAGTCTGACGAGTCGCAGCTGTTGGCTACGAGCGGGTCGTTGAATACGCTGAGCGCCTCGAGTGCGCTTGAGAAGATGCTGCCCCGTTCTTCCGTTGCGGCGTTGAGGATTTGGTTCGCGAACGATTTTGCCGATTGGTGTATGCTTTCGGTACAGTGCTGTCCTTCGGTTATGCTCTTGAGGATTTCCTCTAGCTTGTCCCCGTTGTCCTTGTCCTTTGCGTTCTTCGGGTTGAGCTCGTTTCCGTTCGAGAGGAATTTGTAGACTGTCGGGAGGCTTTTTTCCTCGAAGTCCCGGGAGCATTTTACATGGAGGATTGCGGCGGTTATGAGTACGCTTGCCGTCTGTTGCCAGTGCGGGTCTGCGTTCGAGTTCGGGTTGGCCGGGGCCGTGAGCGTGGTCGCTATGAGGTTTGCGTCTCGGTATGCGAATTTCTCGCTTATCTCGTCGAGGATGTTCAGCTTGAGCGTGCACTCGTTGGTCGGGTCGTACCGGATGATAATCGAGAACTGCTGCCGGTAGCCTGCCGTTATCTCGTAATTCTCGGCCTTCGGATCGAAGACGAGTATTGAGTGCGGGAAAATCAAAATCGTAGGAATTATGGTGGAAATGCCTTTTCCTGCGCGTGATGGTGCCAAAAGCATACCGCATACATTGAAGTCGTAGCACACGAGCTTTGCGGTCTTGATTACATCGAGCTTGAGGCTTCCCTTCTTTCGCGAGTATGTCGTTACGGCCTCGTATCTCTGTCCTATTACGACTCCTACCGGGGCGTTGAGTCCGAATTCTGCGAGGTCTTTTGACTTTCCCCATTCGCCCGTCGCGTAGAAGTTTTTGTCGCCCTTGTTCATGGCGTTTCTGACATACACGAGCACCATGTAGAGGATTACCGAGAATCCGGTTCCGTAGAGGAATATCTTGAGGTCCCTGTAAACGGTGTCGCCTATAACGAAATGCAGTTTGTTTATGCTTGAGAGGTATACGGCGAAGATTCTGAACGGGTTATAGACCGGCTCACCCCGGAATATGAAGGCCGGGGTTCCGTAAATCTTCGGGTCGTAGTGCAGGTCTCTGGCGCATTTTTGGTTTGCTATTATGAGCGTTACCGCGCTTATGGCCGCTGGCATGACCTTGTGCATCACTGAGAACGCAAGCCCGTTTTTGTCCTTCGGCTGTGTTCTTAAGAATTTGTTTTTTTTCCCTCGTCTGAAAAGTCTCATTCTGTGATTCTATTTGAGTCAAAAATGAAAGTCAATCAATATATGAATCGTTCTTAGAATGTCAGCGGTTTTTTGTATGTGTTGAGGGGTCATGTTTTTTTCGGGCGCTTTCTTTGAGGCTTTCCGTGACGCATCTGATTATGAGGTCTTTTTCTTCCTCGGTTATCTCGGGGCATTGTTGTCTGTTTCCCGTCGTCCTTGTAGCATATAACCTCGTCTGCTCCTAGTTCTTTTGTATAAATATGTTCGTCCATTTCTTTGTCCTCTATGCCTGGTTGTTGCCTCTTGTGTTGTTGTTAATCAGTGTCTTTTTGTCTTTGTTCGTTATCGAGATTTCGTCTCCGGGAAGGCAGTTCGTCGGGAAGAAATTGAGCGGAACATAAGCCACTTTTCCGTTATTCTGCCTGAGAAGGATTGCGAAGTTGTTCGAGTCCTTCTGCATGGTATACCGCCTTATGACTTCCCCTTGTATGTCCCCGTCTTTCTTGGGGTCATGCAGGTAATAGTTTTCTTTCGAGCATCCCGCCCAGTTGAATCCGTCAAGGTATGTGTTGTACCGTCCGAGTTTTCGGAGTTCTTCTTCCCAGTTTCCCGCCACCGTGTAGCTCATGTCTTTCTTTGAGTAGGTTGCGAGTCCGAGTTTTACGAGGTAGTCAAGCCTTTTCGTCATGTACCTTTCGTTTTTGTTCGTCATGTAGGATTTTTTTACCGTCGTGCCGGAGAGGTATTCTTTTATCGTCTTGTCTAGCTGCGTGAAGTAATTTTTCTCTGTGCTGTCGGCAAGTCTTTTTATCTCCTCGCTTTCGGTGAGCGGGCCTGCGAGCGTCGTGCAGATGTCGCGGGCGTATTCCCGCATGAGGTTTTTTACGAGTGTCGGCGGTTGGAATCTCACCTGCCTTCCGTGTTTGTCGTTTCCGTCAATGAGGATGTGCGTGTGGTGCTTGGCCGTGTCGTAGTGGTTTGCGGCAATCCATTTGAATTTATATCCGGTGTGCGCCTCTAGTTTTTCTATGAACGCCTTTGTCATGTGCTCCAGGTTTATGTCGTTCGTGTCGGGCGAGAGTATTATTCGCCAGCTCATGTCGCTCATTTGCTCCTCGTATTCCTCTTTGCTCAGTGAGCCGTAGAGTTCCGGGGTCTCGCCGTTCTCGCCTTTTCCCTCTCTCTGTATGTACTCGAAGTTTTTTATGTGGAGGGCTTTTGATTCTCGGTATGAAACTTTTGTCGTGCATGAGCGTTTCCCGGCTTTCGGAGTCCCGGAGCTTTTCGGAGCCGGGCTTTTTCTCCCGTGACTTGACGAGAACAGTTTTCTCGGAGGCTTTCGGCTTTTCGGGTTTCCGCTCGTGAGGAAGTCGCCTTCGAGTCCGGCCTTGTCCTTGTGCTTCATCTTGATTGGTTCGATTTTCGGGATTATCTGCATGGCTTATTATTTGTGATTTCGGTTGACTTGTCTATATTGATTCTGTCTTTCGTTGTTCGTGGGGGTGTTAACTAGGTTAACACTTTGCTCTTGTTTTCCGTTGTTCGTGGGGGGGGTGTTAACTAGGTTAACACTTTGTTCCTGTCTTTCGTTGTTCGTGGGGGTGTTAACTAGGTTAACACTTTGTTTTCGTTTTCCGTTGTTCGTAGCCAGACTTTTGCGATGTGGTAGCGCTTGAAAGGAAAGTAAAGCTCAGACTCGTGCTCGGCGGTAAAGCGGGCAAAAGGAACTGTGAGGTCGAATCTCAAAGCGACATCTTTTTTTCCGTTGTCAAGGAAGCGGAAAACCTGTTTTTCGGTCTCTCCGTTTGATTTTCGGAGGAGAATGAGCCAAAATTACTTAATCCACTTCCTAAAATTCCGATAATCAACATATAGAAAATCGTTTTCTTTTTTGGGGGATAAAATATGATTCGTGGTTGGTATATCGGTTCAAGCGGAATGAA
>CAMOIE010000022.1 GCA_946615905.1 uncultured Treponema sp. | reverse complement strand
CTAACTCCTAACTCCTAACTCCTAACTCCTAACTCCTAACTCCTAACTCCTAACTGATGACCGATAGCTTCCGCGTTTATACCGATGGCTCGCACAGATGCTGGATGCCTGCGCAAGGATTGGAGGGGCACGGTAGGGGGCGGTCCAATCCAATCTGATTACAGGATGAGGTCATTGAGCCTGTCGAAATGACCGTTAACGCTATATGCGGTAGTTTCGACAAGCTCAACCACCGTTTTTCCTTCTTTTTTGGGACAGCCACCTATGAGCGTGAGCGAACCCCGGAAAGCCATTGATACGGATGGCACTTGCGCCCATAAAAAAAGACGCCCCTTTCTAGAGACGCCTTCTTAGATTGCTAATTGAATTATTGTTTCGTTGTGTTTTTATAGATTCGGTTGATAGCGACCGGGTGGAAGGAGATATTCTTTACGGTGCTCTTTATGAGGTCGGCATTGCACTGCTGGAAGAGGGGATAGACGATGGCTGAATTCATGACCATTGACTGAGCCTCTTTCAAAGCGGACCAACGCTCTGCTGGTTTCGTACAGAGGGAACCTTCCTGACAGTCTGCGATAATCGCATCGTACTGGGGATTTGAGTAGTCACCGTTGTTGTTGTCGTTGCCGGTCATCCACATAGAAAGATAGGTCATCGGGTCGGCATAGTCTGGTCCCCAGTTTGTAAGACCGATTTCAAAGTCGTGGCGTCCCATAAGTTTGCGTCTTTCAGATTTAGGAACAAGTTTAAGGGTAAAATGCATTCCCGGCAGGATGGACTCCATTCTTGAAATCAAATCATTGATGACGGCAATCTGTTCAGGGTTGTCAGCACACAGGAATTCAAACTTGAAGGAGGATTTTCCCAATTCAGCCTGAGCTTTTTTGTAATATTCGCGGGCTTTCTGCGGGTCATAGGCACAGACATTCTCAAATTCCTTGACACCCCGGTTAAAATCCTCACCGGAAGAATTAAAGGCATAGCCAGAGGGAACACACTGATAAGCACCTTTGGAACCGTCTCCAAGAATTTTTGCCGCAGCCTCGCGGTCAATGGCAAAGGTCATGGCCATACGGAGATTTTTATTGGCAAGTTCCTTTACATGCAGGTTTGGCACGATATAGTAGAGAAAGCCAGAGTCGACAGCACGGAATTCTTTTGAAGTCAGAAATTCTGGAACCTGATCGCCAGCAAGTTCAAAAAGATCCAACTTCCCCTGCTTGTAGAGATTGAGGCCTTCGGAAGTGTTTGAAATCATCTCGTAGTGGATTCCGCCGAGTTTTACCTTGTCTGCATCATAATAGGCGGTATTTTTTATAAGGTCGATCGACTTTCCCTTTGGGCTGTAATCCGTAACAAGAAAGGCTCCGTTTGAAAGGATTGTATCGGGGCTTGAGGCATAACTGTCTCCACACGACTCGACAAAGGCCTGGTTCGCCGGATAGAAAGTACAGAAATACAGAAGCTGGTCAAAATATGAGACTGGAACCTGTAGTTGGACTTCAAATGTGTAGTCGTCAACGGCACGGACTCCTAGCTGATTCGGCTCCATAAGACCTGCCTGAATGGCAACTGCGTTCTTGACCTGGGCGATATCGCTCATCATAAAGGCGTATTCCGACTCGGTTGCGGGGTCTACAGCCCTCTGCCAACCGTAAACAAAGTCGTGGGCAGTCACAGGATCGCCGTTTGACCAGTAGCAGTCATGTCGGAGCTTGAATGTGTACAATTTGCCGTCAGCGGAAACAATCTCCTCCTCGCAGACTGCTTTTTTTACGGAACCATCGTCAGCCATCTGCATAAGACCGTCCGTAATGTCCCCGATAATCTCGAAGGCAGAAGCGTAAACTGACTTTTGGGCATCCAGAGTGTCAATCGTCGCATCGATAGAAACGTTCAAAACAGAACCGTAAACCGATTTTTGCGGAAGAGGACCTTTTTTACCGGCGGAAGAACTTTTTTTGTCACACGCGGCAAGGGCCATAGAAAGCAAAAAAACAGCCGAAATCACAAATTCAAAACGCAGCTTCATAAAAATTCCTTAAAAAAAAATAAGAACTTTATCGAGTGTCATAATAATAACGTAAATCCAATTTTGCAAATGATTTCAAGTTTACTTTTGAAAACTTAATGTTATAATTTTGCGGTTATCTTAATTTATTTTCAAAAGTGCTTTAAAATCAGTCGACAGGAGATTTTTATGGACACTAGCGAAGAAATCACTTCAAAGAAAGAAATCAGCCGGGAATCAGATTCAAAAGCAGAAAAAACTGGAGGACGGAAAAAATACGGGCAGATGGCTTTGCAGTTTTCCGCAAGAATTTTTGCGATTCTCATTGTATTCTTTGTGATTTTGATTGCGCTGACGGTCAGCCGCGTAAAAAAATCCTCCCAGGACGACTATGCGACTTCCAGCCAAAAGATTATAGAAGAAGACGCGGGTCGTGTCGGCTACTGGAACGAAGTCCTCATAAACGACCTCCGCATTTACTCTGACAGCGACATAACAAGAGCCGGTGACGCAGACGCAATAATAAGATGGCTGGAAAATCACCAGGACATCCAGAACGAGCATTTCAACTACATTCTCTTCTGCACTCCGGACGGGGTTGGACACGCTGGCGACGGCTCCACAAGGACCGTAATCTCCAAGGACTTCTACCGTGAGATTATGAGCGGCAAGCAGCAGACTTACGTCTCAAACATCGACTTTCAGGCAGACGGCTCGGTCTGCTACTATATCGCCCGCCCTGCCTTCGATAAAAACAAAAAGCTCATCGGAGTCTTCGCGGGGGCTGTAAAGCTCAACGAGATTGAGAAGATGATTTCTGAGCTGAGGCTGGGAAAGGACGGAAAGGCGCTTTTAGCCGGTTCAAACGGAGTTTTGCTCTCCCATATCCGGGGCCAGGAAAAATACATGGACCTGCTCTACGCAAGCAAGGCTGGATTCAAGGGGCTTGAAGAAATCGCCAAGAACGCGGTTCAGGGAAAGGAAGGCTCCGGCTACTACACTGACCCAAGCGGAATCCGAAATTTCGCGACCTACACTCCGGTAAAGGGAACCCCGTGGACAGCCATGCTGGTGATTCCGGTGAAGCAGATTGAGGAGGCGGGAAACCGTGTCGGAACGATGGTCTCGATAATCTGTATTCTGATTGGAATAATCATGGCACTGGCGACAACAGGACTTTTGTTTCTGGCGGTCCAGCCTCTTAAAACTGTCCGCAACTCAATCAACGAAATCGCGACTGGCGACGCGGACTTGACCCAAACACTTGAAATCAAGAGCAACAACGAGATTGGGGCTTTGGGAGACGGATTCAACCGCTTTATGGGCAAGCTCAGGTCGATAATCGCCGGAGTGAAGGACTCCAAGGAAGTCCTCGAAGGTGTCCAGAGCCAGCTGCAGACAAAAATCAAGGACAACGACAACTCAATCAAAAACATCGTGAATGATTTGGGCACGATTGACGCGCAGATGAAAGCCCAGGTCGAGTCAGTGAGCCAGACTGCCAGCGCGGTCGAGGAAATCTCAAAGAACATAGAGTCTCTTGAACACATGATTGAGAGCCAGGCCTCCGGGGTCACACAGGCATCGGCGGCCGTCGAGGAGATGATTGGAAACATCAACTCAGTCAATAACTCTGTCGGTCACATGGCAAATTCATTCAACGAGCTTACAGGAAAAGCCACGGAAGGAATCAGTCTGCAAAACGATGTCAATGAGAGAATCAAAAAAATCAACGACCAGTCAAAAACCTTGCAGGACGCTAACAAAACAATCGCCGCAATCGCAAGCCAGACAAACCTTCTGGCGATGAACGCCGCCATTGAAGCAGCCCACGCGGGCGATGCGGGAAAAGGATTCTCCGTTGTAGCTGACGAAATCAGAAAGCTCTCAGAGACATCAACAATCCAGTCAAAGAGAATCGGCGAGGAGCTAAAGAATATCCAGAATTCAATCGATGACGTTGTAAACGCATCAAGAGCCTCGGAGGAGTCATTCGAGGCGGTCTCAAGCAACATCAAGGCGACGCAGGAACTTGTCATCCAGATTAAGTCCGCGATGGAAGAGCAGCAAATCGGTTCAAAGCAAATCAGCGAGGCCCTGCAGCTTATGAACGACAACACGTCCGAAGTCCGCTCAGCGTCGCACGAAATGGCGGAAGGCAACAAGGCGATTCTCTCAGAAGTAGAACACCTGCGCGACACGACAGACTCAATCAAGGGCAGCATGGAGCAGATTTCGTCAAGCGCGAACCAGATCTCATCTTCCGGCGAGGCCCTAAACGAGATTTCAGGCTATGTCCACGATACTGTGGACCAGATTGGCAGCCAGATTGACTTGTTTACGGTCTGACATGCGAAGAAGCAGAATTCGGACAGCGGTATTTTCACTTTTTATTTTTTTCCTCTTCATTTCTCATTTATTCGGCCAGGTCGAGCGGGTTTCTGACGAAATCGCAAATCCGCCGCCGGCAGAAATAATAGAGCTTATGGAGCGGATTCAGATGCCGGAAATTCCCGGAGGCAAAAAGTCCGGCGAAAAAAAATCCCCACTTGAGAAAATGACGAACGGGGAATACTTCCTGTCAAAAAAAGTCACGGAGATTCAGGGGATAAAAATTCCTCAGACAGCCTACGCGCAAAAAGCCGTGGCGGACGCAATATCAAGTTATTCGACGCTCTACGGAAAATCGACTTTGAGCAAAATCCTCGACTCCGGTGAATTGTACAGGCTCTACATAAGGCGGGAACTCAAAAAGCGGGGAATGCCGGCAGCCCTAGAATACCTTCCAGTCGTTGAAAGCGAATACAAGCCGTCAGCGCTGTCAAAGTCAAAGGCGACAGGACTCTGGCAGTTCATGGAAAACTCGATAAAGCCATTCATGACAAAAAATTCGGTGATAGACGAGAGACTTGACCCATGGATTTCGACAGACGCGGCCCTGACAAAACTGCAGGACAACTACAAGACTTTCGGCGACTGGCCGCTTGCAATCGCCGCCTATAACTGCGGGGCTGGGGCAATGCAGAGAATCCTCAAAAAATCCCCGGTCAAGACATTCTGGTACATAGCGGAAAAAGGACTTTTGAGAGACGAGTCAGTGCGCTATGTGCCGAAATTCCTGGCCGCGGCGGAACTTTCAAAAAATGGTGCGGAATACGGAATCAGCCTGCCAGAAATCACAAAGTCAGAGCGCTTTGCAGAATTCGACTATCTCATTGCGACAAAAGAAATTACAATCAGCCGCTTGGCCTCCGAGCTAAGGTTGGACGAAGAAAATCTTAGGATTTTAAACAACGCCCTACTGCGACAAAAGACTGACGAAAAGTGGCCGGTAAGAATCCGCCTGCCGTCAGGGTTAGGTTCATCCGCATTTTGGGTCTATTGCAAAATCACGGGCACGCCCCCAGAATTTCAGCGGCAAATCGAGTCCTACCAAAAATGGACTGAATACAAGGTCAAAAAGAGCGACACGATTTTTTCCCTCGCAAAAAAATATTCGATTCCAACAGAAATCCTGGCCGAATTCAACGGTCTTAGTTCCGATAGCAAGCTCAAAGCCGGCACAACAATCGCAATTCCCGTAAAATTCGCAGGCTCTTCTGCCGAAAATTAAAGAGTATGAATGTAGAATTTTTGAAAAAGAGCGCAAAAGTAATCTTCGCAATGCTTATAGCTTCAACTTTAAGCGCACAGAACGATAAAATCCTCCAGTCAACCTCTTCAATCGACTGGACAAAAAACGAATTTACCTCAAACGTCTCGCTGGACATGGAAAGGGCGGGTATCGAAATGCCGTCAGGAAAAACCGAGGCGGTCCGAGAAATCGACGACAATATCCCGGATCTGGTTTCCCCTCCACTTTTCACAGTGGCAGTGGACTCAGAGCGGGAGCTTGGCGATTTGATTGTCGACAAGACTTTTTCCTACGAAGAAATCACGAATCTAATTCAAAACGGAAAACGTTCTTCCGCAGTCTTCGCCAACAGGGACTCAACGCTCTCGACACGCCACACGATAAACCTGCTGAGCATCGCAAGCCCAATGGTCCTGCACCATTACACATACAAGCCTGAGCGGCCGGTCGAGGAAGTCGCAAGCCGGGTCTACTCTGGAATCATAATCGATGCGCGCGGAAAGCTGCCGATTCATGGAGAATTCCAGGAGGACAGGACGAATCCCTGCTTCTTTCCCAAAATCTGGGACAAGAACATGAACACGGTCTACGAGCGCAACATGGGAGAGCCTGAGTCAGAAAAACAGAAAGGGATGATTTTATACCACTGGTCTGACAACGAAAACCTTTACCGAGACAGAATCGGCTACGATGCCCTGAGAATTAATGCTGTGGAGCTATACGGACGCCTTCGCACAGACCCTGTGATTTCACGCGAGGATGCGCTGAAAATCCTGACGATTCCAGAAAACATCGAGTTACTCAAGCAGGGAAAAGTCGTGGTTCTTTTGGACAAAGACAAGCTGGTCTCAAAAGTCGAGGTCGCGGACAAGAGCGGAAGCTACTACACTATATTCCGCGAATTGAAGCAAAAACTTTACAACAGTGACGAAAACCCGCAGATTACGGACACGCTAAACGGAATCCAGATTCTCTACGACTTGAAATTCAAGGCAGACTCTGCCGAACTTTTGGAAAGCGAGATGTCAAAAATTAAGGATTTGGCATTTATTCTGAAGGACATCAACAAGGACAACGCCTTTACGATTCTTGTTGAAGGACACACTGCCGACGTGAACAAGCCTGAAGGCCAGATGAACCTCTCAATCGCAAGGACACAGACGATTATACGCCAACTTGTCCGCAACGGACTGCCGCAGAACATATTCTCCTACAGGGGATACGGCGGAACCCAGCCCATCGCAGACAACTCAACGCCGGAAGGCCGCGCTCAGAACCGCCGCGTAATAATCACGGCGCGTCCAAAGGCGACCTACATTATGCGCAAATAGACTTTGCAAGCAGACAGACACCCTCGATCAGAGCCTCATGCTCGTGGGGGGCGATTCTGGCGTACAAAGTGTCGGGACTGTCATCGGGCATAACCGGCACTTTTTTTTGCACCAAAATCTTTCCGGTGTCACAGCCTGAGTCAACAAGGTGGACAGTGCAGCCTGACTCTTTTTCCCCGGCGGCAAGAACCGCCTCATGCACATGGTGTCCCCACATGCCTACCCCGCCGAATTTCGGAAGCAGGGCCGGGTGCAGGTTTACGATTCTGCCAGAGTATTCTTCAACGATTTTTCCCGATAAAACCGTAAGCCAGCCGGCCAGAACAATCGCCCCGCAATCATTTTCTTTTGCTACTGCAAGGGCTGCGTCAGATACGGCGATTCTTTTCTCCTCCTTGGAGACAGCCTTTGCCTTCTCCGCTCCGAGGACAGCAAATGGGGAGACAATCGCGGTCTTGATTCCGGCATTGGCGGCGCGCTCAAGGGCATAGGCCTTCTTTGTGTCCGCAATCACTACGCAAATCGTGTACGGGCAGTCAGCGTTTGACTTTTCATAGTCAATCAGAGCCTGCAAGTTTGTTCCCCCGCCTGAGACGAGGACAGCAAGTTTCAGTTTACTTTTCATAGTCAGACCAACAATTAAAGAATCTGGGTCGCGATTTTGGAGCCTTTAACCTCATCGATTTTCTCGCTTGTGACGGCGACATGACCGATTTTGTAGGCTTTCATCGGCTCGCAGCCGTGATTTTCCATGGTCGAGGCAAAGTCATTGAAGAAGTCAACGATAGCGTCAGCATCCTTTTCAGAGACGGCGAGAACAAGTCCGATTCCCATGTTCCAAGTTGAGTAAACCTTGTCCGGGTCAGCCCCACGGCGAATCAGCTCGTCAAAAATCTCTGGGATTTTCCAGGAGCCTTTATTGATTACCGAGACAAACTGCTTTCCGGCTTTCTCAGCGTCCGGGTACATGCGGGGGATATTCTCGTAAAAGCCGCCGCCGGTGATGTGGCTCATAGCGTGGACAGCCTTTCCGAAGTTTTTAAGTGCGGCCATTACAGGCTTCACGTAAATGCGGGTCGGGCGCAAAAGAACCTCGCCAATAGTCTTTCCAGTATCCTTTCCGTCAACGATGAAAGGCTCGTTAAAGTCCGTGACCAGTTTGCGGATTAAAGAATAGCCGTTTGAGTGGGGTCCTGTTGAAGAAAGTCCAATCAAAACATCGCCCTCGGTGACAAGGGAGCCGTCCAAAATGTCCTCGCGGGAAGCGCAGCCGACTCCAAAGCCAGCCAGGTCGTACTTGCCCTTGTCGTAAAAGCCCGGCATCTCGGCAGTCTCTCCTCCCAAAAGGGCGCATCCTGTGTCAAGGCAGCCGTCAGCGACACCTTTTACAAGCTGACCGGCGACATCAGCGTCAAGGGAGCCGCAGGCAATATAGTCTAGGAAAAATGAAGTCTGGACGCCGCAGCAGAGAATGTCGTTCACGCTCATGGCAACGCAGTCGATTCCAACAGTGTCGTATTTTTTCATCTGGAAGGCGATGTCTAGTTTTGTGCCAACACCGTCAGTTCCGCTGACCATAACAGGGTCTTTCAGCCCAGCAGGAATCTGGAACATTCCGGCAAAAGAGCCGATTCCTCCAAGAACGCCTGGGATTTTTGTCCTCTTCGCACTGTCCTTGTAATTCTCAACGGCCTTGTAGCCTTCCTCAACATCAACACCGGATGACTTGTAATCAATCATGGGAAACTCCGTTTTTCAGCTAATTGTCCAGTCTGGGGGGGGAAAGCCTTCCCCCTGGTCGGCACTTCGTTGCCTCCACACCCCCTTCTCCTAAGGGGGGACGGCGATTAATCGCCGTCCCCCCTTAAAATCCCCGGGAGTCCAACCGAATGAAACCAATTTACACTAAAAACGAGATTTGTTAAATAGCCCTAAGGCCGCACATCCACAGCTACCGCATTATCAAAAATAATTTTGACGTACGCTTCCAGTCGCGTCTGCGACCTGTCGAAACCTAGTGAGCGGCGTAGCCGCGAACCAATCCGCGTGACTTTTTTTTACTCGTCATTCACGATAAATAGCCCTAAATCCACGTATTTGTTATACTCTCTTTCATGTCTTTAAAATCCAAATTCATCGGTGACAGGGCTTTTTACAAGATGGTCGCGGCTGTCGCCATTCCTATGATGATTCAAAACGGAATCACGAATTTCGTGAACATGCTCGACAACATAATGGTCGGCTCGACCGGAACCCTCGCTATGTCCGGCGTGGCAATCGTCAACCTTCTTATGTTCGTCTTCAACCTGACAGTCTGGGGAGCTCTGAGCGGGGCCGGCCTTTACGGTGCCCAGTTCTACGGGGCAGGAAACATGGACGGGGTAAGGCAGACCTTGCGCTTTAAAATCCTGATTACGGCTTTTATCAGCACGGCGGGAATCCTGATTTTCCATTTTTTTGACGTGAATTTGATTTCCGCCTTTTTGCGCGGCAAGGGGGATGTCGGAAACCCAGAGGAGACTCTCGCCTTCGCCCGCTCCTACCTGAAAATCATGCTGGTCGGTCTCTTTCCGGCTGCGGTCAGCATGACATACGCCTCAACCCTGCGCGAGACAGGAGAGACAGTCCTTCCGATGAAGGCTGGAATCGCGGCCGTGCTTGTAAACCTTGCAGGAAACTGGCTTTTGATTTTCGGTCATCTGGGTTTTCCAAGACTGGGAGTCCAGGGAGCCGCAATCGCAACTGTAATTTCGCGTTTCGCAGAATGCCTCTACATAGTCCTATGGACTCACTCTCATCAAAAGAAAAATCCCTGGGCAAAGTCTCTTTTCAGCCGCTTCACGATTCAGGGAAAACTTGTAGGAGGAATCATCCGCAGGGGCTGGCCGCTTTTGATAAATGAATTCTTGTGGTCGGCGGGGCTTACGACTTTGAACCAGTGCTATTCAGTCCGGGGGCTTTCAGTCGTCGCGGCCTGCAACATTTCCGACACAATCGGAAACCTCTTCAACATCTTCTTTTTGTCGATGGGAAGCTCTGTCGGGGTCATTGTCGGGCAGATTTTAGGAGCTGGAGACTTCAAAAAAGCCCACGAGACAGACACAAAGCTGATTGCGACTTCGGTAGGACTCTGTGTCTTTGTCGGTATTCTGATGGCAGGAGTCGCGCCATTTTTCCCACTTTTGTACAGGACGGAGGATTCAGTCAGAAAGATTGCGACTTCCCTCATTTTGATTCGCGCCCTCTGCCTGCCAATCGGGGCATTCATGAACGCAAGCTATTTTACGCTGCGTGCAGGTGGCTCCACGCTCATCACATTTATCTTCGACTCAGTTTCAATCTGGATTGTCGCAATTCCAATTGCCTACTGCCTGAGCCGCTTCACCACAATGCCAATCGAGCCTCTTTACTTGATTGTCTCAGTCTCGGATTTGGTTAAATGCGTGATAGGTTTTGTCATGGTCAAAAAGGGAACTTGGCTAAGAAATATCGTGGACCAGAGTAAATAAAAAAACACCCCATCGACTTTCGGCAAAAAAAAGCCAAAAATGACGGGGATAAAAAAGATTTATCAGCAAAACATCACACGGCAGATTTTCCGTTGACCTCGCCGGGAACAGAAATCGGATATTCACCAGTAAAACAGCCCTTGCAAAAACCGTAGTTTTCAGGACTACAAGCCCGACATGCCTCCAAAAGTCCGTCAGGGCTTAAAAAGGCGAGAGAGTCCGCGCCAATTTGCTTGCAGATTTCTGAAGTGTCGTGCTGGGCGGAGATAAGCTCAGTTCTGGAAGGAGTGTTTATTCCAAAGTAGCAGGGAAATTTCACCGGCGGGGATGATATGCGGAAGTGGACTTCCTTTGCCCCTGCCCTTCTCAAAATCTGCACGAGACGGCGGGAAGTCGTTCCGCGTACGATTGAGTCATCGATTACGATTACCCGCTTGCCCTTCACGTCGCCTGGGACTGCGTTCAATTTCACGAAGACCATGTTCTCACGCTCTTTTTGGGTGGGCGCGATGAAGGTGCGGCCGATGTACTTGTTCTTTACGATTCCCATCGCATAGGGGATTCCGGTCGCCTTTGAGTAGCCAATTGCGGCTCCGAGTCCTGAGTCCGGGACACCGATTACAACGTCAGCTGGAACCCCGGATTCCTTTGCAAGCTGCTCACCCATCTTCATGCGGGCCTCAGTCACAGGAATGCCATCGATCACGGAGTCAGGGCGGGCAAAGTAGACGTACTCAAATACGCAGGTGCGTTTTGATGTTCTCTCGCCGAATTCAAACGAAAGAACCCCGTCATCGTTGATTATCACAATCTCACCGGGCTGGATGTCACGGACAAAAGTTCCGTTCACGGCATCAATCGCACATGACTCAGAGGCTAAAATCCAGCCGCCGTTCTCAAATTTTCCAAGGCAGAGGGGGCGGATTCCGTTGGGATCCCTTGCCCCGATCAAAGATTTTTCCGTCATGACAGCAAGGGCAAAAGACCCTTTAATCATCTGGATTGTGTCGGTCAATGCTCGCTCAAGACCTTTTTTATATGATTTTGCGATTAGTTTTACGATGACTTCAGTGTCGCTGGTTGACTGGAAAGTGGAGCCTGTCTCCTCGAGCATTTCGCGGAGCTGCTCATAGTTTATAAGCTGGCCATTGTGGGCGACTGCGATTGTTCCGAGTTTTGAGGACTGAACCATTGGCTGGGCGTTTTCAATCGTGCAGGAGCCGGCCGTAGCATATCGGACATGCCCTAGGGCGATTCTACCCTGCAAGTTCGCCAGATGCTCAGGCTGGAAGGCATCAGCGACAGTTCCCATCGCCTTGTGGACTTTTATCTCGCTGCCGTCAGAGACCGCGATTCCGGCGGAATCCTGTCCCCGGTGCTGAAGGGAATAAAGTCCGTAGTAGACTTTCTGAGCCGCGTTAAATTCCTGGGCGGAATAAGGGTCATCGTCTGCCGAAGCGGAATCACCCTCTTTTTTGGCAGGCTGAAAAACCGCGAAGACACCGCATTCCTCATGCAGAACGTCATCTTCTATAATCAAATTGTTGTCGTCCATGATAGAGCCTCGTATTAAAGAGCAATTAAATGTCCGCCACGCAGTTTTTCTCAACGTCGTCGGCAAGTTTTTTGCGGAAAGCAAGCAACTTTTCTTTTAATTCAGGATATTTTACAGCAAGAATCTGTACTGCAAGATATGCGGCGTTCTTGGCATTGTTGATTCCGACCGTTGCGACAGGAATCTGACCCGGCATCTGGACGATTGAATAGAGGGCGTCAAGACCCGCCAGCCCGTTTGACTTTCCGGGGGAGACGCATTCAAGGGGAACCCCGATTACAGGAAGAACTGTCTGACCGGCAATCACACCCGGAAGGGCCGCTGCCAAACCTGCGCCAGCGATAATCACCTCACAGCCGTCAGCCTCGACTTCCTTGACAGTCTTTGCAAGAAGAGCGCCCGCACGGTGGGCAGAAATGATATAAGCCTTAAAGTCAACGCCGAATTCGCGGAGAATGTCGGCGGATTTTTTCATAGTTTCTGAATCGGACTTGGAGCCGAAGAAAATTGCAACTTTCATGGGAGGATTTTAGCATGAAAAGCCTTTTGAATTCAACAAGAGGAGATTTTTGAAAGATTACAAAGAGAAGGAAAAACCTATCGCCGGGAGAATCTCAAAGCCCCCGTTGATTTTATAGTCGCTTTTTTGGGTTCTGGAAGAAGAGCTAGAGCCGGAGATTCTTTTTGTCTCAACCTTGAATATGTAACCGCCAGTCGGGAAGTAGCGAAAGCCCAAATCCGCAAAAATTCCTACATTTTTTGAAAAACGGTGCTGGGCCGTAAAATCGATTCCGGTGGAAAGCAAGGCATAAGAAATATTGCGCGTGATTTTGTATTTCACCATGCTAGAGCCGAAGCTATACAAGTCCTGATACAAACCACCGACAACACCAGCCATGGCAAAAATGGAAAGGAAATCCTCGTCATTATGGATAAAGGAGTAGCCTGCTCCGAATTCTACCCCGCAATAAAAGCCACCCAAAGTAGCGTAGGAGTCTTTTATCGAATCATTTTTATAAAGAAGATTTTTTGTGCGAGCTCCGCCCAAAAGGCCCCTGACTTTTCCTGCCAGGCCGGAATACTTGTCTATTCCAATGTACGAAAGATCCAAGTCCAAGCCAATTTGATCCCATTTTTTTGTGGAATCGTCTTCTTTTACTTTTATTCCTATGTCGACAGGCACGGCAACTCCAGCCAAAAGGTAATTTTTCAAATCCATGGCTGACAAAGATACAGCAGTCACAAAGAGGATAAAAAGAATTGCAAAAAGATTTTTATTTAAAGGAGGATTGTTTTTAACAAACGCAGAAGATTCAATTTTCATGAAAGGATTTTAACATAAAGGCGGGGGTGATTGCAATTAAACTCTGCAATTTGCCCCCCCCATTATCTATTTTGGCTCAAACCTTGAATAGGTCAATCTGGCTACCCATCTTTTCGATTGAAGAGTGGACTTTGCCGGTGACATCGGTAAGGGTCGCGCCTGTCTGATTGATTTTCTGGGCACCGATGTGCATCTCATCCATGCTCTGCTTCATTGAAGTCGTTGAGTCTTGCAGCTGGTGGACTTCTGCCAAAATGACCTTGTTTCCTTCGTTCATCTCTGCGGAAGCGTCACGAACCTCAACTGTAGAATCGTTCATGAGCTTAAGAGCCTCAGTAATCTGGCGGGAACCCTCGTTCTGCTCTTCCATGGCCGCCCGCATCTGCATAACAAGCTGGTCGGTTTCCTTAAGCTCGTCCTGCACGAGGGCAAATGCCTGACTTGACTCGTTGGAGGCGGTAACAACATTACCGATTGCATCCTTAATCTGCTTAAGCTGGTCACCGATTTTCTTTGACTGGGAGGTTGAAGTCTCTGAAAGCTTACGGATTTCGTCAGCGACGACGGCAAAGCCCTTACCAGCGTCACCCGCGTGGGCAGCCTCGATTGCGGCATTCATCGCAAGAAGGTTTGTCTGGCTTGCGATACTGGCAATCGCCGTGTTAGCTTCCTGAAGCATCTTGGACTGCTCTTCAATTTCCTGAACGCGGGTGTTTACAACCTGCAACTTGCTGAATCCTGCGTCAGCATGTTCGCCAAGCTCAGAGAAGGACCTGCCCATTCTTTCCATAGAGTTATTCACGCTTCTGATGTTTCCAATCATCTCTTCGACTGCGGCAGAGGCTTCTGTCACGCCGGAAGACTGATTCTCAATCATGTGGTTGAGAGAGGTAATATTTGAGGAAATCTGGTTCACAGCTCCAGCCGTAGAGTCAACACTGCTCTTGTTCTGTTCGATTTGCCGGTGAATACTTTCGATATTCGCCGAGATTTCCGTAATCGCGCTTGCAGTGTCTTCCGAGGCCTCGCTCATAGCCGCACCGGAAGAGGCAAGACTTTCCTTGCTGTCCTTCATGTGGGAAATAATCGTCTGCAACTTTTCCGCGAAGGCATTGAATCCGAGAACGACCTCACCTATCTCATCATGCGTCTCGACCGGGATTCTCTTTGTAAGGTCAGCCGCTCCGCTTGAGATTGAATGGAGCGTGTCTTTTACATTAACGAGAGGTCTCAGCATCTGCACGATGATTACGCCTGAAAGCACGCACAAAATAAGACAAAGAACTATAAGGAAGATACAGCTTATGCGGATTGCATAGGAAACGACTTTTGTGACGACATCTAGGTTTTGCAAAACAACAACCATACCAGTGCCTTTGCCGTACTCAGTCTGCAAGGGGAAGAAAATGTTCAGGTATGTCTTGCCCAAAAGCTTTATTTCTGTCTCATAACGCTCGCCCTTTGTCTGGACTTTATCGATGATTTCATTGTTGTCGAGGGTAGAGCCTGCCCAGTTTTTGCCGGACTCGTCTTTCAAAGTCGTTGAGACACGGACATTTTTTTCCATCACGGTGACTTCAACGTTGTATATGCCCTTCATCTTGTCCACAAAATCCTGCTTTGTCAAATCGTAGCCCGCAATAAGAACTCCGACTTTGCGGCCAGCATCATTCTTTATGACGGAGGAAACAACCATCGAATATTTGAATGCGGCACAAGAACCGAAAGAATGGACGACATCAAGACCGTCTTTTATTATGTCCTTTACGGTCGGGATTGCACTTAAATCCAGCCCCGCGCTCGCTCCTGAAATAACGCGGCCATTCGCATCGGTGACAATCATTATGTCCATGCCAACGATGTCTTTCTTTTCCTGCGCCAGTTCCGCCACAAGACTAAAGTCCCGGTTCTCGACAGCCTCTACAAAATTCGGACGGCCTGCAAGGGCTACGACAGCATACTCAAGGATGTCGCGCCAGTCTTCGAGAGTGTTAATAACGCCTAGCTCTGTCGTCTCAAGATTCTGCTGCACACTTTCCCGGAATTCCTTGTGGAACAAGTTGAGACAAACAATTTCGACGGCAATTGCGGAGACAACGATAGAAATTCCCACCAAAATTCCGATTTTTACGGAAAGTTTCATATTCAACTTCTTCCCCTTCATACGCGTTCTCCTTAAAGAATTCTTAATAATAGATTATAGACCACACAACCCTAAATGTCTAACAAAATTTAGGGAATTATTTCTTGCAACTTTCACGATTTTACATACAGCAAGACTTGCGGCAGCGCTGGGAGCCACGCGAAGCGGCCACTGGACTGAGTGAAACGAGGGAAGCGGCTGGAGCGAAAGCGAAATGGCGGACATAGCGACGGCAGGGAGTGCCGGGCCGCCCGAAAAATAAGGATTACAATTATGCATTTTGCTCATAGGTTCCTATAAAAAGAAATTATTTCCTTTTTTCAAAGGTTTTTGCTATCTTAGAGGCATGAGCGAACGACTTGCATCAATTTTAATCGACTCAATTCCCAAGATTTTGGTTCCCGGACTGATTACAACGATTCCCCTTACAATTTTGGCCTTTTCACTGGCCCTTGTCATCGCGGTCATCTGCGCGGTCGCACTTTACGCGAAAGTCTCATGGGCAAAGCCTATTATCCGTTTTTACGTCTGGATCGTGCGCGGAACACCACTGCTCGTCCAACTCTACGTGATTTTCTACGGTCTTCCTTCCCTCGGAATAATTCTCCCTCCATTTCCATGCGCAGTCTTAGTTTTCGCATTGAATGAGGGAGCCTACTGCACTGAGACGATGAGGTCAGCCCTGGAGGCCGTTCCCGCAGGTCAGATTGAGGCAGGTTGGTGCGTCGGGATGAGCTACAGCCAGATTATGAGGAGAATCGTCCTGCCACAGGCTTTCAGAACTGCATTCCCCCCACTCTCAAATTCCCTGATTGGAATGGTAAAGGACACTTCACTCGCCGCTAACATCACAGTCATGGAAATGTTCATGGCAACCCAGAGAATCGTGGCCAGAACTTACGAGCCGCTGGCCCTCTACATTGAGGTCGCCATTGTCTACTTGCTTTTCTCGACAATTCTTACGGCGGTCCAGCGATACGGTGAGAAAAAACTTTCAGCCTACAACAGGATAAAATAAAAGGGGGTGTGATAAAAATTACATCCGTGTAATTTTTATCACTGCAGATTTTGCCTTCGGCAAAACTGCGATTCGCGCCATCCTAGCGCGTGGCTGCCGCCGAGGCTTTATAAGGAGAAAAAATGATTTCAATTACAAACCTGAACAAATCTTTTTCAAATATACAAGTGCTGAAAAAAATCTCTCTCGAAGTCCAAAAGGGTGACGTTCTGGCGGTCATCGGCCCCTCTGGCGGAGGAAAGACAACCCTGCTCCGCTGCATGAATTTCTTAGAGTCCGCAGATTCAGGCACTCTTGAATTCGACGGAAAGTTCTACGACCTAGCCAAAATCACAAAAAAGGAAATCGCCCAGATTCGCTCGCGCACAGCCTTCGTCTTCCAAAATTTCAACCTTTTTTTGAATAAGACCGCATTGCAGAACATCACGGAAGGCTTAATCACAGTCAGGAAGATGGGCAAAAAGGCTGCGGAGGAAAAAGCCCTCTCCCTGCTAGAAAAAGTCGGCCTTGAGGACAAAAGGAACGCTTACCCCCAGCAGCTTTCAGGCGGCCAGCAGCAGCGGGTCGCAATCGCAAGGGCCTTGGCCTCAGACCCGGAAATCATCTATTTTGACGAGCCGACATCAGCCCTTGATCCGGAGCTTACCGGTGAAGTTTTGGACGTAATGAGGGAGCTTGCAAAAGAGGGCATGACAATGGTCGTTGTGACCCACGAGCTTGCATTCGCGAAGGCTGTCGCCAACAAGACGATTTTCATGGAAAACGGGCAGATTGTTGAGTGGGGAAATTCCGAGCAGATTTTCAGCGACCCCATCAGTCCGAGAACAAAGGAGTTCATCAAGTCTTCCGCCGGGAAAAAATAAAAGGTACAGCATTTAAAAAAAGAGGAGCCGCCACTTGCATGACGGCTCCTCTTTTTTATTCGTTTGCTATTGACTTAGAACAACTGCCCCGGAAGCTTGAGCTTTTCCTTGGGCGGAAAATTCTTGTCAAAGGCCTCAACGTCAGAATCGTCCACATAGTACCCATTTGGTGTCTGGTATACACCGGTTACACCGCCAAGATAGCCTGGAATCAGTTCTTTGCAGAGAAAGAAAGAATCGTCCGCTCCTGCAGGGAGGTCGTGGTAGCGTATGCCGAATTTTCGGGCATAGTCGAATCCGCTTTTTCCGTAGAAGTCAATATTTCCTTCAAACAGGACCGCACCAAAACCAAGAGAAGCGGCTTTCTCCAACGAATAGTCCAAAAGTCGCTTGCCAAAGCCCTTGCGTTTCAAGTCGTTTGCAATGCAAATCGGCCCCATAGTCAGAACATCGATAGTCCTGCCATCGTCAGCATTGATGACCGTCTTCATGAACATATTTTGTCCGATAAGCCGGCCATCTTTTTCCATCACAAAGTCCAGACCTTTCACAAAGGCAGAATTATTTCTGAGAGTGTGAAGAACATAGTGTTCGCTGCAACCCGGACGGTAGACGTTCCAAAAGGATTCTCTAACCAGATTCTCTGTTTCCTTGTAATCTTCCTTCGTCTCTAAACGAATTATATAGTCATTTTCTTTCATTTTTATTAAAACCTCCTGAAAAATTGTTGACTGCAATTGCTTTTTCAAGCGGGAGGTCTGTTCAACTGTAAGCAAACCTCCCGGCTAGCCTACAATCTCCAGTGTGTTGTACTTTTTCAAAAAGCACTCTCCTATGAATAAGTTATTAAACGATAACCTTATTATAATTATCAATCATTAACTTGTCAAGCAGCAAAAAATGTCAGTAAGCTTTTTCGCTTATTTTATATTCGCGTGGCAATTTCCAATGCTATGTACAATTTTCCTAAATCGTGATTTGCTTTTGCAAGTTCCGTTGTTTCATATCCGCTTGCTTCCAAAACATCGCCGGCTTCAAGAAAGTCATAGAGTTCCAATCCATAGAAATCGCAGACAGCCTGAACGCCCGCAAGTTCCATCTCCACGGCTATGCAGCCTTCGGCTTTTCTTTTTGCGACAAGACCGACTGTTTCCCGAATCATGGAATCCGTTGTCCAAACTTTTCCGAGAACGTATGGCACCGCTAGTTCATCAAAAATTTTTGCAAGCCTTGAACTGTTTTTGATTGCAATGTAGTCAGACGGCGGGGCAAAATAATAGGAGCAGCCTTCGCCGCGGTAGCTTTCCGTTGGAACAATGAATTTGCCTGTAGTCTGGCTTTTATCAAGAGTTCCGCACGAGCCGAACATCACGAACTTCGTAGCTCCCGTAAGCCAATGCGCCTCGTAGCAAATCGATGCTGCAAGAGCCGAGCCTATGCCTGTCAGATAAAAAGCAAAATCCTTTCCCTTGTAGTTCATCTTGTAGATTGGAGTGTCACCGTTGCAGCAAGTGAGTTTTCCGATTTCCTCGCAGGAATAATTTTGAAGCAAATGCGAATGCAATTCTTTTGAAAAAACAATCATGCAGGTGTCTACGAGATGTTTTTGCTCGCCATAAAAATCTTTCAAGCTGATAATCGCTTCCGTCTGTGAATCAAAGCAATCGGTAATCATTTTTTTTCTCCTATTATCACGGTCTTTTCTTTCATGGAAATTTTTCCGACTTTGAATCCGTAGGCTTCCAGTTCTTTCTTATATTGAAGAAAAGAATGGTCGATGGGGCTACCACAGACTTTTTCTACGTCTGCAAAGGTCAATTTGTCAGGCTGATTTTCCGCCACATACTTCCACAATGAATCATACTTGCTCATAGTTGCCTTCTTCCTTCTTATTCATATTGCAACACTCCTTGCTTCTATTCAGCCTGTCAATCAAAATCCCGCGTCAGGTTGGCTATCCATTTTCTCGACCGGTAATGATGCAGCGCAAACGGAAGTTTTACGAACTCATCCGTACACATGAGGAGATATACCGTGAGAGGTGGCAGCTTCAGTACAAAGGCACTGATGAGTCCTAAAGGAACCGCCACGAACCACATGCAGGAGATATCTAGTATCATGCCGTATTTGGAATTGCCGCCGCATCTGAATATGCTGGCTATCCAGATTGTATTCAGTGTCTGACCAACCTGATACACGCTGTTTATGAAAAGCATAATGCGCAGATATTTTTTTGCCGTGTCAGTAAGCAGCGCAAAATGCGGCACAAGAGGGCTTATCAGCAGGATAAACACCCCCTGCACTAGTGATATGAGGAAGGTTAGCCTGACAATGCTGGATGCATCCTTTTTTGCCAACTCAGTCTTCCCTGAGCCCAACTCCGTTCCTAGCAATATCGCCGCTGCCGCAGACAGTCCGAAGCCTGTTACCGACAGCAAATCTCGGACAACAATCACAATCGAATTGGCGGCTACGATGTCTGAGCCGAGGTGCCCCATTATGACAGAATTCATATTGAAGGCGAGCCCCCACATGGCATCGTTGAGGAATGCCGGCAGGGAATACTTCACAAAGTCGATTCGGAGTAGCCTAGGAATCACAAAGATTATCCGTGGACTCCTCGGAATAAGCCGCTGCCTCATGAAATCCGCTGCGCAAACTATCAGTTCAACGCCCCTTGAAATTACAGTGGCCAGTGCTGCACCTGCTATTCCCATGGAAGGAAAGCCGAAAAGCCCGAATATCAGGATTGCATTCAAAATCACGTTTAGGCCGAGCGTGAGAGCTGATACCGCAGCAGACAACTTCACCCGTTTACAGCTCTTCATTATGGAAAGGTAGGGTTGCGAGAAGCCCGCAAATAGGTAAGACAAGGCGACTATGCGAAGATATTCGGCACCAGTCTGCCTGAGAAGAGGATCATCCGTCCAAAAGCTCATGACCGTGCTAGGACCCACTATTGCCATGGTCGTTGCAAGCACAGCGCAGACTAGGGATATCCACAGTCCGATACCCATTATCCTAGAAATCGACCGCCTGTCTCCCTTACCCCAGTACTGGGCGGCAAGTATCGTCAGTGCGGAGTTCAGTCCGAAATAGACGATATTCAGCAGGAACTGCACCTGCCCCGCCAAAGATGCTGCGGAAAGTACTGTCTGATTCACCCTTCCCAGCATGACCACGTCTGCCATGCTCACAGCGGATGTAATCAGATTCTGAATGACTATTGGCAACACGAGCCTGAATATATCAGTATAAAAGCCATCTCTGGCTTTTAGCCAGGTGTTTCCGCTCATTTTCAAATATTGCATATCATTTCCCAATCGATAAGGAAACAGTCTCCTAATTCATTCTTTATCGTAATTTCAACTGGTAGGGCTTCTCCCAGTTTTCCTTCCCAAAAAATTGCGCCGTCAGATTTTTTTGGTGGTCAACTGTCATCGCGACAATCGCGAAAACTTTCAGTTGGTTCGCGCTGAATCCTCGCGCTTTTTCAATCGCGCGGATTTCTTG
The DNA here is from genome assembly GCA_946615905.1 of uncultured Treponema sp. Classification (GTDB taxonomy): domain Bacteria; phylum Spirochaetota; class Spirochaetia; order Treponematales; family Treponemataceae; genus Treponema_D. Next base: position 23,374 of record CAMOIE010000022.1, on the reverse strand, counting down.
CCCTTTAATCTCATTTTCCATGAATCCGATTATAGCTCAAAAATATGTGGAAAAATAGGGCGTGGCAAAATTTGCAGTTTTTCAGACAAGAATGGAACGCCGTTTTTTCAAGATGAAGAATCCGAGGATTGTCGCCGCGATGTGGCTTACAAGCATGGCGATCCACATTCCGTCCAACCCAAGAGTTGTCCTAACAAGAACAATCGCAAGCGGGACGCGAATCACGATGTAATAGAAGAACATCAAAATCATCGAAAGAGTCGGTTTTCCGCTCCCGGAAAGTTCCGCCATAAAAATATTCGTGAGCATATAGCAGACATATCCGAATCCAATAATCAAGAAAGCTCGTCGGACGATTTCTTCAACAACTCTTGACTGGACGAAGGCGTTGCTGATTTGGCCCGCGAACAAAACAACCAATGCCGTCATCACAAGCTCTATGATTCCGCCGTAAAGGCAGGCGGTCTTGACGTAATCACGGCTTCTGTCGCTTCTTCCTGCTCCCATGCATTGACCGACTATGGTTATCAAGCCCATGTTCATAGCCATTCCGGGATAAAAAAGAATGTTCTCTATGTTTTTGATTACGCCGTAGCTGGCAATCACAGAAACGTCAAAGGCATTCACGATGGAAACCAAGACAGTGGAGCTTATCGCCGGCATACACTGCTGGATGCAAGACGGAACGGCCTTTTGCGCGACTTGTTTTGCCTGCGCTTTGTCGAAGTATTTTACGCTGAATGAAAAATATTTTTTCCTTGCGGCATAAAAACCGGCAAGAATAAGGCATATGAATTCAGAGAGCGTTGTGGCGATTGCCGCGCCCCTTATTCCGTCCACTTTGATGAAGATAGGGTCTATTATGGCGTTTAGAAGCGTTCCCAAAAGCATTCCGAGCATTTGAAAGGCCGGGTCGCCGTAGGAGCGGAAAAAGGCGGTGAGCTGCATATAGACGAACAGAAAGAAATATCCCGGAATGAAAATCAAAAGATATTGGCAGGTTTCCTCAAAAATATTCTCGTGCGTTCCAAGTGCATTCAGCATTTGTGGCAAAAGCAATTCCATAGCGGCGACAAGCAGAAGACAAAAGGCTGACGAAAGTACAAGTGCCGTGCTTACCGCGCTGTCGGCCTTCTTTTTGTCGCCCGAGCCGACGAGATTGCTCACGACAATCGACATTCCGTTGCTTGTTCCGACTGCGATTGCGTATAGAATCACACTGATTGCGCCTGCTGTTGTGAGCGCGGCGTAGCCGTTTTCACCGAGCAGGTTTCCGACCCAGAGGCTGTCAACCATGCCGTAGGCGAGCATTAGAACCATCGCGCAAAACAAAGGCGTGACCATCTTCATCAGTGCGGAATCTGTCTTTCCGTGTATAAAATCAATATTGCTCTTCATTTTGAAATCTCCCCGAAGAAATCAACTGCTTCTTGAATCTCGGCTTTGCTCGGATGCCCCTTGTTCATGTCTCCGATGATTTTCCATTGGCCGTAAGTGTTGAATCCCTTGCAGCCGTAAGTTCCGTGGAAAGTTGACGCATAAACGATTACTGATTTCATAATATCCTCCTATAAATGAATGAATTTCATTCAATAAAAATCTATAAAATTCCTCACTCGGTCATTGAGCCTGCCGAAGTGCAACCGCCACTTTTTATAATTTTTCACCAAGGCCAAAAAGCTTTCCCGCGCATTCCTTGATTTGCTTCTCCCATTCGGAATGGTCTTTTTCAGTCATAAGAATCCCGATTTGTCCGCAGACCCAGAAAGCCGCCAGCCCCTGAACGTTTTCCACATGAATCTCTCCTTTTTCCTTTGCGTACTCCAGATACTCTGCGACTTTTGGAATGAGCTTTTCCGCGACTTTGAGCATGAGCTGTGCGTGCATTTTCCTTCTGTTTTCGCCGTGGAAGAGCTCGTAGAGTAGAGGATTGCCCTTTTCCGACTGAAGATAGTCCTCCGCCTTGATGTTTCTGATTTTCTCGGCGAAGGAATTCCCTGAGAGGTTATCGAAGCGTTCTATGTTCCTTTCCATGATTAGCTCAGCGTACTCGTCGAGGGCTGCGTCATAAATCTCTTCCTTTGAGGCGTAATAGCGGTAGCAAAGTCCCTGCGAGATACCAAGCTCTTTCGCAATGTCGGAGATTGTAGTCTTGTCGTAGCCCTTTTCCGCAAAGACCTTGAGCGCACCGTCAAGGATTTCCTGCTTTCTTACGTCCGGGTCTTTTGTGACTCGCATTCTCTTTCCTCCATGATTTAAGTATAGAATAGAATTGAATGTGCGTCAATGAATAATATTCATTCAATAAAGCATTTCTATCTTCTTTATTTTCGATGCCAACAAGACGTAACATATTTTACGCTGCAAGCTCCAGCCGCATCAAAATCAGTTCCTGCCAGCCGGTCAACCGAGACTTAAAACCTTTGGGATTTCTACCGAACTCAGAAAAGCCGACTTTCTTATAGAGCGCCATGGCGGGCTTGTTATCTGCGACAACTTCCAGCTCCATCTGCTCATATCCGGCTTTTTTCGCACAGTCGATACAGGCTTCAATAAGACCAAGGCCGATTCCAAGTCCCCACCAGTTTTTGAGGATTGAAATTCCGAAGTAACAGCGGTGACGCTCTTTTTCCTTGTCATCGACAAGCTCGACTCCAGCCGTGCCGACAATCTTTCCGTCTACTACGGCGCAAAGCTCCACTTCCCGCTCGTGATTCGCGGCTTTGTCTAGGAAGGCCTCCTCATCTTCAAGCGTGAAGGAATTTTCATCGGGGTATGTCAAAAGATAATCCGTCTCCGCATGAGTCTGGATAAAGACAGACAAGACTTCTTTCGCCACATCCTTTCCGGCTGTCTTGATTATGCAATTTCTTCCATCTTTTAATTCGATTGTCTTAGTATATTTCATTTTCTCCTCACAAATGCAAGTTCTTCCTTACGCTTTCATTGTTTCTCACAATCGGTGCAAGTTTTTCACACTTTGCCATTTCATCACACTGGCCGCAGGTCGCCACATTCTTTTTGAGCGCGCACTGGCGGATCGGGCAGAGATTTCCACAATATGGAGACTTCACACCGGCCACCCGACAGCCTGTGCAGTTAATCGCCTCCGGCCCAATCTCCACCTGATTCAGCCGGCTCCATTCAGCAGCAGTCTTTTTGCGAAGCTCATCATCGTTGTTAATCGTTGCGATTCTTGCATCGCACGTCTCGCAGTCAAGTCCGCAGTATGCGATTAAGTCTTTCATTTTTTCATCCTCCTTTTAATCATACAGTCAGCTCAATCAAATTTTCCTCAAAGGCAGCAAGAGGAGTAACCTACGATTCGTGGAGTTGCAAGAAAATGCCTAAAATCAAAAATCGCCCTTATGTGTTGAACCGTATCGTCTGCTTTTCAGCGTCAACAACTGCGTCCACGCCAAAGGGAATGATGCAACGGGGCATTGCGTGGCCGATGTTCACGTTGCATACAATCGGCAAGTCGGCTCTGCCTATGACTTTGACAAGAAGCTGCTTGTATTCCTGTGCGTACATTTCATCCATGGGTTTGCCTGCAAGAACGCCGGACACGTTCTCAAAGACTCCGGCCTCTGCAAGGTACTCAAGTGCCCGCTTGTATTTTTGTGGCGGCATCTTTTCCTCGCTGGTTTCCAAAAGCAAAATCCTGCCTTTCCAGTCCTCTGCCGTGGGGAAGAGCTTATATTTGCGGCACAAAGACGGCATATCGCCGTATCGCTCTCCGTTGAATATGTCATACAGGGAATCTATGCAGCCGCCAAGTATGGTACCGGAAAAAACAGGAGAACCCTGCAAAAGCTCAAATCCTTGGTTCGGGTGAGAAGGTGTCGTTTTTCCAACCTGGTCCGGAGAAAAGCTTTTCCGCTCTTCGTACCAGATGTCGCTCGGCCTTATTTCTTGAATACTGCCTGTGGTAATCAGCTCTTCAAAATAGCGCCGCGTATACGGATGCATCGTTGGGCTTAGCTCGCAGATATCAGGAAGAAAGGCCTGACCATAAAAAGATTTTGCGCCGACTTTGTGAAGCATAAGATGGTTGATTGTGGTGTCAGAAAACCCAAGAAATACTTTGTCCGTCACGGCACCGGCCAGTTCATCGTGGTCAAACAGGTATGGCAAAAGGCGGTAGGTGTCATCACCGCCCACCGCGCACAGAATCATGTCGATTGACGGATCTCGGAATGCCTCCAACAAATCTTCAGCCCGTTTTTCAGGATGTGCCTTGATATAGTCCAAGCCTTTGAGGGCGTTCGGCATAAAGCGGACATTCATGCCGAATGCCTTTAACCTTTGCAGTCCAATTTCCACCTCAAACCTTACAAAGTCCTCGCCTAGTATTCCTCTTGAAAGGCTTACGATGGCTATGTTTTTAATCATGTTTTTTATCCTCCATTATTCTAGCTGTTCCACACCGAGCATTCCAGTTGTTCGAAACAGACCATTCCAGCTGGTCGAAACAGTGTCGACAGTTATTCCAGATAGACTCGCTGCTTGCGATTGTTGCAGTCCTTTGTCATATCTTTTCAATGACGATTGTCTTTTCTTTCATGGAAATTTTACCGACTCTAAACCCGTAGGCTTCCAGTTCTTTCTTGTATCGAAGAAAAGAATGGTCAATGGGTATGCACAGATTTTTTCTACGTCTGCAAAGGTTACTTTGTCAGGCTGATTTTCCGCCACATACTTCCACAATGAATCATACTTACTCATACGTATTCTCCTTTGCAAGGTTTGTAAGGGCATCACCTGCGGTTCGATACAATGTCCAATCTGACATTGGTTTTGCTCCTAAAGAAAGATAGAAATCGATGCTTGTTTTGTTCCAGTCAAGGCAACACCATTCTAATCTGCCACAATTTTTTTTCCTAGAGTTTTTCGCTCAAATAGTAGAAGGCGTTGATGTAGTCCCATTCGCCGATTGCGTACTTGAAGCCGAAGCGGGCGATTACCGTGTCCGTGTTGCGGTTCACGTAGATGATTTGCCCCTTGTTTCCGAATGCGAAAAAATCATCCTCGCCGCTCGGGCGGTGCATTACGTACCAGAAGTATCCGTAGTGGCCGCCGTTTCCGTTCGCGCCTCCAAGGATTTTTCTTCCCCAGATTGTCTTTGAATAATACGAAGCCGGATATTTTTTGTCGGAAAGGCTTTCCTCAATCCATTTTCGGCTTATGACCTGCTTTCCGCAAGCCATTCCCCAGTCGCGGTAGAGGCAGCCGAACTTAACGAAGTCGCGGGCTGTCGCGTTTATTCCGCTTTCCATTTTCTCGAACGCGTCCTCATCGCTGTCAAGACTCCAACTCGCGTTCGATGTCGCGCCCATCTTTGTCCAGATGTTCTTCTCCAAGAACTCTGAGACGCTCATTCCGCTTGCACGCTCGATTATAAGTCCGAGCAAAATCGGGTTGTAATTGTTGTACAAAAAGTGAAGCCCCGGATTTTCTTCGATTTTGGTTTCTGTGAGTGCAAGGTTCCGCAAGTCAGGGTCGAAGTAAGTTTTTGTTCCGTCGTGCATATAGCCGACTTCATCGTAGCTGATTCCGGACGACATTTCCATAAGGTGGCGGATTGTGATTCTTTCAAAGCGTCTGTCGCGCTTTTTCAATTCAGGAAGATAGTTTGTGATTGGCTCTTCCTCGCTTTCCAAAATCCCTTGGTCTATAAGGCTTCCGACCATTGCGGAGTCAAAACTTTTTGCACACGAAAAAGAAGTTACGGTTGAATTTTTGTCGTAGCCCTTTGTGTATTCTTCCAAAATGATTTTGTCGTCTTTTACGATGATGAAGGCTTGGCTTTTTGTTTTTTTGATAAGGTGTTCGATTGAATCCTCGCCGAACGCCTGCAGAAGAATTTTTTCAGCCTTCGGGTCAAGTTCCTTCTCGAATTCCTTCGTGCTGGAATCGGCCTTTATGAGCCGCGAGGGAAAATATTCATAGTCCAAGACGCTTGCGTCGCGCCTAACGAAAGCCCTTTGTGCCGTAGTGCTGCAAGACAAAGCTGAGAATGCGAACAAAACGCTTGTTCCAATAAGAAGGTGTATGTTTTTCATTTTGATTTTTTTCCTACTTGTTGAAGTTTTTTGAAATGAGCTTCCGAAATAAATTCGGAATGACAGTGGAGTGTCATTCCTTGTTTGCTTCTCTGCAAGACAATAAATTTTTCTTTGCCGTGTCGTTGTTTGAAAGGATTGCCGCAAGTTTTTCGCAAGAATTCATTTGCGCACAGTCGCCGCAAGTTTCTAATTCTTTTGAGGACGCACATTGTCGGATTTGACAAAGGCTTTCGCAAAAGCCTGTCTTTTTCCCATCGACTCGGCAGCCTTCGCAATTTATTTGTTCGGGTAAAATTTCTACTTGATTCAATTTGCTCCAAAGAGCCGCCGTCTTTTTGCGAAGCTCCTCGTCGTTGTTCAGTGTGGCAATACGCGCATCGCACTTTCCACAGTCCAAGCCGCAATAGGCAATCAGTTTTTCCATTTTCGTTCTCCTAAAAAAAGATTCATTCACAAAGACACAGACTTATACATACTCACATGCTTACCAAGTTCCTGGAATCCCAGTTTGGGATAAAAATTGTATGCGGGCTTGTCGCTGTCTGTCTGCAAAAGTATTCCTCTTATCCCACTGCCACTGGCCTTTTGTCATGCTGCTTACATAATCTGTCCGCTTTTCGTGCATGAGCGGAACGTCAACGTTTTCTGATTTATGCTGAAATCGGAATTTTAGTTTTTCTTGAACTCGCTTTGATTTGTCATTGCCTTCGTAGTAGCCAACCCAGATTTTTGACATCCCGGCCTCTTCAAAACCGTGACGGATAATTTCTCTTGCCGCCTCGCTCATAATTCCTTTTCCCCAAAATGGTTTTCCAAGCCAATAGCCAAGTTCGCATTCGTCATCACGGTCAGTCTTATCGGTGTGTCCATTCAACTTGAGTTCGATTGCCCCTATTGCTTCGTCATTCGGCTTCATAGTGATTGCATAACATTCCGCGCCGTTAAGAACATTTTTTATTACGCCAAGGCTTTCGTCCACACTTTTGTGAGGCGGCCATCCGGCAATCGGACCAACAGCAGGGTCGCTTGCGTATTTGTATAAGCTCTCTGCATCTGATTCCTTCCATGGTCGAAGGATTAATCTTTCTGTTTCCAAAATCATTTTATTATTCCTCCGTTAGTTTTGCTCATTTTGCTCCTATTCTTTTCGTTCTCCTAATAGATATTTTTCCGAAAGGAATCATACTTGCTCATGTGCGCCTTCCGTTGCAAGATTTGTAAGGCTGTCGCCTGTAACACGATATATTGTCCTGTCAGACATTGCTTCCGCTCCCAAAGAAAGATAGAAATCGATGCTTGTTTTGTTCCAGTCAAGGCAACACCATTCTAAGCGACCGCAGCCGCGCTCAACTGCAATGGCAGCCAGCTTTTTCAGAATCGCTTTTCCATATCCTTTTCCCCGATATTCCGCTTTCACAAACAAATCTTCAAGATAAATTCCTGCTCTTCCGAGAAAAGTAGAAAAACTGTGAAAGAAAAGAGCAAAGCCGACTTCCTTTCCGTTTTCCAAGGCGAAAATAACTTCTGCCTTTTGCTTGTCAAAAATCCATTCTTCCAATAATTTTTCATCGGCGACAACTTCATCAAGCATTTTTTCATACTCAGCAAGTTCTTTTATGAACTGCAAAATCAATGCTGAATCTTCCCGTTTGGCGTATCTAAATTTTAATTCTTTTGTACTCATATCGAAACACTCCTTTTACATCTTCTATTTTGTCATTGTCTATTTTTCTTATTGAAAGACTCATTTATTTTTATCCCATACAGCTTCGGTGACAATTTTTTATACAATCACGACGCGACCTTCTTTTCGCGGCGCGGCTTTTAATTCCAGATTCTCTGTATGTCCGATTACTAGCCCCGCGAAAATGTCTTCTTCCGTTTTCATTCCAAAGCCGTACATTGCCTCGCGGACGGCTCGGGTGCGCGTTGTCCAATGCGGAATGTTCATGTAGCAAGAACCAAGCCCTAGCGAATAGGCGGCGTTCAACATATTCTGCACGCTGCAACAAGAGTCCGCCATACTGTTACCGTGGTCATGCGGGGCAACGACCAAAATAAGAACTGGCGCGCCGTATGAAAAATCGTAGTTCGGATTGTCGCGGCAATTTAGAATCGCGCTTTTTTGGTAAGTGTTGATTGTCTCGTCAAAGCGGGCTAGCTCGCTTTGGGCAATGGCCACAAAGTTTTGGACTTTTTCGCGGCCGTTCAAAACGATAAAGCACGGCACCTGGTGTCCGCCGCCATTTGCCGCATAAAGGCCTGCGTCCAAAATCTGTTTTAGCTCTTTGTCCGCCACCGCGTCGGCAGAATATTTTCTAACGCTACGCCGTCCAAGCAATGTTTCCATACAAGTCATTCAATTTGCCTCCTTCCTACCTACATCCTTTCAATTGCGATTGTCTTTTCCTTCATAGAAATTTTTCCGACTTTAAATCCGTAAGTCTCCAATTCTTTTTTGTATTTTAAAAACGAATGGTCGATTGGAAAGCCGCAGATTTTTTCCACATCCGCAAAGGTTAATTTGCCAATCTGATTTTCCGCCACATATTTCCACAATGAATCAAACTTACTCATATTTGTTTCCTCTTCTTTTCCCCTTTACTCATTTTTTATAAACCGGAAGTCGCAACACTGACCGCCTTGTCCTAAAGTTTCTGTGCGCTCAAATTTTATTTTTGGCATTAGGCCTGCAAAAGCGATGTCGTCGTTTTCGCAGTAGACTGTACACAATTCGGGGCAGCTGTATTTTTCACACATGCCCTTGTAAATGCATCTTTTCATATTGAATGCGATTTGCTTTCCGTCAAGCTGAACCCATTCTGTTTCCCAGCCTTCGACCGGAAAATTCTTTTTCATCACTTTTTTTACAAACATTCTGTATAAAAGATATGCACAGGGAAGCGATGCCATTTTCGCGTTGGCTCCGCGCTTTGCCTCGGCTGTTTTTTGAGTTTCTTTTCGGACGTAATCCAGAGCCGCGTCTTTTTCGATATTGTTTTCCCGAAGCGTTAGGTAGTAGGCCATTGGCGGAAACATGTTCTCGGTCATGTGCGTTTTGATTGCGTCATTGTTCTGACTGTCGTTTTCTTCGCAGAGCTTTATATACAATTCGTCAGTGTTTTTATAGACTTCCGCGCCGACCTCATTTCCAAAAAGTTTGATGCAGTCGTCTTTTAAAAAATTGAATTTCGTTTCTGAAATGTTCATTTTAGTTCTCCTTGGTTTTTGTAACATCCTATTTGTGTTAGCCCTCCAACGCCATCAATGCCGCCGCGCGTGCGTGAACTACAGTCGTATCGTAAACCGGGAGAGTGCTGTCTTTTTGGCTGATTAAAAGTCCGATTTCCGTGCAGCCAAGGATTACAGCTTCCGCTCCTTTTGATTCAAGCGTTTTGATTATGCGGCTGTATTCTTTGCGCGATGCGTCGTTGAGTGTGCCAAGGCAAAGTTCGTCAAAAATTACCGAGTTTACTTTTTCAATGTCGCCGTCATTTGGAAGCACAACGTCGATTCCGTGGCTCTTTACTTTTTCTTTGTAGAACTCTTGCGTCATCGTGTATTTTGTTCCAAGAAGACCGGCCTTTTTTATGCCTGCTTCTTTTAACGCCATTGCAGTTGCGTCCGCGATGTGTAGAATCGGAATGTTGATTTTCTTTTGGATTTCCGGGGCGACCTTGTGCATCGTGTTTGTGCAGATAACGATAAAGTCCGCGCCTGCCTTTTCAAGTGAAAGGGCTGCATTGCCCAAAATATCCGTGATTTTTTTCCAGTTGCCCGATGTCAAACATTCTTCAAGTTCTGCAAAGTCAACGCTGTACATGAAAATCTTTGCAGAATGAAAGCCGCCCAATTGTTCTTTTACGGTTTCGTTGATGATTTTGTAATAGGGAATTGTGCTTTCCCAACTCATTCCGCCGATAAGTCCGATTGTCTTCATATTTTTCTCCTTAAAACTTTCCTACAGCTCCAGCCTCATCAGTACAAGCTCCTGCCAGCCAACATAGCGCGACTATCCGCGCTCCCACTCATTTTTTGAAATCATAAAGAGTTGTTTCTATTATCATTTTCCCAATTCAAGTTCAATTTCTTGAATCTTTCCATCTTGTCTAATTTTGGAAATGGAATGAGCACTTTTGGCTTTTCTGGAAGCTCGCACAGGAATTTTTCCATCCAGATAATGTCGTACCAGCGGTCAAATTTGTAGCCGCAATTGTATATTGTGCCGCTCAGCTTGTAGCCCATTTTCGTATGGAAATTCAGGCTGTCTTTTGGCGCACGTGCGTCTTCTCTTTCTGAATACATAAGGCAAGCGTGAAGACTTACCAGATTTTGCGCCCGTGCGATTTTCTCAAGCTCAGTGTAAAGTCTTCTTCCGATTCCACTTTTGCGACAATCTTTTTTAACGTATATGCTTGTCTCTGCCGCCCACTGGTATGCGATTCTCGGCTGAAATTTTCCCAAATACGCATAACCGACAGTTTCTCCGTTTGACTCTGCGACAAGGTATGGATAGCGTTCAAGAGTTTTTGCGATTCTTCCCCTAAACTCATCTACAGTCGGAACATCGTATTCAAAAGTGATAGCTGTGCCGGTGACGTACGGCGCATAAATCGAAAGCAACTCCGCCGCATCATCTGGGGTTGCCAGGCGAATCGAGATATCATTTTTTACATCCATTTTATTCATAGTGATTGTCCTTTACACTTCTCCATCATGATTTAATTATAGAATAGAATTGAATTGAATGTGCGTCAATGAATAATATTCATTCAATAAAGCATTTCTAACTTCTTTATTTTCGATGCCAACAAGACGTAACATATTTTACGCTGCAAGCTCCAGCCGCATCAAAATCAGTTCCTGCCAGCCGGTCAACCGAGACTTAAAACCTTTGGGATTTCTACCGAACTCAGAAAAGCCGACTTTCTTATAGAGCGCCATGGCGGGCTTGTTATCTGCGACAACTTCCAGCTCCATCTGCTCATATCCGGCTTTTTTCGCACAGTCGATACAGGCTTCAATAAGACCAAGGCCGATTCCAAGTCCCCACCAGTTTTTGAGGATTGAAATTCCGAAGTAACAGCGGTGACGCTCTTTTTCCTTGTCATCGACAAGCTCGACTCCAGCCGTGCCGACAATCTTTCCGTCTACTACGGCGCAAAGCTCCACTTCCCGCTCGTGATTCGCGGCTTTGTCTAGGAAGGCCTCCTCATCTTCAAGCGTGAAGGAATTTTCATCGGGGTATGTCAAAAGATAATCCGTCTCCGCATGAGTCTGGATAAAGACAGACAAGACTTCTTTCGCCACATCCTTTCCGGCTGTCTTGATTATGCAATTTCTTCCATCTTTTAATTCGATTGTCTTAGTATATTTCATTTTCTCCTCACAAATGCAAGTTCTTCCTTACGCTTTCATTGTTTCTCACAATCGGTGCAAGTTTTTCACACTTTGCCATTTCATCACACTGGCCGCAGGTCGCCACATTCTTTTTGAGCGCGCACTGGCGGATCGGGCAGAGATTTCCACAATATGGAGACTTCACACCGGCCACCCGACAGCCTGTGCAGTTAATCGCCTCCGGCCCAATCTCCACCTGATTCAGCCGGCTCCATTCAGCAGCAGTCTTTTTGCGAAGCTCATCATCGTTGTTAATCGTTGCGATTCTTGCATCGCACGTCTCGCAGTCAAGTCCGCAGTATGCGATTAAGTCTTTCATTTTTTCATCCTCCTTTTAATCATACAGTCAGCTCAATCAAATTTTCCTCAAAGGCAGCAAGGCAGCTCTCATAATAGCCGTCACCAGTTGTCCTTGGCCCCGAAATAACTGTATAGCCGTCATTTTTCATGCGGTCAGTAAGAGTATCAACCTTTTCCTTGCTGCCGAGGGAAAAAGCTATGTGGGCATATCCGCTTCTGTAGACAGACCTTTCAGAATCGACAATATCCGGTCTGGTCATTATCTCCAGCCGCGTTCCATCGTCAAATGAAATAAAATAAGACCTGAATCCAGTTTTTTCATTATGATAGCCCCCATTCGCCTTGCCACAAAAATACTTTGAAAAAAACTCTTTTGCGGCTTCCAGATTTTCAACATACAGCGCAATATGTTCGATTTTCACTTTTTTCCTCTTACACTTCCCCGTTGCAGATTTTTGCGTACATTTCTTCCGGTATCATCGGAATTGCAAGTTTTTCCATCAGTTCATCTGAAACCGAGAAATTCTTTGAATATTCTTTCCCAGCCTGCTTCACAAGCTCCAAAAATGGCTTTGTCACGCTCTCAGCCTCAGGGGCGTTGAACATGGGGGCTTCCGGCACGGTCAGCATAAAAAGGTCGTGCGGAATCATCAGCTCAAACTCTCGCCTCAAAGGCTCGAAATTGTTTTTCGCGTTCGGGAAACCGCAGCCGCTTATGACAACCGTGTGAATCTTTGAAAAATCCACGTCGCTTGTATGCTCGTATCTGTCGCCGACTTTTTGCATCGCCATTGATGAAAGCGGCATCGTCCTGTCAAAAAAAGCTTTCAGCGGAGCCGGGATTCCGTAGCAGTAAAGTGGAAAACTTAAAATCAGAAGGTCAGATTCCAGATATTTTTGAAGAAGGCCAGCCATGTCATCATCGTGAACGCACTTTCCTCCGTTTTTCTTGCAGGTAAAGCAGCCCTTGCAGAATTCAATGTGCTGGTTCATGATATCGATATATGTGACCTTGTGTTTTTTAGCATCAAGTCCATCCATAAAGGCACGTGTCATGACCATCGTGTCGCTCTTTTCTCCCTTAGGAGAGCCGTTTATAAGCAATATGTTCATTTTTCCTCCTATTGAAAATTCCGCCTCACCGGCATGACAGGCTCAAGACGAGCAGAGTCTTATGTGTATCACACCTCCGTTGCTTAGATGAATTGTATTTCCAGTGAGTTTTTTTCTCCTGACTTTTTCCACTTTTATTTGTCCGATGGTGCCGCATTTTGGTTAATAAGTGATAACCATTCTAGACGAGAATATCCGTCTCGTCAAGCATGAAGTTTTTTCGTTCGCTTATATTTTACTTGTCACTACTATTGATTGTAAAAACGGAGATAAGTTTTTAAATTGGCCTTGACATATTCGCCGTCATGATGACCCTCAAAAAGATGGTTCTGAACGTCCACACCATTTTTCTTCAGTATATGAAAAAGTTTTTCACAGGCACGGAAGAATTTTCCCTCATCATTCTTTCCGTCATCAAGGAAAACTTTTAACCCGTCAAAAGTCGAACGCCCCGCAATTGTAATCGGGTCATTTTCAAGCCACATTTTTTCATTCTCAAAATAGCACTCGTCCTCATCAGCATAGGACAAATCGACAGCGGGCATGTGCCCCCCGATTTTGGAAAACAATTCCTGGTGTCGAAGCCCCACGCTCAATGCAGTATATCCCCCAGAAGAAATACCGCCGATGAATCTTCCGCTTCGGTTCCTGTCAGTGCAAAAATTTTTATCAACAAAGGGAATGACTTCTTCAATAAGATAATCCTCATACCGCCCCTTATTGACAAGAGCGTATTTTCCCTTTACCTCCTGATAGGTATCGGACAAATTAAGCCCACGGCTATTGTCAAGATTAGGGCAGACGATAATCAGAGGTTTTATCTCGCCATCAAAAATCATTTGATCCGTGCAAATGTCCATTCCAAGCCACTGAAGAAGACTTTCGTTTCCGCTCCTTCCGTGAAGAAAATACAGCACCGGCAAAGATTTTTTTTCAAAACCGGCCGGGCAATAAATGGCAAGATTCATTCTCTTCCCAAGAATCCCACTTTCAATTGACTCTATCTGTACACTCATATTTTTTCAGAACCTTTTCTTGCCTTATTTTCCAGCCAGCTTCAAAAATCGCTTGTCATTCTGCTGTTCGTTTGTGAGCCATTCACCATTGTAAAAAAGCCCGTAGGTCGTACACGGCGTTGGTGCAGACTGGGCAGCTTCTTTTGTCTCAAGCCGGATTGCCTTGAAGGGAATGTCGTGTTCCTTTGCAGTCGCTTCTAGAATCGGAAGGTATTTTGCATTAAAGGGGCACTGACCAGTGTAATATAAAACGTAACCGCTATCTTCTATATGTGGGTGCTTTGCACAGTCCTTGAAAGTCGGAACTAAAGCCCCATCGTCAAAAGGAAGGTACATCAGATTTATTCCGCAGTCGGACTCGTCCGCCAGGAAAAAACCCTTATAGATTAGATACTTAGGGTCTGACAAAAAAGGCTTTTTCTTTGCGGACGAAAGCACGCACAGACCTGCCCTCCCCTGACTTTTCGCATCGTCGATACAAGCCTGAAGCAAATCGTTTGAATATCCATGTCCTTTGAGGGAGCCTGAAACCCACAGGCAGTCGATGTAGACATAACCTGGCGCATTTATCGGAACCCATGCGTTTTCCGCCGGAATATATTCGATGAAGCATTTTCCCCGCTCGCTGCTTTTTAAAAACACAAGTCCGTCATCAAAGCTCTTTTTCATCCATTCTTTTTTTGACAAAACCTGGGCATCCTTGCTGTTCGAGATTGCACAGCAGATATGCTCTCGCTCAATATTTTCCTTTGTCACCCTGACCAATTCCATTTTCTGCACTCCTCATTTTAATTATAGCACAGACTCGTCATAAAATCAGAAAATTCCAGGATTTAGCATAACGTTTTTGGCAGGCCCCTAGCAATTCGCGGCAAGCACATCGGCAAGCGTCATCTCCGCCATTTTTGCTTCCATCGCATCCTGAATCTCACGCAATTTCGGCAAAAGCGTTTGGTGAATTTTCTTTCCGACGGGACAGGCCTGGTTAGGTTTTTCGTGGAAGTGAAAAAGCCCGCCGTTTTCCAATGATTCAACCGCACGGAAGACGTCAAAGAATGTTATGTCCTCTGGATTTTTCGCAAGCCTTATTCCGCCACGCCCCTTTTTCACGTCAATCAATCCCGCATCGGAAAGCAGTAGCATGATTCGTCGAATTTCTACAGGGTTCACGTTTACAGATTCCGCAAGGACCGTGCTTGAAAGTGTCATATTTTTTTGGAAAGTCGCGATTACAAGAAGCATATGAATTGAAATTGTGAATCGACATGAAAACTGCATTTAAAAAGCCCTCTAAAAATCAAAAAAAACAATAGTAACAACCGATGTTACTATTGACAGTCCAAATATTCCATTGTATATTCTTTTACTGTAACAAAGATTGTTACTATTTTCAAGCAGGAGGTTCATCAAAATGAACAGAATTGTCGAGGAATTGAAGAAGACTGGTGTCTTCTATGTTGCAACGGTCGATGGAGACCAGCCGAGAGTCCGCCCCTTCAGCGCAGTTGAGGAAATCAATGGCGAAATCTGCCTCTGTACAAACAACACAAAAGACGTTTACAAGCAGATGGTCGCCAATCCGAAAGTCGAAATAAGCGGTATGGGAAAGGATGGAACGTGGATTCGCATGTGCGGAAAGGTCGCCAGAATCAACGATGACAAGGTTCGGATGGAAATGCTTGAAAAAGTACCCAGCCTCAAAAAAATGTACCACGTTGGCGATGGAATTTTTGAGATTCTGAAGATTGAGGACGCAAAGTGCATGAAGTATTCGTTTACGAGTGCGCCTGTAGAAATCAAGGCGTAAGTATTTTTGACTAAGCGAGTAGCAAAATTTTACGAGGAGTCAGAAACCATGAAAACAGCGGTCGTTTATTATTCGCTTGAAGGGAACGTCAAGTTTGTGGCGGAAAAAATCGCTGGGGCTTTGGGTGCGGATATTGTTCCGCTTGTACCGGTAAAGGCCTATCCAGACAGGGGATTCAGCAAATTTCTGTGGGGCGGGAAGGCTGCCGTTATGAAGGACGAGCCTGAACTGGAGCCTTATTCGTTCCGGGCGGAAGACTATGGCACGGTTATATTGGCAAGTCCGGTCTGGGCGGGAACTTTTACACCGCCGCTTCGGACTTTTTTGCGCGACAACGACCTTTCTGGAAAGAAAATCGCAGTAATCGCAAGTAGCACTAGCGGAAACGGCACAAAATGTATCAAGCAGCTGGAAGAGGGGGCACACGCAAGTTCCCTTGTGGCGGCCATGAGCCTTGTTGATCCGAAGACAAAGCAGAATGAAGAAAACGAGCGGAAAATCACGGCCTTTGTGGAAGCCGTAAAAAACGAGGAATAATATTTTCCATCAGCGGCCACCCGAACGTAGAGCTCCGTCGAGCAAAAGCACGACGGGTGCCGCCCTTTCGCTACGGTTCGTAATAGCAAATCTTTGAAATCTTGCACAAAGTAAAAAATTGGAATCGCCACAGAGCGTTAAATCTGCTATAATCCATTTCATGATTTCATTTGAAAGTGACTACATTGAGGGCGCGCATCCTGAAATTTTGCGCCGCCTTTCCGAGACAAATTTCGACCAGCTTTCAGGCTACGGCTCTGACATCCACTGCCTTCGCGCAAAAGAAAAAATCGCCGCCGCCTGCGGACTTCCGCCTTCCGAAGCAGAGCAAGTCCAATTCCTGACCGGCGGAACCCAGACGAACCAAATCGTAATCGACAGCCTCCTCCGCCCTTATGAGGGAGTTGTCGCCGCCACAACCGGACACGTCAATGCACATGAAGCCGGGGCTATAGAATTCACGGGGCACAAAGTCCTCACACTTCCCCAGCACGACGGAAAAATTGACGCTGAGGAACTTGACCGCTACATCTCAGACTTTTACGCGGACGGAAGCCACGAACACATGGTCTTTCCGGGTCTTGTCTATATCTCCCATCCGACAGAATACGGAACCCTTTACACAAGGGAAGAGCTGACTAAAATCAGCGCGGTCTGCCATGAAAGAAAACTCTCCCTCTTTTTGGACGGTGCCAGGCTAGGCTACGGGCTGGAAAGTCCTGCAAGCGAGCTGTCATTGAAAGACATCGCAAAACTGACAGACGTTTTTTACATAGGCGGAACAAAAGTCGGGGCAATCTGCGGAGAGGCTGTCGTCTTCACAAAGAATAACAAGCCTGACCACTTTGTGAATCTCGTCAAAAAGCACGGGGCTTTGCTGGCAAAAGGCCGGCTCCTCGGAATCCAGTTTGAGACCCTTTTTACGGACGACCTTTATTTTAAAATCAGCCGCCACGCAATCGAAATGGCGCAAAAACTCAAGTCAATCTTCTCTGAAAAAGGCTACAAATTTTTCATCGACTCGCCCACAAACCAGCAGTTCGTCATCCTCGAAAACGAGAAAATGGCAGAATTGCAAAAGAATGTCGCATTCAGTTTTTGGGAAAAATACGATGACAGGCACACAGTAGTCCGCTTTGCGACAAGCTGGGCCACAAAAGAAGAGAATCTCGAAAAGCTGGCGGAATTGCTCTAGTATTTTTGCAAAAATAACATAAAAATCTAGCGAAAGAGTTGCCGTTTTCAAAATAATTTATTAGCTTTTTACTATGAAAAAGACTTCTTTTATAAAAGCCGCTTTCGCATTTGCGGCTGTAATCGCAGTCACCGGCTGCCAGAAAAAGGCTTCCGGTGATTTTTTGGCCCGCGTACAGGACAAGGGAGAACTTGTAATCGCGATGGAAGGCAACTGGGCGCCGTGGACTTATCACGACGAGTCAAACGAGCTTGTAGGATTTGACACCGAAGTCGGAAAGGCAATCGCGTCAAAACTCGGAGTAAAGGCTGTCTTTGAGGAAGGCCCATGGGACGGACTCTTCGCGGGTCTTGACTCCGGCCGTTACGACATCATGATTAACGGAGTTGAGTACACAGAGGAGCGCGCTCAAAAATACGACTTTTCAGATGCCTACGCATACATCCGCACGGCACTGATTGTACAGTCATCAAACGACACTCTAAAGACTTTTGCTGACTTGAAAGGAAAGAAAACCGCCAATTCGATTTCATCGACATACACGCAGCTGGCGGAAAGCTTCGGAGCCGAAACAAGCGGGGTCGAGACTTTGAACGAGACAATCGACCTGCTCCGCTCAGGAAGAATCGACGCGACGCTAAATGCGGAAGTCTCATTCTACGACTACATGAAAGAGCATCCGGAGGCGGAGATTAAAATCGCGGCATTGACAGACGAAGCCTCGAATGTCTGCATTCCGATCCGCAAGGGAGCGGAATACGAGACTTTCAAGGCAGCAGTGAATCAGGCGATAGCAGAACTCCGCGCTGACGGAACATTGTCAAAAATCTCCGAAAAATACTTCGGAAAAGACATCAGCAAGTAAATTAAAAATTACCGCCGTTCCAGCCCCAGTTTTGGGTGCCCCGGTATTCCACGTAAACCTGATTGCCGGGAATGTCCAGCTCTTTTTGCAATATGTCGCAGATTGCGCCGGACATTTTCGCGCTGTCAGGTCCTGAAACCTCTCCAAGAACGTCAACGCTGACGTAGGCTCCCTTCTCAAGTTTTTTACCCGCAAACCAAAGGTCATAGTTGTCGTTGATTCCGACCATCAGGTAGGATTCAGGTTTGTGCAAAAGAGAAATCGCCTTGCCGAATTCAGCCTTTAGTTTCTCCTTTTTCTCTTCGCTCACAGGAACTGAAATTTTGCTGTCGATAAATGGCATTTTTCGCCTCCAATTCTTGTTAAAAATTTAAATCAAAAGTTAAAGTCAGCCGCGCGGAGCCTTCGCCGGGTCAATCGGAAGCCCGTTCTGAAAGACCATCAGCGTCATCTGGGGCTTTTGGGAATAAGAGTCAATTCCGGCAGTTCCAATCTGCTCACCGTAGATTATGTAGTCGCCCTTTGCGACCTTCACGCTGCCGAGTCCTGTGTAGGCGTATATGTGACCGGTTTTGCTCTGTATGAAGACCACGTTTCCAAATCCACGGTAGGAGCCTGAGAACATCACGGTTCCAGCCTGAATCGCCGAGACTTCCTCGTTCTTTTTTGCGGCGAGATTCACTCCGTTGACCTTTCCCTTGACGTAAGTCACGCTGGAAGTCTTTACAGGCCACACCAGTGAAGAGTCCCCCTTTTTGTCCGAATAAATCCGGGGGTCATTCGTCTTGAGGTCGGGAAGTTTTGAGTTCGCTGCAGAAGATGATGAGCTGTTTTTACCCTGGGAGCTTTTCGCAATAGCCGTAGAATTTGAGGAATTTGATGAAGGAGACGGCACTTTGATTTTCTGGCCGATTTTCAATGTGGAGCTTGAGTCAAGTCCGTTCAGAGCCTGCAAGTCGGCGGCAGAGATTCCGAACGACCTGGCGATTCCATACCAAGTGTCGCCCTTTTGAACCGTGTATTTTCCGTCAGAAGAAGGGGCAACTTTAGTCTGTCCTTGGCTTTTCTCAGAGTTTTTTGAAGAATTTTTTTCCACGCCGGGAATCACAAGCTCCTGTCCGGCTTTGAGAACAGCGTCATCGCCCATTCCGTTGGCCGCACGGATTTCATCCACTTTTTTCCCGTACTGGCGGCTGATTGAGTATAAAGTCTCGCCCTTTTGAACCGTGTGGGTTACGCCTGCAAAAGCAACTGTCGCAAAAACAGAGAAAGTGGCGATTTTCGTTAATTTTTTAAATAAGTCCTTCATACCCTTTGAGTATCGGCAGTTTTGCAGTGAAAAATGAATGAATCCTCTCTGATTCTACTCCTTTTCAAAAACGACCGTCATCAGATATGAGTTCTTGTTCACGTCAAGTTTAATTACATTTCCCCTATCAGAATAATAGATTTTCACCCTCTCGTCATCTTTGCTACTGTCAAGGACAAATTCATTTTTTTCATAGTCAATTTTATAGGCGACATCTCCCGAAACATCAGCTCCAGCAAAATCAAAGTAAATATGCATGTCGTTTGCCTTCTGAAAGTCAATCTCGCCCTTGATTTTTTCTTCTTTATAGAGGATTGGGATAAGTTTCGTTATGTCGCTCCCGTTGACCCAAAGTTTTGCCGCCTTATATTTGCATCCCGTAAAAATATCAGATTTTACAGACCCGTAATCGATTTTATCCGCCTCGATCTTTTCTTTCGCAATCTCCGCGACTTTTTCCTGAGGCTGTAAAACGATTGTAAATTCCCGGCTCCCGAATTTCATCGGCCAAGAAGTTAGGCAGTCCTCTGCATTATCGTATGTCATGGAAGCAGTTCCAACCCAATGGTCGCCATAGTAAAAAGAAAATTTTCCGTCAGTCAAGACGTATTTTCCACTGTTCGTCCTTGCAGAAGGCTCAGACTTGCCTTTTTCTTTTATCAGAAAAAAACTTGAATAATTCCCTGCCTTGTCAAATGAAAGCTCAGCATTTATTTCAATACCGTCAAAAGCCTTCAAAATATCTTTCACGTCAACTCCATTAAAAAGAATCGATTTTATGACAAACGTCTTTCCCGCAAGAATCTTATCCTTTTTAGCAACATCGAATTCTGACTTCATGAATTTCTTAATATCATAGTCTTTTCCGTAAGTCAGCTCAAAGGAATCATCGGTGAGCGAAAGCGAATAGTTTGCGATTATTTCCTGAAGAACTTTTTTTGCCTGCGGTTTTGTCTTGACCTTACAAAATCTTCGGACCTTACTTTTGACAGAGCCTTTTGAATCATAGTTCCTCATGCTGTACATAACGGCATATTTGTAGATGTCATCAGACCTTGAAAAGACGGAAGCATATCCGTCAACCCCACTTCCGTCAGTCTTCCCATAAATCGGGCACAAAACTTTGTCTTCAAAAACATAGGTCTTATAGCCGTCCTTTGTGGAAATCATGCTCGCAATAGCCTCGTCCTCAGTGTAGATTTCACCTGGAGTATTGTTCACGCTGAGATTAAAAGGGCTGTTGCTCATCAGAATATTAACATCGTAGTCATAGCCGTAAATCTCATTCATATTGAAGCGAAGGTCAAATCTTGCATGTTCCTTTATTTCCTTGAAGACTATTTCCGCCTGAGTCTTGTTCTTCACATAGCAGACTCGGCTTGAATAGTCGGCTTTTTTTTCTCCGTTGGCATAATAGTTATCAATAAAAAATCTTACCCGATAAGGATAACGGGTGTTGGTGGTATACAAACCGTCAGAATTGCAGACCGCAATGAGAATTCGCTTGTAGGAACCGTCCTCGGCCTTTTCAGACGGCTCTGACTGGTAGAGTCTGTATATCAAAGTCTCCTTTCCGGCCTTTATGTCACGGCGAATAACATCGTCCTTTGTGTAGAAATATTCTGTCTCAGGCACCGCTTCCACAAGAGTCTGATTTTTACTCGCTGAAGCACAGGCAGAAAGTAAAATCGCCGCCAAAATTGAAATTAAAGCGGCTGGTGTTTTTGTCATTCCTTCTCTCAATTTGAAATTCCTCACGCGGGGAAGTATACAAAATGATTTTTTTGCTTTCAATCTTGCTAGGTAAAAAAATGCAAAAAATAAGGAGGAAAAAATAAGATTCTTTCAAAAACTAACAAAAATAGAGATTTTTCAGCAATTACGCAAAAGGCCACGCTAAATTTTATCTTTTTTTCTAAGAATTATATATGCGGCGACACATATAAAAAGCTGCAAAATTCCGCCAAGGGGAGCGGCAAGTCCCATCGGGAAAAGAGTATCAGGATAAAAAACAGATGCAAAATATGCGCCTGGAATTCTCAATGTCACGATTGAGGCGACATTGTGTATAAATGAAATATACGAATACCCGCTGGCAACAAAAAATCCACTAAAGCAAAAGTGAAAGGCCGCCACCGTGCAATCAAAGACATAGGACTTGATGTACGAAACTCCAAGTCCAACGACCGTCTCATCACCAGTAAAAAGTGAAATCACCGGCTCCGCGACAAACTGGAAGGCAATCGCAAAAATAAATCCTAAAGTCAAGGCTATGGCCATACCATAAAACAAAGTCTTTCTTGCAAGAGCCTTATTTCCACCGCCAATCGCCTGAGATGAAATCGTTGAGATAGTCGAAAGCATTGAAGACGGCACCAGAAACAAAAACGAGATGATTTTCTCAACGATTCCAACCGCCGCAGAAATTTCGACACCACGAGTATTTGCAATGACCGTAATCAGCAAAAAGGCAATCTGAATAAAACCATCCTGCAAGGAAACCGGAAGCCCTATCTTTAAAATTTCTTTTGTCGTCCTTGGGTCGATTTTCAGGTCAGCCTTTGAAATCCGAACCATCTTTCCCCTATAAATCGCCAAAAGAGAAATCAATACGCTGACTCCCTGAGCGATTATCGTTGCCCAAGCCGCACCGACCGCCTTCATGTCAAAAAGACCGATAAACAGATAGTCAAGGGCAATGTTCACAAGGCAGGCAATGGCAATAAAATACATAGGCCTTTTTGAATCACCCAGCCCTCGGAAGATAGCCGCAATCACATTGTAGGCAACTATAAAAGGAATACCAGCAAAACAGACGCGCAAATAGGAACGAGTTTCTTCCACAGCCGCAAGTGGCGTGCTCATCATAAGGACAATCGGCCTTACTAAAAGAAGAAGCAGCAACGCTCCCACAAGGGCTACAAAAATAAAGAGGGAAATTGTATTCCCGATATTTTTTGCAACGTTCCTTTTATCCCCAGCCCCAACGTAACGCGCAATCATCACGACAGAACCCATGGCCAAGCCGACCAACATGACCGTAATCATGTGCATTACCTGAGAACCTATAGAAACCCCAGAAATTGAGGCCGCACCGTTAAACTGCCCGACAATGAACAAATCCGCCATGCCGTACAAAGTCTGCAAAAAGTAAGAAAGTAAAAATGGACCGGAAAAGACCGCAATGTTTTTTAAGAGATTTCCCTGCGCAAGATTTCTTTCCATCTTATTTATTCGACCTGCTTTCCCTAATGATATTTACGATATGAATGATTGCAATAATCGAATTTGAAAGAACCACAGAATAAGCCTTGATAAGAATCCCGTAGATAACAAATATCACACATGCGACAGTATTAATTTTTCTTACCGTCAGCAAATTATGAAAGAGGTAAGCAATAACCAATATGACAGTCGCAACAAATCCAATAATCTCAAAATAATTAAAATTGCCCAAAGAAGAACTCCTTTTTCTTAGATTTGATTCTACCCTTTTCTACTTTTGGGCGCAAGATTGAATTGCGAGCGTCACCTGCGGGCTTGCTCACGCGCGGTGCCGGTGGCACTTGCCTTGCGGCAACCCTCCGGCGCCGTGGCGCGTCCGTCCAGATGACACAATCCGCCCCCTCCGCAGGCGCGGAAGAGCCCCGGCGGCAGAGGCGCGGGGATTTAAAACAGCAAGGCCGACCCGTCATCGGGTCGGCCTCCAAGAGATAAAAGAAAAAAGCCGGCGGCCGGGGAAAACACAGTTTTCCCCGAGACTC
>CAMOIE010000021.1 GCA_946615905.1 uncultured Treponema sp. | reverse complement strand
AGGACTGGGGACTGGCAGTAAATCAGTTCGCAATATTATTTGACGGGCGTGTTCCAGCATTTAATTGAACTTTGCCATTTACACAGATTTTTGGATAGGGTCCCACCCATCGACTTTTTCATGCTGATAGTTTGCGATGAATGAGTATTTTGCGTCAGGAAATTCCTTTTTGTATTGTGCAAAATGCTGATTCCTGTCGTAAAGTTTCACCTCAATCAGTCGTTCTTGATTTTTACGGTCATGGAAGAAAAAATCCGGTCTTGAGTCATTTTGTGCATATTCTCTTGACAAGTCATTCGTGTCAACTTCTTCGTCAAAGCAGAATTTTAGAAAGAATCGCTTGAAATTGCCATTTGTCTGACACATCGAATAAGTGATGTCCGACAAATCGTTCTCACTGTTTTTTCGTTCCGCAAGAAAAGAGAAAAATGAATTCAAATCTGTTTGCATGATTTTCTCCAAATACTTCCGCCACAATCCGTACCAATTCTGTTGCACCCCGTCAAAATTGAGATTCTATCGCCCGCAACTCGGTTTCGTTGTATTTAATAGTGAAAGGAATGGTGAGCGTCTGTGCTTTCTTTTTCTTTCCGCGCTGAACGGTGAATGTTACGACAGAACCTGCTTGTAATTGTCTAAATGTGGCTTCTATTCCCAGCAATTTCATTCCGGAATAGGTATCTGAAATGCTAGATGACTTGATTTCAACCGATGTAACTATGTCACCGTTTTGCAGACCTGCCTTGACAAGTTCCGAATCGGCAGAAAGCTTCTCCACCATCAATTTATGTTCTTTTGTAAGTGTAAAGATTCCTCTGTCAATGTTGTTGTGAAGCTCCCCGCTCAACAATGCGCTTTGAATGTATTCCTCTTTAAATGCCGCCATTTGAGCCTGTTTTTCTTTTTCCGCAGCCTCTTTTGCCTTTGAGTTTTGCTCTGCAATGTATGCGGCATCTTTTCGATAGATAAGGTCGTCTCCGCCAATATAAAATCCGTTTCTCGTATTGTCTAAATGTATGCTGTTGCTAAACTCGTATTGCCAACGGTGGTCATCCCATGTGCCAAGTTCCCAACTGTTGCTATTGTAGTTGCGTTTTCCGTTCGTTTCTTGATAGTAGCAGGGAGAAAAGCCAGAACGCTCGCTTGCCAGATTCAGAATTGCAAAAGTACGGCATTCATCGCTGAGTGTGCCTTTGCTTTTGCTGTAATTTTCAGCGGCAAAGCTAAATTTGACAAGTCCGTAGCGAATCTGTTCTTTTGGGGTAACTGTAGCGGTTAGCTCCAAGATTTCCGAAATATATTTTTCATTTTCTTCTGCTCGTCTAGTCGCTCTTTCTATGTCAGTACTCTGTTTGCGGGCAAAATCTTTGCGAACAAGCAGGAGCCTGTGCGTTGAGTTGTCATCGTAAAGCAAAAAGCCATCCGCATCTTCGTCTACGGCAATTGCCTTTATGTCGTTTGTCCATTGTTCGGGCGCGTAAATGCGCTTTTCCTGCTGAGTCTGATAATAGCACGGCTTGAAGCCTGATTTTTCGCTCGCACGGTTTGCAATCATTGAAAGGCGAAGTCTGTATCCGCTTCCGAATTTTTCTTTGTCGATGCTTCCGAAGTCACATAAAAAGTCATCGATATAACCTTTTGACGCTCGGCTCGTAAAATCCGCTACAGTTGCATCATCAAGTTTTTTTTTGTGCGGCAAGTTGTGTGGCTTTTTCTTGTTCAGCTTTTGCATTTCGCTCCTTATCCCTTGCAATCTCCACTTCATCAATAAACATCAGTTTTGCCGCTTCAGAAAGCAGTCCGAGGCATTTTCCGTAAGAATAAGCTTCGTCGGGGCTAGAACAAGACGCGGTAGTGTGTTGGAAAGTCAGCGGGCTGTCAAATGTGACTGAAGATGTGTAGCAAGTGCCAGCATCGCCATATTTTGCACAAACCAATTCGACAGAGAGTTTAAGAACTACGGCATTGTCTTTTCCTGTCATTTCGTAAGCAAGGCTGATGTTTTTGTCACGCACTTTCAGAGTTTTCAGTTTTGTCGATTCTTTTGGCGAACTGAAAATCTGCCCGACAGTCCGTTTGCCAAAAAACGCGCTTTCGGAACGCAAAATTATGCATTTTGCCATCCAAGCGGGCATAGTCACGCCGTTCGCAGTAATGGGCTTTTCCTGCGCCGACACTCCAACAATAAAAACCGCGGATAATAGCGCAATCAGCAATGTTCGTATTCTGTTTTTCATAATTTTCTCCTTTTTTCCGCGCTCTGGCGGTTTTTATGCAGTTTCAAATATTCCTGTTTTTGTGTGATTTTCCGTCGCCTTGAGGAACAAGAATCGGTTTATGGAATCTTCCAAAATTTTTCTGGAAGCTTTCATCGCCGTAAAAAGTGCGTTGTCAGCGGCCTCTCGCAATGAGGCGGGATATTTTCCGCTTTCTGTTTTTTCAAGTTCAGTGCGTATGGGGGCGTAAATCCAAGTTTCTCCGCCGTCGCTTATCTGCTTGCAGTCAAGCTCTGAAAGCAAAGATTCCTCAATCGGACTCGATACTTCCGTGCAGACGGAAAAGGCATATTCGCTCTGATTTTTTTTCAGTTGAGTCGAAAGTCCGATGAACATAACAAAATCAAGTTGCTTTTCCCAAAAATATCGTCCTGTGCCGTGAACGGAATTTTGTGCCGCACCCTTGACGAAAAAGTTGCTGTCGAGTGTTTCAAGATATGAGTCGCAGAATGAAAGAATCTCCGCCTGTTTTTCATCTGGTGCGAAACTGTCGAACAGAATCTGTGTGCCAGCTTTCGTAAAAAGCAAGCCGTCTTTATTCTTCGCGAATTTGAAGTTCGGTCGTGACAAATCTAGTCTTGTTGCGTCTTGCCTGAAAACATCGAGCGAGACATCAAAAATATCAGAAAGGGCGATGAGATTGTCAAGATATGGAATCCGCTCGCCGTTTTCCCAACGGCTCACCGCGTCTGTGCTGACTCCCGCTTTTTCCGCAACCTGCACGATTTTCAACCCGCGCTCCTTTCGGAGCAGTTTTATCTTTTCCTGCAGCGTCATAAGTCCTCCGTCAAAATCACTTTCGTCTTAGTATCCCATGAATCCGCGCTCTTTTAAATTGACAGTTGTCGGCTTTTTTCACACAGCATATACGACAGTATTCTGATAATTTTAAGAGATTTATTCCAGTATACTGTCATATCTTTTTATTTTATTACAGTTTTGTGTATAAAACAAGCGAAAAAAGACATTTTTCTGCTAGTTTAAATACATGGATTTTCGGGAACGCTTGAGAGAGGAAATTTCATTTTCAGGGATGTCGAACAAGGAAGTTGCGGCCACGTCAGGAATCACGCTCCGCTCTTTGGTGAGTTATGTAAGCGGTCAATCTTGTATGCCTTCCGCAGATGTCGCTGTCCGCCTTGCAAAAGCCTTGAACACAAGCGTTGAATACCTTGTTAACGGCGAGCAGTCAGTTACCAAAAAGACTACCGAAAAAGAAGACACCCGAAAACTCCTGCATATATACAATTCCCTTTCAGATGCACAACAAAGACTTTTGCTTGCGATAGCGGAAGATGTTGCCAAACTTGGGAAGTAGATTTTTTCCGCGTTAGCGATTGTCGAGGCGTACAAGGCCCGCACGGTCTTCGTCTTGAAGCGCGGAAAGGGAACCGGCTTCTCTGGAGTCGAAAACCCGCTCTTTACGAACGACAACACCGTCATGATTTACGGCGACGCCAAGGCGACCGTCAGCGCGATGGTGAGTGAGTTTGCGGAAGATTAACGACCTCCTGTCGTTAATCTTCCTGACAGAAAGTGCGCAGCCCTTTCTGTCTTGGCTTTTTGCCCGCATCCGTGCGGGCGGATGTGTTTGCGAGCGAGGCTGTCTTTTGACAGCCGCGTTTTTTTGTTTTATTGATTTGTTTCATCGACATTTCCCTCTAATGCGAAATCCCTTCTTTTATGTTATACTATTCTCCATGCCACTTTTAAGCAGAGACGAGCAATGGGAAAAAGAAATATAAAAAACGACTTGACGGCAACATCAAGCATATCAGATGAATCTTCGGAACTGCTCATTTATCGCACTGACGACGGCGCGGCGGATGTAAAGTTGTATTCGCGTGACGGCGTTATCTGGATGAACCAGCAGCAGATGGCCTTACTTTTTGACACCTCGGTTCCAAATATTAGCATGCATATCGCTAATATATTGCAAGATAAGGAATTAGACGGAAATTCAGTTATTAAGGATTACTTAACAACTGCCACCGATGGCAAAAAATACAGCGTCACTTACTATGCGCTTCCGATGGTGCTTGCGGTGGGTTTTCGGGTGCGGAGCGTGCGGGGAACGCAGTTCAGGATTTGGGCAAACCGCAACCTCACGGAATTCTTGCAGAAGGGTTTTGTGCTTGACGATGAGCGGCTTAAAAATCCAGACGGTCGCCCCGATTACTACGATGAGCTTTTGGAGCGAATCCGCGATGTCCGTGCGAGTGAAAAACGCTTCTATCAGAAAGTCCGGGATTTATTCGCACTTTCTTCCGACTACGACCCGACCGACAAGGCAACGCAGATGTTTTTTGCCGCCACTCAGAACAAGCTCATTTACGCAGTCACCAAGCAGACATCAGCGGAACTGGTGGTGAGTCGCGCCGATAGCTCAAAGCCCAACATGAATCTGACCAGTTGGAAAGGAAAAATCGTGCGCAAGCAGGATATTTACATAAGCAAAAATTATCTTACTGCAGACGAACTTGATTCCTTGAACCGAATTGTGACCATCTTCTTGGAAAGCGCCGAATTTCGGGCAAAAATGCGCAAAGATTTGACCATTCGCTATTGGGAAGAAAATGTGGACAAGCTTATCGCCGACCATGATTTGCCCCTGCTTTCGGGAAAAGGGCGAGTTTCCGATGCTCAAAAAGAAAAAATCGTTTCAAAAATCTATGCCGAATTTGACGAGCGCAGGAAAATTTTTGACGCACAGAAAGCCGACCGCGCAGATGAAGAAGAACTCAGACTACTAGAAGAAACCGAGCGGCTTGTAAAGCAAAGCCGAGTTGGTGACAAACATTAGGTTAAAAAGGAGAAAAAACAAAAAAACATCTTTCACTATGCCTTGCAGCTCTTTGCGCGGCAAATCTTTTTGCGGCACAGACTGCGGAAAGCATTGCGGCTAAGGCTGACGCTAAAATCAAGGCGATTGAGGCGGAGATAAAAAATCCTGCTTCGACGGACTACGCTTCTTACTACAAGGGGCTTCCGATTGAGCTTGAGAAGGTGAAGGATTTCTCCGTTCCAAATAAGAAAGTCGTGCTGACTGAAAAATATCCGAAAATCGATCGAACGGGAAAAACTCTCGTCACAAAGGACTTGCAAAAAGCGATAGACGAACTCGCTTCTAAAGGCGGCGGGCAGCTGGTCATCCCAGAGGGAACTTATTTGATTTCGCCGATTGTCCTCAAAAGCAACATCGACCTTCATCTTGAGAAGGGCTCGCTTTTGCTTGCAACGACTGACAAAACGGCATGGAATCCTTCGGCAGACAAAAAACCTCATCCGCTCATTTCTGCAGAAAACGCAAAGAACATCATTATCTCGGGAAGCGGCACGATTGACGGAAACGGCAAGTATTGGTGGCCGCAAAAATATTCCCGTCTGACCAATGTATTGTCTGCAAAGAATGCGGAGACCTATTGGAAAGGGCTTGAAGCAATGGGTGGAGTCGTGACCGGCGAGGGAAAGAACCGGGTATGGTTTCCGTTCAATCTTAAAGAGCAAAACGCAAAGTCAATCGGAAAGGACTACAAGGAACAGGAGAAATTACGCAGCAATTATCTCTTTACGGCGAGAAAATGCACGAATGTAAAGCTCACCGGCGTAACTTTCAAGAACAGTCAGAAGATGCACATTGAGCCGTATGACTGCACGAACGTGATTTTTGACGGCATCAAAGTGGACACTCCGCCATTCACGCCGAATACCGACGCGCTCGACATCGCGACCTGCAACCGGGTTCTGATTGTCCACTGCGAAGTCACCTGCGGCGACGACGGAATTGTCACAAAGGCGGGAGGTCCTTCGTCTAAATACGGATACCCCCTCCAAAACTTCCTCGTCCGCTACAACATCATGCGCCATTCCCACTGCGGTTTCGGTGTCGGAAGTCTGAATGTTGACGGACTTGAAAAAACTGTCGTCATTGACAACGCTTTCTTTAATTCCACAATGGGTGGCTTTGAGATAAAGACACCTGCGGGGCGTGCTGGAACAGTCAAAGACCTTTATTTTTACGACAATGTAATAAAGGACGCGAAGTTCGGAATCAGAGTCTTTTTTGAGTATGAGGACAAAGGAGTTGTCTTCTCGGCGACGGCGGGCGATGACAAGACAAAATTTCTCCCGGACGTGCATGACGTTCACTTCAAGAACATTTTGGTCACAAACACGAGTGAAGTGGTTTCTCTTGCTGCGCTGAAAGGTCAGAAAATTCATAGATTTGACTTTGAGGACTGCGCATTTGAGGGCGGAAATATGCTCACGCTTGCCTATACCCACGACTCATCCTTTAAGAACTGCGCTTTTGTCGCATCGGGAAGTGAATTCTTGGCATCTAACTCGTCCGGGCTGACTTTTGACGGCTGCACTATGAACGGAGTCCGGGTTTCTAATATCATCGTCAGCGAGTAAAAAGGACAAACCTGCCAGGGATTGTAGCACCTAGTGAGCGACGGCTGAAAGCCGGAAAAACAGTCCGTTGGACTGTTTTTAGCGAGTCTCCGAGCGGCTATGCCGCGAAGGGCGAAGCAGTCCCGAAGCGGCGGTGGTTGAGCGTGTCGAAACCTCCAGAGCTGAGGGATGAGCCGCGCCTGACGGCGAAGTGCGCAAAGCCCGGCCCGCCGTCAGGCGGGTGGCAGCCAGATTTGTCAGAGCAATCGCATCCATCGTATTCATATTGATAGAATTCTCTTTGATTAGCTGAAAAAATGTTATAAAATATATACTATGTTGGATGTATTCAAGGTAAAAGAGAACAACTCGACTTTTGCACGGGAGCTTGTCGGCGGAATCACGACTTTTTTGGCGATGGCCTATATCCTTGCCGTGAACCCTGCGATTCTAAGCGAGACCGGGATGGACTTTGGAGCTGTTTTTACCGCTACCGCGCTTTCATCCGCAATCGCGACTTTTGTTATGGCTTTTGCGGCAAACCTTCCGGCTGCCCTTGCCCCCGCCATGGGGCTGAACGCATTCTTTACCTACACCGTTGTGAAGATGATGGGCTGCTCCTACCAGTTTGCCCTTACGGCTGTTTTAATAGAAGGTTTTGTTTTTATCGCCTTGTCGCTGACAGGAGTCCGGGAGGCGATTATCGAGGCGATTCCTTCCTGCCTTAAAAAATCAATAACCGTCGGAATCGGCCTTTTTATCACAATTGTGGGGCTTTTCAATTCCGGGGTCTGTTCTACTGACTCGTCCGTAGTGGGCACTGTCATAGGCTTTGTCGATTTTAATTTTTCCAACGCGACGGCCCTTGTCACTGTGATCGGTCTTGTCCTTACAATCATCCTCTATCTGCTGAAAATTCCTGGGGCAATTTTAATCGGAATCATAGCGACCACCGTCATCGGAATCCCGTTCGGAGTTACACAAGTTCCGCATGGCTTTTCCGCCGTTTCGCTTCCTTCTTCTCCGACTCTGTTCGCTTTTGACTTTAAGGGAATTCTTTCCGGAAAATTTCTGATTGTCCTGTTCACCTTTTTGTTTTCCGACATGTTCAACACAATCGGAACTTTGACCGGTGTTGCCGAGCAGGGGAACCTTAAAAACAAGGACGGCTCTATAAAAAACGTGCGTCAGGCACTTTTGGCTGACGCGGTTGGAACCGTGGCCGGAGCCTGTCTTGGAACTTCAACCGTATCAACCTATGTTGAGTCGGCCTCTGGAATTGCTGTCGGTGCGAGGACCGGCCTTGCCTCTTTTGTGACGGCCTGCTTTTTCTTGCTCTCTCTCTTTTTCTCTCCGGTGTTTGCCCTGATTCCCTCTTGCGCCACAGCTCCGGCTTTGATTTTTGTAGGTTATATGATGATGAAGCCTGTCCTCGGAATAAAATTTGAGGACCCCACGGAAGGAATTCCCGCCTTCATCACAATCTCCGTGACTCCCTTTGCCTATTCGATTTCAAAGGGAATCGCATTCGGAATCATCGCCTATGTTTTCTGCAAATTTGTCACAAAAAGGGCTAGAGAGGTCAAGCCTGTTACATGGGTGCTTTTTGTCCTGTTTATCGGAGAGCTTGTTTTTGAGGCGGTGAACTAAAATGGTAGATTCCATTTTCTTTGGCGCAGAAGTTCTGAACGTCTTTACCCGCCGCTTTGAAAAAAAAGACATTTATGTAAAGGACAAAAAAATCTTTGCCCTTCTTGACAGCAAAGAAAAAATCGCCGCGAAGAATAAAATCGACTGCAGAGGAAAAAAGATTGTCCCTGGCTTTATCGATGCGCACAACCATATTGAATCCTCAAACCTCCTTCCGCCGGCCTTTGCTGAGGAAGTCTTAAAAGTCGGGACCACTTCTTTGATCGCCGACTGCCACGAGATAGCGAACGTGCTTGGAGCCGATGCCGTCCGTCTTATGATAGAGCTTTCAAAAGGCTCTTCTTCCGACATTTTTTATATGATTCCCTCATGCGTTCCTGCGACAGAATTCGAGCATTCGGGCGGAAAAATAACCGCTTCTGACATTGAGGACTTGTGCAAGTATGACTGCGTTCTTGGCCTTGGCGAGATGATGAATTTTCCCGGCGTGCTTTCCGGTGACAGGGAGATTTTTGCAAAACTGGAGGCCGTCAAAAAAGCGCGCGGAAAATTTGCCAAGGTTGACGGCCACGCGCCTCTTCTTTCTGGCTTAGACTTGCAAAAATATATCGCCGCAGGAATTTCCACTGACCACGAGTGTTCCTCGTTTGAGGAAGTGCGGGAGCGGCTTGAGAGCGGAATCTATGTCATTTTGCGGCAAGGCTCTTCTGCCCGCGACTTGGAGAAAATAGTTCCGTCCCTTGTGAAAAGCGGTCTTCCATTGAGCCGGATTTGTTTTTGCACGGACGACAAGCGCGCGGGCGACATAATTGAGGAAGGCCACATAGACTCAAACATTCGGAACGCGATTAAGTGCGGAATGAATCCTGTCGACGCTTTTGTCGCAGGCTCTTTCAACGCGGCAAAATGTTACTCCCTGGATGACCGGGGAGCCATCGCACCGGGACGAATCGCTGACTTTGTTATTTTGGACGATGAAAAATCTGTGGCGATAAACTCCGTTGTAAAAAATGGTGCCATTGTTGACCGGGGCAGGGCGGCGACCGAATTTTCTTACAATGTGGAAGAGCCTATTATGCAGCGGGCCTTGCATTCTGTTCATTTGACTGAAGATGAAATTTCTGAAAAAGATTTTACGAGTCTTTCTGCCGCTGCAAAGAAATTCGCGATAAAAATAATTCCGGGGAGCCTGAACACAAAAAAAGTTCCCGTATCGGACGAGCCGCGCGAGGACACTTGCTATTTGTCTGTAATCGAACGCCACCAGCGCACCGGGAACAAGGCCTTGTGCATCCTTTCTGGCTATGGAATAAAAAAGGGGGCGATAGCGATGAGCCACGGGCACGACTCGCACAACATAATCGTTGCGGGGCAGAGTCCGATTGACATGGCGGTCGCCGTCAAAAAAATAATCCAAATGCAGGGGGGCATTGCAGTATGCGAGGGACAAAAAATCACCGCGTCCTTGGAGCTTCCTGTCGCAGGTCTTATGAGCCTTAAAGGAAGCGCCCATGTGACTGCCGCCCACAAAGAGCTTTTAGAGGCGGCGCGGAATCTTGGAATTCCAGAGGACGTTGAGCCTTTTGTGACTCTTTCCTTTATGTCGCTCCCGGTGATACCAGAAATTCGCCTGACCGACGCAGGCCTTTTTGATGTCGGAAATTTCTCATTTTTGTAAGGAGTTGTGTATGAAAAAGATTATTTTCGCTTCGATGATTTTCTTTTTGGCAGGTGCATTTGTCTTCTCTGAGGCGATTACAAACCAGAGCCTGAAAAAAGCGGTCGAGCGTTTTATGAAGGACGGCGATTACGTTAAAGTGACCGGAAGTCAAGACGGGGAGACTGCCACCGTCTATATACGGGATGACTCAATACAGATGATTGGCTTTGAAGAGCGTTCGGGAACACCAAGACTTTCGATTACACTTGATGGCGGTGAAACTTTGCGTCTGGGAAGCGGCGGTGATTTGACAGTCACAGATGTCAGCAATGACGGTTCAGGAAATCTGATTTTAAAATAATCTCGCCCATTCTGCTCTTTTTGAACTTCTTTTGGGCGGCACGGCACTTCGTGCCGCCGGGCTTTGCGGGGCTTTCCCTCACGGCCGGTGCTTGCGCACGCACTTCGTGCCCCCTCCAATCCCTGCCGCATTTAGTCTCTTTTGTGATCGATATTGGACTTGGCTTCCAGTCGCAACATCGTGTTGCTCCTTTCAGCCCGCCTGCGTTCGCTGACGGCGGCTTCCTTGCCGCCTTTCCCTCGCACTTGCTCGGCGCTCTCTCCGGTTCAAGTCCAAGGTCTGCATAGCGTAATATTCTTCTAAAATAAAAAAGACTTCCCATAGCGGAAAGTCTTTTTTCGTGATCGATATTGGACTTGAACCAACGACATCCACCGTGTGAAGGTGGCGCTCTACCAGCTGGGCTAATCGATCAGATAAAACAAGCATATTGAAAATTACGCAAATTGTCAAATAGTAAATTGTAAAAAAATAATTTATTTAATAATACTAAAGTTACTTTATTATTTTTTAACAAAAAGTCTTGACGCAAAAGGGGCGGGCGGGTACTATTATAAACAAGAAGACGTTTATAAGAGGTATGAGTATGGCAAAGAAAAGCGACAACGCCGTTAAAGGTTCGGCCCGCGCTCCCCACAGGAGTCTTTTTTATGCGATGGGATACACAGACGAAGAGCTTGAGCGGCCTCTTGTAGGCGTCTGCTGCGCAAAAAACGAGATTATCCCCGGTCATGCAGAGCTTGACCGGATTGCCGAGGCTGTAAAGGCCGGAGTCCGCATGGCCGGAGGAACACCTATTGAATTCCCCGCAATCGGAGTTTGTGACGGAATCGCCATGGGGCATGAGGGAATGAAGTATTCTCTCGTCACCCGCGAGCTTATCGCCGACTCCGTTGAATGCGTGGCCAAGGCCCACCAGTTTGACGCCCTTGTCATGATTCCCAACTGCGACAAAATCGTTCCCGGTATGCTGATGGCCGCAGCCCGCCTTGACCTGCCAACTGTTTTCTGCTCAGGCGGCCCCATGATGCCAGGCCACCTGCCCGGAAGCGACAAGACCAACCCCTATTCAGACAAAAATCTTTCTTTGACGGACATGTTTGAGGCTGTCGGTGGACTTGCTGTCGGAAAAATCAACGAGAGCCAGCTCTGCGAGCTTGAGCACTACGCTTGTCCAGGCTGCGGGGCATGTTCCGGCATGTTCACCGCGAATTCTATGAACTGCCTCACGGAAGTCCTTGGACTTGGTCTTCCAGGGAACGGAACTATCCCGGCTGTAACTGGCCGCCGCATCTCCCTTGCAAAGCACGCTGGAATGCAGGTTATGGAGATGTACAAAAAGGGAATCACCGCCCGCCAGATGATGACGGCGGACTCCTTCCGCAACGCCCTGGCCGCTGACATGGCTTTAGGCTGCTCATCAAACACGATGCTCCACGTTCCTGCAATCGCCCATGAGGCGGGAATCGAGATTGACCTTCACGAGGTCAACGAGATTTCTGAGAGAACTCCAAACCTCTGCCACTTGGCCCCGGCGGGACATACATTCATCTGCGAGCTTGACGATGCCGGCGGTGTTCAGGCTGTCCTCGCGGAGCTTGCAAAGAAAAATCTGATTAAGACTGACATGATAACAAGCACAGGAAAGACAATCGCCGAGAACATCAAGGGTGTGGTGAACCGCAATCCTGAGATCTTGCGTCCGATTGAAAATCCCTATTCAGCCAACGGCGGAATCGCGGTTCTTTTCGGAAATCTGGCTCCCAACGGAACTGTCGTAAAACGCTCTGCCTGCGCCAAGGAACTTATGGAGTACACAGGCCCCGCCCGCGTATTTGACGATGAGTCTGAGGCTATGGAGGCAGTCCAGAAAAGCCAGATTAAGGCCGGTGATGTTGTCGTAATCCGCTACGAAGGCCCGAAAGGCGGCCCCGGCATGAGGGAAATGCTGGCAGTCACTGCCGCCCTCGCAGGACAGGGCTTAGACAAGCAGGTCGCCTTGATTACTGACGGCCGCTTCTCAGGTGCCACTAGAGGGGCTTCTTTGGGACACTGCTCTCCAGAGGCCGCTGTCGGAGGCCCGATTGCCCTGGTTCAGGAAGGGGACAAAATCACCCTGGACATGAACAACTACAAGATTCACCTTGAGGTGAGCGATGAGGAGCTTGCAAAGCGCAAGGCCGCATGGAAGGCTCCCGCCCCGAAAGTCACGACTGGCTATCTTGCTAGATACGCCAAGCTGGTTTCATCCGCCGACAAGGGCGCGATATTGCAATAATTACTAAGGGAGAAAGACTATGAAAATTACAGGCGCACAGGTCGTTGTGGAGTGTTTAATCGAGCAGGGCGTTGACACCGTGTTCGGCTATCCGGGCGGCGCAATCCTGAATATTTACGATGAATTGTACAAAAACTCAAACAGAATCCGCCATATTCTGACGGCGCACGAACAGGGGGCTGCCCACGCGGCTGACGGCTATGCCAGGTCAACAGGAAAAGTCGGAGTCTGCATGGCGACATCAGGCCCCGGAGCTACAAACTTGGTCACTGGAATCGCGACTGCCTACATGGATTCTGTTCCTCTGATTGCGATTACCTGCAACGTAGGAACTTCTCTTCTCGGCAAGGATTCCTTTCAGGAAGTCGACATCACAGGCATCACAATGCCGATTACAAAGATGAATTATATCGTCCGCGACGTGAAAAAACTCGCCTCTATTATCCGCGAGGCTTTCCTTGTCGCAAAGTCCGGCCGTCCAGGTCCTGTCTTGATTGACATTCCCAAGGACATCACAGCCGCTACAGTTGAGTATACTCCGTCTCCGGCTGGCGCAAAGTCTGCAAAAGAGCTTGAGATTCAAAAGGCGAACTTGCGCAGAATCGTAAAGACCGCCGATGTCACTGACGAGCAGATTGAGCAGGCCGCCAAGCTGATTAACGCTGCCCAGCGTCCTGTAATCTACTGCGGTGGAGGAGTCCGTATCGCAGGTGCGCAGGATGAGTTGAAAGAGCTTGCTGAAAAGGCCAATATCCCTGTCTGCGTCACATTGATGGCTAAGTCTGCCTTCCCATCTAAGCACGAGCTTTGCACAGGAATGGTCGGTATGCACGGAACAAAGGCATCCAACTCAGCCGTAAGCGAATCTGATCTTTTGCTTGCGATCGGGGCAAGGTTCTCTGACCGCGTTGTTTCCGATCCGAAGAAATTCGCAAGAAATTCAAAAGTCTTCCAGATCGACATTGACCCTGCCGAAATCGACAAGAATATCCGCACAGTCGGCTCTCTTGTCGGCAATGTGAAGGAAATCCTCTCCCGCCTTATTCCCAAAATCGAAAAGGCTGAGCATAAGGAATGGCTTTCAAAAGTCTCCGGCTGGAAGAAAATAGAGCCTCCGATGTACACTGAGAAATGCGACCTGCACCCCCGCTTTATCTGCGAGTACGTGGCGGAAAAGCTCGGTGACAATGCGATTATCTCCACTGAGGTCGGCCAGCACCAGATGTGGGTCGCCCAGTTCTATCCATTCTCAAAGCCAAAGTCTTTCCTCACATCTGGCGGACTTGGAACCATGGGATTTGGAACCGGTGCCTCAATCGGAGCACAAATCGGAAATCCTGACAAGAGGGTAGTGAACTTCGCGGGAGACGGCTCCTTCCGCATGAACTGCAACGAGCTTGCGACAATCTGCCACTACAATCTTCCAAATATTACTGTCATCATGAACAACGGGACTTTGGGAATGGTCCGCCAGTGGCAGAATCTTTTCTACGGAGGCCGCTATTCAGCGACCACCTTGGATTTCGGGCCTGACTGGGTGAAACTCGCCGAGTCCTACGGAATCCGTGGCTACAGGTGCGCCAACGAGGAGGAGTTCAAGAGAGCCTTTGACGATGCCGTTAGCCAGAAAAAAGCCGCTGTGATTGACTGTACGATTAGGCTCAATGAGATGGTTCTTCCGATGGTTCCGGGCGGAAAACCGATTGACGAGCCGATTATGGAAGTCTGAAAATCAGTGAGAAAGTAAAATGAATAAGCTGACCTTGCGCAAACGCGGGGGCAGCTTTTTTTGTGAATTTTTTAAACAAATTTAATATTCATTGTTATTTTATAGCATTTATGTTACGATTATAATAATAGAGAAAAAAACTTTTCTTTACCCCCCCCCCATAACTATATGTATGTATGTATAGACGTGTTGGCAGGGCTGTAAGTGAAATCGATGCTCCGGGGCAAAGTTATGAGAAAAAAAAGTAAAAAGTCTAAGACAAAGAGTGCCTATAAAGTTTCATTCCCTTTGGGTGTCAAGCTTGCTATGATTATCGGCTTGATTGTCCTTATTTCGCTGGGTTCCGTCACATATTTAAATTCATATTTTATCGGTAAGGACGTTCGCCGCACGGCGGAGAATTCAAACCTTTCGCTCAATATAAGCGCGGCGAAGACTGTCGAGGACAAAATCGCCACAGTCCGCTCGAACGTCTTCCAGCTCCTTGACTTGCGGAACGCCGCCGGAAACTCCTCAAGGGCGCTTGCCCGCCAGGCGGAGATTTTCTTTTTTGAGCGCAATGCCGACATAGCCGCGATTGACATTCTGGGCACTGAGGATATCGCCGTCAGAAACCAGAACATCGTGAACAGCCAGTTTTTTATCTCGAACGAAATCGACACCGGCACAATAAAAAAATTCTTTGATGAGAATTACGAGCTTATCAGCCGCTCCTGTCATGGGGAGACGATTGTCGAAAATCCATCGCCATTTTTCGGCTTTCCTGTGATTTCGATTTTCTTTCCATATAAAGAGAACGGTTTGGAGCAGACTTGCGTAATCACTTTCTCACTTGAGTCGATTTCTGAAATCCTCGGAACTTCTTCCGTGAACACGACTTTTTTAATCAACGACTCCGACAACCTGCTTTTCTATCCTGAGTCAGAGAGAATCATCCGGGGGGAAAGCATGAAAAATCACCCCCTCGTCCAGAAAATGCGCTCTGAGAACCAGAACGGAACCGAAAGCCGTCAGATTCTTTTCCCGGTCGAGGAGACTGTTGAAGTCGAGAGAAAAGGCGAGAAAGTTGAGGAGACTGTCATAAGCGAGTATTACGGGGCTTACTGCAAGCTCTCAGTCGGTGATATTTCCGTGCTGACGACTGTCCCCCTTTCTTATGTGATTGAGGGCGTTTTGACCACCAGAAAGAACAACATTTACCTGACTCTGGTCGTTTTCTTTGTCTCAATCATCGTCATCCTCTGCTTTACCCGCTTTGCCATTGCAGTCCATTTGCGCCGTCTTGCGGCCGCCGCCGAGGAAATCCAGAACGGAAACTTTGACACTGAGATTCTCTCGCTTTTAAAAGACAAAAAACGCGGGGATGAAATCGGAGTCTTGAACCAGTCCACCAAAGATGAGATTGGATTTTTGAACACATTCTCCAAATTCACGAACAAAAACGTCGCCAAGGCAATCGCCCGCAAAGAAATCGACTTTGACCCCCACTTGAAGGACATCACGATTTTCTTCTCCGACATCCGTGGATTCACGGCTATCTCTGACGGCTTCAAGCAGAAGTTCGAGGAGGATTCCCCGCGCGAAATCATCGGATTTTTGAACGACTACATGAGCCGTATGGTTGAGTGCGTCACTCTGAGCCAGGGAAATATCGACAAATTCGAGGGAGATGCGATTATGGCGGTCTGGGGAATCATGAGGGACGACTCCCTTGATTTTGAGAATCTTCCTGACTCTGACCCCAAAAAGGCCGCTGCCCAGCAGAGCCATCTTGCCCACATAAGGGAAGATGCCGTAAACGCCATCCACGGGACAATCGCCATGCGCTATGCGTTGATGAAATACAACAAGGATGCGGCAGCTTTTACCGAGGCCCACAAAAACGAGCCTAAGGCCACCTACAAGCCCCATATCAGAATCGGCTGCGGTCTGAATACCGGTCGTGCGACCTGCGGAATCATGGGTTCTGAGGACAAGATGGAATACACTGCAATCGGAGACGCGGTGAACTTCGCCTCCAGAACCGAAAGCTCCAACAAGCCTTGCGGCACTGACGTTCTGATTACTGAGGACACTTACAATCTTCTCAAAAAGGAATACATCCGCTGTGAGGAGAACGACTTTACGTTAAAGCCGGAATTTGAAAAGGACGAAATTATTGTAGAAAGAATTCCTGTCGAATTCGAGGTAAAGGGAAAGGGTGCGCAGCACTTTTACGGCGTTGTGAACCTGCCCCAGTTTGATATAGAAGAATTTTTCCGCCAGGGAAAAAATCCTGACTTTAAGGCTGACCCGGACTGTCTGAAAGCCGTCGGCAAGACAGGCCCGAAAACTCTTAACGAGGTTCGCTCGCTTTTGGGAATTCCGATTCCTGACTTTGAGAAGGTAAATCTGAATGAGGAAGAAAACAAGATACAAGTTAAAAAGTAATCTTCTTCTTCCGTTCATTTTTGCTGTCTACCTGAGCGCATGCGGGGCTGCGATTTCCGGCTTGCTTTTCTACAACAGTTTTTTCCGCTCCCTGTCAAAGGTGAACGAAGAGCCGATTGCGACAATCACATTCAAATATAAAACTGCCGAGCGCAAATTCCTTGAGAGGGTTGTCTGGGACCGCCTGCGGCAGAATTCTCCTCTTTATAACGGCGACACAGTGCGCACGGAAAATCTTTCCGAGGCGACCGTCTATTTTACCGATGGAAATATCCTTGACCTGTCCGAGAATTCAATGGCCCAGGTCTTTTTGAACGCGGACGGCGGGGCAGGGGCTGACATCGGCATGGGAAGCGCGACCGTTGACTCCGTGGACTCCAAAAACGGAATGACGATTACCTCAGGCTCCATGACCGTCGCCGTAAGCAAAGGCTCCTCCGTCTCCGCCGGTAACAACCAGATGCAGGTTTTAAAAGGCACCGCTGACGTAAAGACCAAAGACGGAGAGCTTTCCGTAACTCAAGGTGAAGGCCTCGCTGTTCAAAATGGCGGTCTTTCCCCGAAATTCGTAGTTACAAGTCCGGCCCCGTCTTCAAAAGTCCTCTATTTTGACAGGGAAGGGGCGGATATTCCCTTTAAGTGGACTGTCATGGGCGATGCCGCTCAGGCGGATTTGTCGCTTGAAATCGCCATGGACAAAAATTTCTCTTCTATTGTCTATTCCTCAAAATTGGAAAGCATTTCTTCTTTGAACGAGTTTCCAGTAAAGCTTTCCGCAGGAAACTATTATTGGCGGGTCACGGACGCAGAGCAGACTTTGGAGGCCTCCAGCCGTCTGCAAGTCATCCAGTCACTGAGGCCGGAACTCCTTGCCCCGTCAGAAAATTACTCATATTACTTCCGCTCAAAACTTCCGGCAGTCCGCCTGATTTGGACGGAAAGCCCCCTTGCCTCTGTTTACCGGCTTGAGGTTTCTTCAACTCCGGATTTTTCAAAAAATGAAATCGACTTGAGGACAGCCTCGACTTCCGCGATTGTTTCGACTCTAAAGGCAGGAAAATACTACTGGCGGGTCACGCCATATTACACAGTCAACAGAATCGGCTTTGCCCAAAGCGGAGAGGTCAAGTCTTTTTTGGTCTCAAGAAAAGAGTCTCTTTCAGCTCCGGGCCTTTTGATTCCTGAGGACAACTCGTTTGTCGACACTGACGAGACCGCACCGGATGTAAATTTTTCATGGCGGGCTGACAGCGAGGCTTCCCTTTATACTGTAACCCTTTCGCGGGATGAGAACCTTTCTTCAAGGACTGAAAAAATTGAGACAAGCTCCAATTACTGGTCCTTGCCAAAGTCAAAGTCTCTTGCAGATGGAAAATGGTACTGGGCAGTCACTATGACAGACGGGGAGGGGAACAAGTCTCCGATTTCTGAGATTCGCTCTTTTACTGCGATGAGGGGAGTCCCTGAAATCCACACTGTTGAACCTGCCGACCATTACGGAATTGCGCAAAACCTTTTGCCTGACATGAACTTTACATGGAAGAAAAAGTTGCCGGAAGGTTTTACCAGCGAATTGCAGATTTCACGGGATGAGAATTTTACGCAAATAGTTTCCTCTTTTGATGCGGAAGGAACTTCCGTAAAAGTAAAAGATTTGGATTTGGGAGAATACTATTGGCGTCTTGTTTCTGAAAACGGCGATTTGAAAATGGAGACTCCGGCAAAGGAATTTGAAGTCCTCCCATCTTTGCCTCCATCAAGGATGATAAATCCTCTTGATGCCACACGGGTTTCTGTCAGCGAGGGAGAACCGTATACGATGGCCTGGGAACCTGTCGCCAATGCTGATTATTACAAAATTAAGATTTTACGCCAGGACGGACTTGAGGTTTTTCAGGATATAATCGATGGAAACCAACTTAAAAATCTTAACATGACATCCGGCGGTTTTGAGGACAAGAAAAAATACTCGATAGAGATTCAGGCCTTCTCGAATGCGATTCCTGGAGTCGTCAGCCGCCGCACCGGTATGTTGATGACATCTTCCTTTACCCTGCGGCATATTCACCCGGTTCAGGTTATGGTCTTTGGCCACGATGTCCAGGGGCGGCTGATTCGCTTGCAAAAGAACGACAGCATTCAGGTTCTTGATGCGATAAAAAATCCTCTTGTCGCCGACTGGGACAGTGGAGACCCAACGGATGAAATCGAAGCCTTGCAGCTTGTTGTCCGGCAGCTTGGAACATATACTCGTGAAGGAAAGAAAAACATCTATTCTTCAAAGAAAAAGGTTGAGACTGTCTTTTCCAGTTCTGGAAAAATCGCCGGCCATAGAATCAAAATCGACACAAAGGACGGACTTGAGCCTGGCCGCTATGAAATTCTTATTCCTGTCGCATGGACTGTCGATGGTTTTGACATTTCAAACGGTGGTGTCGGCAAGGAAGAAAAGCGGGCTTATTTTACAATTCTCCCTGAGGAGCCCTTGGACGAGCCTGTTGGCCTTGAGGCTCTTCCCAAAATTTTTGACGGAAAATATCTTAAGGATAAAAATAATCCCCGCTCAATCACCTTGTCTTGGAATGAGGTTGACAAGAAAAAAAGTCAGACTGTTGAATACAAGGTTTCTGTCGCCGATCAAAAGGGAACTGTTGTCCGCGAGGAGACCGTTTACGATGGAACTTCATATATAATCGATGTTGCCAAGCTGATCGATGACGACTCTGACTTTGAGAAGGGAAAGTTCAAGTGGACTGTTCAGGCAATCGGCCGCTACGAGAAG
This sequence comes from uncultured Treponema sp., assembly GCA_946615905.1. GTDB lineage: Bacteria > Spirochaetota > Spirochaetia > Treponematales > Treponemataceae > Treponema_D. The sequence goes on along the minus strand of CAMOIE010000021.1, from coordinate 33,020 downwards.
AAATCCTTCCAGCAAAGTCCTGTTGCCGTCGGTGAATTTGAGACTGATATTCCAGTTCCAAAAAAAGCTAAGACGAAAAAGTTGGAGAATCCTTATGGACTTTAAGCGCTTTTTTGTCATTTTGATTTTGTTTTTTACATGCTTTAGTATTTTCTCATTTCCATTTTTCAAATCGGAGAAAAAAAAGCCGACCTTTACAGCATCAACGGAACTTGGTTGGCAGATGCTTTCCTGGGAAGAAGAGGACCCGGATTTTGTCTCGAAATATAAGGTTATAATCGATGTCTACAATAAAAAAACGGGTTCATGGTTGTCTCAGAGGGAATTTGAAACAGAGGATTCCTCCACATCCGTAAAATTGGAGCCGATTCTGCCGCCCGGCCGCTACCGCTACAAGATTGTTACCTTTGACTTGCTTGACAGGGAAGCCGTTGAGTCCGACTGGGGAGAATTCAACATTTACGAAGCCCACCAACCTGAAATTACTGGAATTTCTTCCGTGGTTAACGGAGGATCAACCATTTATCTAGAAGAATTCAACGACGGTAAATTTGAAATCTCTGGAAGAAACTTTTTCCCCACCCGTGAGAATGCTTCGGGAATGGCCTTTTCTGATTATTCTTTGGTTCAGACTGAAAAGCGTAATCCAAAGACATTTTTCCCTGAGATTACAAGAATCGATTCTGAGAAAAATCGCAGCCTTGACGTCACTTTTGATATGGACGAATTGGACGTTGGCGTTTACAATTTTATTGTAAAGGATGCTTCCGGCCTTTCAACTGAAAATCAGGAAAAAAACAACACGATTACAGTAAAATATAAAAAACGGGTGGACTTGGACATTAGCCTTGGTTTGGCCTGTCCATATATCCTTTATGACGATACCTTTGACACCTACATGGGGTCAAGAATCTGGCCTAAGTCAGCCAATGCGAAGATTGACTTTATGTTCATCAAGCATAACTGGGGCTACCTGGGAATTGGAATTTGCGGAACTTATACCCGTATGGAATACGAGGCTGACGTTTTCTCGATTGACGGAAATTTGATGACAGCCCACGCCTTGCTCGTCTACCAATTTCCGATTCGCTTCCGAGTGAAGGGGACGAATCAGAGAAAGCATAGGTTCACTCTGGAAGTTCACGGTGGGGCTGGAGGTACTTACTTTAACAACTATGTGTTTCATTTTTCAAAGGGCATAGACAGTGACCCCCTCAATTCCGTAAATAAAAGCGCGATTGTTGGAGGTGCGGTTCAGACTTATATTACCACTAGGATTTTTGCTGAAGTTCAGATTGACTTTATTACGGCTTTTGTTTCTGACATGTCTTACGGAATGGTGGTTCCCTGTTTGAACATAGGAGTTCAATTATGAAAAAAGTCCTTCCATTCATTTTAATTTTGCTATCTCTGCTTTTTTCCTCATGCAAAAAAATTGAAGATGAAATGGATATTCCTGTCCGTGAATTCTTTGAGACTATGACGAATTCCGCAAAAATTACCTCCCACAGGGTTGAGGTTCCTACATATACTGACGGAAGCGGAAGACTTTGCGTTTCTTCAGAGACTCCCGTTACGGTAACGTACGAAATGCTAAATCCCCAGAGGTTTTCTTTTTCAACAGCTACCAATATGTCTATGAAATTTGCCGGCCTTGCTTCCGGCTATTCTACTGTTGACATGGACAAACCATCGATTTCCCAAAAGAGTGACTCCCTGCTGACCGTAACATATCCTGTTGATTTTTTGCTTTCTTTGGACAAGCTCAACTCTGTAAGGCACGGAGACATGGGGGCCTCCATAAACATCAAGCACCCGGTTTCAAAAGAGGACTTTGGCACTTATACAAATTCCCTTTACTGCAACTCAAAGCCTCCTGCCGTAACAGCTCCGACCGTGTATATTAATCAAACTTCTAACACTTATGTAGTCGCCTTTAATCTGCCTGAGAAAAACTTGATGAAACAAGATGCCGTCCATTCGGATATTTCTACGATTTCGGTAAACGGCTATTCCTTTCAGGTTTCGATTGATTCGAGCGGAACTGTTTCTTCAACTGACCCGAATTTTTTCGGCACCTCGATTTTGTCAGCCCCGTCGAACATCAGGAAGAACAAGGTCTCGTTTGACGTTGGAACCTATCCTGTCTACTATCAGACTGATGACCCGCTTTCCCCGGCCAACAATCCTTATACGGTCTCTCTGACTGACAATGCAGGCCTTTTTAGCGAGTCAACGACCTGGGTCAATTCTATGAAACTTGGCTCTCCTACATTGACGGACAACCAGTCCCAAATTCATAAAAAAGGTGTGGCTGCGACTTTTTCAATCGGTCAGGATGAAGACCTTACATATTCAACATTTACCCTCTCACCTCCTACGACAGCAATCGATGAGGACGCTAATTCTGAAGAAAGCGTAAGCGGAGTCTCGGTTTCATACATCGTTCAGAATTCAAATGGAACAAGGGTTAAATCAGGTTCGGCTTCCGCAGGTTCTTCTTGCTCATTCAATCTAGGCTGCGGAACTTTTACTGTTACGGTGACTTCCAGCCGCCACATGTACGTCTCTTCTTCAACGACATTTACAGTGACTGTCAAGGCTACGAACCTTTGTGTATCAGATTCCGGTGATGACACTGACGGCGATGGCTCTATTTCATCTCCATACAAGACCCTTGCAAAGGCGATGGACTCTTTCGATACTTCAGATCCTGATATCGTCAAGAATCTGATTCTTTTGGGCAACGTGACATCAGGCTCTGGAACCGTTTCATTCAACGGAAAATATAAGATTTCTGGTGCCTACAAAATTGACGGGGAAGATATTTCTGTTTCCGGCGGGGAAGTGGAGATTTCAAGGACAAACCTTGCAAGTTCTTTGATTCTTTCCGGCGGAGCAGTCACGCTGGACAGCCTTGTCGCAGAAAGCCTCTCTTACAATGGCGGAAGCCTCCTTCTTTGCGGAAGCACGAAGGTCGGTGAGATTTCAATTGCCTCTTCCGGCTCTGATTTGGTCGGAACTGTTGCGGTTGACTCTTCATTTACTGGTAGCGCGACAATCACTCCGGCTGTCTATTCTGTCGGTCTGGAAGTCCTTTCTGTAGAAGCCGGTGAAGAAGTGACCCAGAGCCTCTGCAACAAATTTACTGTGACGAATGACACGTCTGGCGGAAATCCTGTCTCTTACGTCCTTGTTCCGAATTCGGCAAAAGACAAGGGCGTTTTGAGTCAGCCCGGAATCTACTCAGAATTCAGCGAGAGCGGTTACACTATGAGCGTGGCCGGAGCATCTGCATTCTCTACGGCACAAGTTTCCGCAGGCAGCGCGAAAGTCGCATGGAAGCTCTCCGACGCTGACGACAACACTGTTGCCGATACTGAGACAGCTCTTGATGAAATGACTGCGGCCACAATCCAGCTATACTCAAACGGCTCTGCTGTGGGTAGTCTTGTGACAAAGACTGACGGCAAGACTCCTTCTCTGACTCTGCCGACATGGCTGCCGGAAGGAACATACTCTGTCCGCGTGACGGCCACAATCGGCATGTACACTTACTCCGCAGACTTTGCTATAAGAGTAAAAGAGACGAAAGATTTCGCTGACATCACAGAGGCTGAAATCATGGCGATGGAAAGCTCTATGTCGCCGGACAGCTCTACAACGCCTGTAGATATTGTGAGCGACTATACGACTCTTTTAGGAAAGACAATTTACTTTAAGACCTCCCAGAGTAATTACGGCATCATGAAGTTTACAAATGTAAACAGTCCGAACATAACTTTTGACCTAAAACTCGGAGACGGCAGTGTACATACACACAGTGGTGTTCAAACAAACTATGGCATTAATTTTGATGTGACAGACTGGGGTGCCCTGGAAAATGAAACAGGCGACCAGAATGCTACAAAGGACTTCGGCATAGATGGTTCGGGCCCTTGGTCGTTCACGGCACATAACGGTGCGAGGTTCTTGGTGGAGGACTAGGCTTTTGAAGGAGAACAAAAGATGACATTAATAATAATACGGAAAATTCTACACAGCGCAGCTCTTGCCCTGATTCTCAGCCTGTCTTTGCTCTTCTCCTCCTGCTCTGGATTTTTTGACTTCATAAAAGATATAGACGAAGATGATGACAGTCCGGAGTTTACAGAAGTTTCTTTTTCAGATGACTACCGAAACGCCTTCGGCATTTACCTGACCGCAACTGACATTTACGGAAACGAGCTTTCATCCAAGTCTTCCGGGGCTTCCGGGAATTCTGATAATTCAGACCTTTCATTTCGAGCGGCTAGTCCTTTGATTGACCTTTCTTCCTCCGGCGGTTGGGCCTTCTACGGGGCGTTAGTCTCCCACGGCTCCTCTGCCTCTGACAGCATGTTGAAAGCCCTTTCCACCACTGACTCAGGAAGCCTCTTTTACTCGCTTACAAAGACTGAGGTCTTGCGGAGCGGAAGCTGTGACCTTTATATTTACGGCTACCATGGCGACCCTGCAAGCGGCGGTGGCTCTGCCACGATTGGCGGGGCTTCTGTCGTCGCGGTAAAAACAATCGATTTTAACGGCGAGAGCCTTTCGTACACGGCCAGAGTTGCGTTCGGCGCGAATGAGGCTGCGACAGAATCCGGCTCTGTGAGCCTTAAGGTGAAAGTCCCGACAAAATGCACGTCTGTAAATTATACTGTGAAAAATTCCGGTGGCGAGGATGTGACGGCCAGTTATTTCGGCTCCGGTTCATCTGCTGACTTGTCGTCCGGCGTGCTGACGATAACGCTGGACTCCGGCGGCGGTGTCACAGGGATTCCTGCGGGAAAATATTCCGTTGAAATAACATTTTACGGCGGAACTTCAACCCCAATCTATCTTTATACTGACATATTTGAGGTCTGGCCGGGCTGCGAGACCAACCGCTGGTTCGGCGCGGACGGGACTGCAAGCGAAGAGCTTGACCTGTCAGCGGGAACATACAAGACATTCTTTGTCTGCGGAAGCTCTCCAGCTGCCTTCGGCTCCTCGATTCCCTCCTCTTCGGCAAGCGACAACAACTCAGGCGGAATCACAAGCCCCCTTTCAAGCGTCCACGAGGCAGTCAAAAGAATCAACGCGTCCAACGACGGAAGCTCCACCTACACAGTCTACGTTGACGGCACTGTGACGGAAAGCGAATGGATCACGGTAACAAAGTCCAAAGTCGCGATAAAGTCTCTTTCAGGCGACTCCTCAAAAGCCGTGATAAAGGCGGGCTACACGGGGCTGCACCAGTCCCTGATTCTATTCGACGGCATTCAGGGCGGAACTGTGACTCTCTCGAACGTCACACTTGACGCGAACCAAATCGGCCGCTGCGTGAACATTCCCAACAAGGGAACTCTTACCGTTGACTCCTGTGTCATGACCGGAGGACACTCAAACGCAAACGGCGGCGGAATCCTTGTAGGGGCAAACGGAAGCGTCACCATAAAAGGCTCCTCAAAAATTTACGGGAACAAGGCCGACAACAACGGCAACAACGTCTACATATCCGCGGGCGGAACTTTCCTAGGCTCCAACGGCTCTCCGATTGCTGGAAACTCCCCCGTCTTTGACGACAGCTCTGCCTCCAACGGAAAGGCTGACGTGGTCTGCCTCAGTTCATCAAACCAGTTCGTGCGCCTGAGCAAGACTGGCGGAGGTGCGACAAACTTCGCGAGCATCATCACGGACCTTTTCAACTCATCATCGCCTGCCACAATCTACCTTGGAAACACGAATGATGCGGCGGCAAGAACCTGGGAGACTAACGCGCAGATTTCGGTCAATTCTGGAGAAATCACGGTCGAGGGGGTGTCTTCTTCATTAAGACCCACGATAACTTGGGATTCAACAAACAACAATATTTTTAACATCGGAGCTTCTGGAAATCTCACTCTCAAAAACTTAATCATTGCGCCGACTTCTGCTAGTGTACGCTGCATTCTCTCAATGGGAACCCTTACGGCGGAAAACGTCACACTCAAAGATGCCAAGGACATGCCTGGCTCAGGCCTTTATATCGGCGGCGGAGAGGCCACTCTTGACGAGGACTGCGTTATAGAGAACTGCGACGCGGGAACTTCCAACGGAGGCGCGGTTTATATTGACGCGGCGGCCGCAAAACTGACTCTCAAGGGAGAAATAAAAAGCTGCAAGGCCACTAAAGGCGGCGGAATCTGCGTGAACAACGGCAGCGTCTACATGCCATCCGGCAGCATAACCGGCTGCACCAGCGTCGAGGACGGCGGGGGAATCTACGTCGAGAGCGGCTCTGTTACTCTCAAGGGAACGGCCATCGTTGGAAAATCGGTTTCTGGAACCGGCTACGCAAGCAACACGGACTATGGCAACAAGGCGAAAAACGGAGGCGGTGTGTATGTCGCAGACGGAACGCTGACAATGCAGGACAGCGCGAAAATCTCGTACAACAAAGGCTCGAACAACGGCGGGGGAATCTATCTTGCGTCAGGAACTGTGAACATAAGTTCAAGCTCTGCGAGTGTCTGCAACTGCCAGGCCGTATACGGCGGCGGGCTGTACATCAACGGCGGAAGCGTGAATCTTTACGGCAGCGTGAAATACAACAACTGCAACAACAGCGCGGGCGGAGTCGTCCTTGAGGGCGGAACGCTCAACACATACTCAAACTCTTCAATCAGCGACAACACAACCAACATCGCCGCAAGCAACTACGCCGGATGCGGAGTGCGCATAACTGGAAGCGGAGCGACGCTCAATATGGAGGGCGGAAGCATAAGCGACAACGAATATTTCGATGTCAGCACGCAGTACGGAACGTTCAAGATGAAGGGCGACGCCAGCGCGGGTAATGTCTGCGTGTACCACAACAAGTACATAACGCTTTCGGGAAACGTCTCGGCGAATCCTGCGGCGACAATCACGCCCGTATTGACTGCAGGGGTGAATCCAAATCTGAACTACAATAAAGATGTGCAAGTCCTTTCTGGAGACAGCTACCTTGCAGGAAGCTACACGAAGTTCACGCTTGCCAATTCGGACTGGAATATAACGAGTGAGGGAAAACTGACAAAACCCCTCTCCGCCATCACCGTAGATGAAATCCAGGCAAAGGATGATGGTTCCATGATAGATGGCACTATTGCAACCAACTATACGACGCTTCTGGGAAAGACGATTTTCTTCAGGACCTCCAATGGCTCTTATGGCGCAATGCAGTTCACAGATGTATCAGACAATTATAGCATATCATTTAAGTATAAGATAGGAAGCGGCAACGTGCAGACTAAAAACTACTTCAGCACAGGCTGGGGGTTCGACTTGGACGGTGCCACAACTAGCGACAGCAACAAGGACTTCGGCCTGGACTCAAGTGGTTCTGCATATAAATTCGTGGCATACAACGGCGCGAAGTTCTGTATTGCGGAGTGAAGCGAATATTGACGGACTGCATATCAACGGCGGAAGCATAAGCGGCAACAGATATTATGACATAAGCGTTCAAACAGGTACCTTCAAAATGAAGGGCAACGCCTGCAGGCACCGTGGAAAGGAAAAGCGATTGACAGAGAAGCTTGTTTTTTTGCAAAATTTTTGGAAATTGTGGTATAATAGAGGTGGAGGCAGGACGATGATTCAGAACAAATTGAAAGAAAACATTTGTGACACGGTTTTAAAGACAACTCCTGCTGAATCAATAACAGTTTTCGGTTCTTTTGCCCACGACGAGGAACGTGAGGACAGCGACATTGACTTGTGCGTAATCACAAACGAAGACAGAAAGACAATCGAAATTATGACCAGCCTCCGCCTTGCTCTTGCAAAAATTATCGACAAGCCCTTGGATTTGGTTGTCTATTCAAGCAAACTTTTTGACAACCGCTTAAAAACTGGCTTCGCTTTTTAGAATGCGATTCATAGAGAAGGAGTAAAGCTCTATGGCTAAGGCGGAAACGCTTGAATGGCTTGAATATAGCAAGCGTGTGTAGGCTTTATTTTTTGCCGAATTGTCCCCCTTCCTGTTCCCCCCTCATAAAATCTACTGCCCCATGGCGATTTTTTTTCTTTTTTTGATAGAATGTCGGCATGAATATTCCCCGCCTGGCAATATGCTCCCCGTCTTCCTCAAGCGGAAAAACTTCCGTCACCTGCGCCCTTCTTTCGCTTTTAAAAAAGGCTTTTTTCGTCCGTCCCGGTGGTTGAGTAGCGGAGCGTATCGAAACCACCGTTTTGTGGGAAAGGTTGACAGAAAGTACAGTCTGTATTACAATTTATATACAGTGAAATACAGACTGTAGGAGGAATATTATGGCAGCACTTAGCATAAGAATGGACGACGCGACAAAGAAAGCCTTTGACTCATTTTGCAATTCCGTAGGAATGAATGTCTCCACCGCGGTAAATATTTTTGCGCGTAAAGTCGTTCGCGAGCACAGGATTCCCTTTGAAATTGACGACGACCCATTTTACGGCGAGCAGAATATGAAGGCTCTCAAAAAAGCCGACAGAGAAATAAAAAAAGGAAAGGTTGTCGTAAAAACAATGGACGAGCTGGAGGCTATGGAGCGTGTCTAAAATAGCCTTTGCGGAGTCTGCCTTTGATGACTACCTGTTTTGGCAGTTGCCGAATAAATGGCAAAGACCGCCTTGTTTACAGAGTTGAAAATGATTTGATAGTCGTTCAGCAGTGCCGTGGTCATTATGGCGACAAATAAGGCGAGTAGGAGACAATGCCGGAAATAAGCAAGTTCTAGAGCAAGTGGCCATCAGGTTTCACCGCTGTTTTGCCCCTGTGAAAATGAGGTGTGCGCGGTGACGAGAGATGTTGAAACGAGTCCAGCATGACAAGGCGTGGAAACTTGTATTGACAAATCATATATTCAGCAATACAGTTAACATAAAGAGGTGAAAATATATGGCAACACTAAGCATTCGTATTGATGATAACTCAAAGTCTATGTTCGACAGGCTCTGCGACTACACGGGAATCACCGTGTCATCCGCAATCACGATGTTCGTAAAAAAATGCATCCACGAGAACAAAATCTCCGTTGAGGCCGAGGGCGACCCCTTCTACAGCGAGGCCAATCAGAAATGGCTTTCGGAAAGCATCGCGGAACTTGAGGCTGGCAAGGGCAAAGTCCATGAGCTTGTAGAGGTGTAAAAATCTATGGAAAAAATTTGGTCGGAAAGGGCATGGGCTGACTATGAATTCTGGCTTGACAACGATAAAAAGACTGTCAAGAAAATCAACAAGCTGATAAAGGATGCCGAGCGTAATCCAGAGAAAGGGCTGGGGCATCCAGAGCCTCTAAAAAATCACGACGGTTATTGGAGCCGTGAGATCAACGAGAAGGACCGTCTTGTCTACAAGGTGATAGATGGGACTATGCGCATTGCACAGTGTCGCGGTCACTACGAAGACAGATAGAACTTGAGCCAGCCAGGAGGAGCGAATGAAGACTGAGAAAAATAACTTTAGCCAGATGACTCTGAAAATTCTACACAGCGCAGTTATTGCCCTGATTCTCAGCCTGTCTTTGCTCTTCTCCTCCTGTTCTGGATTTTTTGACTTCATAAAAGATATAGACGAAGATGATGACAGTCCGGAGTTTACAGAAGTTTCTTTTTCAGATGACTACCGAAACGCCTTCGGCATTTACCTGACCGCAACTGACATTTACGGAAACGAGCTTTCATCCAAGTCTTCCGGGGCTTCCGGGAATTCTGATGATTCCGACCTTTCATTGCGTGCGGCTAGTCCTTTGATTGATATTTCTTCTTCTGGCGGCTGGTACATTCCGTCCGCAAAGGAGCTGCAAGAGCTTTACTCGGCCAGGGCCGCAGTTAACGCCTCGCTTGCAAAATGCGGAACGGCCGACAGCTTGTCAAATAATGCCTTCTACTGGAGTTCGAGCCAGCATTATGGCAGAAAAGATTGGGCATGGACCATAAGTTTCGAGAATGGCGTCGCGTTAAGCGGTTTCAAGACGGCTGCTAATTCAGTTCGAGTAGTGCGGGAGTTTTAGGGCGGCGAACCGGTCAGCTTTTGGACTTCCTAACCATAACAGTTTTGGGACCGGGCAACGCCGACAAGCGGCGTGGAACTGAAAAAAGATTGACTGGAATCACGTTTTTGCAAAATTCTTGAAAATTGTGGTATAATACGGAAAGGAGACTAAAAAGGAATTGAGCGGAGGCGGGCTAGGTATTCACTGGGATTCTTTGGATGAAGATTTGTATGTTCCAAACCTTTTGATTTCAGTATCAGAAAATTCTGCAAAAAAATCCGCATAGGCGGCTGTATTAGGTCATTCCCCCTCACAAAATCTACTGCTCAATGGCGATTTTTTTTCTTTTTTTTGATAGAATGTCGGCATGAATATTCCCCGCCTGGCAATATGCTCCCCGTCTTCCTCAAGCGGAAAAACTTCCGTCACCTGCGCCCTTCTTTCGCTTTTAAAAAAGGCTTTTGTAGAAGGAAGGCTTCCTCTTCCGCCGTCCGCCGTAAAAATCGGCCCTGATTTCATCGACCCACAGTTCCACTCATTTTGCGGAGTAAAGTCCGGAAATATCGATCTGTATTTTTCCTCTGACTCAGGCTCTTCCGCACAAATAAAAGAAATTTTCGCTTCTGACTGCCGCGCTTCCTCAATAGCCGTAATAGAGGGGGCAATGGGCTACTACGACGGGCAGGGGGGAGACTCATTAAAATCTTCCTCCTATGAAGTCTGCAAAGAGCTTTCCTGTCCGGTGATTTTGCTTGTGGATGCCTACAAAAAATCCTACAGCCTTTGCGCCATAATCGAGGGAATCTGCTCCTTCATGGAAAAAAACGGCGACCGCTCCCTTGTCTCAGGTCTGATTTTAAACCGCTGCTCCCAAAAGACCTTTGACCGTCTTGTCCCTCAAATCGAGCGGATCTCAAAAATCCCTGTCTTAGGCTTCGTTGAGAATCTTTCAGACTCAGCCCTTGAAAGCCGCCATCTCGGCCTTTCCACCCCGGATTCAGTCAGCAGTCTGGATAAAAAAATCTCTATTCTGGCTTCCTCGCTTGAAAAATCCCTGGATTTGGAAAAACTGCTCAAAATCGCCTCTTCTGCCCCGGATTTAACCCTTAATCAACCTGTGGAACTCTCTGAGAGAAAAAGCCCCGCGAAAGTCAAAATCGCTGTCGCAAGGGATTCAGCCTTTTCATTTTACTACCGCGAGAACCTTGAACTGCTTGAGAAATTCGGGGCGGAAATCGAATTTTTCTCACCGCTTAAAAACGAGCCTCTTCCTCCTGACTGCTCGGCCCTTTATCTTGGCGGCGGCTACCCCCAGCTTTTCCCGATGGAACTGGCGGAAAACAGGATTTCGGCCGCTTCGATAAAACACTTTGCCCGCAATGGAGGCCCGGTCTTTGCCGAATGCGGAGGATTTTTGTATTTGCAGCTTTTGGGACTTTTGCCAGGCTCCTTTAAGAACGAGGGTCATTTAGTCCGTTTCGGCTACTGCGAGATTACGGCGGCAGAGGACACGATTTTATGTAAAAAAGGCGACAAAATCCGCGCCCACGAGTTCCATTATTTTGACACAAGCGAAAACGGCTCTGCCTGCACCGCGAGAAAACCAGACGGCCGCGAGTGGAACTGCTTTGCCTCAAGCGTCCCCCTGCTGCAAAGTCCCGCTTCCCCCTGTTCGTCAAGGCGAAAAATGATTGAGAAGAACATTTTCGCGGGATTCCCACATCTGTATTTTCCGTCGAACCCCGTCTGGGCAGAAAATTTCGTCCTCTCAGCTCTTTTGTACGCCTCGTCCGCCGAAGAAAAATCCTGTGGCTCCTGTTCCAATTGTGCGAATTGCGGGAGCTGTAAACGATGAAAAGTGATAAAAATTCGGGCGTTCCGGTCTGCCTCCGGCAGACGGTCGCTATGTCCGCCCTTCGCTGCCGCTCATTCCCGCAGATTGCGGGAACTCCGGGGCTTCCAGCGCTAACGCCTGTAAATAAGGAAAAATCATGACTTTAGAAGATGACTTGAAAAACTTGTGCGAAAAAATCCGCCCAATCGATAAAAAAATCTACGGGGCCTCGCAAAGCCGCTGGGATTCTATAGCAAAGCCACTTGGCGGTCTCGGCCGTTTTGAGAAAATCGTCTCCCGGCTTGCCGCCTGCCAGAAAAATCTTTTTCCCCAAATAAAGCCCGCCGCCCTCGCAGTCTTTTGCGCGGACAACGGGATTGTCGCCGAGGGCGTGAGCCAGACCGATTCTTCCGTGACAAAAGTCGTCGCCGAGAATTTATCTTTGGGAAAAGCCTCATCTTGTAAAATCGCGGCTGTGGTCGGGGCTGACTTGTTCCCGGTTGACGCTGGAATCAAGGAGCCTGTCTCATCTGAGAAAATAGCAGACCTTCATGTCAGGCGGGGCACCTGCAATTTTTTGCGGGAACGAGCTATGAGCCGCTCTGAATGCGCCCAGACAATTTTACGCGGGGCGGAATTTGCAAAAAGTCTCTCAAAAAAAGGCTATAAAATCCTTTTGACCGGGGAGATGGGAATCGGAAACACGACGACTTCCTCCGCCGTCTTGGCGGCTCTTACAGGCCTTGACCCTGCTATTTTGACTGGAAAAGGGGCGGGGCTTTCTGACGCGGGGCTGGCACATAAAATCGAGGTCATAAAAAAGTCTCTCGCCTTCCATAAGATTGATTCTTTAGATGTCTTAGATGTCCTTTCCGCTGTCGGCGGACTTGACATCGCCATGATGACGGGCTTTTTTTTGGGCGGTGCTGACAGCTCACTTCCTTTAGTGGTTGACGGCTTTATCTCTTCTGTGGCCGCATTGTGCGCGTCAAGACTTTCTCCCGCAGCGACTGATTATTTTTTTGCAAGTCATTCTTCAACGGAGGGCGGCTGCAAAATCGCCCTCAAGGAAATGGGCTTGGATGCTGTGATTTTTGCGGACATGCATTTGGGCGAGGGTACAGGGGGCTTGATGCTCCTCCCCCTTTTGGAAAGCTCCCTCGCTGTCTACAAGGAAATGCCGACTTTTGAGGATATAAAAATCGAGGCTTATAAAAAGCTATGAGAATTATGGTGATTGGCGGCTCCGCTTCCGGAAAGTCCGAATTTGCGGAGGAACAGGCCTGCTTTTTGGCGAAACGCTCAAAGACAAATCTGATTTATCTTGCGACTCTTAACCCAGCTTCCGGCGGCGACACTGATAAAAGAATTGAAAAGCACCGTAAAAGTCGGGAAGGTAAGGGCTTTTCGACCATTGAATGGACAAACTGCAGGCAAATCCCTGAAATCCCGGAAAAATCCACAGTCCTGCTGGAAGATTTGGGAAATCTCTGCGCCAATGCCCTTTTCCCGCCTGATTGCGACGATGAAAGAAATAAACTCTCAAATGAAGAAATCTTAAATCTGATTTTGCAAGTCAGCCAAAAAGCCCGGCACACTGTTTTTGTCGCAAATGATATTTTCGGCCAGAATCAAAATCTTTCCCTATCGATTGAAACTAAAGAATATGTCGAGACGATGCGTTTTTTAACAGACAGGCTTCTCAAAGTCTGCAAGTCATTTCAAGTGATTGCCGGAGTCCCGGTGAAAATCAAGGGCGGATTGTGGTCTTTTTAACCGCATTTCCGTCCTTGGATTGAATCAGTCTATTTTTTTACTTTTTCAGCAGGGCCGCAAAGGGATTGTAGGTGTCAGCGTCATCGTCCTGTGAGGCAAGATAGTCTTTCGCGCTTGTGTCCTGCTCGGCTGATGATGCGGGTTTCAGCGAGATGCGGCGGTTCTCGGAGTCGACTTTTTCCACGACTACAGAAAAATCCTGTCCGACCTTGTATTTTTTCGCGAGGTTCGTGTTCGCCCCGACATCCTCAAGTGTTGAAATGTGGACGAGGCCGTCGATTCCGGGGGCAAGCTCCACGAAAAGTCCGAATCCTGCGATTCTTGAGATTTTTCCATCGATTTTGTCTCCGGGCTTAAAGTCGTCTTCCGCTGAATCCCAGGGGTCTTTCTCAAGATTTTTGAGGGAGACTGAGACCTTGTTGCGTTCCCAGTCAGCGCGGATAATCTCGACCTCGATTTCCTCTCCGACAGAAAGAACGTCCTCGACCTTGTTCACGCGGGCGTGAGAAATCTCCGAGATTGGAAGCAAGGCCTCAAATCCGCCCAAGTTGATGAAGGCTCCGTAGCTTTCGATTCTTGTGACAGGGCCTTTGACTCTTGTCCCGACCGTGAGTTTTGCCGCAAGTGAGGATTTTTTGCTGCTCTCCTCTTGCTCAAGAATTCTGCGGTTTGAGAGGACGATGTTCTTGCCCTCGTTTTTGTATTCTGTGATAAGGAATGTCAGATGCTGGCCGATGTAAGCGGACGCTTCCGCCCTGTTTTTGTAGCCCATCTGGGAGTAGGGGCAGAATGCGCGGACAGAGCCGATTTTGACTTCAAATCCGCCCTTGATTTCCTTCTCCACGTGACCCTCAACCGGAATCTGTGACTTGTATGCGCTCTCAAGTTCCGCGGCTCCTGCATTTCCACCGGCGATTTTTGTCGTGAACTTAAGCTCGTCTCCGCGCGCGGAAGCAAAATAAGCCTTGATTTTGTCGCCCTCTTTGACGGTCAGATTGCCCTTGTCGTCAGTCAGCTCCGCCTTGTCGATAAAACCTTCGCTTTTCAGCCCCAAATCTATGAAAACCGTGTCTCCTGAAATCTGCACGATTGTCGTTTCTACAGCCTGTCCAGGCTCAAATTGATTTTTCATTCTGTCATCCTTTTGAAACTATAATATAAAAAATATTACTCTTTTTTGCGGATTTACTCAATTAAAGGCCCTTGCGATTATTCCCCCGCCTGAAATCACGCCGTCGATGTACAATACCGCTGACTGACCTGGGGCGACAGCCCTTTGCTTTTCGTCAAATGTGATTTTCCAGGGCTTTCCTGTAAAAGTCTCCCCGTCTTTAGGCTCGTAAGGCTCCACCGTGCAGGGAACAGGTCTTGAGGCCAGACGGATTTTCACCAGGGCTTTGAATGCTTCCTTCGGCTCCTCGTCCGCAGGCCATGCAAAATCATCCGCAATCAGCCCCGAAGTCAAAAGCTCATCGTTCCCGGAAAGGACTACCAGATGATTTTTCGCGTCAATCGAGTGGACGTAGAGAGGCCTTGTTGACGAGACTCCAAGCCCCCGCCTCTGGCCGATTGTGTAATGCTCGATTCCCTTGTGGTGGCCCAGAACGTGGCCGTCCAGGTCGATTATATCTCCGGGAATTCCAGGCTGGTCTTTGAACAGAAGGTCGAAAAATTCCGGCGGAATAAAGTCCTGGCTTTCCTTTCGCTCTGCTGCGGCCAGTCCCTTTTCGTGGGCAAGGCGGAAAGTCTCCTTTTTTTCAGTCATTCCAAGCGGGAATCTGACTTTCTCAAGAATTTCAGACGGAATCCTATATAGGAAATATGCTTGGTCTTTCGTCACGTCGGTCGCGCAGGCGATCATGCAGGGCTTTTTGTCGCTTCCCCACAATCCTTCCTCAGGGCGGACTATGCGGGCGTAATGGCCTGTGCAAAAATAGTCGAAGTCGATTCCCAGGTTCATCACCCCTTGCAGGAGGGCTCCGAATTTAATCACCGAATTGCAGCGGACGCAGGGATTGGGCGTTCTTCCGGCCCTGTATTCTGAAGTGAAGTAGTCGAGGACGAGTTTTTGGTAGTCATCTTTTACGTCGATCACGTGGTATTCGATTTCGTTTTCAGCGCAGAATTTCTGGCATTCCTTTATGTCCTCAACCTCATCAGGCCCGTAGCAGGATGAATGAAGTTTCGCTCCGTCAGGTAAGTCCGGCAGGTCGCCTTTCCACAAGGACATAGTGACTCCGATTACCCGGCAGCCCTTTTCTTTCAATAACATGGCGGTTAAAGTCGAGTCAACTCCGCCTGACATTCCGACGACAACAGTGTCGCCTTTCTTTGGCAATTCAAGGTCTATGTAATTCACCATAGTAATATACTAGGAAATTATCAGCATGGGAAGACTTTTTTCTTTTCCTTGTAAACTCGCGTCTTTCGTGATAAAATTAAAAAAAGTATGAAGCACAATATGATTACATCAGCTTCCGGCTGGAGAAAGGTCTTCGCCTCTTCCGGGGACGAGAACGACTCTTCTTCAGAAATAGGAATTGAGAATACAGCTATTTCAGCCCTTGCGGCGGACACTTTCGCCGCTTACATGAGGCAGAGAAAACCCGCTCCCAAAATAATCGTTGGAATGGACACAAGACCGACAGGATCAAAAATTGCCGATGCGGTCGTAAAGACTTTGGCGGGACAGAATATTGAAGTCCTTTACTGCGGCGTAATCTCCGCGCCTGAGATTATGGCCTTCTCCCATCTGGCGGACGGCTTTATCTATATTTCAGCAAGCCACAACCCGATCGGCCACAACGGAATCAAATTCGGCCTCGATGACGGCGGAGTCCTCAACGGAAGAGAAAACAAAAAACTCGTGGAGGAATTTGAAAGACGCTGCTCATCTGAATCAGCTGTTGACGACGCGAAAAAACTCATCGCCGCCTGCACAAAAGAAAAATCGGATGCGATTTACGCTTCTGCTGACAAAGTGAAGACCCGCGCTGCAAAAAACTACTTTGACTTTGCAAAGGAAGTCATCTCAGGCACAAAAGACGAGCTGATTCAGGAAAAACTTTTCTCACAAATAAAGAATACTGTGGCAAAAAATCCTTTCGGTGTTGCGGTTGACTTCAACGGCTCTGCAAGAACCCTCTCGATTGACGCTGACTTCCTCTCTTTTTGCGGAATCAATTTCTACCCGATCAACGGAAAGCCAGGCCAGATTGTCCATGCGATAATCCCGGAGCCGGAGAACCTTGTCCACGTGGCCCGTCATATTGAGAAACTTCATAAAGAGGGCAGGGCAGACGCTATTTTAGGCTACATGCCCGACTGTGACGGCGACCGGGGGAATATCGTCTACTGGGACGAAAAATCCTCATCCGCGAAAATCCTCAAGGCTCAGGAAGTCTTCGCCCTTTCAGTCCTTTCGGAGTTGGCGTGGATTTTCTACTGCGATGAGCATGCCGAGAACGTGGCCGTGGCTGTGAACTGCCCGACTTCAATGCGCATCGAAGAAATTGCCGCCTCCTTCAAGGCTAAGGTTTTCCGTGCCGAAGTCGGTGAGGCTAATGTCGTGAACCTTGCCCGCGAGAGAAGGGGGCAGGGCTACACTGTGAGAATCCTCGGTGAAGGCTCCAACGGCGGCAATATCACTTATCCTGCGGCAGTCCGCGACCCCCTTAACACTCTTTTCGCATTGATAAAAGTTCTTGTTGTAAAGGACTCCAAAGGCAAAAAAGGCCTCTTTCACCTCTGGTGCGAAAAATCCGGTCAGGAGTCAAAATACAAGGAAGATTTCACGCTTGCGGATGTGATTGAAAGTCTTCCTGTCTACACGACGACCGGTGTGAGCGAGGGGCGGGCTGTCCTTCACGTTAAAAATAGCGACCACGCGGAGCTTAAAAGAAATTTCCAGAAAGTCTTCGAGTCAGCCTGGCTGGAGAAAAAATCTGACTTGAAATCCCGCTACGGAATTTTCTCTTATGAGGCTGTGCGTACCAACGGAACTGAGGAAGTCAAAAATATTTCCGACTATTCCCAGTCCGGCAAGGGCGGCTTGAAAATTATTTTCAAGGACGAAAGTGGACAGAATCTCGCCTTCATCTGGATGCGGGGGTCAGGAACAGAGCCTGTTTTCCGCGTCATGTGCGATGTCAAGGGGGACAATCCTGGCATGGAGGCCTCCCTTCTTGCATGGGAGACGGAGATGATAAGAAAAGCGGACGAGACTTAGTGGGTGTTCCCCGCTTCGCGGGTCGCTATGTTCGCCCTTCGCTCACGCTCATAGCCGCGGGCGGCTACTCCGGGGCTACCAGCGCTAACACTTTGTGAATTGAGCATTATAAATTAAAATTTACAATTTTCCTGGATAATCTGAGAGAAATCTCTGGGAGAATTAAGGAGATATTTTATGGAACAGAGTGAAATCTTAAGACGTGCTAAAGAGTATGTCGCTGAGGAAAAAGACGAGCGCTTCAGAAAAGAAGTCGAAGAATTGATTGAGAAGGAAGACTGGAAGGAGCTTGAGGACCGCTTCTACCAGACTCTGGAATTCGGTACTGGTGGACTTCGCGGAATCATGGGCGGCGGAACCAACCGCATGAACACCCTTGAAATCAACAAGGCGACCCAGGGACTTGCCAACTACGTGATTAAAGCCTTCCCTGAAAAAGCTAAGAAGGGAGAGCTTTCCGCAGTCGTTGCCTACGACTCCCGCAAGAACTCCGATGTTTTCGCCGAGGCCACTGCCCGCATTTTCGCGGCCAACGGAATCAAGGCCTATCTTTTCACTGGTCTCCGCCCGACCCCGGAGCTTTCATTCGCAATCCGCGAGCTTAAGGCTCAGACCGGTGTCGTTGTCACCGCCAGCCACAACCCGCCACAGTACAACGGCTACAAGGCCTACTGGGACAACGGCGCCCAGGTTATAGAGCCTCATGATGTCGGAATCATCGAGGAAGTCAACAAGGTAAAAGAAGTCAAGACTGTCTCAAAGGACGAAGCGGTTAAATCTGGCAAAATCGTCTTGATTGACAAGGAAATCGATGAGAAATTCTGGGCAATGTGCAAGAACCAGCTCTTCCGCCCCGAACTTATCAAGGAGAAGGCTTCTTCTGTAAAAATCGTATATACACCTCTCCACGGAACGGGAGCCATGCACGTTGAGAAAGTCCTCGGAGACCTTGGACTTAAAGTCATCACAGTTCCTGAGCAGAGAGAGCCTGACGGAGCCTTCCCGACAGTCGAAAAACCGAATCCTGAGGAAGCGCCCGCCCTTAAAATGGCTGTCGCCCTCGGAGAAAAAGAAAAGGCTGACTGTGTTATGGCGACAGACCCTGACGCAGACCGCTTCGGAACAGCATTCCCCGGAAAGGACGGAAAATTCGTCCTGGTTTCAGGCAACCAGATGGGTGCCATGCTCTGTGAGTACGTCATGCTCTGCCGCGAGGAATTTGGAAAGATGCCCTCACACCCGGCCTGCATCCGCTCTATCGTAACCTCCCCATTTGCGGACGCAATCTGCCGCAAGTACGGAGTCCGCCTCTGCGAGTGTCTCACAGGATTCAAGTGGATCGCCGCCGTCGAGGATGATTTTGAGAAAGACTCGTCATCTCAGTATGTCTTCGGCTTTGAGGAATCTTACGGTTACAAGATTGAGCGCGAGGTCATGGACAAGGACGGTGTTTCAGCCGCAGCGATGTGCGCCGAGATGACTTTGTACTGGGCCTCAAAGGGCAAGTCAATCCTTGAGCATTTGGACGACATGTACATGGAGTACGGCTACTTCGAGGATCGCTCAATCAGCCAGTATTTCCCCGGAGTATCTGGAAAGGATGTGATGGCCGGAATCATGACAAAACTCCGCACCGAGGGCTTGAAGACTCTTGGCGGAAAGAAAGTCAACACAATCCGCGACATTCAGGAGTCCGTCTCATTCAATCCGTCAAATCCGTCTGACAAAAAGCCGGTCGACTTGCCCAAGAGCAACGTCCTCCAGTTCTTCCTTGAGGGTGGCACGATTGTATCTGCCAGACCGTCAGGAACGGAGCCGAAAATCAAGTTCTACGTGAACAGCCGCACGAACGTCAACGAGGCGACTGCGGAAGGACTTGCAGCGGCAAAGAAAGAGTCTGCGGCTCTCTGTGACAAAATCGAAGCCGAAATCAAGGCGATTCTGGCTCAGGCTTAAGCTTCTGCAGTGAAAATTGCTCCCGCAGCTTGGTGAAAAAAAACTGGCCATGGTAGACATGGGTGAAAAATCCGTGCTAATCTGTGCCAGTCAGTCAATCTGCGGGGGAAAATCATGCGGAGTCAAAAATCAACCGCCAAAAAGAAATTCAAAAAGCTCTTCCAGTTCTATGAGTCTGGGAGGGCTTTTTGTGCCTTTGACACCGAGACGACAGGTCTTGACTCTGAAAAGGACCGTGTGATTGAAATCGGGGCGGTGAAATTCACAAAAGACGGTGGAATCTCAGACACTTTCAGCCGCCTTGTCCACGTTGACTTTCCTCTGCCTGAGATTTGCAAAAAACTTTCCCATATCACAGACGATATGCTTCAAAATCAGCCTGAGATAGACGCGGTTTTAAAAGATTTTCTTGACTTTGCATCCTCGTCAGTCCTTGTAGCCCACAACTCTAATTTTGATGTCCGCTTTGTCCGCGCAGAGTGCGTCCGTGCGGGAATGAGATTTCCGGCTTTTGAGGTCGTTGACACTCTTGCCCTGAGCCGCTGGCTTTACCCGAACAACGGTCACTGGAACCTTCAGTTTCTTGCGAGTCAGTTTGAGATTGATGTCCGCGCCGCCCACCGGGCTTATGATGACGCCAGAGTCTGCAAGGAAATCATGGAAAGGTGTTTTTCGGACGCAAGGGAAATCCTCTCCTGAATTTTAACAGAGAATTCTATTTCGACTGTTGACTATTTCGCCTTCTTCTAGTAGTATATTCACTGTACATTTTAATTTTATTTAAGGTGGACTCGTCAAAAGCGGGTCTTTTTTTATATTCAGATAATATTTTTAGGAAAGCATGGAATACATTGCACTTGATTCGTTCCCGCATTACGCGGAATGTGAAAAAATCACTTCGGAACTTGGGTTTCACCTTGTCGAACTGAAAATCTCAAAGTCCGGGAAGACTACGAAAATCTACGCGGTTATTTCTGCTGCTGACCCGGAAAAGACAATCGGGGTCAATGACTGCTCCCTTGTCCACCATGCGCTTCTTCCCAAACTTGAGGAAATCCTTGGGACTGACGACACATACATGGAGCTTACTTCTCCTGGAACGGAGAGAAACATAAAGAACGCCGCGGAATTCACCCTTTTCAAGGGGAGACAAATCCGCGTGTGGAGCAGGGCTGTCACCGAATGGGTGGAGGGAAAACTTGTTTCCGCTGATTCGGAAAAGGCGGTCCTTAAGGTTGTGAACAAAGACGGAAGTGAGGAAGAAAAGACATTTCCGTTTGAAGATATTGCCAAAGCAAAATTTATTCATTTGTAAGGGAGGCTTGATATGTCAGAAATGGCAGAAGCGATCCATGAGCTTATTGAAGAAAAAGGTTACTCAGAGGATTCAGTCAGGCAAATTATTGAAAGAACTATTAAGGCGGCTTACAAGCGCACATTCGGAACGGACGAGAACTGCGTCGTGAAATTTGAGGACGATATGTCCGATGTCACGGTTTATTCCCGCAAGACGATTGTTGACGGCGTTTACGACCCTGTTACGGAAATCGAGCTTGAGGAGGCGAAGAATCTTACCTCAGAATGTGAGGAAGGCGATGAGATTGACATTTTGGTTGACCCGCATGACTTTGCCCGCTCAGCTGTCTCTACAGGTAAGCAGACTGCCCACCAGGGATTGAACGAGTCTTTCCGCGACCACCTCTATAATGAATACAAGGATAAAATCGGTCAGGTTATAATCGGCTACTATCAGCGCGAGCATAACGGTAACATCTACGTTGACTTGGGCAAGGTTGAGGGAATCCTTCCGGTAAAATACCAGAGTCCCCGCGAAAAGTATGACAAAAACGACCGTATCAAGGCTCTTATCGTTGATATAAAACGCACTTCATCTGGAATCCAGCTCGTTTTGAGCAGAAGCGATCCCCGTCTCGTCCAGTCAATTCTGGAGCTTGAGGTCACTGAAATCGCTGACAAGACAGTTGAGGTCTACAAAATCGCCCGCGAGGCCGGCTACCGCACAAAAATCGCAGTCTTCTCCAACCGCGAGGATGTTGATCCGGTCGGAGCATGTGTCGGACAGAAGGGAATCCGTATTCAGACTGTCATCCGCGAGCTTGAGGGCGAGAAAATCGATGTCCTCCGCTATGACGCAGATCCGGTCGTATTCATCAAGAATGCCCTTTCTCCGGCGGAAGTCTCACGCGTGATTATTTTGGACGAAGATAAAAAGCAGGCTCTGGCAGTAGTGTCTGACGCTCAGTTCTCAATCGCAATCGGCGCAAAAGGACAGAATGTCCGCCTCGCAAACCGCCTCTGCGACTGGTCAATCGACGTTAAAACTGAGGAGCAGGCAGCAGAGCTTGACCTTTCATCAGTCGGAACTAGAAAGGCCGCCGAGGAATTGTTCTCCGGCAGCGCTGAATCTACGGAAGACTACGAGGAAATTACGGCTGTTTCAGACCTCCCCGGAGTTCCAGAGGCTGCCGCTGCCGCCCTTAAGGCTGCAAACTACGATGATATTCAGAAATTCGTTGACGGAGTTGAGAGCGGCGAAGTTCAGAAAATCGAGGGAATCTCAGCAGAAGATATTGAAGCAATCAACAAAATTATTCACAATACAGTTGAGTTTGTTGATGACGAAGCAGAAGGTCAGAATGATGAATCTGATGAAGGCGACGCAGAAGAGGAAGAATATACTTGCCCTGAATGCGGTGCCAAAATCACTCTCGACATGACCCGCTGCCCCAACTGCGGAGTAGAATTTGAATTCACTGAAGGTGAGGAATAATAGAATTATATGGCTGATGAATCAGAGAAGAAACCTGAATTTGTATTGAACAAAAAAAGAAACGACAGACCTGACGCTTACAAGTCCGCTCCAGAAAAGAAGCGGGTTGTAGTGGTGCGCAAAAAGGCTCCGGTCACTAACGGAAAGCCTCAGGGGCAGAGTCCGGAGAATAAAGTTCATCCGGTGGTAAAAAAAGCTCCTGCCGCAGAAAATGCGGAGCCTAAACAACCACAGCAGGCTCCGGCTTCTGCGCGTCCTCAGCAGCATCAGCCATTCTCACTTAACTCCGCGCGTCCCAATGTAAAGGCTGGAAATCTTTCCGACAGGGGACGTTCCGGCGGATATAACCGTGGCGGTCAGGGCGGCTACAACAACCGTTATAATAACAATAACGGCGGCTCCGGCTACAACAACAACCGCAGACCCGGCGGATTCTCAGGCGCACAGGCCCGCGAGAACTACCAGAACAACCGTGACGGCTACAATCGCGGCGGTCAGGGTGGTTACAACAACGGCCAGGGTGGCGGCTACAGACCCAACAACGGACAGGGCGGCTACAACCGTCAGTTCGGAGGCGGCTCCTTCAATCGTGGCGGCCAGGGCGGAAACTACCGTCAGGGCGGAGCTTACGGCAACCGTCAGGGGGGCGGATTTAACCGTGGCCCCGGACAGGGAAGGCCCGGTTTTGGCGGAGCCAGACCCGGATTCGGACGTGGTCCTGTCGCATCCGCAATCCCTGAAAAACAGAACACAAAGAAACAGTTCAAAGGCAAGAAGCAGGTTTATAACCGCAAGGATAAGGAGGAACTCTTCGACGAGGAGGAACTCTACAAGAAGAAGCAGGAAAATCAGCTGGCCGCTGTTCCCAAGTCAATCGACATTATGGACACGGTCTCTGTCTCTGACCTTGCAAAGAAGATGAACCTCAAAGGCTCCGATATCATCGCAAAACTCATGTCAATGGGCATGATGGTCACAATCAACCAGTCAATCGATGCCGATACTGCCGAGATTTTGGCCAGTGAATACAACTGCGAAGTCCACCGCGTCTCCCTTTACGATGAGACAGTCATCGAGAGCGACAAGGTTGACGAGTCAATGCTTGAGATTCGTCCCCCGATTGTCACGGTCATGGGTCACGTTGACCACGGTAAAACCAAGACTTTGGACGCAATCCGCAAGACAAATGTCGCTGCCGGTGAGGCGGGCGGAATCACACAGAAAATCGGTGCCTATCAGGTTTCTACTGACAAGGGTACAATCACATTCCTTGATACTCCTGGCCATGAGGCTTTCACTATGATGCGCGCACGCGGTGCCCAGATTACTGACATCGTAGTCCTCGTAGTCGCGGCTGATGACGGCGTTATGCCCCAGACACTTGAGGCTATCGCCCACGCTAAGGACGCTAAGGTTCCGATTATCGTCGCAATCAACAAAATCGATAAGCCTGAGGCCAACCCAGACCGCGTTATGACCCAGCTCTCTGAGCAGGGACTTACCCCGGAAGAGTGGGGCGGAGACACCCAGTATGTCCGCATTTCCGCAAAGCAGGGAATGGGAATCGATGATTTGCTCGATGCGATCCTTCTTCAGGCCGAGGTTTTGGAACTTAAGGCTCCCTTCCACTCACGCGCGGAAGGAAAAATCCTTGAGTCACGTGTTGACCAGGGGCGCGGCGTTGTTGCCACTGTCGTTGTTCAGCAGGGAACCCTTAAAGTCGGAGACCCCTTTGTCGCAGGTATTTACAACGGACGTGTCCGCGCTATGTTCAACGACCACGGAGAGAAAGTCCAGGAGGCTTTGCCCTCAATGCCGGTCGAGGTCATCGGAATCGAGTCAATGCCGAACGCCGGAGACCCATTCCAGGTCACTGAGAGCGAAAAAGACGCCCGTGCGATTTCAGCCAAGCGTCAGGAACTCAAGCGCTTTGAGACTGCTCAGGCTGTCCGCAAAATCAACAAGGACAACTTCCTTAACCAGATTGAGAACGACGAGGCTCGTGCCCTTAAAGTCATCATCAAAGCTGACTTGCAGGGATCTGCCGAGGCTCTCAAGGCTTCTCTTGAAAAGCTTTCTACAAAGGATATCCGTCTGGACGTTATCCATTCATCCGCAGGCGCAATCAACGAGTCTGATGTCATGTTGGCTGCCGCTGATGAGAACGCGATTATCATTGCCTTTAACGTCCGTCCGACTCCCAAGGCCAAAATCCTTGCCGAGCAGGAAAAGGTTGAGATCCGCAAGTACAACATTATCTACAAGGCTGTCGAGGAAATCACCCAGTACATGGAAGGTATGCTCCAGCCAGATACAAAAGAAGAAGTCATCGGTTCTGTGGAAGTCCGCAACACTTTCAAAGTTCCGAAAATCGGCGTGATCGCCGGTGCCTACGTAACGGACGGTTTGGTAAAGAAGACATCTTCCGTCAACCTTATCCGCGATGGAATCGTCAAGTTTACTGGCAACATTTCCTCACTCAAACGCTTCAAAGACGATGCGAAAGAAGTCAAAGCTGGATTTGAGTGCGGTATCGGTCTTGAAAACTGGCAGGACATTCAGGTCGGAGACGTTCTCGAAGTATTCGAATTCGTTGAGGTCAAGCGCAAACTCGGTGAAAAACTTGTTGATGAGAAGGCCGAGCTTGAAAAGCAGACTGCCGAACGTGCCGCCGAGGCTCAGGCTCTGGCCGCCGAGGAAGCTGCCGCTGCCGCCGCTGAAGAGGCGGCTAAAAAAGCCGCTGGAAAAGCTAAAAAGGCAGCCAAAAAGGCAAGTGAGGGAGGTGCTGAGTAATGGGTGAATTCAGAATGCTCAAACTCGGCGAACAAATCCGCGGTGAAATCGCAAATCTGATTATGAAAGGTCAGGTTAAAGACCCCAGGGTCTCGACTTTCCTTTCAATCAATCGGGTTGAGGTCGCCGCAGACCTTGCCTTTGCGAAAGTCTATGTCTCAAGTTTTATGGCGGATGCCCAGATTAAAAAGGGGGTGGAAGGTCTTAATTCCGCCGCCGGTTTTATCCAGTCGTCAATCGCCAAAAAACTTACAATCAGAAAATTCCCCAAGCTGACCTTTATCGCTGACTCAAGCATCAAGGAAGGCTTTGAAATGGTAAATAAATTAAACCGTCTGGAAGCCCAAGAGAATGCCGCAGCGGAAAAATCAGAATAAGGCTCCTGTCAAGATTCTTCTGCTTGCAAAGCAGTCCGGGCAGACATCTTTTTCTTCTCTGACGGCTGTGAAAAAAGCCCTTGGAACCACAAAGGTCGGCCACACAGGAACGCTTGATTCCTTTGCTGACGGTCTTCTTGTGGTTCTTTCGGGCAAGCTCACCCATCTTGTTCCCCATATAACAGCTTTTGACAAAGAATATCTGGCTCTCGTCCAGTTCGGAACTGAAACTGACACTTTAGACCCGACCGGAAATGTCGTGGACACAGGAGCTTATCCTTCCGAAGAAACTTTGCGCTCTGTTTTACCGCGTTTTATAGGCCAAATCGAGCAAGTGCCCCCGGCTTTTTCTGCGATTCACGTCGGCGGAAAGAGGGCTTCTGACATTTTGCGCAGCGGAAAGAATGTCGAGATCCCTGCCCGCAAAATCACGGTTTACGACATTCAGATAAAAGAATTCAGCGGAAAATACGCCCTTTTGAAAATCGTATGCTCAAAGGGGACTTATATCCGCGCACTTGCCCGCGACATTGCGCTTGCCTGCGGAACGGTCGCCCATCTTGCGGCCTTGCGGAGAACCCGGGTAGGCTCCTTTTTGCTGAATGATGCCGCCGGTGTCTCAGAACTTCCTCCATTTACGATTGAATCTCTGACTTCTGCTAAAATGGAATTTGACAAAGAGTCCCGTTTTACAAGTGAATTTCTGTCAGAAATCGTCAGAACATCGAAGGATTTTACCCCGGAGGTCGCAAGCCTCTGCGGACTTGATGTCGCAAGCCTTGCCCCTGATTGTATCGAGGATTTTGTCCATGGCCGCCCGCTTAAAAAATCAGCCCTTTCTTTGCTGGATAAAAGCGGTGAGACTGAAAAAGAAATCGCGGTCTATTACCCTGAGGGTGACTTTGCGGGACTTGTGAGACGGTCTGGCAGCCGATATTCCTATGGATTTGTAGTCGAGAGAGATAAAAAGGCCTTTGACTTTACGATTTACAGCTGGGATCAAATCCTAAACGGAAAATTCAGCGCTGAATGGAAAAATAAGGGAACAGCTCTTTCAATCGGCTCCTTTGACGGCCCTCATCTGGGGCACAAGAAGATATTCTCAAAATGCCTTGAAAAGTCAAATTTGATTCCTGGAATCGTGACTTTTACCAGGCCTTTGAGCGCCCTTAAGCATCCTGACGAATATCCTGGCGACATAACAACTTTGTCTTCCCGGCTTGAGTATTTCAAGGCTTTGGGCTTTGCCTTCGTCCTGCTGATTGACTTTTCCGGTGATTTCTGCAAAACTGAGGGAAGCGAATTCTTGAAGGTCTTGATTGAAAAAATGGGACTGACTTTCCTATCAGAGGGATTTGACTTCCATTGTGGCTATCAGGGGGCTTTTACAGTTCCTTTAATCCGGGAATTCTGTGATGCCCGTCATGTGGAATTCTCCGTTACTGAGCCGATTTTGTATCAGAATGAGAGAATTGCCTCCAGAAGAATCCGCGAGGAAATTCAAAAGGGAATGCTTGGACGGGTTTTTGACATGCTCGGTCATCCTTTTGAAATCGACTGTTCCGGCCTTTCGTGGTCAGAGCAAAGAGAAAACAACTGGATTTCTGCCAGAGTAGGGGAGAATCAAATTCTTCCTCCAGACGGCGAATATCCGGTGAAAATAAAATTGTCTGCGGAAAGCTCAGAAACTTCCGCGGCGGGGCAGTTTGCCTTCGCTCATACATTCAAGACAGCCTGTAAATTGGAAAATGGTAACCTTCGCCTGCCGCTTTCCGATGGTTCACTGCCGGGTCTCGTACGGACAATAGAATTTTGTAACCAAAGTGGTATAAAATAACAAGGAGTAAGTAATGGCACTTACAAAAGAACAGTCTGCTGCAATCATCAGCAAATTCGGCGCAAATGACGCTGACACAGGAAACTCAAAGGTTCAGATCGCACTTTTGACTGAACGCATCAAACAGCTTACAACACACTCAAAGACATTCCCGAAGGATTCAGGCGCAAAACGCAGCCTTCTCAAGATTATCGGTCAGCGCAGAAAGCTGCTCAAATATCTTGAGCGCCGCGATTTGGAAACATACCGCGCATTGATTGCTGAACTCGGATTGCGCCACTAAGCGCACTAAGGCGGATTATATCCGCCTTATTTTGTTTTAGAAGAATTAGAAAGAAGAAAGAAGAAGTTAGGAGAATAATTTTGGTAAACAGAGTGACTTACAAAATCGGTGACAAGGAGCTTATCCTTGAGACTGGAAAAATCGGCAAACAGGCCAACGGTTGTGTTTTCGCACAGTTCGCGGGCACTGCGATTGTTGCCACAGTCTGCGCTTCATCAGAAGTAAAAGAAGGCTTGGACTTTGTTCCCGTAACAGTCGAGTACAACGAAAAATATTACGCCGCAGGAAAAATCCCCGGCGGATTCATCAAACGCGAAGGTCGCCCGAAGGATAAGGAAATCTTGGTTTCCCGCCTTATCGACCGCCCCATGCGTCCTCTTTTTGAACCGGCTTTCGGACGCGAGATTCAGATTGTTCCGACCTGCGTTTCTGCGGACGGAGTTCACACACCGGATATTTTGGCGGTAATCGCCTCATCAGCTGCCGTAACAATTTCAGACATTCCTTTCCACGGACCTGTAGCTGCATGCCGCGTCGCTTATATTGACGGCCAGTACGTCGTAAATCCCACTTTCCAGCAGATGGACAAAGCCCAGCTTGAAATCGTTGTCGCCGGAACAAAAGACGGCTTTACGATGGTTGAGGGCGGCGCCCACGAGGCTTCTGAGGAAGTCATGCTCGGTGCTTTGGAAAAGGCCCAGGGCTTTATCACAGATATGTGTCTCTTGCAGGAAGACCTTGCGAAAAAATGCGGCAAGGAAAAACTTCCTCTCGCTCCCCTCAACGTGGAGCTTGCGAACAAGGATGCAATCATCGCCGAGGCTACACCTCTCTTGAAAAAGGCCTGCTTCCAGGACGGAAAGATGAACCGTGGCAAGGCAATCAGCGAAGTCAAAAAGCAGGTTGCCGCAAACCACGCAGAGCAGCTTGAGGACGCAATTCAGGCCCAGCTTTTCAACGCCTGCCTCGATGACATCCAGTACAACCTCCTCCGCAAGTCAATCCTTGACGATGGAGTCCGCATCGACGGAAGAAAATGCGATGAAATCCGCCCGATTACATGTGAGGTCAATGTTTTGCCACGTCCGCACGGCTCTGCCCTCTTCACACGCGGTGAAACACAGTCTCTTGCCGTCACGACTTTGGGAAGCCTTTCTGATGCCCAGGTCTATGATGACATCGACGGAGAGCGCACTGACAACTTCATCCTCCACTACAACTTCCCGCCGTATTCTGTCGGTGAAGTCGGCCGCCTTACAACTGGCCGCCGCGAAATCGGCCACGGAAACCTCGCCCGCCGCTCACTGGCTCCGATGATTCCGTCAACAGCCGAATTCCCCTATACAATCCGCGTTGTCTCTGAAATCATGGAGTCAAACGGGTCTTCATCACAGGCCTCAACCTGCGGTGGCTGTCTCTCTCTCCTTGCCGCCGGTGTTCCGATGAAAAAAATGGTCGCCGGAATCGCCATGGGCTTGATTACAGAGGCTGAGGGCGACAATCCTTACGGACGCTACAAGATTCTCTCCGACATTCTCGGTGAGGAAGACCATCTCGGCGACATGGACTTCAAAGTCGCTGGTACGAAAGACGGTATCACAGGCTTCCAGATGGATATCAAGATTGCCGGTGTCACCACAGAAATCATGAAAAAGGCTCTGGCCCAGGCTAAAGAAGGCCGCCTGCACATCCTCTCAATCATGGAGAAGTGCATCAACAAGCCGCAGCCGATTTCTCCCTACGCTCCGAAAATCCTTACAATGAAGATTGACACTGACAAAATCGGTGCCCTTATCGGACCTGGCGGAAAGAACATCAAGGCTCTCTGCGCCCAGTACGGTGTCACAATCAACACCGAGGATGACGGAACTGTCCAGATTTACGGAAACAACGGTAAAATGGCAGAGGAAGCAAAAGCCGCTGTCAAAGGAATCGTTGAGGATCCAGAGGTCGGCGTAATCTACAACGGCACTGTAAAACGCATCATGGACTTCGGCGCATTTGTCGAAATCCTGCCGGGAAAAGAGGGCTTGTGCCACATCTCAAAACTTTCCCGCCAGCGCGTTGAGAAAGTCACCGATGTTCTTAAAGAAGGACAGCAGATTCCTGTCAAGCTCCTTGAGGTTGACAAAATGGGTCGCCTGAACCTTTCTTATATCGACGCAATCGAAGAACAGGCTAAAAAGAACTAATCTTTTTTTTCTTTAATTGAATGGGACTGCCAACTGACAGTCCCATTTTTATCTTTAAAATCTCAGCCTTGTTTTATAATAAAAAATCATTTATAATTTTAAAGTGAAAAAAATATATCCCTGCATATTGTTTTTTGTTTTATTTTTGCTAGCTGCCTGTGGGAATAATTCTGTTTCTTCTGTCGGAACACCCAAAACCCTTCGTAAGCAGGCGGAAAGTTTGTCCGATTCAACTCCATGGACGGAAGAATTGGACGGGGGGCTCCTTTCACGAAATATCAGGAATATGGACGGTATTCATCCATCTGTACGCCTGACGCTTGATTCGATGATATTGCGGGACAGGAATTTTTTACCGAAAAATATCTATCCTGAATTAGACGGCTTTTCTTCATTAGATGTGTCTTCTATTCCTGTTAAAGTAAAATATAATTTGGATTTATTTTGCAAAGCTCTTCTTAACGGCGATTCTGCTTTGCCATATATAAAAAAAGATTGTGCTTTTCAGCTTTCCCTTTTGTATGCTGATTTAAAAGATTTAAATGCAGGACTGAATCTTTTTGACCGGGCGGAAAATGATATTCCAGAAATAAAATTTTCGTCATATCTTGCGGGAAAACCTTTTATTGAAAATTCTATGGTTCAGCTGCCTGTACGTTTTTTTACCAGCCGTGAAAAATTCGTGGACTTAAGTTTATATTTTTCACCGGACGAAAAGGCAGACTGGAAAATCGATGAAGTGAAAATCACAAAAACAGGCTCAGGCAAAAATATTTATGGAAAATAAACTTACTTCAGTTGAACGAGATTTGGTTATAAAATATTTGGTCAACGGTAATTCACCTCTGATTTTTTCTGTCCCAGACCAACCGAAAAATAATTTTGCGAAAAGTCTTCCTCTCGTTTTTAAGGCTGAAATGGTGAAAGTTTTTGATAAGGGGATAATAATTCTTGATGAAAGTGAGCAAAAACTTTCTGACTATGAGGGACTGAAAGTCAAGTTTAATTTTTATTTTAATAAAATCGGCCTTTATTTTTTCGCAGTTTTAGTGAGGAGCGCCAATTCAAGCTTGTATGCGGTGCGGATTCCTCCTGAGATTTACCGTGAAAAGGATTTGGATTCATCTTCTGCTGTTAAAGAGAGGAATGTCAAGGCTGTAATATTTTATCAAAGCGTGCGAAAATCAAACCGAGTGAATATTGTCTGCAAAATCAAAAATGGTTACGGGCTTTTTAAAAAGTCATCTTGGAATGAGCGAATTTCACAGTTTTTGTCAGAGTATGAAGAGCAAATTCTTGCCGTAAGTGGAAGAAAGAATCCGCCCTATGTCATTTATTTAGATGCAAAAAAGCTTGTCTTTGCCTCTGACTCTGGTGAAATGATTTTACAAAGTGAAAATGAGTATGCAGTGGAATTGTCATTTCCTATTGAAGGGCCTGTAAAAGAAAGAAAGATTTCTGCAACTTTCTATGTGAAAAATATTATTAAGTCTGAAAGTGGAAAAAAACTTTGCGCAATTTGCGATTTTACTTCGCTAAAAGAAGAGGACAACCGTTATTTGTCAGATTTTGCCTCGTCTGCTGTTTGAGTCGGAGTTTTAGGACTGTCTTCTTCTTCAAAATCCAACATATCAGAGTCTTTTACAAGCTCTTTTTTTGTGTCCTGTGGCCGTCCGCCTATGAAAATCGCAATCGGCTGGAGGTATGAGATATTCTCGCAGATGATTTTTACAATCACCATCAGCGGAACTGAAATCAAAAGTCCTAGAAAGCCCCACATCCACCCCCAGAAAGAGAGGCTGGTCAAAATCACGAAAGGGGAAAGCCCCAGATTTTTGCCCTCGATTCTAGGCTCCAATACCTGACCGATTATAAAATTGACTGCTATGACTTCAATTGCGATAAAAATTATCGGTCCAGGTGCGGGGTAAAACTGAATCAGTGCGAACAAGACCGTGAGGGCACATGAGATTATCGAACCGAATGTCGGAATGAAATTCATAATGAAGGCTATTGTTCCCCATACCAGAGGAAAGTCCATGTTGATAATTAGGCAGCCTGAGGTGACCAAAATCCCAGTTGCTAGAGAAACTATGAATTTGATTGAAATATATTGAGTAATCTCTGCGATAACTTTTTTTGTAATTTTCTGGACCCTGCCTTTTTTGTTTCCGCTGAAAGCGACTAAAACTTTGACTTTGAAAAAGTGCATTTCCAAAAGTAGAAATACCGAAAATAGGACTACAAGTAAAAAGGACTTGAAAAAAGTATAGAGACCGGATGTAAAACCGATTGCAGCTTTTCCGACTGTCGTGCGGATTGAGAGAAGATTCCAGAGGTTGTCGAAAAGACTTAGAGTTTCATCAAAAGGCAAGTCTAGTCTTCCTGCGATTTCTGAGTAAATAGAAGTGAAGCGTTCCTGATAGCGGGGAAGAGCCTGCAAAATTGATGCTACCCCGTTTGCCACAAGATTTCCGGCACCGAAGACCAATAGAAAAAATATAACGTAGACTATGAGAATCCCGAAAAACCAAGGAATACGGAATTTTAGGTTCAGTTTGCGAATCAAAGGGTAGAATGCAAAGGAAAGCAATATCGAAAGAATAATCGGCAGACAGACTGAGCCGAGGATTTTTAAGACAGCTACGCAGGCCAAAAGGGCAAGAAGAAAGAGAAAGTAAAAAATTCCTTTTAGGTAGTAGCTGTCTTTTTTTTGCATGACTCTTATTTTGCCGGATGGTAGACCGGATCTTTGATTTGAGTCTTCGGACCGATTTTGTCGAATCCGCAGAAGGGAACCAGAGCAGGCGGAACCGTGATAGAGCCGTCCTCATTCTGGTAGTTCTCAAAGATTGCGAGCATTGCGCGTCCTACTGCGACAGCGGTTCCGTTGAGCATGTGGACGTACTTGTTCTTTCCGTCATCGTCGTGGTATTTGACGTTCAGGCGGCG
>CAMOIE010000020.1 GCA_946615905.1 uncultured Treponema sp. | reverse complement strand
GATTCGAACCTGTGGAATGACGGCACCAAAAGCCGTTGTCTTACCGCTTGACGACGTCCCAAAAAATTACGAATTTATTCTGCTGAGGAAGTCAGTCTTCCTCGGCTCCCGCTTCCTCAACGTGGCCTGCATTGTATTCATCAAGAATCTTCTGCTGCAGGGCGTTCCTGAAGTCAGGGCTTATAGGATGGGCTACATCCTTGTACTCACCGTTGGCAGTCTTTCGGCTTGGCATCGCGATGAACAGGCCGCTCTTTCCCTCGATGATTTTTACATTGTGCACGACAAAACAGTTGTCAAATGTAACCGTAACGTAAGCGCGGAGTTTCCCTTCGGCTTCCACTTTTCGGATGCGCAGTTCTGTTACTTCCATAGCATTCTCCTTTTTAGCCCTTGCGGGCAAATCACTCTGCTGTGACGCAGGTGAATCCTTCCTCTTTCAGTGCCAGGAATGCCTTTTGAGCCGAGGCTTGATCCCGGTAAACGCCAAAAACTGTCGCCCCGGAGCCGGACATGTCTGCCCAGTCTGCCCCCGTGGAAATCACGGAGTCGAGCGCGTTTTTAATCTGCGGATATTTTTCCGCCAGCAGCGGGGTAAAGGAATTCTTGAAATTCCAGTCGTTGACCGGCTGCCTGTATATTTGTTCCAGCGTTCCGAATTCAGGACACTTGACTTTCTTGCCTTTTTCGTAGGACTGGTCAATCAAAGCGTATGCTTCTTTTGTGGAGCTGTGAACCTTTGGAAAGACCATCACAAAATGCAAGTCGTCTCTGGCTTTGATTGGTGATACATTCTCACCCCTGCCAGAAACCAATGCGCATCCCTCTCCCAGAAGAAAGAAGAACACGTCGCTTCCGATTTTTGAAGCCGCCTCAAAAGCCATGCTTTCCGTCAGTTCCACACCGAACATCTTGAAAAGGGCTTTCAGACATGAGGCCCCGTCGGAAGAACCGCCGCCAAGTCCGCCGCCGGAAGGAATCTGCTTTTCAATTTTTACGTGGATGCCCGTATCGATTCCGGTCAGCTCGGTGAAAGTTGAATAAGCCTGCGTGATTGTATTTTGTTCTGGAAGAATTAGGTCAGGACTTTCCACAATGCACGTTTTTTTCTTTTCGGTCAGCGAAATCTCCAGTTTGTCGTACAAGGAGACTGTCTGGAAAATGCTTTCGATACCATGGAATCCGTCCGGCCTTTTTTTGAGCACCTTAAGTCCGATGTTCACCTTGGCCGGCGCAAAAACCGCAATATCTGACAACATAACAATTAAAATTATACGATTTTCTAAAGGAAAGTCAACGAATAAACGCTAGATTGGCAGGGCAACCGCATTATAAATTCTGAATAGCCTTGAGCAGGCATTTTTCATTTTTTTAAGCAAAGGGGCTGCTTTTTTGATTGTAAGATTTTTCTTTCTTGCGAACTCGGAGAAGCCCAGTGACTTCAGAAGGTTCGGCACAACCCGCACTGCATTGTGCGGATTAATAATATTTATCAACATCAGCAAAAATACGATGTGCAAAATCGTCTGTAATTCCGTTGACACTTTCGCGTATCAGATATAATAACGATGGAAATAGTTTCAGGATGTTCATTTTAAAGCTCTTTTTCGACAGCTGAGCCGTCTGCTTCTTACCCATGACGAAGTCAATTGCTATCTCGGCCTTTACTCCGAACGGCTACGCGGTGAAGGTTTTTCCCTCTGTTGCTAGTCCCTTTCTGTTAATCAATTTTGAAAAAAAATAATAAAAATTGGAGCTTTTGGATAATGAATTATTATCTTTCTTTAAGAAGTTCCATGTTTCTTTGAGATTATTTGTATTTGGAGGAAGTTGATCTTTTAAGAATTGAATAAAATCCGAAGGTCTGTCGATATATTTTTTCTTGAAATTATAGGCATATTCTACCTTGTCAAAATCATTAAGATTTGGATTATCATGTAATACATGATCCAGATTGCAAGAAAAATAATAGATTTCGTATGGAATTGTCCCCAAGATTACTGATTTCTGCATGGTAGTCAACGCTTCTATTGCTGACCGTTTGGTGGCATTGCGGTTAATTTTTTGTTTCACATTGTCAGTTTCAATTTTATTGAAAGAATAAAAACATCCCACTTCTTTAGTATATTTAGAATTGAAAATGATATTGGAATCAGGGATATAACAACCATCGATGTCAATTAAGTGTACAACTTTATATAAATTCTTTTTTTCAAAACCATATTTGTCCATAAAAGAATTTATTTCGCTACCAACAGACTTTTTTACTGTCTGTATTTTAGCAAACTTTGTTAATATATCTCCACCAAAATCATCAAAACTGACTTTTAGGTTCACATCTATAATTTTTTTTATTAACGAATCCAATGCTGTTTTATCACTTGGACCTTCAACAAGAAAAAGGAGTATCTTTTTTTTAGGCATCTGCTTTTTCTCCATTGTTGGTAAAATAACCAGCTTCATGCAAAGAATCTCTTATCTCTGATGTATCGACCATATCATACAATTCTTCTTTCTGACCACCAAGTTGAACTGCATTATAATAAACCTTACGGACATTATTATTTGTTTTTATGGCTGATAGCTGAATGTATCTGTTATTCTCATTTATTGTTGTAAAGTAAAGAGATTTATAATCCAATAATTCCAATGGACGAAGATTGTGGGAAGTGAAAATGAACTGTCCCTTTCCGCTTTCTTCCAAAACTTTTACTATTTCACCAAGCAGATATTCGAATATTCCTGAATCCAATTCGTCAATTACCAATGTAACGGCCGGATTATTATACATATTAATAATAACCCCTAGCATTGAAACAAGTTTTTTTACTCCGTCCGACTCGTATTTCATTGGAATCAGAGTACCCTTGCGGTTAGAAAAAAGCATGACTTTGTAAAGCTTTTCGCCTTTTTCATTAGCAGTAATTTCTAATTTTTCAAGAGAGATAGTCATGTCAAAGATTATTTTACGGAGAACGCAATTTAGATTTTCAATTATTTTATTCCATAAAACGAATGCTCTTTCGGGTAACAAAATAGACTGGGTACTGTAATTATACATGAATTCTGCAATAAGCCTTTTGTTTTCCATATCACTTGAAAAAGAAAGGTGAAATTCGATGCCTGTCATATTTTTTGCAGAAAAGTCATTTCTAAATACGAACAGATAACTCCTTGCGTATCTGTTAAGACTTTTTAGAACTGTATTTACAAATCGCTCTTTTGAGAAAGCTTTTATCAATAGCGACATGTTCTGTGATGCAAATATAAACGATTTTTTTAAATCCTTATTAAGTAATAAAAATGCTTGAAGTCTTTTAAAGACGTCATCAGGTTGTCTTTTGATTAAAGATAAATATTCTGCACTTGAAAAGTTTTCATAATATTTATCAAGGTCAGAATTGTAATCAATTATTTTTTTGTAAGACAGTTTTTTTCCTATAGTCAAAGTGGCAAATTTTAATTCTTCTGCCTGTAAGAAAAAAGATTTGCCGTTATGGCCAACAGAAAATGAATAGCTGACGGCAATTTTATTTGTTGAGTCTGTCTTGAATAAGAAAAAAACGAATGAGCATTTGAAATATTTTGATTTATCTTTTATATATTTTTCTGTATCTGAATCCAGTTCTTCTCCAGAAAGCATTTTTTTTAGAAAATAAAAGCTATCAACTACAGCGGTTTTGCCTGATCCGTTTTGACCATAAATTCCAATTATATCACTTATTAAAGAATTTGCAGAAATGTTGGCCAGTGTAGTGCTGACCGGCGAAGAGCCTAGAAGTGATATTTTACCATCTACAACATTTTTAAGATTTTCAACTTCGATTGATTCTAATCTTAGGATAATATTATTCACAGTAACTTATTATATTACCTTTTTAATACGCGTCAATAAAATAACATAAATTCGGTACTTTTTTTTTCAAATTCAGATATTGCAGAAGAAAATTGCAAAATGCAGTTCGTAACTTTGTATGTTCCTCCACTACGCATGGTATGTCCAATTCGCGTGGTGGCTCAAACTCTGAATACTCCCTAGTTTACTCTCGCGTTCTGCTGCTGTAAAAGCATGTCGGCAAGAACCAGCCAGACCATGGCCTCTATTACGGGGACGATTCTGGGGCAGAGGCATACGTCGTGGCGGCCTTCGATGACTAAATCAGCGTCTGTGAATCTTTCACCGTCAAAGGAGACTGTCTCCTGCTGCAAAAAGATAGACGGGACTGGTTTTACCGCCGCCCTGAAAAATATCTCGTTTCCGTTTGAGATGCCGCCTAAGATTCCGCCGGCGTTGTTTGTCAAAAATTCCACGGACTTTCCGTCTTGAGCCGCCCGCATTTTGTCGTTGTTTTCCTTTCCTGATGCGTCTGCCGCGTCGAAGCCGGATCCGAATTCTATTCCCTTTATGGCTCCGACTGACATGACCGCCTGGGCGAGAAGGGCGTCGAGCTTCCCGAAGACCGGTTCCCCGAGTCCCGCCGGAATCCCCTCGATTTTGCAGGCGACTATTCCTCCTGCGGAATTTCCCTGACTTCTGAATTCCTCGATTTTGGCCTGCATTTTTTTTGCCGCCTCGCAGTCAGCCGCCCGCAGGGGATTCTTTTCTATTTTGTCAAAATCAGTTTTTTCTATTGAGATTCCGGCTGCCCTTTCTGTGTACGCCGTGACTTTCGCCTTTCCGTCAGTCAGCGCGAGAACCAGCCTTTTTGCGACCGCGCCTGCCGCGACTCTTGCCGCTGTCTCCCTTCCGCTTGAGCGTCCGCCGCCCCTGTAGTCTCTAAAGCCGTATTTTTCAAAATATGTGAAGTCTGCATGACCGGGCCTGAATGTGCCCGCCAAATTTCCGTAGTCTTTTGAGTGCTGGGAAGTGTTTCTGATGAGAAGGGCGATTGGAGTGCCCTCGGATTTTTCCTCAAAAACTCCGCTTAAGATTTCAACTTCGTCCGCTTCTTTTCTCGCCGTGACGGCCGCGTTGCTTTGGCCTGCGAATGACGCGCCGGGTCTTCTTCTATTTAGGTCTGACTGGATGTCGTCCCTTGTGATTTTTAATCCTGCCGGGCAACCGTCGATAATGCAGCCCAACGCCGCCCCGTGGCTTTCGCCGAATGTCGTGACCTTGAATGCGGAACCGAATGTGTTTTGACTCATGCCTTCAATTTAGCAAAAATCACTTTTTATTACAATTAAAGACCGTCTCGCTTTGTGTCTGGGTGTTAATTGAATCTTTCACGGAATTTCGGTAAGATTTTTGATATTTTTGCAAGATACAATTTTTAATAGAGGTTTTATTTATGAGTGAAGAAGTAAGAGTCCGCTACGCGCCGTCACCGACAGGAATGCAGCATATCGGCGGTGTTAGGACAGCTCTTTTTAATTATCTTTTTGCCCGCTCAAAGGGCGGAAAATTCATCCTCCGCTTGGAGGACACAGACCGCACCCGCTACGACGAGAAATACGTCAAGAATCTTTATGACACTATGGCTTGGCTCGGAATCGACTGGGATGAAGGCGGAGACAAGGGCGGAGAGTACGGCCCCTACGTTCAGAGCGAGCGTTTTGACCTTTACAAAAAATACGCGCAGGAACTCGTTGAAAAAGGTGAGGCCTACTACTGCTTCTGCGATGCTGAGCGTCTTGAGAGAATCCGCAAAATCCAGACTGAGAACAAGATGGCTCCCGGCTACGACCGCAACTGCCGCCACCTGACCCAGGAGGAAGTTAAGGCAAACCTTGACGCTGGAAAGCCTTACGTCATCCGTCTTAAAGTCCCGCTTGAGGGCGAGACGAAATTCCATGACCACCTGCTCGGTGACATCATCTGGAAGAACGAGGATATTTCCCCGGATCCGGTTCTGCTCAAAAGCGACGGCTTCCCGACATACCACTTGGCTAATATCGTTGACGACCACATGATGAAGGTCAGCCATGTCATGCGCGCCCAGGAGTGGATTCCTTCAACTCCGCTTCACGTTCAGATGTACCGCGCTTTCGGCTGGGAACATCCTGAATTCTGCCACCTTCCGATGGTCAACGGCTCTGACGGAAAGAAGCTCTCAAAACGCCACGGCTCTACTTCCCTCAATGAATTCCGTGCGAGAGGCTATCTGCCCCAGGCGATTATCAACTATGTCGCCTTGCTCGGCTGCTCCTATGAGGAGGGCAAGGAATTCTATACTCTTGAGGAGCTTGCCAAAAATTTCAAGCTTGAGCATTTGAACAAGGCTCCGGCCGTATTTGACTATAAAAAACTTGAGTTCTACAACGGAAACTACATCCGTATGCTGACTGACGAGGAGCTTTACAAGTGGACTCTGCCTTTCATCACAGGAACAGGTGATGGCGCGCTTGAAATTCCAGAGGGAAATCCCGCCCCGAAGCCGAATGTCGGCCCCAAATTCTCAGGAGTCGCGCTTGGAGAGGACGGAGAGCCTTACTGCGTTGACAAGTCTATGAACATGACTTCCGCTGACGTTAAGGCCGCTTTGATGAAGCTCATGCCGTTGATTAAGGAAAGACTTCACTTCCTGACGGACGCTGCTGAGATGGTTCACTTCTTGTTCACAGAGCCTGCGGTTCCGCCGAAAGAGGAAATCATTCCCAAACGCTTCAAGGAAAACGGCGAGGAGATGACAAAGAAAGTCCTGGAGAAGGCAAAGGAATTTGTCGCCAAGGTCTTTGAGGTCAGCCACGAGGAGGCTGAGGAATTCGCCAAGGCCTGCTCTGAGGAGCTTGGAATTAAACTCGGTGATTTCATGATGCCCATACGCATGGCTGTTACAGGCAGCAGGGTTTCTCCGCCTCTGATTGGCTCTATCGCGATTCTCGGACAGGAAGAGTCAGTCGAAAGAATAGAAAGAACTTTGGCTTCATTCTAAATCTGCATTGAAAATTATTTCTTGTGCAGGCTTTTGATGTTGACTAAGACCGCGTAAATTTGATACTATTTTGTACTCATATTTCGTGGAGCCTGAAGAGAACCCGTTACCCTCTGATGGCAAATTTTGTAGAGGTTGTAATATGTACGCAATTTTTGAATACAAGGGAAAGCAGTACAAAGCTGAGAAAGACGCCCTTATTCAGGTTGACAAGACCGGAGAAGAAAAAGGCAAGAAAATCGACATTGATTCAGTTCTTCTCGTAAGCGACGGAGACAAAATCAGCGTTGGTACTCCCTATGTTAAGGGTGCAAAAGTCACTGTTGAAGTTGAGGAAAACTTCCGTGACAAGAAAGTTCTCGTCTTCAAATACAAGGCAAAGAAGGACTACCACCGCTTTATCGGCCACCGCGAAGAATACACAAACGTTCGCGTAAAGGACATCGTTTTAGCATAAGCTATGACGGCGGTGACGCTTTTAAGGGGCAAAAATGGTGAGTTCAAGGCTTTCGGGGCCGAAGGACACGCCGGATTTGCTTCCAAGGGGAACGACATCGTTTGCGCTGCGGTTACTGTTCTGTTGAGAACCGCAATGCAGGTGCTTTCCAAGACAGAGGGCGTTGCTTACAAGGCGGACACAGCTTCCCGCGGAAATCTCGCATTCAGCGTGGAAGTTACAAAAAGTGATTCCGATACGGAAGAACGGTTAATCACTGCTGCGGATTTTATAGCGGAGGGAATCGCTTCGCTTCAAAAAGAATATCCGGAACATGTGATTCTGCGGGAAGAAATAGCAAATTAGCGGAGGCTTAATATGGGACGCAGTAAGGGCGGCAGCGGCGCGAAAAACGGCCGTGATTCAAATCCGAAACACCTTGGTGTAAAAAGATACGGTGGAGAAACTGTTACAGCTGGTTCAATCATCGTTAAACAGCGCGGAACAAAAATGTTCCCCGGCAACAATGTAAAGAAAGCTGGAGATGACAGCCTCTTTGCAACTGCTGACGGTGTTGTTTCTTT
Source organism: uncultured Treponema sp. (assembly GCA_946615905.1). GTDB lineage: Bacteria > Spirochaetota > Spirochaetia > Treponematales > Treponemataceae > Treponema_D. Next base: position 50,314 of record CAMOIE010000020.1, on the reverse strand, counting down.
CGTTGAGCGCAAGAACAGAAAGTTTGTCACTGTAACACCTGCAGCAAACGCATAATACAAACTTTTTAGGTTGTATTCGGAAATGAAAATGCAAGCCCGGATCTCAGATTTATTTTCTGACTCCGGGCTTTATTTTTTTATACAGCTTTATGCCGCCATGGATGACGACAGCAACCCGCCGTTAGCGCTGGTAGGGAGCGACGGCTTTTCCAAAGCCGGAAAATCGCGATTTAATGAGCGATTTTAGCGAGTCTCGGTCTTGCCCCCGCAAGACCGTCAGGGCGATAGTATTACTATTTAGAATTACGTTAGCGCTGGTAGGGGCGGCGTAGCCGTTCACGTCAGTGAATGGAGCGAGAGCGGAACCCCGGACATAGCGACCCGAAGGGGAACGCCCGAAAATGGAGAATTTATGAATCAATTTGCAGACGAAGCGATAATTGAGGTCTGGTCAGGAAAAGGCGGAAACGGATGCGTGGCATTCAGGCGCGAAAAATACATCCCGCGCGGAGGCCCCAACGGTGGAGACGGCGGAAAAGGCGGCTCTGTGATTTTCAAAGTCAAGAGAAACGTCCGCACGCTGGCAAAATTACGCTTCAAGAGATTTTTCAAAGCCCAGAACGGAGGCGACGGACAGGGCTGGAACCGTTTTGGAAAGGACGGAGAGGACATCGTTATAGAGCTTCCTCCGGGAACTGCCGTACGCGACGCTGAGACCCGCGAGTTAATCAAGGATTTCACCACCCAGAGCGAGGACGAGGAATTCGTCTTTTTGAAAGGTGGAAACGGCGGCTGGGGAAACGTCCACTTCAAGTCATCGACCAACCAGGCACCGAAATTCGCAAACAAGGGACAGCCAGGCGAATACCGGAAACTTTTGCTCGAACTGAGCGTCATGGCGGACATAGGTCTTGTAGGATTCCCGAACGCCGGAAAATCATCTCTGCTTTCTGCCTTCACGAACGCAAGGCCGAAAATCGCGCCATACCCCTTCACAACGAAAATCCCGAACTTGGGTGTTTTGCGTGGGGACGAGGAGCGTGACGTGATTATCGCCGACATTCCCGGAATCATCGAAGGGGCGGCAGAGGGAAAGGGACTTGGAATCGATTTTTTGAAGCACATTTCCCGCACTGCAGGCTTGATTTTTATGATTGACTGCTCTGACGAGACTGAAGGAACTGGCTGTTTTACCGCATACGAGAAACTTTCAGCAGAGCTTGAGAATTATTCTGCGGAGCTTGCCAAAAAGCCTAGGATTATTCTTTTGAATAAAATTGACCTTGAGGGGGCGGCTGAGAACGCGGAGAAAATCGCCAGACAGCTCAGAAAGTCTGACAAGTCTGCGACCGTGATTCCGATTTCTGTCGCGACAAACTCTGGATTCAAGAGCGTGAAGTCTGCGATTATGGAGCTTGTCTCAAAGATGGACGGGGAAGGGGCAAAGACTGCCGCCGCCGCTGGAATCACCTCGGATTCGTCTGAAATCAAGTCATCGTTTTTGGCCGGACGCTCGGTTGACGAGGACATGGAAGTTCAGGAACCCGGAAGCGAGAGATAGGCTTTGGCGGTGGAGGATGGAAAAATCCGATGAAAATTGCTTTTTTGGGCGGCTCTTTTAACCCGATTCACATAGGGCATTTGATTTTGGCAGACTGGGTTTGCAAGAACCTGGGCTACGACAAAATTCTTTTTGTCCCGGTTTTTACGCCTCCCCATAAGGAAATGGCGGATGCCGCCACTGCCCAAGACAGGCTTGAGATGGTTCGTGCCGCCTGTGCCGGAGACCCCCGTTTTGAGGCTGAGACTTGCGAGATTGACCGGGGCGGAATTTCCTACACCTGGGACACGGCTTGTTTTTTGGAGAGAAAATACGCAGGTCAGCTTGAGGGAAAACTCGGCTTGATTTTCGGCGGGGACTTGGCTTCTGACTTTGACAAGTGGAATCACGCCGGGGAGCTTGCCAAAAAATGCGACATAATCCTTGCAGTCAGGCCTGAAAGGCAGGAGGACGAGCGTTTTGCCAACCGGGCTGTGGGAGTCTACAGCCATGACGAAGATAATCCTTTCTGCCGGGAAAAACTTTCGGATTTTCCCTTTCCGTGCAGAAAAATCGAAAACCCCCAGGTGGACATCTCCTCGACAGGAATACGGGAGGCGGTCGCGATGGGGCGGGGCTGGCGTTACCTTGTAAACGAGGGCGTTTTTGAGTATATTAAGGAACATAAACTCTATGGATTCAAAGATTACTGATTTGATTTGCAGCGTTGATGCCTTTGCGAAAGCCCACGTGAAGCCCTCCCGCTATGAGCATTCTGTCCGCGTGGCCCAGACTGCGAGAAAAATGGCTGACTTGTACGGTTATGACGCTGACAAGGCCTATCTAGCCGGAATAGGACACGACATCTGCAAGGATTTTTCTGATGACGAGATGATTGCCCTTGCCAAAAAGGACGGAAATCCAATTATCGGAATCGAGGCGGAAAAGCCCGCTCTTTTGCACGGAAGGGCAGCCGCAGTCACATTGAAAGAAGAATTCAAAATTGACGATGATGAAATCCTTCTTGCGGTCGCGAACCACACTTTCGGCTCTTTTGAGGCAGGAAGGCTCGGAATGATTATCTTTGCCGCGGACAAAATAGAGCCGGGGCGGCCGCAGTCAACTGAAGAGTACAGGGCGGGCCTTTTTTCAAAATCACTGGCGGGGCTGACTTTGGCCGTTGTTGAGGAGAATATTGATTATCTGAACAAAAACGGCAAGACTGTTGCGGATGTTTCATTTGCATTCCGTGACAAGCTGAAAGAAGCCCTTAACTTGGAGAAAAATTAAATGAAAAAGCGTTTTGACCGCCGTCAGCAGGGCGGAATTTTCCTGATTTTGATTCTCGTGATTTTGCTCGTCGTTGCGGCTTTTCTGGCTCTTTCCCTCCGTGTGGACGAGGTTGACCAGAACCTTAAGAACGATCAGGTAATCAAGACGCTTTTTGTGATGGAAAACAACAACCAGCTGCTTTTTACCGACCTCTTTATTTACTATCCGCTTTCAAAGCGGGGGGCTCTGATTAACATTTTGGGAAACACAGGCGCAATTTTTGATTCACTTGGCCGCGTTGACCGGATTGACGCGATTTACGCGGAAAAGGGCATTGATGTCTATAAGAGCGAGGTGGAGAAGCTTGTCGGCCAGACAATTCCTTTTTACGTGAAGTTGAATCTGGATGATTTTTCAGTCCTGACTGACATGCTGGGCGGAATAAAGGTTTTTGTCCCTTCGCCGGTTGATGTCAAAAATGAGGATACTAGATGGCTGCTTCCTAGCGGGGCGGTCACTCTTGACGGCGACAAGATCAAGACTTACCTGACTTACAGCCGTAGCGATGAGGGCAGCGGAGAAATCAACGACAGGCGGCAGAACGTCATGGTCGCCTTTTTGGGTGCCCTCAACGAAAGATCAAGTCAGATTTTAAATAAAAGTGCTTTCAGTAAATATGCGAAATATATCGATGCGAATATAGCTTCTGATGACCTCTACAATTTGGTAAAGGAAATCAGTCAGGTTGACGCTGACCGCCTTGCCCCCCAGGAAATCACCGGAACCAACCGCGTGGTTGACGGCAAGGTTTTGCTTTTCCCCTTTTATGACGGTCAGCTGATTAAAGATGTTGTGAAACAGGTTACGACTTCATTGATTACGATGGATAATGAAAATGTCAGCCGCATTTATGTGCTTGAGATTCAGAACGGAACTTCAGTACAAGGTTTGGCGAGAAACACGGCGGCCCTGCTCCAGTCTGCCGGTTATGATGTTTTGAGTTTCCACAATGCGGAAAAGAATGACTATGAAAAAACTGTGATAATCAACCATATCGGTAATGCCGAGATTGCCAAGACTCTGGCTGATTTTATTCACTGTAAGAATATTGAAGAAGAAACTGTTCAGCCTGAATCGGCCGGACAGGATTCTGCGGCCAACGTCGACTTTACAATTATTCTTGGAAAGGATTTTGACGGCCGCTATGTTAAGTGAGGTAGAATATGAGTGAGAAGACTGTAAAAGAGCAGGCTCTTGAAATTGCACAGATTGTCGAGGACGGAAAAGGCGAGGGAGTCACTGTAATCGATGTTTCTGAGTTGAATTCGTGGACTGACTATTTTGTCATTGCGACAGTGACTTCGTCAGCTCAGTGGCAGGGTATTGCCCGCCAGGTGAAGGAGTACACCAAGGCTAATGACTTGGAGGAGCACAAGACTTTCAACAAGTCTCAGTCTGGTGATGACTGGAACCTCTTGGACTACGGCCCGGTCGTAATCCACCTGATGACAAACGATGCCCGCAACTTCTATGAGCTAGAAAAACTCTGGCACAATGGAAAAGTCATAAAATAGTAGTGGGTGCAAAAAAAACGCGGGCAAAAGTCCGCGTTTTTTCGTTTTTATTTTGTATTCGTTGGACTGACTTTATTTAGTCATCGTAGTCGTTGCCGCCCAAGTCGGAGAATGCGTCGTCAAAACCGTCCTCCGGCTCATGATCATCATAAGCGTCTTCTGCCAGATAGTCCGGCTCATCGTCCTGATCATCGAGACTTTCTTCGTAAAAGTCGTCATCCTCAAAATCATCTAATGAATTGTCAGAATCGAAATCGTCCTCTGCATCGAAAGACGAATCATCATCGTACTCGTCATCGTACGAGAATCCACTCCCCTGAAACGAGTTTTCTAATTCATTTAAATTGAACATGACTATTTCCTTGCGCAGCGCGCATAAAGAAATTTAAATTAGAAGGCTCCTTTAGTCAATAATTTGCCCTCAAAATAAGGGGCTGGAAGGTCTGATAACAAGTTTTTTTCATCGCGAAAACAGAAATTTAATTCTATCTACAGGATTTAAAATAGCGTGAATTTCAGCCGAATAAAAAAAACGACCCCATATTTGGAGCCGTTCAAGATTTTTATCTTTTATTTGCGGTTTTCTACGCTTGCCTTGATGAAGTCGCGGAAGAGGGGACCTGCCTTGTTGGGGCGGCTCTTGAATTCCGGGTGGAACTGACCGCCGACCATCCAAGGATGATCTGGAACCTCGACAATCTCGACCAAATCGCGCTCAGGGTTTACTCCTGCAATAATCAGACCGGCCTTTTTGAGGTCCTCGCGGTACTTGTTGTTGAACTCGTAGCGGTGGCGGTGACGCTCCCAGATTGTGGATGTCTGGTAGGCTTTTTCTGTCAGGGTTCCCGGAGTCACAGTGCATTCAAATTTACCGAGGCGGAGGGTTCCGCCGAGAATCTTTCCGTTCTGGTCTGGCATCAGGTCAATCACAGGGTGGCTTGTGTCCTTGTTCATCTCTGTTGAATGCGCGTCAGTCCAGCCGAGGACGTTGCGGGCGTACTCAATCACAATAATCTGCATTCCGAGGCAGATTCCGAAATAGGGGACTTTGTGGGTGCGGGCGTATTTTGCCGCCAAGACCATTCCCTCGACTCCGCGAGTGCCGAATCCTCCTGGAACGATGATTCCGTCCGCTTCCTTGAGCCTTGCTTCCGTGCTTGCGTCGTCCTTGAGGTCTTCCGCATCAACCCAGTCAATCTCCACTCCGGCCTCGTTTGCGATTCCGCCGTGGACAAGGGACTCAACGACTGAAAGATATGCGTCATGCAGGTCGACGTATTTTCCGACCAGGGCGATTTTCACGTGGGTCTTTGGATTATGGAAGACTTCGACCATTTTTGTCCATTCTGTGAGTTCAGTGGGCGGAGTTTTCAAGCCAAGAACCTTGCAAACCGCATCTCCGATGTGTTCGCTCTCAAGCTGAAGTGGAACTTCGTAGATTGAGCGGGCAGTGGTGTTCTGGATTACGCAGTCAGCGTCAACGTTGCAGAATAGGGCGAGCTTTTCGCGCGTAGTTCTGTCAATCGTGATGTCTGAGCGCAGCATGAGAATATTTGGCTGGATTCCAAGTTCCTGGAGTTCTTTTACAGAGTGCTGGGTCGGTTTTGTCTTGATTTCATCAGCCTTCTGCATGTAGGGAACAAGTGTCAGGTGAATATAGCAGCAGTTTTCCTCGCCGACTTGATATTTTATCTGGCGGATTGCCTCGATGAAGGGGAGGGACTCGATGTCGCCGACTGTTCCGCCGATTTCCGTGATGATTACGTCAGCCCCGGTTTCCTTTGTGGAAAGGAGCATACGGCGCAGGATTTCCTCGGTGATGTTGGGAATGACCTGGACTGTTCCGCCGTTGTAGCCGCCCTCGCGCTCACGCTGCAAGACCGTCATGTAGACGCGGCCGCTTGTCGTGTTTGAGGACTGGCTCAATGTAGCGTCGGTGAAACGTTCGTAATGGCCAAGGTCGAGGTCGGTTTCCGCTCCGTCGTCCGTGACGAAAACCTCGCCGTGCTGGAAGGGGTTCATCGTGCCTGGATCGATGTTGAGATAAGGGTCGAATTTTTGGTTTACGACTTTAAGGCCTCTGGACTTTAAAATCAGTCCGATTGAAGCCGCCGCAATTCCTTTTCCCAGTCCTGAGACGACGCCGCCAGTGATAAAAATGTACTTTGTAACTTTAGCCATTTTGAACCCCGAAATCTCTTGATTAACAAAAACCCATTGTAGCAGAAAGTGAAATTTCAGTCCACAATGGGCATTTGAGAATATTTAAAACGGAAGCAAAATGTATGTTATTTTCTTTGAACTCCCATTCCGGTTTTTATAAACCTGAAAAGCCTCACCGCAGATTCTTGATAGGCTTCTTTTGCGTGGGCAAGTGCCTCGGCCAGCGGGATTGTGTCCACGACTGTCGGCATCATCGAGCAGATTCCGTGGTCAAAAATCTTGTCCGCGTCCTTTCCCATAGAGCCTACAAGGGCCACGGCAGGAACATTGTGCTTTTTGCAGCGGTCGCCAACTCCCTGAACGACTTTTCCAAAGCATGACTGCCAGTCAGTCCTTCCCTCGCCGGTCACGACCAAATCGACCCCCTGGAGCCTTGAGTCAAAATCAACCAGATCAAGGACTGTCTCAATTCCAGATTTTAGCTCGCCGTGCAAAAAGACCAGAAGCGCAGCTCCAAGTCCTCCGGCAGCCCCGGAGCCTTTTATTTCGTCCGGGTTCACCCCGAAAGTCTTTATAATCACGTCCCGGTAGTTGCACATTCCCTTCTCAAGACGCTCCTGCATGGCCTCGTCAGCCCCTTTCTGCCTTCCGAAAGTCCATGTAGCCCCGTCCTTGCCGCAAAGCGGGTTCGTAACGTCGCACATTACAGTAAATCTCGCGTTTTTTACACCGGAATAGATTCCGCTTGCATCGATTGAGGCGACTTTTTCCAAGTCAGAGCCGCGCCCCTCAAGTTCTTTTCCTTCCTTGTCTAGGAATTTCACGCCAAGGGCGGCCATTGCGCCCATTCCGCCGTCATTTGTGGCTGAACCGCCGATTGCGATTGAAATATCAGTGAATCCTTTTTTGAGGGCGTCCAAAATCATCTCGCCGGTTCCGTAAGTCGTTGTGTTGAGCGGGTTCCTCTTCTCGTCAGGAACCATGGGCAGTCCGGAAGCAACCGCCATCTCCATAACCGCCCGCTTTGAGTCGAGCTTTCCGTAATATGCGGTCACTTCCTCCATAAGGGGGCCGTGGACTTTCACCGAGATTTTCTCGCCCTTTGAAGCGGCGATTACGGCGTCAGTCGTTCCCTCGCCTCCGTCAGCAACCGGAATGCCCGAGCAGTCAACATCGCCAAAAACTTCCTCGGCCGCTTTTTTGAGCATGGCCGCAGACTCTTCGCTTGTGATTGTCCCCTTGAAAGAGTCAGATGCAAATAATAGTTTCATAATTTACCGAGCCTCCGTCTGATGTTGTATAAGAAAAAAGCGGGAACTTTTTGCAGTTCCCGCCATCCTAAACTAGTGTATAAAAATTGACAGAATGAAAATCTCGATGATTCCGGCGAGACCCAAAATCAGAGTTCCCAAAGTCTGCGTCTTGTAGCCGCGTTCAGGAGACATCGCGCCGAAGTTCGTGACAACCCAGTAGTAAGAGTCGTTTGCGTGAGAGACCGTCATCGCACCAGCACCGATTGCCATACATGCGAGAACAGCCCGCATCGGAGAGTCGAGGCCGAGGACAGGAAGAAGCGGAGCGACGATTCCGGCTGTCGTCGTGAGGGCGACAGTCGAAGAACCCTGGGCAGTCTTCAAAATTGCGGAAAGGACAAAGGGGAAGAAGATTCCCATGGCCTGCAATACGTCCGCGTGAGCCTTGATAAATGGCACGATGTCAGTTGAGGCGATTACCTTTCCCAAAACACCGCCGGCCGCCGTAACGAAGAGAATCGGTCCTACAGTCTTCAATGTCTCGTTAGTCACGTCATAGAATTTTTCCATTTTGCCGGCCGTTGAAAGCTGGACAATAGCGAAAATCACACCGACCGCAAGGGCGATAATCGGAGTTCCGAGGAATTTTACCAGGGCCGCGAATCCGCCAGTCCAGCCCGCCATAGCGGCGATTGAAGAAAGTGCCATCAAAATAATCGGGACGACAATCGGAGCCAGGGCGTTGCATCCGTTCGGGAGTTTTCCAAAGGCGGCGACAAGCTCCTCATAAGATTTTGTCACTTCGCCAGCGTCAGCCTCATCGTCAGCCTTGACTTTTTTGCCTACGTAGTTTGCATAGCAGAGACCTGCAATCAGCGGAAAAATAGAGCAGATAATACCCAGAAGAATGACCGCCAGCAAGTTTTCACCTATTCCGAGGGTGTTCGCTGCGGCAATCGGGCCCGGTGTCGGCGGAATAAAGACGTGTGAAATATACAAGCCCGCTGAAAGTCCGAATGTCATTGCGACGGAAGAAACTCCGGTGCGCTTTACGAGAGCCTTTCTAATCGGGTTCAAGATGACAAAGCCTGAGTCACAGAAAACCGGAATTGAGACAACCCAGCCCATAAGTTCAATCGCGAGAACCGGATGATTTTTGCCGACGATTTTAATCACGATGTCGGCCAGCTTCAAGGCGGCTCCGGTGACTTCAAGGATAGAGCCAATCAATGCTCCGAAAATAATTACGATTCCGATTGACGAGAACGTGCCTGAAAATCCTGCTCCGATTACGGAAGCGATTCCTGAGACTTTTTTGCCGTCAACAGTCGTGTCGACCAGCGGAATTCCTCCAATCAAGCCGAAAATCAGCGATACGGCCATAATCGCAAGGAATGGGTGAATCTTGAGCTTTGAGATGGCCAAAATCATCACGACAATGGCAAGCACAAAGACCAGAATTAGCGTTAAACCTGTCATAGGTTCCTCCTAAAATCTCCGCGATTAGCGGTGCGACAGGAGGTCGCAAATAGCGTTCTGCCAACGGCAGAACGGCAATCAAAAAACTACATGGAAGTAGTTTTTTGATGCTCCTCCTAATTTTTAAAATAATGCCAGCCATTTTTGCAGCAAGACAGCTGACATACTAGTTTATGATAAACCCGACATCTGTATATTTCAAATTTTATTTTTTACACAGAATCTAGCGCATTGACGATAAGTTTATGGCGTGTGGTCATTGAGCCTGCGGTTGCTGAGCCTGTCGAAGCATCGAAATGACCTCCTAAGCTCTGGAGGTTTCGGCAAGCTCAACCTCCGTGGCAGTAGCGTAAAATTAATTAATGCTGTAAAATTGAAGCACTTTTGAAAAAGTGAGGAAAGATAATGAAAAAAATTATTGGCATTGCCGCCGCTCTGGCAGCAGTTTTGTGCCTTGCCGCCTGCTCAAAGTCATCAGCGGACAAGAAAATTAAAATCGGAATCATCCAGCTGGTAGAGCATCCGGCTTTGGACAAGGCTTATCAGGGCTTTGTGGACGGGCTTAAGGAAGCCGGTTATGTTGACGGAGAGAATGTCACAATCGACTATCAGAACGCACAGGGCGAGCAGGTGAACTGCGTCACAATCGCTGACAAATTTGTGAACGACAACGACAGCCTGATTCTCGCAATCGCGACTCCGGCAGCCCAGGCCGTGGCCAACAAGACCAAGACAATCCCGATTCTCGTCACAGCTGTGACTGACCCGGAGACTGCGAAACTCGTAAAGTCAAACTCAAAGCCTGAGACAAACGTCTCTGGAACTTCTGACTTGACCCCTGTCGCTGCCCAGATTTCTTTGATTAAAAAAATCCTTCCGTCAGCAAAAAAAGTCGGACTTATGTTCTGCTCAAGCGAAGCCAACTCTATTTTCCAGATTGACCTGGCAAAAAAGGCCTGTCAGGCCGAAGGCCTTGAATTTGTCGAAGGCTCTGTCTCCAACGCGAACGAGATTCAGCAGGTAACACAGTCTTTGGTCGGAAAGGTTGACGCGATTTACGTCCCGACTGACAACATGCTGGCCGCCGGAATGGCAAACCTTGTGATGGTTGCAAACCAGGCGAAAATCCCGACAGTCTGCGGTGAGGACGGAATGGTTCAGTCAGGCGGACTCCTTACCTATGGTATCAACTATTACGAGCTTGGAAAGCAGACTGCCCGCCAGGCGGTTGAAATCCTCAAGGACGGAAAGAATCCCGCCGACATGCCGATTGAATATCTTGAGAAATGCGACCTTTCTGTAAACGAAAAGACAGCCGCCGCACTCGGAGTTAAAATCCCCGAAAATCTGTAATTTATAAAAAAAGTCAGAATTCTGGAAATGAATTCTGACTTTTTTAACGGGTTAGCGATTGTAGAGGCAGGGTAGGCTTCGTCATCCTTGACTCAGCCTACCCGACAAAAATCGATTTCGATTTTTGTCACCGTTGTGGCCGGCCTCCATGCCGGCCGTTTCGTCATCCTTGATGAAGCCTATGAGCGTGAGCGAACCTCGGAAAGCGCGGCGACAGCTTTGCTGGCGCAACCCCCGAATTTTTCTTTATATTCCGCTACTTTTTGTTGTTTTTCTTGCGGTGAAAATATCTTTTACTTCCTTATGATTCAATACGCGGACAATTTTGTTGAAGCCGGAATTTGTCTGGAGAAGTTCGCCTCCTCCTTCTTGATTGCCATCGCTTAGTATTTGGACGACAGGATTTCGGGGGTCAGTGGGATTCGTGTCGACGACCTGGGCGATCCTTCCATCAACCATGTAGACGTAAACTCCAATCGGGAAAATTGAGACTGAAAAGAGCAGTGCCTTGATGACTAAATCGTTGTACTGCTTGTTGGAATTCTTGAGAATTTCCAGCATTGCCTCGTAGGCTGACCGGTTTTCCTTGTAGTTGCGGGGGCCGGTGATTGCCTCGAATGAGCAGGCGACTGCTATGATTTTTGCGTACATTGACATTTTGTTGCCATCGATGTGGCGGGGATAGCCCGTTCCGTTTTCCCGTTCGTGGTGCTCCAAGACTGCCAGCTGAATTGCCAGCGGAAAGTTGTTTTCCTTTAATATGTTGAAGCCGATTACAGGATGCATTGCCAGCTGTGAACGTTCTCCAGGATTGAGCTTGCGGTTTGTCATGTAGAGCTGGGGGGGCAGTCGGATTTGGCCGATTTCGTGCAGAACGCAGGCGACTCCGAGTTCAATCAGTTTTGAGAAGGTAAGGCGCAGTTGCAAGCCCATTACGATTGCCAGAACTGTAGAGCGAAGACCGTGGGAGACCAAAAAATTGGCCTGAATGCCGTCTTCTTTAGGGGTGATTCTGAGGACGTAGCGGCGGTTGTCGCGGACAAAAATACACAATTCTTTGATTGCGTCAGAAATCTCATGATAGTTTAGTTGCTTATGGGTTGCGTAGTGGGTGTAAATGTCAGTTATATAGGCCAGATACTTGTCGTATTCCTTTTCAACGTGGGCCATGCGGAAATCGTCTTTTTCCTTTCGGTCTTGAGGTTCGGGTTCGGCAGGAGCGTTCTGGGCTGCCGGCTGAACTGTCACCGGCTGCGGAGCGGATTCTGGGGTGGCTTCTTTTTTTGAGTCTTCAAAGTCGAAGGAAACTTCCTCAAAGTCACTTTCTGAAAGTTTTTGGAGGGGTTTTTGCGGTGTATCTGGATTCGCGGCTTTTTTTGCCTCGGCGGCTTTCGCGTAGTCAACTCCGGCTTCTGAGGAAACACCGATTGTGCCTTCTGAAATTACTTGGTTGAAGTCCCAGTCCAAGAGGGCCTTTTTGAGCTGGTCGCTGAACGGAACAGTCGGCGAAAGCAGGACAAACTGCTTGTCGAGCAGAAGTTCATTCGTGAAATATGTTTTGTCTTTTAACTGAATGACTTGGAATGAGTTCATACCGATAGTTTCCTCTATACTATTATCGGCTGAATTTGCCTAAAAGTTAAGTGCGAATTTCGCTCTGGCGGGAAAAATGAGAAAAAAGTAAAAAAAAACCGAGAAATCTTACACATTTCCCGGTTTTTAAATCATGAGAGCTGCAAGCTTATGCAAGGCGTCTGGATGTCGTAACCGCCCTGCATTGCGCTTACATTATAATTATCGGAGGTGGAAAATTTTTCTTTAGCGGAAAAAAAATTTTTTTAAGATTAGGATTTTTTAATTTCAGTCGAGATTTTGCTTGTAGTTGCGGATGGATTTTTGCAGCTCCCGGTAGATTATACGGCTTTTCATAAAGAGGGCTTTTGCCGGGTCTTGCGGGAATGCTGTTTGGGCGAAAATCTCGTTCAGCTTGCGTTCTGTCGGGAAGACTAAAGATGCTATGTCCTTGAAATCAGACTTGAGGATTTGACCGTCTGTTTTTTCCAAAAGTGACATGTAGTAGGCCGGGGACTTGCTGCGGTCGGTCAGGGCGGAGTCCGCGAGTCTTTCCCCGTCTCTTGCGATTTTCTCAAGTGAGGCAAGGCCGTCTTTCAATTCCGAAAGGACATCTTCATAATGGGAGAAAGAATTTTTGCCTTTGGATTTCAGATTTTTTGAGCGGGCGGCAAAGAATTCTTCTTTTTTTGCGGAGAATTCTTTTTCATCGAGAGAAAGCAAAGTTTCCACCGGGCGGAATGAAAAGCCCGGAATCGCGCGGGATTTTTTGCTCAATGAATAGCTTTTGACTCCCGGATTTTTTTCTGCGGCAGACTCGAACCACCAGGCAAAAAGTGACATCCTGTCGTCCGAAAGCAGGGAATTTCCGTCAAAATCCGCTGACTTTTGCATGTTCGCGCCAAAAAGTGCGGCGATTCCCATTTTTTCTGAGGAATTGAGGCGGTCAGAAATCGTGTGTATTTTTTCTTCCGCCGTGGAGCCTCTGGCGTGGGTCTGCAAGTCGGGATAGCCCAAGTCGAGTCCTGCAAAGTAAATTTCTTTTGCCCCGCAGAATCGGGCGAAATCCCAAGCGGAAGTTGAGACAGATCCTCCTGCGTCCAAGTCGCCTTTTTTTCCGCATTTTGACTCTATGTATTTTCCAGGCGGAAAGAGCGATGAGCAGAATAAAAGTTCCTTGCCGTCAAATCTCATGACCGGCGGGTAGGCGGCTGACTCGGTGATTAAAATCGATTCTGACGAGGAAAGTCCCGCTATGTGCCGCCAAGCGTAATACTGGGGGTCGACGAGGAGGACAAAATCTGGCTGGACTCCGGCACGCAGGCAGGCTCTTAAAGAGGTGTCCACGGCGACAGTCACGCATCTTTTTTGAAGCTCTTTTAGTGTTGGCAGGATTTCCGTCAAAGTGGGACCGGCTGCCAAAATCAAAAAAGGAAGATTTTCCGCCGCTGTATTCTCAAAAGATGTGATTCCCTCTGACTCGACAAAGGATTTCATGTTGCGGCATGAATTGCGGAGCCAAAGCTGGGAGAATTTTTCCAAAGTCCTTGTGTTCACATTGTCCTTGCGTTTTGTGCGGGCGAGTAGGTCTTTTAACGCATCAAAATATTCACGCGCGTGGGCTGTCTGAGCCGGGTTTTCGGCGATGGCGCAGTGGGAAAATCCGCCTGAATGTTCGATTAACGCCGCGATGTCGTCTGTCCCTGCCTTTATCGCAAGAATGCAGTTTTTCAAATCAAAAATCGGAGTAAAATCCAGATATTTTAAGGCAGTAAAAAAATAAGCCGGGTCGGGTTCCGCTAAAATCAATGTGTCGTTGGGAAAAAGCCTTGCATAGCAAAGTGCCGTCCAGCCTAGTCCTGCCGAACAAAAAAGGGCTGAATAAATCTCCCCGGATGCTTTTAAGGCGCGGGCAGAGCTTTCTCCCTCACGCTCAGGATTGTAGAGTGAGTGGAGCAGCTTTCCACCGTCTTTTGCTGTGAATGCTTCGGACTTTGACTTTAAGACTTCAAAGGAGTCGGCGGGCGGATTTTCTTCAATCGATTGGCTTACGAAACGGCAGTAAAGGGCGGGAAATCGTTTTTTGAATGCGGCGAGGTTTTTTTTCCAAGTCTGGAGGCTTCCATTGGCAGAGCTGTCGTTCTGGCTGAGGTCTGATGGCTTATTCGAGGTATAATTCAATTTCCATGTCCTTGATGACCGGGCTTCCTGCGGCTGGAGTCTGGCGGGTAACGTAGCCGTCCCCGTGAATCAGAATTTTTACGTTCGGGTCATTCAAAAGCGGAATCAGCTGTCTTTTTGCAAGTCCAGTGAAATTCGGAATCGTCTTGCCAATTGACAGCGGCTTGTCTGCGTGAATCTGGATTTTCCCGGAGTGTGCCACCGACTCGGCGTTTCCCCTGCTCATTCCCAAATGGTCGATGATTGTTGAGGCTGCGTCCGCGATTACAGGGGCGACGATTCTTCCGGCGTAGGTTTCTCCCTTGGCCTTTTCAATTACGATATAGAGGATAATCTCAGGATTTTCTACCGGGAAAATCGCTATGCAGTTTGAGATGAAGTCGGTCTCCGAGTAGCCGCCGTTCACAAGATCGGCCATCTGGGCGGTTCCTGTCTTTACGCCGATTGAAACGTCACCGAGAGATGCCCTGTGTCCTGTTCCTGACTCTGCGACTGTCTCCATGCAGGAAAGAATGTAGTCTGCGGTCGATTTTTTGATAATCTGATTTTTGTAGACCGGAACGTGGACGTATTCTTCTCGTCCTTCCGCGTCCGTGATTTTATTGATAAATGTGAGCTGGACTGGCTTTCCTCCGTTTGCGAAGGTAGTCGCCGCCTCAACGATTTGCAGGGCTGAAACCGTAAGCTCCTGGCCGATTGCCATCGTCGGCTTTGAGCGGGCTGACCAGAGCCTGTCGTTTGTCGAATGGACTGCGCCCGCTGTCTCTCCGGGAAGCTCCACCCCGGTTCTTGAGCCGAAGCCGAATCCACGGATTCTTGCCAAAAACTGTTCGGACTCTATATGCTCGCTCATCTGGGCGAGGGCATCGTTGCAGGAGAATTTCAAGGCTCCCCGCGCAGTCAGCCAGCCGTGGTGGTCAAGACATGTGATTCTGATTCTTTCGCCGGAATTAGTCCGCCGCTCGTAAACTCCGTCACACAAAAATGAGTCGTCCTGTGAGATTCCGCCAGAGTCTATAAAAGATGCGATCGAGAAAATTTTGAAAACGGAGCCGGGTTCGTAGGACTCGGTTGCGGGTCTGTCCTTCCTCTCTTCTGCCGTGGACCGTGTGTATTCGTTTAAATTTGATGAGGGGAGTGAAATGTATGAGAGAATCTCTCCAGTCTTCGCCTCCGCCGCCACAAGCATTAAAGAAGCCGCCTGTGTGTTTGCGACAGCATCGCGGGCGATTTTCTCCAGCTTGAACTGCAAATTCGCGTCCAAAGTCAGGTATATGTTCTTTCCCCTTGTGACAGTCGGGGCATCGGGATTGTATTCAGGGGCCAAAAGGCTCTGCTCCGAATACTCGATTCCTGCAAGTCCGATTCCCTCGTCACCCATGTAGCCGATTACCTGGGAGGCCAAATCGTTTTCCGGGTATGTGCGTCCCGGAATTTTGTCAAAGCGGACTGCCGCTGAGAATCCTGCCTTTGAGCAGAGCTGCTTCAATCCCTCGTAGGTTGTCTGGCTCATCTTTTTTTGCAGATAGACGAATTTTGAATTCTGGGCGGCGATTATTTTTTCTGAAAGCTCTTCTGCTGACATTCCCAAAAGAGGGGAGACGAGTTTTACAAAGCGGGGAATGTCGTCAAGAACTGAGGGGGTCACTCCGAAATGGT
The DNA here is from genome assembly GCA_946615905.1 of uncultured Treponema sp. Taxonomy (GTDB): domain Bacteria; phylum Spirochaetota; class Spirochaetia; order Treponematales; family Treponemataceae; genus Treponema_D. Next base: position 34,268 of record CAMOIE010000020.1, on the reverse strand, counting down.
AGAAATTCGTGGAGACTGCGAGGGCCTTTCCGTTGCGGTCGATTATGGAGCCTCGCTCAACTGTCGGAAGAATTTCCTTTGGTGGCGCGGATTTTTGTGCGGCCAGCTTTGCGTATTTTGCCGCGATTATACCCGTAAAAATCACCGTCGAAATGCAGACGAAAATGAGGCGCTTTTTTTTGAGATATGAATTCATCGCCATAGGACTTTTCCGAGAATGTTTTTTACGCTGACAAAACCGTAGCTGCGGGAGTCAATCGACTCCTCATAATTGTCGCCGACTGCAAAAATGTAGCCTTCGGGAACCGACTGTGATGACTTCATCCTGTCAAACTGTTCCTGAGTCAGGCTGATTTTGGAAGAGCCGACCTTTACACTATATACACTATAGCCCGAATCCTCTGAATATTCCAGCAAATCTCCAGAAACTGCGACGCATCTTTTTACGACTATCTTGTTGTCATACAAATATATAACAACATCGCCCCGCTTTGGCTCCGCCCACTGCAAAAGGAGTTTTTCCCCGTAAGGCGTGATGATTCCAAAGGCCAGCTTGTTTACGAAAAGGGTGTCCCCGTCCTGAATCGCGGGCATCATTGACCTGCCGGAGACGTGGAGAATGTCGATTACGAACAATTTTAAAATAAGACCTGCCGAAAGCCCCAGACAAAGCACAAGAATCAGCAGTTTGGAATCTTTTTTCATTTCTATATATTATAAGAATTTTTTCGTCCGTAGACAATTGATTTAAATACAAATTCCGAAATCTGACTTAATTCCCCTGTAAATCCCTGGTGAAAATCTTCCGATACTAAGTTTATGGAAATAATCAGCTATGTTGGGGCGTCTTCTTACAGGCCGGCGCGGTCCCTAAAGTCTTTTGACTCTCTTGCAAAGACCAAGACTTTTGAGAGAAAATCACCCAAATTATTAAAAGTTTTTGAAAATCTCAACGGAAAGTCATATCAGACCAGACAAGTCAGGCAGACTCGGCCTTTTTCCGAAAAAAAGAAGCTTCAGTTTGCAAAAACTTTCTCAGAGATTTTCCATGCGGTCAGGACTTTTGACTATGCCGCGGCCCTCTGGATTGTCGCCACGATTTTCCTGGCCTCTGTGACTCCAGCCGCAGTTTGCAAAATGGTCTCCTATTCTGACGGCTTTGCAAATCCCGCTGATTTTTCCGCAATTCCCAACGATGAGATGGAATTTATAAACGAGTCGATGGCCCGCTTTGCAATGGCCGAGAATTCCGACTCCTTTGACGAAAACGGCAACGTCCTTTCTGATGACGGAAAGATTTTGACTCCTGCCTCAGTTGGAATCGGAAGCGTTGTCTCATTCCAAAACTACACCGTGAAAAAAGGGGAGTCCATCTCGACAATCGCGAAAAAATTCGGACTTTCAAATATCTCAACCCTGATTTCAGTGAACGACATAGGAAACGCAAGACAGCTCCGTGTCGGCCAGAAAATAAAAATTCCTTCGCTAGACGGAATCGTCCATACGGTCGCGGTCGGTCAGTCTTTGAACTCAATCGCAGTGAAATACAACGTCAGCATGGAAGAAATCCTCGATGCGAATGACTTGGATTCCCAGGAGCTGAAAAACGGTCAGGTTCTTTTTATTCCGGGTGTCGCTATGTCTTCTTCTGCCTTGAGACAGGCCTTGGGAGAGCTTTTTGCCTCCCCGATTACAGCGGCCTACAGGCTGACTTCAAGATTCGGCCCTCGCTCAGACCCCTTTACCGGCGCAAGGTCAAATCACACCGGAATCGACATGGCTTGCCCGACAGGAACTTCCGTGAAAGCCGCCATGTGTGGAAAAGTTGTTTATACAGGATGGTCCAATATTTTCGGAAACTATGTTATAATGAATCATGGCAACGGCTATCAGACTTTGTACGGTCACATGTCAAAGATTCTGTGCCGCAAGGGCCAGGAAATCAGCCAGGGGACAAGAATAGGTCTCGTTGGCTCCACAGGTTATTCGACCGGGCCGCACCTGCATTTCACTGTTTATAAAAACGGAAAGCTGGTCGACCCGCTGGCACTCATCAAATAGGGGGTGCCGGATGTATTGGGAGACTTTTTATATGAAGCCGGTTTGCGTCTGCCGTTCATGCGGACGGACAATTGAAAAGGAATTTTTATACTGCCCTTGGTGCGGGAAGGAATCTGCCGAATTTGACTCAAGCGTAATCGACCGCGTTTTTGAGAGAATCGAGCAGCAGCAAAGCGAAAGCCGGGAGCAGCACATTAAGCGCATGGCCGATGAACTCGATTCCTTGGAAAAGGACTTGAACGTTTTGGCCTTGAGTGCGGAGATGCACAAGTGAAATTAAAAGGATTAGCCGGATTTTTTCCCAGAAACAGCAAGATTTTCTCAATTGCGGCCGCTCTTTTTTCTGCGGCTTTTTCTGCTTTTGCGGGAGTGTCCTTTGAGAATCCCGACGTAAATCCGGCCAACCAGATTTTATTCACCGTAAGCCACGACTATCCTGGAAGCATTTCATATTCAACAGCTTTTTGCGCCGATGCGGCCGGGGTCAAGCCTGTAAAAATAATCACCTGCTTTCCTGAAAGAATGGAGCTGCTTTCTGCCGGCGGAATCCTGCAAGTCCGCAACCGCTACGGAACTGCCCGATATTCACTCGCTGACGGAAGCCTTGTCTGGGTTACAAAGGCTGACTCAATTCCCTCTGAATCCTTGAGGTGCGAGCCTCAGACTGCCAGCCCGGACGGAAAATACATCTGCATTTTGCGGAAAAACGGGGCGGCCGGCGGAATCCTCGTGCTGAAAAACGTCTCAAGCCTTGAGGAAGTTGTTTTGGACAGCCACGCCTCATTCAGCTACAGCCGGGTTCCCGCTCTTTGGTCTCCTGACTCAGCATTTTTGGTTTACGAGAAAAATTCAAACATCTATTTTTGCGACCCAAAAGCCGCCTTTCAAAAAGTCCAGGTGAGCGAGGACTACAGAAAAATCGGAAGCGGGACAATCAGGTCTGTCTGCTGGGCAAACAAAAAGAATCTTTTTTACCTTGACCACGACTTGATTTACAATATCTCGACAACAGAGCTTTACACACGCGCCCTTTATTCGCCTATGGTCGGAGCCGGAAGAATCCGGGGAAGGCTGCCGGTCGCCTTTAATTCGTCCGCTGACTCTTTTTACGTTGACCCGCTGACAAAAAAAATCGTCGTCTTGCAGCAGGACAGGGTGATTTCAGTCTACACTTTGTATGAGTCCGGTTTTTCATACGTGCCGACTTTGTATTCCGGGGCTGTCACCGATGTGGGAAACGTCGTTACCGGAAGCAAAGTTTTTTGGGCTGCCGACGGAACCGGAACCCTCTGGGCTGACTATCTGACATCATCAGACGGGGGAAAAAAATCCGTAGTCTACAGAATCGGAAGCTCTCTGAAAGAACTTGCTTCTATTAATGACGCGTCGATTCCTTCGATTTCCCCTGACGGAAGCAAAATCGCCTTTAACGCCGGAAAGTCATTTTATGTCTACAACGCTTCATCATGGACGAAATTCGCGGTTTTGCCTGGCGAGCAGCTTGTCTCTTACGCATGGTCAGCCGCCTCGACGAAAATCTACGCAGGTGGAGTCTCAACTGTCCGCGAATGGAATTTGAGCGATGCCGCCGTGAAAATTTTATTCTTGTCTTCCGCAAAGAAAGTCTTTTGGAAAGGCGCGAATTCAGTCTGCGCCCAGTCTTCAGTTGGGGATAAATTCTTCTATAATTATGATTCCTCAAAGAATTCCTGGTCGCTTTCGCCTGAGTTAGTCAGAGTGCCGCTTTCTGTCGTTCAAAACGGAAAATACCGTGCCTTTGTCGGTCCGACTGCAAATCCCCGCTACGAGAATTCCCTTTTTGTCAGAACTCTTTCAGGCCCTGTGGAGACCCGCCCCCTTTTCCCGGAGACCGCTGCGAAAATGCCTGAGCGTAAAAAAGTCGCCCTGATTTTTGACGCGATTGACAACGCCGACGGCCTCAGCAGGATTCTTTCCACGCTCAAGGAATTCAAAGTGCCGGGAACATTTTTTGTGAACGGTGAATTTGTCCGCCGCTATCCGCAGGAGACAAAGCAGATTGCAGCGGCAGGTTATGAGTGCGCCTCCATGTTCTTCACTTCCGCTGACTTGACAGGAAAAGGCTTTATCGTCGATGAGGAATTTATCCGCCGGGGACTTGCCCGCGCCGAGGACGAATTTTTCCAGACGACAGGAAAGGAGCTTTCGCTCTACTGGCACGCCCCCCACTATAAAGCGACCCCGGAGATGAAAGCCGCCGGGCAAAAATCAGGCTACCGCTACATCGAAAGCGGCCGCTTGTGCTTGGACACCATCACCCTTGAGGAAGCAGCGAACGGAAAACCTGGCTATCTTTCTGCCTCTGACTTGGTTTCCTTCTTTGCCCAGACTGCTGCCGACACTTCGATAATTCCAATCAGCGTAGGCCTTTCATCTGGAAGCCGCAGCGACTACCTCTACGAAAAACTCGACTTGCTGATAGGAACCCTGCTCGCCGAAGGCTTTGAAATCGTCCCCCTGCGCGAGATTAAGTAAATTGCGGATTTTTTCTGCTATTTCCTCAGCGTAAAGCAGACCAGCGTTCCCCAGAAGCGACCCCAGATTGAGGCTCGCCTGATTGACCTGTCGGCCACAAGTGGAACTGTCTCCAAAACCGTGTCGCCCAGCTTGTATTGAATCTGCCCGTAGGCGGAACCGTAGTTTACAGCCCCGTATAAATATGGAGGACGGGTCACGACTGCCGTAACCTTATTTGCGCTTTCGGCCGCTCCATTGCCGCTGATATTCGGAACGCTGATGTTTTTATTCCATGCGGGGATTAACTCAACGAATTTTTCCTTTGCCCCGGCGACCGGAATTATTCTCTCTGAGGCAGGAAGGGCAGGCGGAGTAAAATCAGCAAAGGCGGAAAATGCGAATTCCATCAGCTCTTTTCCGTCATGCGTCCGCCACTTGTTGCCTTCCGCAGTGGAATTTCCCGGCCCCCGCAGGGTGACTGAAATAAACCTTGTTTTTCCCCGGATTGCCGTCAAAGCCAGATTGTAGCCGCTTTCGTAGATAAAGCCGGTCTTGATGCCGTCGCAGCCTTCAAGAAGACCCATCAGGGGGTTCGTGTTCTTTTTTGTGATTGCCTTTGAATTCCCGGCGGCCTTTTCCCAGTCTGGCAGATTTTCCTCAAGCGGATATGAGAATTCCTCAAGCGAATGAAAGTCTTTGAGGGCGGTCGGAAAGTCTTCCAAATATTTTCTGATGAAAGAGGCAAGGTCTCTGGCTGTAGTCGTGTTCACTTCGGAATATCCGGTCGGCTCTACAAAATGCGTGTATCTCAGACCCAAGTCCTCGCAGCTTTTGTTCATTTTAGCCACGAATTCATGGGTGGAGCCAGCCGTCAAAATTGCCGCCGCCTGAGCCGCGTCGTTGCCAGAAACGATTGCCATTCCCTGCAAAAGCGTCCGCCAAGTCAAGTGCTGTCCCTGGGCCAAATGCATCAGTGAAGAATCCGGGGGCATGTTGACCGCCCAAGAGCTTTCTGGAGGCTGAATCGCATCCTCAAGATTGATTTTTCCTTCTTTTACAAGCTCCAAGACCTGGTACATGGCAAAGAGCTTTGTGAGCGAGGCCGGCGGAATTGCCAAGTCAGCGTTTTTCTCGTAAATCACACAGCCGTTTGAGGCGTCGACCAAAATCGCTGATTCTGCCGCAATGTCAAGGTGGACTGGATTTACCGGGTAGGAAAGTTCCCTCAAAAGTGACGTTCGCTCTTTTGCATAAAGCTCGTCCAAACGTAAAGTCAGCTTTGTCTTCTCTTCATTTGTGACCGGGCGGATATTTTCAATCTGTTTAAAAGAGGCTGCCCATAAAAAAAAGGAGATTGCCGCAATCAAAAATGCAAGGACAATTCCCCCTGCAAAAAGAAGGGCTTTTTTGTCTTTCAGTCCGGCTTTTTCTTTCGTATCTTCAAATTCTGAAATATCAATCTTTTCCATAATAGCAATACTTTACCTTCTTTCCTCATAATTCACAAGAAAGGAAAAAATTTGCCTTTGAATTTGGGCGCATCCCGCTTTGGGGAGCAAATGTCAAAATTTCGTAAAAATCCAATTTTTCATACCGATATAACATTTCCGTATGTGCTAGAATAATTCGACTTTTTTTCAAGGATAAAGAAAATGCTTTCATTCAAAAAGATTTTTGCGGCGGCTTTTGCTGCCCTCTTCGCCTTGTCTTCGCTATCTGCCCAGCGCAAGACTGACGTTTGGGATTTCGGAGGAGTCGCTTCTTCCGGCAAGAACGTTTCAAATCACATTTCTATTGATGATTTGAATAAATTGGATCAGCTCGGCTCCAATGGAAAATTCAGCGCGGACGGGGATATCGTTTTCGGCGACCTGACTTTGAATGTCAAGGGAAATGACCGTGCCTACAACGCCGGTAAAAAAAATTACGGAAGCCAGGGCTATTCAGTCTTCGACTTCGGTGACGGTTACATTTCCGATGGACTTTACTACTGCAACGGCAAGGGCGGTGAAAACTCCCGCTACATGCTGGTTAAAAACGTCAAGGCGGGTGACACAATCACTTTCTATGCCCGCACGTCAAATTCCGGCGACGAGAAAATCCACTTTTCAAGCGTCGGCGATGACGGAGCCAGAGACGGCAAGCAGGATGAAATCGCCCCGCTCAGCGCGAAATCTGAAAAATACGAGTATGTTGCCGCTTCTTCCGGCTCCTATAAAATCTGGGCCGCAGCCAACGCCGGTAAGCCTGTCTACTACCGTCTGGTCCGCAGGCCCGGAGTGTCTGTCTCTGGAAAACTGACAGGACTTCCAAAAGGAACTGCCCAGCTCAAATTTATCGATACAAACACGAAGCTGGAAATTCCTGCGGACGTAAAAGGCTCTTCATATTCAGCGGGTCTTCCCCCGAATCATTCTTTCACGGCGGTTTTGATTGGCGTAAAGGGCTATGCGGTCACTCCGCAGTCAAAGACTCTTTTTGTAAGCTCCAAGGACGCAGAGTCTGGCTCTCTCAAAAAGGACTTGGCAATCGACCTTCAAAAGACATTCGCGGTCTCTGGAAAAATCACTGGAATCGCCCCCGAATATGACGCTTCAAAATTAAAAGTGATTATGACTCCTCCGGCCGGCTCCCTCTATCAGCCTGTCGAAATGGAAGTCTCCGGCGCAAAAGGCGACTATTCATTCAACGGTGAGATAGAGCCAGATGTTGCCTACACCGCCTCCTTTATCGGCGCAAACGACTATGAGATTGCTGACTCAGGATTCAAGGGGAACGCGAAATTCACTAAGGACATCAAGGCGGCTCTCAAAAAGACTTATGCCGTGAGCGGAAAATTCTTCGGGGAGGTCAGCCAGATTCCTTCAAAAGTCGAATTCAAAAATCTTGAGGACGGCTACGTTTACGCGGGTTCAATCTCAGCCTCAAATTATTCAGTCTCCCTTCGTGACGGAACTTATGAGGTTTTGGCTTCGACAGAAAAGGCTGCCACGGGCAACCATATAATCGTAAAAGGCGCGTCTGTCACAAAAGATATCAAAATGACTGCAAGAGAAGCTGACAAGTCTCCGCTCAAGCTGCAAAAGGACTTGTACGTTGGCAAAAAAGGCTACGCGACAGTCCAAGAGGCGGTTGACGCTGCCGCGAGGATGAATCCCCAGTCAGAAAAAGACAGAATCACGATTCACATTGAGCCAGGCGTTTACCGGTCACAGCTTTTTATCGCGGTTCCATATATCACTCTCAAAAACGACAAGCCTGAAAAAGAAGTCAAGCTCACATGGTACTACGGAATCGGCTACAAATATTATTCAGCTGACAAGGACGGTTGGTTCAACGCTGACCTTGCCTACGACAAATTTGAAAAGAAGACTGTCGCAAAGTGGGGGGCTGCGACTTACGTAAAGCCTGAGGCAAAAGGCTTCCGCGCCGAGGGAATCACATTCGAGACTTCATTCAACAAATATGTCTGCGAGGAGGAAATCTCTGACGGAGTTGAGACAGACGGCTCCATCAATTTTGACCGCAAACTAGGTTCTGATGTCCGCTCAAAGGCTGCGACTGAACGCGCGGCCGCACTTTTGGTCTACGGCGACAAGTCTGAGTTCATCAACTGCCGCTTCCTCGGTTCCCAGGACACACTTTACACAGGCGAGGGAACGACCCAGTATTACCGCAACTGTTTTATAGAAGGAAACACTGACTTCATCTTCGGTGACGGTGACGCTGTTTTTGAGAACTGCGAGATTTCACTTGCTGGCTACACTGACAGGGCGCAAGGCGGATATTTGACTGCCGCCCGCAAGGCTTTGCATAAAGGCTACCTTTTCTACGACTGCTTGATTTCCTCCGACCAGGGAACCTTCCAGGCTCCGGCATTTTTCGGCCGTCCGTGGGGGGCAGACGCAAAGGTCGCATTCGTCAACACGACTTTCGGCAACGCTTCTGTGGTCGCCACAGAGGGCTGGACTTCAATGTCAGGAAACTCACCTGAAAAGGCCGGATTTAAGGAATTCAACTCAGTCTGGGGCGGAAAGTCCGTTGAGACTTCTGCCCGCACAAAAGGCTCTGTCTTGCAGTCTGAGAAAGGCTTTACTCCTGCTGACTATCTTGCCGGTTGGACACCCGAATATTCTGCCTCTGACAAAAAGGCCAAGGATTCATTCGACAAAAAGCCATCGTTTACGACCGATGACGACATCAACACGCCATATCCTGGACACACAATCACAGTCCACTACAGCCTCAAAAAGGCAGAGAATGACGACATTTCATTGATTCACTGGTTCCGCGTAAAAGACGGAAGCGAGACTTTGGTGAAAGTCTCACGCGGATTTGCCGACAAGACTTATTTGATTCAGCGTGAGGATTCAGGCTGCAAAATCAAGGCTGTGGTCACTCCGATTTTGCGGGGCGGAAAGGCTTCTGGAGCAAAGTCAATCGAGCTGGACGCGAAAGTCCTTGACGGCTACGCCCTTCCTTCAAAGGCTTCCGCAAGCCGCCCACGTGCTGTCGGAAAACTCAACGTCTTTTTGGCAGGTGACTCGACCGTAAAGGACTACTCCAAAAACGGAATGTGGAATTCAAATCAGGCCAGAAATGAAGGATCTTGGGGTGAATTCTTGCAGGCATATTTCAACGACGCGGTTTCAATTCAAAACTACGCAAACGGCGGACGCTCTGCCAGAAACTTCATCAATGAAGGCTCGTTGGAAAAAATCGCTGGGCAGATTATGAAGGGCGACTTCCTTTTCATTCAGTTTGGTCACAACGACTGCGCGAACGGGTCGGGTTATCTTGAGGACCGCTACGTGCCCCTTGGAAAGCCTGACTCAAAGGGAATCTACCCTGTCACAGAGGGAAAAAAGGTCAAGACTCCGGCCTCCTACGTCTCAAAATACGGGGAGACTTTCTATTCCTATGACTGCGGGGGAACCTACAAATGGTATCTCAAGCAGTACATCGATGTCGCGAGAAATGCGGGTGCAACTCCTGTCCTTGTGACCCCGGTGAGCCGCCTTTACTTTGAGGCTGACGGAAAAATCCGCCCCCACCACGACTCGACCGACACAAGCACAAAGACCCAGGTGACTTCAAACAACGCCTATGTCGAGGCTGTCCGCCAGCTTGCAAAAGAAGAGAATGTGATTTTAATCGATGGATTCGAGCTTTCAAAAAAATTCTACGAAAGTTCATGGGCAGAGACCGGCAGCGACAAGGAGGCGAAAGCTCTTATGAACGACGGCGAGTCAACCCACAACAACAAGCTGGGAGGATTCGCCCTTGCAGACCTCTTTGCAGCCTCTATCAAGGAAAAAATTCCCGCCCTCAAAAACGCCGTGGTTCGCCCCAAAAACGTGACAGGCGCAAAGACAAACGGCACGGTTGAATTCTCAGTTGACGCGGACGGCAAAATCGACTGCCAGAGTGCCTACTGGAAAAATAGATTGCAGAAAATGATTAATCAACTGTAATTGAATTGAAAACTGCCTTGAGGTAGTTACAGCCCGGAGATTGGACGTAAGCCCAGTCTTCGGGCTGTTTTTTTGTCCCTTGTAATCTCTCACCTATTTTTTTGTGCGTATAGTTATAAAATTGAGAATAGTAAAAAAAAAAAGTGTTTTTATGTTGAAATATCGTTAAACTGGTTGTAAAATAAACTTATTGATGAGTGATTCGGCCTGCTCTGAATAATTTTTGTGTGGCTTTTTGGCTGATTTTTGTTTTTTTTTGTACCGGTGGAAAGAGTCTGTTGAAGGAGGATTCTATGTCTAAGAAAATTATCCGTTTGTTTTTTTTGATTCTGTTGTCTCTGTCTGTAGCAACTTTGTCTTCATGCAAGAAATTTTGGGACAAAGAAGATGATGAGGTTGATTTCAGGCTTGGAAACAAGTCGGGTACAACTCAATATGCGAGAATCGGCACGTCCGGTAGCTGGACAACGATTTTAAATAATTATATTCACCCCGGCACTTCTGACGGAGACAGCGTTTACTGGAGAACTGCTACTGGTTCCACCTACTATATCTCTGACCCTGGTGAGTACGACTATGTGATTGTCAATACTTCTGGCAGTTATCAGAGATATTCTTATAAGTCTCAGAATGTCCTTGATTTGACAGGTGAAGTGTTGCAAGCCGAGATTTTTGAAGAATAGGAGTTGCCTATGAAAACTGCCTGCTATTTATTCTGTGGCCTTATGGTCATGGCTCTTACTTCATGCGTCAGTGTTAGACAGTATTCTAAGGTAAATACCCATCTTATTCAGGACGGAGTTGTCGAGACCGAGCAGTATAGCCACAAGCGGGACAAAAAAATCACGCTAGAAAGCAGCGAGAAGGTGTTCAAGGCGACTGAAGTTCAAGGCCGCCCCTACTATGTCAAGATTGAAAAATCTTCAAAGGGAAATGAGACTGTCAAAATCAAGGCAGACTCAGAGGAGTCTCTTGAGAGGTCTTTCAAGGTTGACAGCAAGAAGGGCTTTGTAGAATTCGGTTCATCGAACAAGGTGAAAGGGGAGGAGCTTGCCAAATTTGAGCAGGCTTACAGAAATGTCTCCCCAGGATTCTCTGGTGGCGGTCAGATGAAAAGCTCGTCTTCGACTTCTGCGGCTCCTGTTTCTCAGGCAAAAAAGGTTGAGGCTGACAACGGCTCAATCGTTTTGAGAACTCAGGACGAGGAAGTCACTGTTGAGAGTGTTCCGAACAAGAGCTACATAGCCTATTCGATTATAGGAAAACCTTTTGTAATTCTTGGCTCTACCGCTTGGAACTTGCTCAAGAGTGTAGGATATGCTGCAATCAATTTTGCCGGCGGATATTCTACCGTCACTGGTGGAAAAACATTTTGGATGATGCCTGACTATAAAAAGGCAAAGGCAAAGGCTGATGAAAACCGGGCTGCAAATCAAATAAAGGCCTACCCGGAATATCACCTACCTTTTACAAACAACCATATAACCGTTCACAAAATTTCAAGTGAGACGACGAATGAGTTTTCCAATGGAGGGGAAGACGTCAAGGTTCTTTCAGAAGAAAAACTGTCCTTTGACAACTCAATTTCTGTCGGTCGATCCGTGACTGCTGATGCTGCTGCGACTGCTTCTGTAGTCGGCTTGGTCGGAACGGTGATAACTATTCCGGTTTCCGTTGTCACCTGGATTGGTGGTGCTGCGGCCGGAATTTATGTGAACATGAAATAATGCCTATTAGGCGGAGGAAATACTATGAAGAAGATTTTAATTGCTTTGTGTTCTGCACTTTTGGTCGCAGGACTGGTTGGTTGCGGTTCAACATCTACTGTTGGAAATTCTGCAAGAGACATGGCTGAAAAAGACGGCCTGCCCGCCTGGTACAATGGTGCCGGTTTGGCAGACGGTGACGGAAAGGCCGGTTGGTACGGAGTCGGAAAGTCAACCCTTACTAATCCTGTTATGGCAGAAAAGGCTGCCCGCCTTGCTGCAAGGGAAGACCTGTCTCAGCGTATGGCCACAGGACTTCAGTCTGTCGCAACTCAGACTATGAGCGTTGAAGACCCGGAAGCCTTCGAGAACCAAGTTACTGGAATTACGAACAACGTAATCACCGGTGCTGTACAAAAGGATTTCTGCATCGACTCAAAAAGAGGAGTGACGGCAGTTCTCATGTATATGCCATTTGACTCAATGCTTTCAAAATTCAAGTCTGCAGCCATGAACCAGAGCGACAAAAAGATGCGCGCCCTCTTGGACAGCCTTACTCTAGAAAGCTTGCAAGGTGCTTCTACAGGGGATGAGACTGAGTAATAATAGCTAAGCCTGTTTTTCCGGTCGGCATTAATTTGCCGGCCGGTTTTTTTATGCTTGCTAAAATTACATTGCGGCAAGTTTTTTTGTCATCAGCTCTGAGGCGACTTTCGGGTTTGCCTTTCCGTGGCTTTCCTTCATGACCTGACCTGTCAGCCAGCCGACCACGTTTGTTTTTCCGCCCTTGAAGTCAGCGACGGCCTTTGGATTTGCCGCGATAACTTTGTCAACGATTGCCTCGATTGCGCCTGTGTCAGAGACGGACTCCATGCCCTCTTCCTTGATGATGGCTGCGGGCATTTTTCCAGACTCAAGCATTTTCGCAAAGACTGTCTTTCCCTGCGCGGATGTGATTTTTTTGTCGGCAATAGCGTTTACAAGCTCCGTGATGTGCTTGGGTGTGATTGAGACCTCAGCGATTGAGATGTTCTTTTCGTTCAAAACGGCAAGAAGCTCTGCCAAAATCCAGTTGGCGACTTTCTTTACGTCCTTGGCACCCTTTGCGGCTTCCTCGAACCAAAGTGACAGCTCACGGGTTGAAGTCAAAGTCTCAACGTCAAAGTCAGAAAGTCCGTAGTCCTTCTTGAGGCGGGTTCTCTTTGCTTCTGGAAGTTCTCCGACTTTTCCATGTGCGCGGTCAATCAATTCCTCGCTCACGGAGAATGGCTTGATGTCAGGCTCCACGACAAAGCGGTAGTCTACGAATGAATTTTTTGTACGCTGTACGACTGTCTCGCCCTTTGCCTCGTCCCAACCCATAGTGACTTTAAAGCCGGGGTTGAATTCCTGACGGTCTTCTTGGAATTCCTTGAGCTGTCGTTTTGCCTCGTAGGCGCAGGCCTCGCGGATTGACTTGAAGGAGTTCAAGTTTTTGATTTCGGAAATCGGTGTGTGCCAGAGTTTTCCGTCCTCCCAGACGTTCAGGTTGATGTTCGCGTCACAGCGCATGTTTCCTTCCTCAAGGTTTCCGGCGGTGACTTTTACGTAGCGGAGGATTTCCTGAATTGTCTGCATGAAGAGGGCCGCCTCGTCCCCAGAAGTCATGTCAGGCTTTGTGACAATTTCAATCAGCGGGGTGCCAGACCGGTTGTAGTCGATGTATGAGTGCTCGCCGGGCAAGTGGAGGGACTTACCTACGTCCTCCTCCAGATGGATGCGCTCGATGCGGACGCGGCGGTATTTTTTGTCGTCTGAGATGCAGTTCTCACCGATGAAATTCTTTTCGCGGCATTTTTCCCCGCCGGGCTGCTCGTCCTTGGGGTAGTGGATAAAGGGCAGATCAACGTAGCCGTTCGTGCAGAGCGGGATGTCGTACTGTGTAATCTGGTAGCCCTTTGCCAAGTCAGGGTAGAAGTAGTGCTTGCGGTCGAATTTTGTGAAGCGGGCGATGTCGCAGTTAAGTGCCAGACCTGCGACGGCTCCGAGTTCAACGTAACCTTTGGAGATGCGGGGCATGGCTCCGGGAAGACCCAGACAGACCGGGCAGACGCGTGAGTTGGGCATTCCTCCGTATTTATTCTCGCAGGCGCAGAAGGCCTTGGTTTTTGTCAAAAGCTGGGTGTGGATTTCGCATCCAATCACCATTTCCCATTTATCAATTGCCATTGTGTGTTCCTTTTTTCATTGGAGAGTGTAGCATATTGCGGGGAAGTTTTCTATATGCTTGGGGGAAAGATTTGCCTTTGGCGGCTTGTAGGAAACATTTTAGAAAATTGCCATTATTCTTTATATAACATAAGGTTATATGCTATTTTTCTTACCATCATTTATAATTATTTTAACCCAATTTAAGGGGTATTTTATGGCAAAAAGTTTGAAACGCATGGTCCAATTGTGTGCGGCCGTAGCTTCTCTTCTTGTTGTTGCCGCAATAGTTTTTAAAGTCTCGCGAAATTCCTTCAGAAATGAGTCAAGGGAATACATGTCAAGACACATGGTTCTTAAAACCCTCGGCTTCAATGCCAACATGAGCGAGCAGCTGACCCTTGTCCGCCAGATGATGAAATCTCCTACATTGGCTGATTTTATGGTCAATCCATCGAGTCAGTCCATACGCAGTCAGGCTCTCCGCGAATTCAAGTCCTACTCAGACTCCTTTTTGAGCAAGAGTATTTTCTGGATTTCAGCCACCGACCTTGAATTCTGGACAAACATGGAGTTCGGCTACGTTCTAAACCCGGATGACCCGAACGAGTCTTGGTTCAAGATGACCCTCTACGAGACCGAAGAATACAATTTCAACATCAACTACAATGCGAATTTGAAGTCGACCATGCTTTGGCTGAATGCGGTTGTCAGGGACGCGGACAAAAAGCCTGTGGGTGTAGTGGGCACCAGCATTCCGCTGACGGACTTCATCGACTCAATGTTCGAGGGGCTAGACAAAAAAGTCGAGATGTACCTGTATGACGATGAACTTGTGATAACAGGTGCAAGGGACAAGGCTCTTTTGGCGGAGCAGGCCGGGCTTTTTACCAAAATGCCATCTCTCAACGGTCATGACGCGCTGCCGGAATCTGAGAACTTTGTCTCCTCTGCGGTCGGTGAATTCGCACTCTCCCCGATTCAACTGATTGGCTGGCATTTGGCCCTCTTCACTCCATTTGACTTTCCTGCCTTCATGAAAAACGCCCTTGCTCCACTCTTCATCTGTCTTGCGGTTTTCCTCTACGCGGCGTTTACCATCGTTCTGATTACTGGAATTCTCGACCAAATTGCGATAATGCGTGTCGCCGTGGATGACCTTTCATCTGGGAACGCAGACCTGACCCGGCGAGTAGAGATTGGCTTGAGTCCGATTGCAAAACTTTTTAGGCCGCTTGCCGATGGAATCAATAAATTTATTGGAAAATTGCAGGGAATCGTCTCGGAAGTCAAAAAGTCAACAGGAACCCTCTCAGAGTCTGGCGATGAGATGACCCGCAGCACAGGAAACACGGGCAGGTCTATAACGCAGATTATCACGAATATAGACAGTATGCACTCTCAGATAAACACTCAGGCTGCAAGCGTCCAGGAGACGGCCGGGGCAGTGAATGAAATCGCCAGCAACATAGAGTCCTTGGAGCACATGATAGAGTCCCAGTCAAGCGGTGTCACACAGGCCAGTGCGGCAGTCGAGCAGATGATAGGAAATATTTCCTCTGTGAATCAGTCGGTCGACAAAATGGCAGCGTCATTCGCAGAGCTTGAAAGACAGTCCCAGAACGGAATCCAAAAGCAGCAGGCGGTGAACGAGCGGATTGAAAGCATTGACGCCCAGTCAAAAATGCTTCAGGAGGCAAACCTTGCGATTGCCAACATCGCTGCCCAGACGAATCTGCTTGCTATGAATGCGGCTATTGAGGCGGCACACGCAGGAGAAGCTGGCAAGGGATTTGCGGTCGTCGCGGATGAAATCAGAAAGCTCTCGGAGACTTCAACCGTTCAGTCCAGGACAATCGGTGAGCAGCTCAACAACATTCACTCATCGATAGGGGAGGTTGTTTTGACATCACAGCAGTCAAGCGCGGCTTTTACAAGCGTGTCTAATAAAATTATTGAGACCAACCAGCTTGTCCGCCAGATTAAGGCCGCCATGACCGAGCAGAATGAAGGCTCCCGCCAGATTACGGAAGCCCTCCACTCCATGAACGACAGCACCGTTGAGGTCAGAAGCGCGAGCCACGAGATGACCGAGGGCAACAGGCTGATTCTCACCAACGTTCGCCAACTGCAGGACGCTACCGGCTCTATGAAAGTCAGCATGGACGAGATGGAAATCGGCGCGAAAAAAATCAATGAGACAGGGGCGGAGCTTTCTGACATTTCCAGCCAAATGCAGGGAGCCATCATGTCTATCAGCGGCCAGATGGATCAGTTTCAGGTGTAGGCTAAGTCTGGCGGGACAGACCTTTGCGGTCATATAAGTTCCTCGCCGGACGGTGATTGGATTTTATTTTGGAAATATAAGAATTTTCGTGCTATAATTTTTACTTATGGACAATCGGCTGATTTACATCAAGGATCTGGGAGTACGGCACAGAAACAAGATTTTTCTGGTCAGCTGCCTTTGCATTCATATTTTTTGGCTGACTTTTTTTGCGCTCAACAAAATCATGCCGGTCATTCCGGTAAATATTTTAAGCGTCATTTTCTACGTCTCGGTTCTGCGTATCTTCAGGCATCCGTCCTACCGCGCTATAATCGCAAGCTACTTTGAGATAATACTTTTTTCGTCCTCGATGGCCTTTATCCTCGGAAGGTCATTCGGCTTCCACTACTACATATTCGGGATGGTCGTCGTAATCTATATGATGACACCCCAGAGCAAAAACCGCCGCTACCTTTATCAGGTCTTGGGTTTTATCGTCTTCGGATTCTGTGACCTGAACGCGGACAAGTTTTTGCAGCACGAAGCCTACAGAAACGCCATGAAACCTTTTGTCATTGGAATTTTCGATGCCAACTGCGTCGTCATAATCGCAATCATTGTCCTTGAGACATTTTTGTTTGAGGCTGACATGGGGGCAAGTATCGAACGCCTGAACAAACTGACAAACATGGATCCCCTCACAAAGCTTTCAAACAGGCGGGGCCTTGAGAACTACGTGAGCCTTGTCGCCGGGGAAAAATACTGCGTGGCAATGCTGGACATAGACAATTTCAAGAACGTGAATGACACTTTTGGTCATGACGCGGGGGATGAGGTTCTTTGCCGCATTGCCGAAAAATTAAAGGAAGGAATACGCCGCTCTGACCTTGCCTCAAGATGGGGTGGCGAGGAATTCGTGGTCTGCCTGCCGGACTGTCCGGTCGAAAACGGCATGAAAATAATGGAAAAAATCCTTGAGTCAACACGGGCACTGACCTTTGAAAAGTGGCCCGACTTGCGCGTCTCTTTTACCTGCGGCATAACAGAAAAAGAAATGGAGCCTTTTGACGAGACAATCAAACGCGCCGACTGTCTTTTGTATCATGGAAAACGTTCCGGCAAAAACAGGATTGTGACGGAGCCTGTGATTTAGGGCGAAATTTTGCGGGGCTGGTCTTACGCTTATAAAAGTTCTTCCTTTGTAGTGGGGGAGAATAGGATTTTCCTTTGGGATAGAAGAATTTCCGTGTTATAATATGACTATGGACAATCGCTTGTGTTATATAAAGGATTTGGGGGTGCAGCACAGGACCAAGGTATTTCTTGGAGGCTGTCTTTGCATTCATATTTTTTGGCTTGTTTTTTTTGCCATCAACAAGATAACACCTGTAATTCCAATCTGTGTCCTAAGCGCGCTTTTTTACGCCCTGCTTCTTCTTGTCTGTAAAAGGCCTGGAAAGGCTTCTATAATCGCAAGCTATTTTGAGATATTAATTTTCGCGTCAACACTGACTTTTATCCTTGGAAAGGCCTGCGGTTTTTACTATTACATATTCGCAATGATTGTCATAATCTACATGCTGACACCCCATAGCAAAAAGCTCCGCTTTGTCTGCCAGATATTTGGCTTTCTTTTTTTCGGCTTCTGTGATTTGTGCGCGGACAGTTTTATAAAATACGAGGCATATCGGGTCGCTTTAAGGCCTCTTTCCATTGGAATCTACGGCATTAACTGCCTTGTCATCATCGTGATGATTATGATGATGACCTTTTTATTCGAGGACGACATCGGGGCAAGCATCGAACGCGTGAACAAACTGGCAAACATAGACCCTCTCACACGGCTTTCAAACAGGCGGGGGCTTGAGAACTACGCGAACTTTATCGCGGGCGGAAAATACTGCGTGGCAATGCTTGACATAGACAATTTCAAGGGTGTGAACGATACTTTCGGTCATGATGCGGGTGATGAGGTCCTGCGCCGAATTGCGGAAAAATTGAAGGAAGGAATCCGACGCACAGACTTTGCCGCAAGATGGGGAGGGGAGGAATTTGTTGTCTGTTTGCCAGACTGCCCGCTTGATAGCGGAATAAAGATGATGGAGAGAATCCTTGTCGAAGTCAGAGCAATGACATTTGAGAACTGGTCTGACCTTCGCGTCTCTTTTACCTGCGGCATAACGGAAAACGAACAAAGAACTTTTGATGAAGCAGTCAAATTTGCGGACGGACTTTTATACTTTGGAAAGCGCACCGGCAAAAACAGAATTGTGAGCGAGGCGGTGATTTAGAGAGACTGGTGAAGATGTGTTTAAAAACAAAAAGAGAGCCGTAGCTCCCTTTTTTCAGTTTAAGTTATTTACATTCCGTTTGAAATGTAAAAGCATTTTGCGGAATCTTAAAGATTCCTTGTTAGCAGGTTGACCGCAAAAATTAATCAGTAAATTTAAGATAAAGCAGAAACTGCCATTTGTCAATTTATTTATGCGACCTTGAGATTTTAGGTATATAATATATTTATGGATAAAAAGATTTCTTACCGTCTTGGTCTTGACTTGGGAACAAATTCTATTGGTTGGGCAATTTACAGCCTTGATGATAAAAAAGAACCTCTTGATTTAGTTGATTTGGGTGTCCGTATTTTTTCTGACGGTCGCGACCCAAAAACAAAGGAGCCTCTCGCTGTTGCCAGAAGAACTGCACGCGGGCAGAGGAAACTAATCTATAGAAGGAAACTTCGTCGCAAGCAGACATTCCGTCTTTTGCTTTCACAAGGACTTTTTCCACCGACAAAAGAAGAATGTTTAAAACTAAAATCACTTAATCCATATGAACTTAGGGCAAAGGCACTGGATTCAAAACTAGAAGCTTACGAACTTGGTCGCACACTTTTTAATTTGTCTGTCCGCCGAGGTTTTAAAAGCAACCGTAAGGATGCGGAAAATCAAAAGGAAGAAAACTCAAAATCCACAAAATTGAGTCAAAAAGATATGCAAAATGAGCTTGCAAAGGCAATTAGCGAAAGTGGCTGCAGGTCTTTGGGAGAATTCCTGTGGAAGAACAAAAATGAAAAAATTGAGAATGGCGGCATCCGTGGAACTCGCTTTGTGCCTGGCAGGATGACTTATTATCCGACAAGGCAGATGTATATTGATGAGTTCAACGCTATCCGCAATGTGCAGGAAAAATATTTTAGCGATGTTGACTGGGATGCGATTTATAAATCTATTTTTGACCAGAGACCATTAAAAACACCGGAACGTGGACGCTGTACTTTGATGCCTGATAATTATCGAGCATACAAGGCTCTGCCTTCCAGCGAAAAAATCCGTGTTCTGCAAGAAATGCGGAATCTTAATTATTCATATACTGGAAGTCATGCTTTTCCTCTAAGCGAAGAAAACGAAAAAAAATTGCTAAAACTTCTGTACGAAAAAAGTGAGCTTTCTTTTGACAAAATGCGAAAAGAACTTGTTTTGCCGACAGGTCGCGCGTCATATTCAGGCGGACTTTTCCCAGAAATTCAAATGGAAGATTCAAAATCAAAAGCGGACATCACATTCAACTTGGAAAGCGAAAACCGCACAAAACTTTTAGGCTGTCCTACTGCAACAAAAATGCGGGGAGAAAAATATTTTGGCTCTTTGTGGGATAATCTTTCTTTGGCAGAACAAGATGACATCGTAGAAAAATTGATTACTGCCGATGAAAATTCCGAAGTTCTGAAAATGCTTTCTAAATATGATTTGACTGATAAGCAAAAAGAAAACATAACAAAATGGATGCCGCCAGCAGGAACGACAATGCTCTGCAAGGAAGTTCAGCAACAACTTATAGAAAAAATGGAATCTTGCAGCGGAATTACGCTTACCGTTGCGGAAGAAATGCTTGGCTTTAAACATGGCGACCAGTCGGTAGAAAAATATGACGAGCTTCCTTATTACGGAAAAGTGCTTGTCGGTTCCACAATGGGAATTGAACGTGCGAAGTATGATGAAAGTAACCCGGAAAAATATTATGGAAAAATTTCAAACCCTACAGTTCATGTCGCCTTGAATCAGACAAGGACGGTTGTGAATGCTTTGATTAAGCAATATGGAAGACCCACGCAAATTGTAGTGGAACTTTCGCGCGATTTAAAAGAAAGCCGTTCTGCCAAAGAAGAAACTCAAAGACGGATTAGAGAAAATACGAAAAAGAATGAGGCAATAAATAAAAATCTGACAGATGCCTATAAAATTGCCTTCCCTTCAAGAAATGACAGATTGAAGTTCAGACTGTGGGAAGAACTTGGAACAGATTCTTTGAGCCGTAAGTGTATCTACTGTGGAAAAGTAATCAGCGGTGCAGAACTTTTTACAAAAAGCATAGAAATTGAACACATTCTACCATTCGGCAGAACTTTGCTAGACGCTGAATCTAACAAAACCGTTGCCCATGCTTCTTGCAATGCCTACAAGGGAAACCGCACTCCTTTCGAGGCGTTTGGTGCAAGCCGCGACGGTTACGATTGGAACGGTATTTTGACTCGAGCAGCGATGTTAAAAGATTTTAGAAAGCGTTCTCGCTTTAAAGAAGATGCAATGGAAACCTTTGAAAAAGATTCAGGATTTATCGCGCGCCAGCTTACAGACAATGCTTATCTTTCAAAAGCGGCATTAAAATATTTAGGTGCTGTTTGTGATGATAGGTGGGCAGTTACCGGCGGCATGACAAAGCTTTTGCGGGACAAGTGGGATATCGATTCAATCTTAAAGAGAAAAATTGGTGATAAAGAAATTGCTCATTTTGGATTGAAAGACGAACAGATTGGAACTTACAAGAAAAACCGCTACGACCACCGCCACCACGCTTTGGACGCTTCTGTAATTGCATTGATTGACCGAAGCATGGTAAAGCAGATTTCTGATATGAACCAGCGCGGAATGAAAAACAGAATTGAAGCACCGCAGATGCCTGTTTTAAGGACGGAACTCGTGGAAAAAGTTCGCAAGATTGTTCCGAGCATAAAACCAGACCACGGAGCGCAGGGAAAACTTTCCAAAGAAACTTTGCTGGGTAAGATTAAAAATCCTGAGGACGGAAAAGAAGTTTATGTTTCGAGAACTGCAATTGCGACTTTTACTTCCGAAAAAGATTTGACTTCCATCATCGATAAAAAAATCCGCGAGGACATGCAAGCCTTTGTAAAAGAAAATGCCGGCCGCAAGTTTGAAGAAGTGATGGGAGAGTACACAAAGAAAACTGGAGTGAAGAAAGTTAGGTGTAAGAATAAAGATCAAAAACCAATTGAAATAAAAGGTGCTGTATCTCGTTTTTATTCTACGGAAGATTATTTTACAGCGATCGTTTGGCAAATGCCTGACGACGCTTTTAAAATTCAATGTATTCGAAGAAATGAAGTTATTATTTTGCAAAATGGTAAACAAAAGATAAAAGATGAAGTTTTACAAAATGGTAAACCTCATCCAGCAGCAAAGATGATAGGTGAATTTTATAAGGATGATTATTTGGAATTTTCTTATGAAGGAAAACTGTATTTAGGAAGAATTGCTGGGTATGATGCAAATGGTAATAGATTTGATGTTCAACCTGTATATTCATCAAAGGGATTTGTAGATTGGCTAATTGCAACAAATGATATAATGACCGAACCTTGTTGGAAAATCCATAAAGGACAAAACTATATGTCTGTCAATGTCCTCTTCGGTAAAATGCAAGCCCATCTAGTAACCGTAAACCCAATCGGGCGAGTATTCAGAAAAAGTAAATAATGATGTATAATCTATGGGTAGGAGATTTTTATGCCGTATGAAACTTTAGTAAAAGAAGCTCAAACTTTGGTTGCTAATATGCCTTACGAGCGGCTTCAATATTTGGTTGCGTTTTTAAAAACAGAAACAGAACCGTCTCTTTATGATTTAATTCAGGAAGGCTTGGTCGATGCGGAAAATGGTAGAGAAGAACCTTGTGAAAAAGTATTTTCAGACATTAGGGCAGAATTACAAAAATGATTTATAATGTAAAAGTAACAAAAAAAGCAAAAGCAGATTTGTTACGAACAGTAAAATATATTTCTGAAAAACTGCATAATCCTAAAGCCGCCAATGAATTGCTTGATGAGGCGGAAAAAGAGATAGCCGGGCTTTCAGAGTCTCCAGAAAGCTATCCACTCGTTCATGATGAACTTTTATCTTCAAAAGGTGTTCGTCGGACATTCGTAAAAAACTACACAATCTTTTATAAAATCTATGAAAAATCTGAAAAAGTTTCTGTTTTGCGTTTTTTATACAGCAGAAGCGATTGGGCTGCAATCTTAAAAAGATAATTGCCGAAATTCCCCTGTTCTGCCGATAATTAAAATATGCTGAACAGAGTGCTAGAGATTTCTCAGGAAAATCGATACATTTCTCTGAACAGAGGGTTCATTGTCATCAAGGAAAAGGATACGGAACTTGCTTCTATCCCACTTGATGATATTGCTGTTTTGTTGCTTTCCGCACAAAGCGTTGTAATCACAAAAAATATTTTGAACGCACTTTCTGAGCGTGACTGTATAACTGTTTTATGCGGAAAAAATTATTCCCCTCAAAGTATGGTCATACCAGAAGCCTCGCACTGCATGTTTGCAAAAATCGTAAAAAGTCAGATTAACGCAAGTCTTCCATTAAAGAAAAGAATTTGGCAGCAGATTGTAATTCAGAAAATCAAAAACCAGGCTCTTTCATTAAAACATTGTGGAAAAGAAGCCGATGCGGTTCTAATCAATAAAATTGCAAGTATGGTCGATTCGGGGGATACAAAAAATCGCGAGGCCTATGCTGCAAGAATGTATTGGAAATCTTTATTTGGAGAAAAGTTTATTCGTAATAAAGATGGGGATGATTCTATCAACATCATGCTCAATTATGGATATGCAGTTATGCGGGCGGGAATGACTCGTGCAGTCTGTGCAGGAGGACTTTTGCCTTCGCTCGGAATTCATCATGACAATAATTTGAATCAGTTTTGTCTTGCCGATGACTTGTTTGAAATCTATAGGCCTATGGTCGATGTTCTTGTCTACAAAATGACAAGCGATGGAGAGCAAGAATTAACTCCCGAAAACAAAAAACAACTTGTAAAGGCTTTAAAAATCAAAGTAAAAACTTCACAAGGTTTTTCACCAGCCTTGCAAAGTATGCATTATTTGGTTTCTTCTTATGTTCATTCACTGGAAGAAAAGAAAGTGGTCATTGATTTACCAGATTGGGAGGTCAACAATGACGGAATTACCATTATTGAATAGGTATGAGCTTATGTGGATGGTTGTGTTATTTGACTTGCCGGTGGTGGAGAAAAAAGAGAGGAAAGAGGCGACTGATTTTAGGAATTTTTTGTTGGACAATGGCTTTTTGATGATTCAATATTCTGTCTATACTAAACTTCTTTCAGGAAAGGATGTCTGCGAAAAATATTACAGGTTGATTCATGATAACTTGCCTGCACGAGGAAAAGTTGATATCTTAACGGTGACGGACAAGCAGTATGGAAACATTATCAGTTACACCGCACAGCAAAAGACTGAAAAAAAGCGGCAAGAGCAGTTGCTTTTATTCTGAAAATTCCTCAAAAAAAATACGCCTGATGCATTCTAAATCCTTATCCAGATTAGATTTACACCAGACGTATTATAACTGATTAATTTTTCCGGTCAACCTGCAACCCTTCGAGCTTGTCGCGGCCAGTATAGATAATTATAACTGATTAATTTTTCCGGTCAACCTGCAACGAAACCAAGAAAGGTATTGATATTGTGGAAATTATAACTGATTAATTTTTCCGGTCAACCTGCAACATAATCTGATTGAATATGACAGTAAAATGAATTATAACTGATTAATTTTTCCGGTCAACCTGCAACTGCAACTTCAAGCTGTACAAAAACGGAAACATTATAACTGATTAATTTTTCCGGTCAACCTGCAACTTACAGAAGCGATTATTTACTACTACTGGTATTATAACTGATTAATTTTTCCGGTCAACCTGCAACTCACGAGCCATAATCTGCTCATTGAACGCTATTATAACTGATTAATTTTTCCGGTCAACCTGCAACGCGTGTTTATCGCGATTACTACCTCAATAAATTATAACTGATTAATTTTTCCGGTCAACCTGCAACTATAGTTGTACTAGGAGGTAAAGCTATGGCATTATAACTGATTAATTTTTCCGGTCAACCTGCAACGTTACTTGGGCGGTTAAGCCAGTGGATAGCATTATAACTGATTAATTTTTCCGGTCAACCTGCAACTGAAAATAATAAAGAAAAAGACGAAATAAAATTATAACTGATTAATTTTTCCGGTCAACCTGCAACATATATATGAATCAAAGATTCCCGCCAAAATTATAACTGATTAATTTTTCCGGTCAACCTGCAACGTTTATGCTCGATTCATTTTTTGACGTCTCATTATAACTGATTAATTTTTCCGGTCAACCTGCAACCGAAGAAAACATGCGTCCTCATTATCATCTATTATAACTGATTAATTTTTCCGGTCAACCTGCAACTGGCAAGGTTACGCCCTGCAAAAATAAAAGATTATAACTGATTAATTTTTCCGGTCAACCTGCAACTTTCAAACGGTCGGTCTACCTATATTACTTATTATAACTGATTAATTTTTCCGGTCAACCTGCAACAGTGTTATGCTGATTTAACCAAGTATGGTTATTATAACTGATTAATTTTTCCGGTCAACCTGCAACACAAGGTCTAGGCCTTTCGTTCTGTCTTTCATTATAACTGATTAATTTTTCCGGTCAACCTGCAACTTGGTTCTATGACGAGAACGGAAAGCAGGTATTATAACTGATTAATTTTTCTGGTCAACCTGCAACTATGGCGGTCTTACGCTTCGGGTGCACAAAATTATAACTGATTAATTTTTCCGGTCAACCTGCAACAGAACATCGTCATTATAAGTAGTTATAATATTATAACTGATTAATTTTTCCGGTCAACCTGCAACTCCAAAATTTAACAGTTTGGCTCCTCAGCCATTATAACTGATTAATTTTTCCGGTCAACCTGCAACAGGAGGTAAAAAATATGGCTGAAATTAATTATTATAACTGATTAATTTTTCCGGTCAACCTGCAACTGATGTCTCTATGACTCGCACTGTTAAATCATTATAACTGATTAATTTTTCCGGTCAACCTGCAACGCGGTCAAGATGAAAGACTGGCGCGCCTGCATTATAACTGATTAATTTTTCCGGTCAACCTGCAACAGCCCTGTCTGTCAATCACGGTTTCGTCCAATTATAGGGGTATTGCACTCGCATTTTTACTTCGTAAAAATCCTCGGCACGTCTCAGTGTGCTATGTTGGTCTGAACATTTCCTTGCCGTTTGGCAAGATTTTAAGGAAGTTATTAACAAGGTGCTCACGCACCTATCGTTCCCGTAAATTAAGAATTATTTTAAAAAAGTCAAAACCAGAACGGGAGACCGGTTTTTATTTGTTTCAATTCTTGTTTTATAAAAAAGGCCAACGCATGGTGTTCTATGTATCAAAGCAAATTTTCAGCTTTGACCTTTCATGAAAATATAGTATATTAAATGTACTGTGAGCGAGGCGGTGATTTAGGAAGAATATGACGGACTTTGGCACTTATGCCGTCTCTATTGTTTTTGACAGCCATTCATCTGAGAAAATCCGTAAATTGCAGGGTGAGTTTGCGGATTTGACAGGAAACTATTTTTTGATTGAAAAGAACCCTCCTCCACATATAACGCTCGGAATGTTCCATGTGGCTCCTAGTAAAATAGAGAAGCTTTGCTCTGATTTTTCTGATTTTGCAGATTCTCTCTTTGAAGATTTTCCGCTTGGCGAGAGTCAGATTTATTTTGATAAAACTGACTCTTTTAAGGGAAAAGTGATTTTTCTTTCGCTAAAAGAGGATTCTGTTTTGCTTGTAAAAAAAATGAGCGAGCGCTTGCATGAAATCTTTCTTTCACATTTTGAGCCTGCTGCGAACAGAAATTATCTCCCAGAAAATTTTTTCCCCCATATCGCACTTGCAACAAAGCTTACGGCGAGTCAGTTTGAGAGGGCAAAAGCGCAAGGGATTGGAGTACCGCGCGAAGCGCGTTCTGGAGTCCGACCGCAAAATGCGGGCGGGCGGAAGAATGGAGCGCGGTTAGCGCGGAAGTACGCAAAGCCCGGTTTGCCGGAAGGCAAATGCGCCCAGATAAGCTTTATTGACGCGGCGAAAATCGCTGGAATCACGCTTTTTAACTGCAAGCCCTATGAGGAAATTGCTAGACGGGGGAATTTTCCTGGATGAGACATACGAGACGACAGAGTTGAGATTTGGCTTAGTCAAATGGAGGATTTCTTTTTTAACACAAAGGCTGATTTTTGGGGTATAATTGAATTTGAACTTTAGGCTGTGAAGAGAGAGGTCGAGATGGAAAACTTTAATTCTGACTACATAAAATGGGATGCGAAATTTGAGCTTGGAATCCCAGCTATTGACGACCAGCACAAAAAATTGGTTTTGCTCTGCAACAATCTTTACAAGGAGATTATGAAAAGCCGGAGCGGGGATAAAATTGAATGGGAAGAGTCGATAAAGGGAGCTTTAAAAGAAGGTGCGGATTATGTTCAAAAGCACTTCCATGATGAGGAAGTTTTGATGACCGCCGCAGAATACGGTGACTTTTCTATACACAAAAAAGAGCATCAGGAGTTTGCCAAAAAAGTTCTGGATACGGTGAATCTTTTTCCAAATATAACTTTTTCTGATGCGCTGAAGTTCGTGAAATTTTTGTATGACTGGATTTTGAGCCACATCGCCCACTACGACAGGCTTTTTGTAAAATCTGTGGTTGACTATAACAAGCAGAGGGTGGGGAAAATTGGGTGAGTCGAAGGGCGACCATCTAAAATTTTGCTCGCCGATTGAGCCTGTCGAAATCAAGAGCAGTGGTTTCGACAGACGGTTCCTGAGCTTGTCTGTGGTTTCGATAAAGTCAACCACCGCACCTACTTGCTTTCGGCAATCTTCTTATCAAGCCAGCCCTCAAATTCCTTCTCAAACTTCCGCTCATCTTCGCTTCCTGCCTTTGGCAGCGTGACCATGCGGCCTTCCCACGAGGACAAATACATCGCGTTAGAAAGAACAAGGCTTTTCCGTCCTTCGCGGCCGTCGGCGACACTCTTTCCTTTGCCCAGGCACTCATCGCAAAAGCCCTGTAAGATTTTCTCGTAAGGGGCGTTTTCGCTTTCGGGGATGCTTTCAGTCCAAGCGACATCGATGTGCTTGTAAAAGTCTGTCGCGCATTTTCTGTACTCGCTTTCTTTCATGCCGAGAGTGCTTTCTATTTCGCCGACACGCAATTTCCCGTCCTCGCAGACAATCATCGCTTCATCAAGGGAGATTTCAAGCCGGTTCACGCCGGGCGCGTCCCCTGTCGAAGTGATAAAAGTTCCGGTCGCGCCGTTCGGCCATTCCATGTAGGCGGTCACGTCGTCTTCAACTTGAATGTCGTGAAAATGCCCTTCTTTGCAAAAAGCCTGGACTTTAGCCGGCATTCCGCAAATCCACTGGATAAGGTCGAGGTTATGAGGGCATTGGTTCAAAAGGACTCCACCACCGTCGCTCTCCCACTTTGCCCGCCAAGGAGCCGACTTGTAATAAGTCTCTGGGCGGTACCAGTCGGTCACAACCCAGTTTAAGCGTTTGAGTTCGCCGTA
This sequence comes from uncultured Treponema sp., assembly GCA_946615905.1. GTDB lineage: Bacteria > Spirochaetota > Spirochaetia > Treponematales > Treponemataceae > Treponema_D. Next base: position 6,318 of record CAMOIE010000020.1, on the reverse strand, counting down.
TTTTTTGCTCTGGACGATTTCTTTAATCTGCTGGTAAATAGGACTCGTCCGCTGGTTGAAGACCATCGAAAAGACTTTTCCAGCCTTGTCGGCCGCTTCCCCCATGAGGCGAGCCTGCCTTGAATAAACGCCCGAAGGCTTGTCGCTCAAAACATGAAGACCGTTTTTAAAGGCTCGGACAGCGATTTTTTCGTGGGAATAATGGGGAGTCGCGATAATAACAGCATCGAGCTTTAAGTTTCCGCTTTCGACCGCCTGGAAAAGCTCTTCCTCGGACTCAAAAATTGGAAGCCCCGCGTCAATCGAAGGCTTTAAAAGCTCGCGAACCGCACCTTTCACACGGGTAATCGCGCAAAGCTCCATTCCGTCGATTTTCTTTTCCTGCAAGAGGGCGGCGTATTTGCTCCCCATGTTTCCGACTCCGATAACCGCTGTTTTAATCATAAAATTCTCCTTAAGAATACCAAAAGCATCTAGCTCTCAATATTTTAGCATGGTTTTCTCAAGAATACCCGAATTTTCTACTCCCCGATCAGCATGACTGCGTTTCGGACGCATTCCTCGCATGGGCAGAGAACCTTGCCTGTGTCGCGCCCCTTCAAATCCTTGCAGAGGACGGCCCCGGTCTTCTCACGGAATTTCTCAAGCATCTCGCGGGCAAGCCTTGGAGTTCCCTGTCCGCCGCTTTTTACGCCCCTGACCATTACGGCCCCGATCAAGGCACCGCAGGTTGACTCCATGCAGCCCATTCCGGCGGCGAATCCCGCCCCAAGCTCCAGGATTTTTTCCTCGTCCATGCCAAGCTCGTCCTTAAAGGCCATCAATACAGACTGCGTGCAGTTGTAAGTCCCGGTCTTTTTCCAGTTTGAGGCCTGCTCAGCCCTTTCTTCCAATTTCATTCTTTCACCTCCTTAAAAGCCTCGGCGGCAGCTGCGCGCCACGGATGGCGCGAACCGCAGTTGCAGGCTTTAGAATGCAACTGCACATGATAAAAATTACACGGAAGTAATTTTTATCATGCCTCTTTTTCAGTTTTGTTGTTTTTCTTATTATTTTCAAGCGAAATCTTCGCCTTGCAGATTGTCTGAGTCATAGTTCCCATCGGACAGAAGGTGCACCAAGTCCTCGGCTTAAAAAGCAGCATAACAACAAGTCCGATTAAAGTCGAAGTCAGCATGAGGCTGTAAAATCCGAACGAGAACTTCGCAACCCAGTCAGGAACAGCTCCCGCCGTGTACGCCCAGCCCCAGGGAACTTTTATTGTCCAGAAAAGTTTTATCGCCTCTTTCAAGTTTTCCGCACCGGATGCGACAAGGTAGGTCTGGAAAATCATGTTCGCGAACATCGTCAAAAAGAAAATCAAAAATCCGTAGCGGAAGACCTTCGACGAAATCCACTTCGGGGCGGCCTTGTTCCGTGAAGCTTTGAGTTTTCCGCCAAGAAAGGCAAAAAGCTGTCCGCGTCCGCAGAAATTGTTGCAAAATCCCTTGTTGCCCGCGAAAATCGCAAAAATCAGCGGCACGATAAAATCAATCAGACCGAGCCATGCAAAAAGAATGTTGAAAAATCCGAGCGAAAAATAGACAATCGCCCAAATCCACAAAAAATCATACCAATTCCGCTTTTTTTTCATTATTCCGCGCTCCTTTCTGCCAAAGTTATGACTCCCGCCGGGCAAGTTTTTGCGCACAGCCCGCATCCGAGGCATTTTTCCAAATCGACCTCTGCCCATGCCCCCCTGTACACACTGATCGCGCCAACCGGGCAGACTTTTACGCACGCTCCGCAGGCCACGCAGCGGTTTTTGTCCGGCGCGGCGTATTTTTTCGCTTTCATCTATGATTTCCTCCAAAAATTTGTTTTTTATGAGAATTTGGGCGGCCCGGCAGACAAGCTGCCGTCACGCTTTCCGTGATTCCGGCTTTCGCCTCCATTCCTCCACTTTGTTTCGGAACGGCTCCGCCGTCACTCCAATCGTTGCCGCAGTCCACCCGTCACGCGCCCTACGCTGGCTACGGGCGAGACTCACTAAAAACTCACCTCGTGAGTTTTTGCCATTTCATGGCCGTTCCCCACTTCTCGCTCCCGGCAAAATTGGAGTTCATTTAATAGCTTGCAAGCTGGACGCCCATATATGATGCGTTTGCTCTTTATTTCTGACTTATGTCAGTTTGACACAATCGAAATATACTGATATATTTGACTTATGTCAAGAAAAGAAAAAGAGCGTCTGGTCGGAACTCGGCCTGAATTCGTCTTTTTTCAGCCGGAAGGAATCTCGAACAGCGAGTCTATCGAACAAATCACTATGACTCTCGATGAATTTGAGACAGTCCGCCTTCTGGATTTGGAAAAGCTGACCCAGGAGGAAGCCGCCCGCCACATGGAAGTTGCCCGCACGACGGTGACGGCAATATATGAGAGGGCACGGGAAAAACTTGCCCAGGTGCTGGTCTACGGCAAGTGCCTTACGGTCGAGGGCGGGAACGTCCGCTTTTGCAAATGCCCGAGTGAGGGCAAAGAAATCATGGAAAAAGGAGAAAATCAAATGAGAATCGCAGTGACTTATGACAATTCAAACGGAACAATCTGGCAGCATTTCGGAAAGACCGAATTCTTCAAAGTCTACGATGTTACGGACGGAAAAATCACAGGCTCGTCGGTAGAATCCACGAACGGACAGGGGCACGGAGCATTGGCCGGTGTTTTGAAAGCACTTGGAGCCGACACGCTGATTTGCGGCGGAATCGGTGGCGGGGCGCAGAACTGCCTTAAGGAAGCCGGAATCAAATTGTATGGCGGCTGCACTGGTGACGCGGACGCAGCCGTAAGCGACTTTTTGGCCGGAAAACTCAACTACCAGAGCGACATCCGCTGTGACCACCACCATGACGGACATCATGAGGGCGGCTGCTCCGGAAAATGCGGGGAGTAGAAAATTAGGGGAAATTTTCCCTTAATTTCCCTTAATTTCCCTTAATCGCAATTCAAAATTATTGCTTCTTGCATAGCCTACAAGGCGTTTGTTCATCGCTAAGGGTTCAAGCAGTCCTTCTTGAACCAATCCTTCCAAATCACTTCGGATGGTTTTTACTGAAACATTGAAGCGAGTCTGCAAATCTTTGCTTGTAAAAACAGAAGAAGGCCTGTCGGAATACATTTTTACAAGTTGCATCTGTCTTTCGTTCAAAATTGGAATCCTGTATTCCAAAATCGCATGTTCCTCTTTGCTCTTTCTCTCAAGATACAACTGCAATTCCTCAAACGCCTGTTTGAGAACTTTTAAATTGTAGTGAATAAAATAGCCCAAATCAAAATCGTCCTGCTCGGTGTACAAAAAGGCTTTCTCGTACTGAACCTTGCTTTTGTAGATGATTCTTGAAATGGAAAGAAATTCTGTGAGCCAATAGCCTTTTTTGAGTATAAACCAATAGAAAAGCGAGCGGGCGGTTCTTCCGTTTCCGTCAACAAACGGATGAAGATACGAAATCAGAAAATGCAGGATAATCGCCTTGATTATTGGATGTATGAATTTTCCTTTTTCGTTGTTCACAAAATTGCATATCTGTCTGACTGATTTTTTGATTAGTGAACACGCCGGCGGCTCGTGTGCGACTTCGCCAGTGATTCCGTTTACGATAAATATATTGTCATCAGTTCTGAATCTACCTTCGTCGTTGGAGTCGTCCAAAGTTTTTTCTGTAATCTGCCTGTGGATTTCAAGCAAAAGTTCAGGAGTCAAATCGTCATTTTTATGTTCGGAAACGAAGCGGATTGTCTTGTAGTTGTTCACAATCATCTGCTGGCTTTTGTCTTTGGGCTTTGCCTGCTTTCGAAGCATTTCCTTTGCGACCTTGCGGGTTGTGGAAGCCCCTTCCATTTGACTTGAAGCAATTGCCTCTTCCATGATTGAACTTAAAAGATAATACTGGCGGTTCTTTTCGGAAATGATATTTGATGACGCAAGAGTTCCACCAAAATGCATGTCAAACAGATGGAGTAGTTCCTGCATTGCGGAAGTTTCCCTAAAAAAGAATTCGCAGCAAGGAAAAGAAAAAGAACTTGCCCAGAATCTTCGCGAATGTTGCACCGCATTCCAAAAATCTTCCGCCTTTAATCCTTTTGGACTTAGGTATTTTACTTTGTCCCAATATAAATAGTTCTGATTCGCCTTTTCAAATGCCTGCTGATATTCTGAATAAACCGTGAGCGAAATGGACGAGGCAGTTGAATTATATTTGGGGCATTTTTCCACCATGTTAAAAGCATAGCACAGCGATTGGTCAAAAGCAATGAATTAGGGGAAAAATTCTCTTAATTTCCGCTAATTTATTTTTTTTGCTGACCCTTTTAGGAAAATTGTATCACAAAAGTAACGTAGAAAAACCGCAAGGTTTTTACACGCTTACGACAACTTTCCACGCCTCGCACAATTTTTCAAAACTCCAAGCCGCATTAGCAGGACTCGTTGACGGCAAGCAGATTGCCTCCCGCCCCGTTTTTGGAAGCAGGTACTTTTTGTAGAGACTGTCCGCCTTTTTTCCGTTGGTGAAAATCTGCCTGACCTGCGCGGCGGACAAAATCACATTCAAATCGTTCGGAACGACATTTTTAATTGAAGCGTCGCTCGATCCGGTGATGTCGCAGGAAGCAATCACATCCCAAAGTGCGATTTTGTGCCGCAAGAGAAATGACTTTTTCTCTTCGATGGATTTGGGAAGCTCCGAGTCAAACAAAAATGCTAGCACCCGCCAGAAGCGATTTTGCGGATGTCCGTAGAAAAAGCCAACCTCGCGGGATTTTACCGAGGGAAAACTTCCCAAGATGAGGATTTCGGAATGTTCGTCAAATGTCGGCGGTATGGGGTGAATCATGGAGATATTAGAGGTGTTCGGAAACTTCAGTTCTCCGAACACCTTCCGCTGAAAATTGACTTTTTGCAAGGCTTTAGCCTGAAAAAAGTCGCTGACTTATGAGGAAACAACAAGTTTCCGAACAAGTCTATTATACTCGAAAACAAAATCAACGACAGCATACATCCCCATCTCGACTTTTTGTTTTCTATTTTATCATTCCCCCGTGGAAAAAGCATTCGTAACATTTTTTGTCGCCGTAAAAAATTTCTTCAAAGCCCTGAAACCATTCGGGGCTTCCCTCTACAGAGGACTTGTAGGTGAACTCGCCGCTTTTGTAAATGTCTGGGCCTCGATAAGGATGCTCCAAACTTGCCTGGCGCAGGGCTTCTTTTAAAAAGTCGCCGGAAAAAGTTTCGTCCAAAACGCGACCGCAATAGTTCATGCTCCAAAGCGGAACTTGGTTTTTATAGACGACTTCTTCGCCGCAAAAATGAGACCCGCTAAAATATGAGTCGATGTAAAGCCAGTCGCCCTTTTGGTATTTTAGCTCGTGCGCGTTAGGGCGGGACGAGGGGAATTCCGCGCCGTAGCCTGCGTAAGTGTTCGCCCCTGCCTCAACACGGAATGACAAAAGTTCGTTTTGATTTTGCATTTTTATCCTCCGAAAATCTCCCACCACTCCTGTGGCAGCGCGACATTTTCAAGCGAGCGGCAGCCCTCAAAAAGCGGGGCGATTTCCGCATCGGTAAAGCCCGCGATTCCGCAGCCCACCCGCGTAACGAGAAAATCATATTCGGTGTGAGATGCCGCAAAGTCCACGAACTCGTCTACATAGGGCTTTATTGTCTCAACGCCGCCCTGCATCGTGGGGATTGCGTAACTCTGCCCCTGAAGGCCGACTCCCTGCCCCCAGACCGCGCCGAACAATTCCATCGCAACAGCAGCCGCCCCGCCACCGTGCATTCCGCCCAGATTCGACCCAAAGACAAAGATTTCGTTTTTTGCGAGATGCGTGATTCTTGGATTTGTGATTCTGTTTTGCATGAGGAGATTATACAACAATTTGGGGGGATTTGTTTATGGGGAGGTAAAATAACACTAACATTACGGGCGTTCCCCGCCTGTCAGCGGGTCGGCGCTTCCATGGCTCGCCTAATTCGGCTCGGTCCTCCGCTTCGCTCCGGACTGGCACTTAGTGCCACCATTCCAGTGCCTAACGCGGCAGATAGGGAGCCGATCGCCGTAGGCGAACAAACTCACGAGGTGGGTTTGTAGGCGAGTCTCGGAAAAATCTGTGATTTTTCCGTTGGAGCCGATGCGGCAGGGCATGGAGCAGCGGCGAAGCCGGCCACTGGACTGAACAAGCGAAGCGAGTGAAGGAAGCGGCTGAGCGTTAGCGAACTGCGTAACTGAACCGAACCCCAAAAGTTGGACACTTTTGGGAGAAGAAAATGGGAAGAAG